>JAEWFA010000033.1 GCA_023389055.1 Pseudomonadota bacterium | reverse complement strand
GGCTTCTACCGCCTGCTCGTCGACACGGTGTCGTCGTGGATCGAGGACTACGCACCGAGCATGGGCGCCGCGCTGTCGTACTACACACTGTTCTCGCTCGCACCGCTGCTGCTGATCGTCGTCTCCGTCGCCGGGCTGGTCTTCGGCGGGGAAGCCGCGCGCGGCGAAGTGTTCGGACAGTTGCAGGGCCTGCTGGGCGACGACGGAGCGGCCGCCGTCCAGAGCCTGTTGCAGAGCGTCGAGGTCAGCGGCAAGGGTCCGCTCGGCAGCGCCATCGGCATCGTCCTGCTCGCGGTCGGCGCCACGACCGTGTTCGGCGAGTTGCAGAGCAATCTCGATCGCATCTGGCGTAGCCCGCGCAAGCAGCCGTCCAGCGGCATCTGGGCGCTGGTGCGCACGCGCCTGCTGTCGTTCGGCCTGATCCTGTCGCTCGGCTTCCTGCTGATCGTCTCGCTGGTCGCGAGCGCGGCGATTGCCGCCCTCGGCAAATGGTGGTCGCCGGTCTTCGGCGGCTGGGAGTGGCTCGCGCAGATCATCAATTTCGTCGTGAGCTTCGGCCTGCTCACCGCGATGTTCACGCTGATCTACAAGCTCATGCCGAGCGTCGACATCGCCTGGCGCGACGTGCTGCTCGGCTCGGCCGTCACCGCGGCGCTGTTCACGATCGGCAAGTGGGCGATCGGCCTGTACATCGGAAAGAGCGGCATCGCCTCGGGCTTCGGTGCGGCGAGCTCGATCGTCGTCCTGATGGTCTGGGTCTACTACTCGGCGCAGATCTTCCTGCTGGGCGCCGAGTTCACCTGGGTCTACGCGGGGCGGTACGGGTCGCGGGCAAAAACGCGGAACGAAGGGAGCGTTTCGGGCGTCTGATCGGCAGCAGTCCCACGGAGGGGCGGCCGACGGGGCATCAACTGGCGCCGTCGGGTCGATAACGAGGGTTTACGGCCCTCATCGCCGATCAGGAGCCATGCAGCGGACCGCGCACGAGCCGAGCGTGCCTGGTCGGACTGCATCCCAGCGTACTGCTTCTTCCAGCGGTAGAACGTCTGCTCGGAGATCCCGACCTGCCGGATGAGGTCGGCCACCGGCATGCCGAGCTCGGCCTGCTTGAGCACGGCCACGATCTGCTCGATCGAAAAGCGCTTGCGTTTCACGACAAACTCCTTGGACCCCTGTCCGGGGCTCAGTTTGCCGAAAAACTCGCTCTCGAGGCTGTCCAGTTCCGCCAACGCAGATCATTCCCGTATGGGCGACAATCGAGTCCAGACGCTGAGGAGATGCAATGGACCTGACTGCCGTGCTTACGCCTGCTGAAGAGGGCGGGTACGTCGCGCTCAACCCCGAAACGGGCACCACAACCCAGGGTGAGACAGTCGAAGAGGCGGTCGCCAATTTGCGAGAGGCTACCGCCCTCTATCTCGCGGAGTTCCCCCTCGAGGCCCACGGCCGTCCGGTCGTGACCACCTTCTCAGTGTCGGAGCATGCCTAAACTGCCTCGTGTCTCCGGCGCCGAAGCGCTGAAGGCACTGCAGAGCTCGGGTTCGAAAGGGTTCGACAGTCGGGCAGTCATGTCATCGCACGCTGAGGTGCAAAAGGCTGCGTCACCCCGATTTCATTGCCGCTCTGTAACCGCTCCATCGAGCGGACACGCCCCGTAAAGCAGCAGCTTCGCCGATACGGGATTCGGGCGCTCCTGCGCGCGGAATCCTCATTGCGCATCCGGCCGTGCCCCTCGCGCCGTAGCAAGACCCTTTACACGTCTCTCACCAATGTATACAGTATCCCGTCGACGCTAACCGCTCATCCCCGCAGGCCCCCCGTTGGTCCCCTCCCTAGCACCCGTCGAACGCGCCCCCGGCCTGGGTGACCAGGTCTATCAGGCGCTGCGCACGCAGCTTCGCAACGGGAGGATCGCCGCCGGCCGGCCGCTGCAGGAAGTGCAGCTCGCGCAGCAGCTCGGCGTCTCGCGCACGCCCGTGCGCGAAGCACTCACCCGCCTGGCCGGCGAGGGCCTGCTCGTGCTCTCGGGCCGCAGCTTCGTGGTGCCGGCGCTCACGATCGACGACGCCGAGGACATCTACGAAGTCCGCTTCCTGCTCGAGACGGCGGCGATGCGCCGGATCGCCGCGCGCTGCAAGGACGAAACGGTTCGCGCGCCGATCGAGCAGGCGCTCGCTGCGGCGACGCGCGCGCACGCGGCCGGCGACGTGCTGGCCTTCCGCGAAGCGCACGCCCACTTTCGCGCCGCGTGCCTGGCACTCGTGCCCAACCGTCGCCTGGTGCGCGTGATCGAGCAGTACGGCGATCACTTGCAGCATATCGGCGCGCTCACGCTCGACGACTCCGAAATCCGCGCCATCGTGCTCGACGGGCTCACCCACCTGACCCACGCGCTGCGCACCGGCGACGGCGCGGCCGCCGCGAACGCGATGCACGCCCACCTGATGCAGGCGCGTCACGCCTTCATCGTCGCCATCGGACTGCAGGACGAGGAAACCACATGAAATACCGTGCCGCGATCCCGTACGGAGCCTACTGGAGCACGCCCTTCGCTCGCTGGCAGGGCAGCCTCTCGAACCTGCACAGCGTCGAGTTCGCTGCGCACGTCGCGCGCAACGAGCTGCAGAAGCGCGGCATCGATCCCGCGAGTTTCGACTACGGCGTTCTCGGCTTCTCGGTGCCGCAGAAGCATTCGTTCTACGGCCTGCCCTGGCTGACCGGGATGATCGGCGCGAAGAGCGCCGGCGGCCCGACGATGATGCAGGCGTGCGCCACCGGCGTGCGAACGCTGCTCGCGGCCGCACAGGAAATCGAGTGCGGAATGGCGCAGACGGCGCTCGTGCTGAACTGCGACCGCACGTCGAACGGTCCGCACCTGTATTACCCGAACCCGAAGGGACCCGGCGGCACCGGCGCTTCCGAGGACTGGGTGCTCGACAACTTCGGCTGCGATCCGCTCGGGCGGCACTCGATGCTGCAGACCGCCGAGAACGTCGCGAAGAAGCACGGCATCTCCACCGCGCAGCAGCACGAGGTCGTCCTGATGCGCGAGGCGCAGTACCGGCGCGCGCTGGCCGACGACAGCGCGTTCCTGAAGCGCTTCATGACGCTGCCTTTCGAGGTGCCGGCGCCCAACTTCCGCAAGACGGTGGCGACGATGGCCGGCGACGAAGGCGTCTCGCAGTCGAGCGTCGAGGGCCTGGCGAAGCTCAAGCCCGTGATGGACGGCGGCACCGTGACCTTCGGCGGGCAGACCCATCCGGCCGACGGCAATGCGGCGATCGTCGTCACGACGTCCGAGCGGGCGCGCGAGCTGTCGAAGGACCCGAAGGTCGCCGTCCGGCTGCGCGGTTTCGGCCTCGCACGCGCAGAGCTTGCGCACATGCCCGAGGCAACGGTGCCGGCCGCCCTGCGCGCGCTCGAGCAGGCCGGCGTCGGCATCGCGCAGATGACGGCGATCAAGACGCACAACCCCTTCGCGGTCAACGACGTCTTCTTCGCGAAAGCCACCGGGGCGGACATCGCGAAGATGAACGACTACGGCTGCTCGCTCGTCTGGGGCCATCCGCAGGCGCCGATGGGCACGCGCGCGGTGATCGAATTGATCGAGGAGCTGGCGCTTCGCGGCGGCGGCCTCGGACTGTTCACCGGCTGCGCCGCCGGCGACACGGCGATGTCGGTCGTGATCGAAGTCGGCGACGCCTGAGAACGCACAAGAGAAGAAGCGATCGAACGAGGGGTTCCGACCAGGAGACGGGAATGAGCCTCGACGAATGGATCGAAGAGCACGCGAAGCGCACGCCGGAGCGCATCGCGATCCGTTTCCCCGGCCGCGACCTCAGCTATGCGGACCTCGCACGACTCGTTCGCCGTCTCGCAGCCGCGCTCGCGCGCCAAGGGGTCGGCCGCGGCGGTTGCGTCGCCTGGCTCGGCCACAACAGCCCCGAGATGCTCGCGCTGCTGTTCGCGGCGGCGCGGCTCGGCGCGATGTTCATGCCGCTGAACTGGCGGCTCGCGGCGCCCGAGCACCGGCAGATGCTCGCCGACTGTCCTCCCGGCGTGCTCTTCGTCGAACCGGCCTTCGTCGGGCAGACCGACGCGTACCGTGCGGCGCTCGAGGGAACGCGACTCGTCGCGATGGGCGACGCTCCCTCCGGCTGGACTTCCTGGAACGCGTTCCTCGAAGGCGCCGACGAAGCCGCATTGCCCGCGCGCGCCCCCTTCGACGACGAGCCGCTGCTCGTCTGCTACACGTCGGGCTCGACCGGCAAGCCGAAAGGCGTGCTGCTCACGCAACGCGCAATCGCCGCCAACGCCGAGAACAGCGCGGCGATGCACGACATGACGGCCGACGACCGGATCCTCACGACGCTGCCGCTCTTCCACGTCGGCGGCCTGAACAACCAGACGACGCCGGCGCTGCGCGTCGGCGCGACCGTCGTGCTGCATCCGCGCTTCGATGTCGAGCCGAGCTTCGATGCGATCGAGCGCGAGCGCATCACGCTCACCGTGCTCGTTCCCGCGCAGCTCGACCCGATGATGGCGCACCCGCGCTGGGCGAGCGCGGACCTGTCGAGCCTGCGGATGATCACGACCGGCTCGACGATCGTCCCGGAGAAACTCATCCGCGCGGTGCACGAGCGCGGCATTCCGATGGTGCAGGTCTACGGCGCCACCGAGACGTGCCCGATCGCCGCGTACCAGCGTCGCGAGGACGCGCCTCGCGTCGGCACCGCAGGTCGCGCCGCGAAAGCGTGCGCGTTGCGAATCGTCGACGACTACGCGCGCGACGTCGAGCCGGGCACGAGCGGCGAGATCCTCGTGCGCGGCCCGAACGTGATGCGCGGCTACTGGAACGACCGCGCCGCCACCGACGCGGTGCTCGTCGACGGCTGGTTCCACACGGGCGACGTCGGGCACTTCGATGCCGACGGCTTCCTGTGGGTCGACGGCCGCAAGAAGGACATGATCATCTCGGGCAGCGAGAACATCTATCCGGCCGAGATCGAGAACGTGCTGATCGAGTCGCCCGACCTCGAAGAGGCCGCGGTCGTCGGCCGGCCCGACGAGCGCTGGGGCGAGATCGTCGTCGCCGTCGTGGTGCGGCGTCCGGGCAGCACGATCGACGCCGAAGGCGTGCTCGCGCTGCTCGAGGGGCGCATCGCGCGCTTCAAGCATCCGAAGGACGTCGTCTTCGTCGACGCGCTGCCGAAGACCGCACTCGGCAAGGTGCGCAAGGAAGAGGTCCGCCGCTTCGCCGCGCAAGCAGGCGAAACCATCCAGGAAGGAGCCCGAGCATGACGCTCAAGATCGGAATCGACGTCGGTGGAACCTTCACCGATTTCGTCGTCACCCGCGACGGCGCCGAGCCCGCGATCTTCAAGACGCTTTCGACGCCGGCCGACCCGTCCATCGCCGTCGTGCAGGGCCTGGCGGACATCGCGGCCAGCATGACCCCGCCGATGACGCTCGAAGCCTTCGCGCCGACCATCGACACGATCGTGCACGGCACGACGGTGACGACCAACGCGACGCTCACGCACACCGGCGCGAAGTGCGCGCTGCTCACCACCGAAGGCGTGCGCGACGCGCTCGAGATGCGCCGCGGCATCCGCGAAGAGCAGTACAACAACCGCTACACGAACGTGAAGCCGCTGGTACCGCGCTACCTGCGCGCCGGCATCCCGGGGCGGCTCGATCGCAACGGCGCCGAAACGCAGCCGCTCGACGTGGACGCGGTGCGCCGCGCGATCGCGCAGTTCCAAGCCGAAGGCGTGCAGGCGGTGTCGATCTGCTTCATGAACTCGTTCGCCAACGCCGAGCACGAGCGCGCCGCCGCGGAACTCGTGCGCAGCGAGATGCCCGAGGCCTACCTGACGGTGTCCACCGACCTGCTGCCATCGATCCGCTTCTACGAGCGCGTGAGCACGACGGCGCTGAACTCCTACGTCGGTCCGAAGCTGAACCACTACCTCGACCAGCTGGTCGCGCGGCTGAAGGGCGCCGGCTTCGGCGGGCTGCTGCTGATCATGCAGTCCAACGGCGGCGTGATCACGCCGCAGCTCGCGCGCGAGAAGGCCGCGCTCACGCTGCTGTCGGGTCCGGCCGGCGGCCCCGGCGCGGGCCTGTTCTACGTCCGCGCGCACGGCCAGAACAAGTGCATCACGACCGACATGGGCGGCACGAGCTTCGAGGCGTCGGTGTCGGTCGATGCGCCGATGATCAAGAACGACGGCGAGATCGCGCGCCACAAACTGGCGCTGCCGATGCTCGACATCCACACGATCGGTGCGGGCGGCGGCTCGATCGGCTGGCTCGACGAAGGCGGCCTGCTGCGCGTCGGCCCGCAGAGCGCCGGCGCCGACCCCGGGCCGGCGTGCTACGGCAAGGGCGGCGAATTGCCGACCACCACCGACGCCAACGTCGTGCTCGGCTACCTCGATCCGGCGTTCTTCGCCGGCGGGAAGATGAAGCTCGACGTCGACGCCGCGCGCAAGGCGATCGAGACGCACATTGCGAAGCCAATGGGACTGTCGATCGAGGAAGCGGCGGCCGGCATGTACCGCGTCGCCTGCAACAACATGGCGCAGGGCGTGCGCGAGGTGACCATCAAGCGCGGCTTCGATCCGCGCGAGTTCCCGATCGTTCCGGCCGGCGGCGCGGGGCCGATCCACGCCTGCGCGATCTGCGACGAGCTCGAGATTCCGCTGCAGATCGTTCCGCGCGAATCGTCGGTGCTGTGCGCCTTCGGCATGCTGATGAGCGAACTGAAGCACGACTACGTGCGCACCTTCGTCGCGCGGCTCGATTCGGTCGACTGGGAGCGGCTGGCGGCGATGGTCGACGAGATGGCGCGCGAAGGCGATGCGCACCTGGACGAGGAGCGCGTGCCTGCCGCGCAGCGGCGCACCCAGTTGAAGCTCGATTGCCGCTACATCCGCCAGTACCACGAGGTATCCTTCGTGGTGCCGCGCGAACGGGTCGCCGCGCGCGACGCGGCCGGCATCGCGAAGCTCTTCCACGCCGAGCACGAGCGGCTGTACGGCTACTCGCTCGAGCAGGAAGCCACGCCTATCGAGATCATCAACGTGCGCGTGCAGGCGATCGGCAGCACGTCCAAACCCGGTTACCGCAAGGACGACTGGCAGGGCGCCGACAGCGCGCATACATTGAAGGGCCGCCGCGCGGTGTACGTGCCCGCGCGCCAGGCCTTCGCCGAAGTGCCGATCCACGACGGCCACGCGATGCGCCACGGCAACCGGGTCGAGGGGCCGGCGATGATCGAACAGGTGACCACCGCCATCTTCGTCGACGCAAGTTTCGACTGCGTCGTCGATGCACTCGGCTCCTTCGTGCTGTACCGCAAGGGCCGCGAGGATCTCGTTCGCGCCGCGCTCGGCGAGCGCCAGGCACAGCAGCCGGCCGGAGTCACCGCATGAACGCACCCGCCACCGCGTCCCTGCACGCCGCGCAACCGGAGACGAAGATGAACGCCCCAGAAGCGACCGTCGCCATCGACCCGATCCTGCTGTCGGTGTACGCGCGCACCTTCAAGTCGATCACCGACGAGATGAGCATCTCGATGCAGATGACGACCCGCTCGCCGATCCTGTGCGAAGCGAAGGACTACGTCACCGGCCTGTACGACGGCGAAGGCCGCATGCTCGAGCAGACCGAGAACCTGCCGATCCTCGCGTTCTCTCTGGCGCCGGTCTGCAAGTACATCAAGGACTACTTCGGCGACGACCTGCACCCCGGCGACGTCATCTTCCACAACGACGTCTTCAGCCTGGGCAACCAGAACAACGACGTCGCCGTCTTCAAGCCGGTGTTCTTCGAGGGCAGGCTCGTCGCGTGGACGGCGGTGAAGGGCCACCAGGCCGACATCGGCGGCAACGTCGCCGGCGGCTACAACCCGAACGCAGTGGAAGTCTGGCAGGAGGCGCTGCGCATCCCGCCGGTGAAGGTCGTCGAGCGCGGCAAGTTGCGCAAGGACGTGTGGAACCTGATCTTCGCCAACGTGCGGCTGGACATCGTCCAGCACGACATGAAGGCCGAGATGGGTGCGTGCACGGTCGGCGAGCGGCGCGTGCTCGAACTGCTCGGCAAGTACGGCCTGGCGAGCTTCGAGTCGCACAAGCTCGCGCTGTTCGACGCCACGCGCCGCATGATGCAGGCCGAGATCGCGAAGATCCCGAACGGGCGCTACTCGGGCGAAGGTCGCGTCTATTACGACGGCCGCCACGAAGGATCGAAATTCACGATCCGCGTCGACATCGACGTCGAAGACGAGCGCATCCGCTTCGACTACTCGCGCACCGACGCGCAGACCAACGGCTTCGTCAACGGCACCTTCACGTCGAGCGCTTCGGCCACCATCCTCACGCTGCTGCAGATGGTCAACCCCGACATCCCGCACAACGAAGGAATGGTCGAGCCGATCGACATCGTCATCCCCGAAGGGACGATCCTCAACGCCGCCTATCCGAAGGCGACCACCTTCGGCAACCACCTGTGCCCGCCGAACGCCGACGCGATCCAGCGCGCGCTGGGTCCGGTGTTGCCCGATCGAGTCACCGCCGGCTGGAACAACCTGCTGGCATCGCTCACCACCGGCATCGATCCGCACACCAACGAGAAGTACGTGGACATCGGCTTCATGGGGCTGAAGGGCGGCTCGGGCGCGATGCTCGGCACCGACGGCTACGACCACATCGGCATGATCGACGCGTCGGGTGGGGTGCTCGACCAGGACTACGAGATGTTCGAGCAGCAGACGCCGCACACGCTGCTGCGCCACGAACTGCTCGAAGACTCCGCCGGCGCCGGACAGTGGCGCGGCGGCCTGGGCGTCGAGACGATCTTCCGCATCGGCTCGGACGACACGCAGCTCGTCACCTTCGGCGACGGCGACTTCGAGCCGGCCTTCGGCCTGTTCGGCGGCGGCGACGCCGGCCTGAACTTCATCCGCCTCACCTACCCCGACGGCCGCCAGGTCGTTCCGCGCAACAAGGACCTGATCACCGGCGTGCCCAAAGGCACCGTCTATCACCAGGTGGCCAGCGGCGGCGGCGGCTACGGCGACCCCAGGAAGCGCGACCGCAAGGTGCTCGCAGAGGAGGTGCGCAACGGCGTGATCTCGCCGGCGAAGGCACGCGAACTCTACGGCTGGGAAGGCTGACGATGGATTTCGCGCTCAGCGACGACCAGCGCGCGGTCCAGGAGACCTTCGCGCGCTTCTGCGATCGCCGAATCGCCCCGAACGCAGCGGCGATCGACGAGGCGCACGAGTTCCCGCGCGAGCTGTTCGCCGAACTCGCCGAACTGGGCTTCTTCGGCATGCGCTATCCCGAGGAAGTCGGCGGCAGCGGCATGGCGCTGTCCGAGTTCTGCCTGGCGCTCACCGAGATCGCGCGCGGCTCGATGTCGCTCGCCGGCGCCGCCGCGATGCAGTCGCTGATGGGAACGAAGTTCCTGCAGATGCTGGGCAATGCCGACATCGTCGAGCGACTGTTCCGCCCTGCGCTGCAGGGCAGGAAGATCGGCGGCATCTGCATGACCGAGCCCGACTCGGGCTCCGACCTCGGCTCGATCGCCACCAGCGCGCGCAAGGTGGACGGCGGCTACGTCATCGACGGACACAAGACGTGGATCACCTCGGCGCCGGTGGCCGACTTCTTCACCGTCTTCGCCAAGGCCGGCGACGAGAAGAAGATGACCATCTTCCTCGTCGAGAAGCACTTCGACGGTCTGCACGTCGGCCGCCCGATCCACAAGATGGGCGTCTGGGCGCTGCCGACCTCCGAGGTCTCCTTCGACGGCTGCTTCGTCCCCGACACGCACCGGTTGTCGAAAGAGGAAGGCGACGGCGAAGTGCACCTGAAGAAGACGCTCGCCGAGATCCGCATCATCACCGGCGCGATGGCGCTGGGCGTCGCGCGCGCGGCGCTCGACGAGGCGGTGCGCTACGCGGGCGAGCGCAAGCAGTTCGGCAAGCCGATCGACCGCTTCCAGGCGATCCAGATGAAGCTCGCCGAAATGGCCACGGGGCTGGAGGCGGCGACGCATCTGGTGCGCTACGCCGCGTGGCTCGCCGACGCGAAGCGCCCGCACCACAAGGAGGCCGCGATGGCGAAGCTCTTCGCCACGGAGACCGCCGCGTCGATCTGCGACCAGGCGGCGCGGGTGCTCGCCTCCTACGGCTACGCGATGGAATATCCGGTGCAGCGCTACCTGCGCGACGTCCGCTTCACGCTGATCGGCGGGGGCACCAGCGAGATCCTGAAACTGATCATTGCGAAAGAGGTCACGTCATGAGTACGACCACCGTTGCCGCGGCTTCCGCGCCGCAGGCCGGCGCGCGCCGCATCCGCGTGCTGCTCGCCAAGCCCGGCCTGGACGGACACGACCAGGGCGCGAAAGTCGTCGCACGCGCCATGATGGACGCGGGCTTCGAGGTCATCTACACGGGACTGCGGCAATCGCCCGAAGCGGTCGCGCGCATGTCGCTCGACGAGGACGTCGACGTGATCGCGCTCTCCAGCCTCGCCGGCTCGCACCTGCCGTTCTGTCGCAAGCTGAAGACGCTGCTCGAAGCGAACGGCCTGACCGACAAGCTGTGGGTCATCGGCGGCAACCTGCCGGCGCAGGACCACGACGAGTTGCGCGCGCTGGGCTTCGCCGGCATCTTCCCCACCGGCTCGAAGCTCGATGCGATCTGCGACTACATCCGGGAGAACGTGCGATGAACGACCGCGCGCCCATTCCTGTGAAGCCCGTCACCAATGAATCGGGCCTGGAAGTGCAGCCGCTGTACACGGCGGCCGACGTCGAGGAAAGCGGCGGGCTGGCGATGCTCGGCGCCCCGGGCGAGTATCCGTTCACGCGCGGCATCCACCCGCTGATGTACCGCAAGCAGCCGTGGACGATGCGCCAGTACGCGGGCTTCGGCAATCCGCACGAGACGAACCAGCGCTTCAAGTACCTGATCGCCAACGGGCAGACCGGGCTGAACGTCGCCTTCGACCTGCCCACGCAGATCGGGCTGGATTCCGACGACCCGATGGCCGAAGGCGAGGTCGGCCGCGTCGGCATGTCGATCGACACGCTGCGCGACGTCGAGATCGCTTTCGACGGAATCGATCTCAGCAAGATCACCGTGTCGCTGACGATCAACGGCGCCGCCGCGATCCTGATCGCGATGTATCTCGCGATGGCCGAGAAGCGCGGCTACGACCTGGCGAAGCTGCGCGGCACCTGCCAGAACGACATCCTGAAGGAGTTCGTCGGCCGCGGCACGTGGGTCTTTCCGGTCGAGCCGTCGATCCGCTTGGTCGGCGACACGATCGAGTACTGTGCGAAGCACGCGCCGAAATACAGCCCGGTGTCGGTGTGCGGCTACCACATCCGTGAATCGGGCGCGACGCCCGCCCAGGAGATGGCCTACGCGTTCTGCATCGCGCGCGCCTACGCGGACGACGTGATCCGGCGCGGCCTGGCGGTGGACGAGTTCGCCGGACGCCTGTCGTACAACTTCAACATCTTCGGCAACCTCTTCGAGCAGATCTGCAAGTTCCGCGCGGGCCGCAGCCTGTGGGCGCAGATCATGAAGGAGGAGTACGACGCGCAGAAACCCGGCTCGATGTGGCTGCGGATGATCGCCGGCGGCGGCGGCGGCGGCCTGACCTTCGAGCAGCCGGAGATGAACATCGTGCGCGGCGCCTACTACGCGCTGATCAGCGCGCTGTCGGGGGCGCAGACGATGGCGCTATGCTCCTACGACGAGGCCTACACGATCCCCACCGAGTACTCGGCGCGCATCTCGCTGCGCACGATGCAGATCCTGATCGAGGAGATGGGGCTCACCGAAACGGTCGACCCGCTCGGCGGCTCGTTCTACATCGAGACGATGACGAACCGGATGCGCGACCTGATGAAGCAGATCATCGCCGACGTGGACGCGCAAGGCGGCATCGTGAAGCTGATCGCCGACGGCACGATTCAGGCGAAAGTCTCCGAGCAGGCGTACCGGATGCAGCGCGACATCGAATCGGGCGCCTTCCCGAAGGTCGGCGTGAACTGCTACCGCAACGAGAAGGAAGAGGACCACCCGGTCGAGTTCCATCCGTACAAGGACGAGGACGCGCGCCGGCAGGTCGAGTCGCTGAACGCCGTTCGCGCCGAACGCGACGAGGCGCAGGTCTCGCAGGCGCTGGCGCGCGTGCGCGCCGATGCGCAATCGGGCACGAACCTGATGCCCGCGATCGTCGAGGCCGTGAAGGCCTACGCGAGCGTCGGCGAGATCACGCGCGAGATGGTCCAGGTGTTCGGGCGCTACCGGGAACCGATCAGGTTCTGAAAGACATGGACATGCAACGAATCACAACCTATCTGGCGCCTCGCCGCCTCGACGAGGCATTGCAGGCGATGGCCGGCGGCGATGCCACGCCGTTTTGCGGCGGCACCGACCTGTCGCCGCAGACCGAATCCGGCGTGCGCCGATACGGCGCGACGCTGCTGAACCTGCGCCGCATCGAAGGGCTGGACGGCATCGAAACCGAAGGCGACGAAATCCGCATCGGCGCAGCGGCCACCGTCGGCGACATCCGTCGCAACGCGCCGCTGGGGAAAATCGCCCCTGTACTGGTCGAAGCGGCCGAGCATTTCGCCAGCGAGCAGATCCGCAATGCCGCGTCGGTGGGCGGCAACCTCTGCAACGCATCGCCCGCCGGCGACATGAGCCCTGCGTTGCTGGTGCTGGGCGCGTCGGTCGAACTCGCCTGCTGGCGCGACGGCGCCGTACAGACGCGACGCGTGCCGCTGGCGGAGTTCTTCGTCGCTCCGGGCAAGACCGTGAAGCGGCCCGAAGAGTTGCTCACCGCAGCCGTCTTCCAGCGGCCCGCGAGCGACTTCGTCGCACGATTCCGCAAGTCGGGCCCGCGCCCCGCGCTCGAGATCTCCACCGTGTCGGTGGCGCTCGGCGCCCGGGTCTGCGCCGGCGGGCTCGCCGACGTTCTCGTGGCGATGGGGTCGGTGGCGCCGACGCCGCTGCGCGCCCGACACGTGGAAGCGGCGCTCGAAGGCAAGCCGCTCGACGCCGCGACCATCGCCGCGGCGGTTACCGCAACCGCCCAGGACGCCAAACCCATCGATGACGTGCGTGCCAGTGCGTGGTATCGCGGCCATCTCGTTCGAGTGTTCGTCGAAGAGGTACTCCATGATCTGCGTCGAGACTGAGATCCGCTTCCGGCTGAACGGTCGCGAGGTTTCGCTGAAGATTCCGGCGACGATGAAGACGCTCGCGATGCTGCGCGACGTGCTCGGCCTGACCGGAACCAAGTACGCGTGCGGCGAAGGCGAGTGCGGTGCCTGCACGGTGCAGGTCGACGGCAAGACAGTCAACAGCTGCCTGATGTACGCCGCCGACTGCGACGGACGCGAGGTGCTGACCATCGAGGGACTGCGCACGCCGGAAGGCCTGCACCCGGTCCAGCAGGCCTTCGTCGACCACGGCGCCGTGCAGTGCGGCTTCTGCATGCCGGGCATGATCATGCAGGCCAACTACCTGATCGAGAACGACCCGAATCTGACGCGCGAAGATGCCCAGCGCGGCCTCGAAGGAAACCTGTGCCGCTGCACCGGCTACACGAAGGTGCTCGACGCGGTGGAAGCCGTCGCCGAGACGCAGGTTCGCCGCGAGGACTCGGACGTGCGCCGCAGCCGTTGAGCGCGGAGCATTTCCATCACTTGAATCGCAGGTTTTTTGCGGAGGCAAGCATGGACAAATCAGCTGCCACTTCTCCCGCAGGGAAGAAGACCCTGATCGGCGGGCGCGTCAGGAAACCCGACGCGCCCGACAAGGCAACCGGCAAGACGCGCTACATCAACGACATGGTGTTGCCGCAGATGCTGATCGGCAAGGTGCTGTTTGCCGGCCGGCCGCACGCGAGGATCGTTCGCATCGACACGACTACCGCGCGGGCACTGCCCGGGGTGCACGCGGTGCTCACCGGCCAGGACGCCGCAGGCCTGAAGTTCGGTTTCGTTCGCGACAACGTGGCGCTGAAGGACAAGGTGCGCTGCGAGCACGACGAGGTAGCCGCGGTCGCCGCCGAAACCGAAGAGATCGCCGCCCGCGCGCTCGAACTGATCGAGGTCGAGTACGAAGACCTGCCCGGCGTTTTCACGCCCGAAGACGGCGCCCGCGAAGACGCGCCGCAGATCCACGAGAACTTCCCGGGCAACAAGAGCCTGCGCTTCGAGTTCCAGCACGGCGATCTCGCCGCGGCCGAAGAGGAATCCGACTTCGTCGTCGACAGCGTGTTCCGCCCGCACCACGTGACGCATTGCTGCATGGGCACGTCGTGCGCGATCGCCGACTTCGATCACAACGGCAAGCTGACGATCTGGACGCAGACGCAGTATCCGTACAACTACAAGATGGATCTCGCGCCGGCGCTGGGCATCGGTCCCGGCGACATCCGCGTCATCCAGCCTCCGGTGGGCGGAGCGTTCGGCTCGAAACTCGACGTCTACCCCTACGAGCCGATCGCCGCGCTGCTGGCGAAGAAAACGGGCCGACCCGTCAAGGTGCTCTACACGCGCGAGGAGGAGTTCCGCGCCGCGCCGACGCGCCAGGCCGCGATCATCCACATGCGCACCGGCTGCACGCGCGACGGCGTGCTCACCTTCCGCAGCGCCGACGTGCTGCTGGACAACGGCGCCTACACGTCGTGGGGGCCGACCATTCCGGTCATCATGATGCGCACGACCTCGGGGCACTATCGCGTGCCGGTGGTCGACTTCAAGGCGCAGGCGATCTACACGAACAACCCGTACGCGGGGTCGTTCCGCGGCTACGGCAACGTGCAGACCACGTGGGCCACGGCGCAGCAGATGGACATGCTGGCCGAACTGGTGGACATCGACCCGCTCGAATTCCATCTGAAGAACGCGCAGAAGTCCGGCGAAATCACGCCGCAGAAATCCTTCCTGCGCGAAAGCGCCTTCGCCGAATGCCTGCAAGCGGCTGCGCAGGCCAGCGACTACAGCCGCAAGCGTCGCGAGTATGCGGCGCTGCGCGAGCAGCCCGGCCGCTACAAGAAAGGCATCGGTCTCGCCTCCTCGGTGCACAACGCGGGGGGCGCGAAGATCCACAAGTCCGACGGCATCGGCACCATTCTCAAGGTGGACGACTACGCGCGCGTCACGGTCATCACCGGCGCGTCGGAAATCGGCCAGGGCATCGACGCGGTGATCACGCTGATCGTCGCCGAAGAACTCGGCGTACCGGTGGAGCACGTGACGATCGTCAACAACGACTCCGACATCGCGCCGTGGGACGTCGGCGTGCACGCGTCGCGCACCACGTTCATCGCCGGCAACGGCACCCGACGTGCCGCGCGCAAGGCGAAGGCGCAGATCCTCGCCGCCGCCGGCCGGATGCTCGAGGAACCGGCCGAGGGCCTGGACCTGCGCGAAGGTTCGGTCGTGCGCGAGCGCGACGGCGCCGCGCTCATCAAGCTCGACCGCCTGCTGCGCCAGATGCACTTCCAGGCCGAGCCCGAACTCGTGATGGTCACCGACTACTACGAGCCGAAGAGCGAGCCCGAGGGGGCGAAGCACGTCTCCGACCACTCGGCGGCGTATGCGCACGCCGTGCACATCGCCGAGATCACCGTCGACACGCTCACCGGCGAGATCAAGGTGGACAGAATCACGGTGGCGCAGGACGTGGGCCGCGTGATCAACCGCATGGGCCTCGAAGGCCAGGTCGAGGGCGGCATCGCGATCGGCCTGGGCTACGCGCTGAGCGAGGACATGCGCATCGAGCGCGGTCACCTCCGGAACGCGTGTTTTCGCGACTACAAGCTGATCACGGCACCCGAGATGCCGCCGATCGAGATGCACCTGATCGAGAGCGATTGCGCCGAGGGTCCGTATGGGGCCAAGGGCATCTCCGAGCTGCCGACGATCGTCATCGCACCGGCCGTTGCCAACGCGCTGTACAACGCCACCGGCGTGCGCATCTTCGATCCACCGATGTCGCCGGAGAAAGTGGCCTGGGCGATCCACGAGAAGCGGACACGCGCGACGCACGACAAGGCAAGCGTTCCTCTCGAAGGCGTGACCGTTTGAGCGCGAATGAAACTGAAGTACTTCGCGTGGCTGCGCGACAGCCTGGGATGCGACTCGGAGACGATCGCATTGCCGAAGGAGATCCGCAACGTCGGTCAACTGCTCGACTGGCTTCCGACGCAGGACGAGCGTTTCCGCAAGGCGTTCGAGTACATCGACGTCGTGCTGGTGTCGGTGAACTCCCACTATGCGGAGCGCGGCTATCCGGTGCACGACGACGACGAAGTTCTTCTGACACCGCCGATCGCCGGCGGGTGACGGCGGCCAACTCCTTATGACGGCAGCGAAGTGAATTTCGCGGGCGGGGCGGCATGAAGCGACGAACGGTACTGTCGATGGAGCAGGCGCTTTCGCTGCCGCATGCGACGCTGCGCTTCGCGCAACTCGGCTGGCGCGTGATCCGCATCGAGGCGATCGGCGGCGGCGGACTGCCCGGCGACCCCAACCGCTACATCGGCTCGCGCATCTACGACGACGATCGGCGCAGCTACTTCATCGCGCCGAACGTCGGCAAGGAGGCGATCGCGCTGAACCTGAAGGACGAGCGCGCGCACGAGATCGTCCGCCGGCTGCTGCGCGAACTGGACGTCGACGTCTTCTGTTGCAACACCGTGCCTTCGCGCTACGCTTCGCTCGGCATCGATCCTGCAACGCTGCGTGCGACGAAGCCCGACCTCGTCTGGGCGGGCATCTCCGCGATGGGTCCGCGCTTTCCGGAAGCGCCAGGCTACGACCCGGTCCTGCAGGCAATGGCCGGCTACATGGAGCTCACCGGCGACCCGAACGGGCCGCCGATGCTCTCCGGCATCCCGGTCATCGACCTGAAGGCCGGCGACGAGGTCTACGCGAACGTGATGCGCGCGCTGCTCGAGCGACACGAAACGGGCCGGGGCAGCGAGATCCACGTGTCGATGCTGCAGGCGGCCGCGTCGTGGCTCACCACCGTACTGCCGCTGCTCGACTTCGACTGTGCGCCGAACGAGATCACCCGTGCCGGCAACGAGCACCGCAAGTTCATTCCGACCAACGTCTACCCGGCACGCGACGGTTTCGTCTACCTCGCGATCGGCAGCGACGTGCAGTGGCGCCGGCTGACGGCGCTCCCGAAATTCGCCCCGCTTGCCAACGAGGTGCGCGCGACCAACGAAGGCCGCCACCGCGAGCGCGAGGCGATCCACCGCGAGATGGCGTCGCTCACGGCGCAGCATCCGGTCGACTCGATCCTCGCCGACCTCGCCGACGCGAAGATCCCGGCCACGCGCATCCTCGACATCCGACAGGTTCGAGACCTGCCGGCGCTGGGTGACCGGCTCACGCGCACGACGATGCCCGACGGGCGCGTGATCCGGATGCAGCCGATGGCCGTCGACGTCGACGGTGCGCGAACCGAACTGCCGTTCGCGCCGAAATACGGCGCCGACACGCGTCGCGTGCTGGCGGAGGCGGGCTACGAAGAAGCGCAGGTGCAGCGTTTCGTCGCCGACGGCGTAGCGGCATGAGCGAGACGGGAGGCACGCACTGATGCGCATCGCCGTGCTGGGTGGCGGCAACGGGAGCTACGCCGCCGCGGCCGACCTCGCCGAGCAGGGACACGAAGTCCGGCTCTGGCGCCGCGACACGCGTGCGCTCGCGCCGCTGATCGAGTCGCCGCGCATCGTGCTCGTCGACCATCGCGGCCGGCGCGAAGTCCGCATCGATCGGGCGACCGCCGACGCAGGCGAGGCACTCGACGGCGCCGAGCTCGTGCTCGCCCCCTGCCCGGCCTTCGCGCAGGACGACCTCGCTCGCACGGTTGCGCCGCACCTGCGTGACGGGCAGGTCGTCTACCTGCCGCCGGGCAGCTTCGGCTCGTTCACCATGGCGCGAGCCGTGCGCGCGGCGGGCAACGGCGCACGGGTGTCGTTCGCCGAGACCGGCACGCTGCCGTACCTCACGCGCAAGCACGGACCCGCCGAAGTCGCGATCACGACGCGCGCCACGCGCCTGCCCACCGGCGTCTTCCCCGCCGTCGACAGCGAGCACGCGCTCGCGACGATCGCGCGCGCGTATCCGACGATCGAGGCGGTCGAGGACGCCTTGTCGGCGGCGCTGATGAACGCCGGGCCGGTCATCCATCCTCCGCTGATCCTGATGAACGCCGGGCCGCTCGAGCATTTCGAGCGCTGGGACATCCACGCCGAAGGAACGCAGCCGGCGATCCGGCGCGTCACCGACGCGCTCGACGCCGAGCGCATCGCGCTGCGCGAGAAGCTCGGCTACTCGGCGCCGCATTTCCCGCTGTCGGACCACTACGAGAACGACCGCTGGATGTACGGCAACGCGCACGACAAGCTCGTCGACAGCGGCGACTGGCGCGAGCACATCGACCTGCGCAACCACCGCTACATGCGCGAAGACGTCGCCTGCGGGCTCGCGTTCCTCGTTTCGGTCGGCGACTGGGCGGGAGTCGCCTGCCCGGTGGCGCGCGGCCTGCTGTCGATCGCTTCGGCGTTGCTCGGCGAGCCGCTCGAGCATGGCCCGCGCACGCTGGGCGCGCTCGGGCTCGCGTCGCTCGATGCGACGGCGATGCGCGAGCTGCTGCGCAACGGAGTGCCTGCATGAGCGCACCGGTCCGGCGCAGCGACGTCATCGTCGCGCTCGGCGCCGGACGGATGGGTCGCGGCATTGCGACGGCGTTCGCCTACGCAGGACACGAGGTGCGTCTCGTCGACGCCAAGCCGCGCGCAGCCGACGCGGTCGAGTCGCTACGCGCCGAAGCCCTTGCCGAGATCGACGCGTCTCTGCACGCGATGGCCGAGTGGGGCGCCTTCGACGACACGCTGCGTCCACGAGTACTGCGCCGCGTGCGTTTCGTCGCTCGCGAGGGCGCCGCTGCCGCGCTCGCCGAGGCAGACTACGTCTTCGAAGGCGTACCCGAGGTGCTCGACGCAAAGCGCGAAGCGCTGGCCTTCGTCGGCGCGCACACGCGCGCCGACGCCGTCGTCGCGTCGACGACGTCGACCTTCCTCGTCACGCAGCTCGCCGGCTTCGTCGAAGGCCCGCAGCGGTTCCTGAACGCGCACTGGCTCAATCCGGCGCACGTGATTCCGCTCGTGGAGCTGAGCGCGCACGAAGCGACGTCTTCGCAGGCCACTCGCTCGCTGAAGACGCTGCTCGAGTCGATCGGCAAGGTGCCGGTCACCTGCCGCGCCGCGCCCGGCTACATCGTGCCGCGGCTGCAGTCGCTGATCATGAACGAGGCGGCACGGATGATCGAGCAGGGCGTGGCGAGCGCCGAGGACATCGACCGGGCGACGCGGTACGGGCTGGGTTTTCGCTTCGCGAACATCGGCGTCGTCGAGTTCATCGACTACGGCGGCAACGACATCCTGTACTACGCGAGCCGCTACCTCGCGCAGGCGCTCGGCGACGAGCGCTACGCATCGCCGGCGATCGTCGACCGGCACATGCGCGAGGGCCGAAACGGCCTGCGGGACGGCAAGGGGTTCTACGACTTCGACGGCGTCGATCTCGCGCGATACCGTTCCGCCATGCTCGGGCGAATGCTCGACATGCTCGAGCACCTCGGGCTGATGCGACAGCCCGCGGGAGAAATCGAGTGAGTTCGCCACTGCTCGAGATCGACGAGCTGAAGGTCTGCTACGGGAAGGTCGAGGCGCTGCACGGCGTCTCGCTGCAGGTGCGCGAAGGTTCGATCGTCACCGTGATCGGACCGAACGGCGCCGGCAAGTCGACGCTGCTCGGCGCGATCATGGGGCTGTTGCCGTGCACCGGCCGCCTGCGCTACGACGGCACCGACCTCGGCAAGGCCGAGGTCGAGACGCGCGTCGCGCGCGGCGTGTGCCTCGTCCCGGAGCGTCGCGAGCTGTTCGGCGAACTGTCGGTGGAAGACAACCTGCGGCTGGGCGCGTTCCAGCGAGTGCGCAACGGCGAGCGAGGCGCCGGCTCCGATTTCGGCGAGGTCTACGCGCGCTTTCCGCGACTGCAGGAACGACGCACGCAGCTGGCCGCGACGCTTTCGGGCGGCGAGCGGCAGATGCTCGCACTGGGCCGCGCGCTGATGGGCAAACCGCGGCTGCTGCTGCTCGACGAGCCGAGCCTGGGGCTGGCGCCGCGCATCGTGCGCGAGATCATGCACATCGTCGCCGACCTGCGCACCACCGGCGTATCGATCCTGCTCGTCGAACAGAACGCGCGAGCAGCGCTGCAGGTCGCCGACGACGGCTACGTGCTCGAAACCGGCGACATCGTGCTCGCCGGCAGCTCGGCCCAGTTGAGCGACAACCCGAAAGTCGTCGAGTCGTACCTGGGATTGGCCCGGCACGCCAACGCAAGGAAGGAACTTCCCGCATGAACCGCCGCTTCTCGAACCCCCTGCTCGCCGAGCCGACGCGCGCGATGCCCCGGCACGTCGCCGTCATCGGCGCCGGCTCGATCGGACCGGACATCGGCTACTACCTGAAGAGTGCGCTGCCCGACCTGGCGCTCACGCTCGTCGACGTCGCGCAGCCCGCGATCGACGCCGCGCTCGCGCGCTTTCGCAGCTATTCGGACAAGGCGGTCGCGCGCGGCAAGATGAAGCCGCACGAAGCCGAAGCGGTGCTGGGCGACCTGCGCGGGACGACCGACTACGACGCGCTCGCCGAGTGCGACTGGGTGCTCGAGGCCGCCACCGAGAACCTCGAACTCAAGCGGCGCATCTTCGCGGACGTCGAAAAGCGCGTCGCCGACGACGCGATCATCACGTCGAACACGAGCTCGTTGCCCGCAGCGCGCATCTTCTCGCAGCTGCGCAATCCCGCGCGAGCCACCGTCACGCACTTCTTCGCGCCTGCGTGGCGCAATCCGGCGGTCGAGGTCATCGACTGGGAGCGTGCCGATCCGCGACTCGTCGAGCACCTGCGCCGCTTCTTCTGCGAGACCGGGAAGCTGCCGCTCGTCACCGCGGACGCGCCCTGCTTCATGCTCGATCGCATCTTCGACAACTGGTGCAACGAGTCGGCGCTGCTGCTCGATCGCGCGAGCGCCGCGCAGGTCGATACGGTGGCCGGAGCCTTCGTGCACGCGGGCCCGTTCTTCGTGCTGAACCTCGCGAACGGCAACCCGATCATCGTCGAGACGAACACGCTGCAGGCCGACGAGGAAGGCGAGCACTACCGCCCGGCGTCGATCTTCGGGTCGGTGGATCGCTGGCACACCGTCGCGCCCGGCAAGTCGGTCGCGGTCGACGAAAGCACCGCTGCCGCCGTGCGCGATCGGCTGCTGGGCGTGCTGTTCTCGCAGTCGGTCGACATCCTCGATCGCGACATCGGCGAAGCCGCCGACCTCGATCTCGGTTGCCGCATCGCGCTCGGCTTCCGGCAGGGCCCTCTGACACTGATGCGCGACCTCGGAGAAGGCGAGACGGCGCACGTGCTGCAGCGCTTCTCCGACGAGCGGCCCGGCATGCCGATGCCGGCACGCGCGCTCGCCGAATACCAGCGCTTCGAGCGCCACGTACTCGTCGACGACATCGGCGACGTCAAGGTGATCACGCTGCGCCGGCCCGAGGCGCTGAACGCACTGCACGACGAGATGACCGACGAGATCCTCGCGGTGATCCGCCGCCACGAGGACGATCCTGCGGTAGCCGGCTTCGTGCTCGTCGGCTACGGCACGCGTGCATTCTGCGCCGGCGCCGACATCGGGCGCTTTCCGTCGATGCTCGGCGACGCCGAGGCATCGGCGCAGTACGCACGCGACTGCTCGCGGCTGCTCGTGCACCTGGACGCGATGCGCAAGCCGGTGGTCGCCGCGCTGAACGGCATGGCGCTCGGTGGCGGATTCGAGCTCGCGATGCGCTGCCATTCGCTGGTCGCGGTGCGCGGCACGACGATGCAGTTGCCGGAGGTAACGCTCGGCATCGTTCCGGGCATCGGCGCGATGGTCGTTCCGTACCGGCGCTGGCCGGCTGCGGCGCCGGTGTTCCACGCGATGCTGCGCAAGGGCGAGCGGCTCGGCGCCGCGCGCGCGCACGAACTGGGCATCGTCGATGCGCTGGCCGACGGCTACCGCGAGTTGATCGCCTGCGCCGTCGAACGTGTCGACGCGCTGTCGAAGAGCATGCCGCGGATCGCCGAGGGCGTTGTCGACCTGCCCGGCTTCGAAGAGCGCGTCGAACGAGCGACGAACGGCACGGTGTTGAGCGCGACCACGATCGGGATCATCGAAAAGGCCGTCCGCGACGCTGCCGCAGCACCGACGCTGGCGCAGGCACTCGAGGTCGGCTATGCGGCTTTCGGCGCGAGCGCGTGTACGGCGGCCGCGCGCGAAGGCATCGCCGCCTTCGGCGAGCGTCGCACTCCCGATTTCGGCCGCACCGGATAGGAGCGCGGACAGGCCAATGAACCTGCAGATCGCACTGCTGCTGTCGCAGGACGGGATCACCAACGGCGCGATCTACGCGCTGCTCGCACTCGCGCTCGTGCTGCTGTTCGCCGTCACTCGCGTCATCTTCATCCCCCAGGGCGAGTTCGTCTCGATGGGCGCGCTCACGCTGGCGAGCTTCCAGGCGGGCCGCACGCCGGGCACCTTGTGGCTGCTGATCGGCGCGGGAATCGCGGTCGCCGTCGTCGACGGCATCGTCGGGTGGCGGCGCGCGCGCGAAGGCGGGGCAGGCGTTCCCGTCAAGTCGATCGTCGGGTGGAACCTCGCCTATCCGGCGCTCGCCGCGCTCGTGCTCTTCGCGATCGATCCGGCGAAGCTCGCGCTGCCGCTGCAGGTGGCCCTCGCGCTCGCGCTGATCGTTCCGCTCGGGCCGATGATCTACCGCCTGGCGTTCCAGCCGATCGCGCACGCCTCCGTGCTCGTGCTGCTGATCGTCGCCGTCGCCGTGCATCTCGCGCTCGTCGGCCTGGGGCTGCTCTTCTTCGGCGCCGAGGGCACGCGCACACCGGCGTTCTCCGATGCGCGCTTCGAGCTCGGCCCGATCGGCATCAACGGCCAGACGCTGTGGGTGGTCGGCGCCTCGCTCGCGCTGATCGCGGCGCTGTGGCTGTTCTTCGAGCGAACGATCTACGGCAAGGCGCTGCGCGCCACCGCGATCAATCGCGTCGGCGCACGGCTGATGGGCATCTCGACGGTCCTCGCCGGGAAGCTGTCGTTCACGCTCGCCGCGCTGATCGGCGCACTCTCGGGGGTGCTGGTCGCGCCGATCACGACGATCTATTACGACACCGGATTCCTCTTCGGCCTGAAGGGGTTCGTCGCGGCGATCGTCGGCGGGCTCGCGAGCTACCCGCTCGCCGCGCTCGGCGCGTTGCTCGTCGGCTTCCTCGAATCGTTCTCGTCGTTCTGGGCGTCTGCGTTCAAGGAAGTCATCGTCTTCACGGTGATCATCCCGGTTCTGCTGTGGCGCTCGTTGACGTCGCGCGTGACGGAGGACGACGAATGAATGCGCCGGCCGTCGCGCAGCCTGCGGCCTCTGCGCGCCGCAGGCCGACGGGGCGCCTCGTCGCGCTCGCGCTCTTCGTCGCCGCGCTCGTCGCGGCGCCGTACGTGCTGCCCGATTTCCAGATCACGCTGCTCGATTACATCGGCCTCTACGCGCTCGTTGCGCTCGGACTGGTGCTGCTGACCGGCGTTGCCGGCCTCACGTCGTTCGGACAGGCAGCGTTCGTCGGCCTGGGCGCCTACGCGAGCGCGTGGCTCACGACGACGAAGGCGTTGCCGGGCTGGCTCGCCTGGGCGGGCGCATCGCCCTGGGTCGGACTGGCGCTCGGATTGGCGATCACTGCGCTCGTCGCCTGGATGCTCGGCGCGCTGACGCTGCGACTGTCCGGACACTACCTGCCGCTCGGCACGATCGCCTGGGGAATCAGCCTGTATTTCCTCTTCGGCAACCTCGACGTGCTCGGCGGCCACACCGGCCTCACCGGCATTCCGTCGCTCACCGCCTTCGGCGTTCCGATCCGCGACTCGCGCGATTTCTACTACCTGATCTGGGCGGTCGTACTCGCCGCGCTGTGGACCACCCACAATCTGCTCGATTCTCGTGAAGGGCGCGCGATCCGCGCCTTGAAGGGCGGCACGGCGATGGCCGAGGCGATGGGCATCGACACCGCGCGCTCGAAGATCGTCGCCTTCCTCGTTGCCGCGCTGCTCGCGGCGCTGTCCGGATGGCTGTACGCGCACATGCAGCGCTTCGTGAACCCGACGCCGTTCAGCCTGAACTACGGCATCGAATATCTGTTCATGGCGGTCATCGGCGGCGCGGCGCACGTATGGGGTGCGGTGGTAGGCGCAGGCGTAATCACGATCCTGAAGCAGTGGTTGCAGGACTGGCTGCCGTCGCTGCTCGGCGCGAGCGGCAACTTCGAGACGATCGTGTTCGGCGTGCTGATGGTGCTCGTGCTGCAGCGCGCGCCGAACGGCCTGTGGCCGATCGTCTCGCGCGCGTTCGCCGGTGCGGCGCGCAGCGAAACGACCCGCGAGGTCGACGACGCCGAGCCGCTGCCCAGGCGCGCGCTGGCGGCACCGGGAACGCCGCTGCTCGAGGTGCGCAACCTCACCAAGCGCTTCGGCGGGCTCGTCGCGAACCGCAGCGTGAGCCTGGAGGTGCGCGCCTCGGAAGTGATGGCGCTGATCGGGCCGAACGGCGCCGGCAAGTCGACGCTGTTCGATTGCATCTCGGGGGTCGGCCGCGCGAGCGAGGGCTCGGTCGTCTTTCTCGGCCAGCGCATCGAGGCGCTGCCGTCCCGACGCATCGCGCAACGGGGCATGGGGCGCACTTTCCAGCACGTGCGGCTGCTGCCGACGATGTCCGTGCTCGAGAACGTCGCGCTCGGCGCGCACATGCGCGGGGCGCGCGGCGTAGTCGCCGCGTCGCTGCACGTCGAGCGCGCCGAAGAGCGCCGCCTGCTCGCGGAAGCCGCTCGACAGATCGAGCGCGTGGGACTGCGCGACAGGATGTTCGAGCCGGCGGGAAGCCTGGCGCTCGGCCAGCAACGAATCGTTGAGATCGCGCGCGCGCTGGCCACCGATCCGTGCCTGCTGCTGCTCGACGAGCCGGCCGCGGGGCTGCGCTGGCGCGAGAAACAGGCGCTTGCCGCGTTGCTCGACCGGCTTCGCGCCGAGGGGATGGGCGTGCTGCTCGTCGAGCACGACATGGAGTTCGTCATGGGTCTGGCCGATCGCGTCGTCGTAATGGAGTTCGGTGAGAAAATCGCCGAGGGCCTGCCCGAAGACGTGCAGCAGAATCCCGCGGTGCTCGAGGCGTATCTGGGCGGAATCGATTGACGACGCAGTGCATTTCTTCAACGAAGGTCAGGAGACGCAGATGAAGCAGAGCAGGGCTTGGCTGGCGGCCGTCGCCGCCGTCGCGTTCGCCGCAACGATGTCGGCGCATGCACAGGTGAAGATCGGAGTGATCACATCGGCAACCGGTCCGACGGCCTTCGTCGGCATACCGCAGAAGAACACGGTCGCGTTGCTGCCGAAGAAGATCGGCGACTACACCGTCGACTACGTCTCGTACGACGATGCGAGCGACTCGACGCAGACGGTGCAGCTCACCAAGAAGCTGCTCAGCGAGGACAAGGTCGACGCGATCATCGGCCCGTCCGGCTCGCCCAACGCGATGGCCGTGCTGCAGTTCGTCGGCGAAGCGAAGACGCCGATGCTCGCGCCGGTCGGCACGGGCGCCGTCGTCCTGCCGATGGACGACAACAAGCGATGGGTGTTCAAGGCGCACCCGAACGACGACGTCATCAGCGACGGCCTGATCGAGGCGATGAAGGCGCGCGGCGTCAAGACCGTCGGATTCATCGGCTACAACGACCCGTACGGCGACGTCTGGTACAAGGTCTTCGCGCCGATGGCCGAGAAGGCCGGCCTGAAAGTCGTGGCCGACGAACGCTACGCGCGCACCGACACGAGCGTCACCGGCCAGGTGCTCAAGCTGATCGCCGCGAAACCGGATGCCGTGCTCGTTGCCGGCGTGGCGGCCGGCGCGGCGCTGCCGCACGTGCAACTCGTCGACGCCGGCTTCAAGGGGCCGATCTTCCACACGCACGGCTCCGCGTCGGGCGCTTTCGTCCAGATCGGTGGCAAGAAGGTCGAAGGCGCGTTCATCGTCGGCCCGCTGCTGCTGGTGCTCGACCAGCTTCCTGCCAGCTCGCCGACGAAGAAGGTCGCCGCCGAATACGTCGGCGCCTACCAGAAGCAGTTCAACCAGCAGCCGCCGATCTTCGGCGCCGGCGTCTACGACTCGGGGCTGCTGCTGCAGCACGCGATTCCGGAAGCCGCGAAGAAGGGCAAGCCCGGGACGGCCGAGTTCCGCGCTGCGCTGCGCGATGCGATCGAGGGCACGCACGACCTCGTCACGTCGCAGGGCGTGGTCAACATGACGCCGCAGGACCATTCGGGCTACGACCGGCGCGGCCGCGTGCTGATGACGATCAAGGACGGCAAGTTCTCGCTGCTGGGCGACTGATCGCAGGGGCGACTGAGCGCCGGGGCGCCGTTGGCGGTCCCCACGCCGCCCACTCGCCCCACCACTCACCTCGCCGCACCTGCGGCCTGCCCCGCAATGCCTTCCGCCTTGCCGCTGTGGTCCAGCGGCTTCCGCCCGTTCTTTCTCGTCGGCGTGGCATACGGCGCTGCGCTGATGCTCGCCTGGGCCTTCGCGCTCGCGTCGCCCGACGCGGCGTCGTGGCCCTCGTTCGCGACGCGGTCGTGGCACGCGCACGAAATGATGTTCGGCTTCGCCGTCTCGATCATCGCCGGCGTCGTTCTCACGGCGTTGCCGAGCTGGGCCGGCACCGACGAGGTGCGCGGCGCGCGCCTCTTACAGCTCACGGCATTGTGGTGCGCCGGACGCGCCGCCGTGTGGATCGCATGGACGTCGTCCTACGCCTGGCTCGTCGTCGTCGACCTGCTGTTCGTCCCCGCGCTCTTCGCCACCGTGCTGCCGCACCTGCTGCGCGCGACGAACCGGCGCTACCTGTTCTTGCCCCTCGTGCTTGCCGGGATCTACGCGGCGCAACTCGCGTCGCACTACGGCGCCGCTCCCGCGAGCGCCGGCGCGCTGCGCGGCGCCGTGTACGCCATCGTCGTGCTCTACGTGCTCGTGGGCGGGCTCTTCACGCCGGTGTTCACCGGAAACGTCCTGCGTGCGAAGGGCCGTGGCGACCAGGCACCCTTCGTGCCGGCGCTCGAAGCCGCATCGGTCGTGCTCGTCGTCGTTCTCGCCGCGCTCGATCTTGCAGCCGCCCCGGACGCGTGGATCGGCGTCGCGGCCCTCGCCTGCACGCTGGTGCACGGCGTGCGCGTCATACGCTGGAAAGGCTGGCGGGCGGCCGAGGAACCGATCGTGCTCTCGATGAACCTCGGTTTCGCCTGGCTCGTCGCAGCATTCGCGTTGCGCACGATCGCAGCGTTCGGGAACTCCGTCCCCGCCGACGCGTGGGTGCACGCGTTCACGGTCGGCAGCCTGGGGCTGATGATGCTCGGGCTGATGACGCGCGTGGTGTTGCGGCACACCGGACGGCCGCTCGACATGCCGCCGTCGATCGTCGCCGCCGGCGCCGCGCTGCTCGTCGCTGCGCTGCTCCGCCTGGCGGCGAGCGTGCACGGACTGGGAAACGCGCCGGTCGCGCTCGCCGCGCTGCTGTTTGCGGGGGGCTTCTCGGCGTGGCTCGCGCGCTTCGCGCCTATGCTGCTCGCACCGAGCCTGCCGAGGAAGACTGCTCCTGCGTCGTCTCCTTCGAGGGCTTCGCGTAGCGCGCGCGGATGAGCTGCGCGACGATCGCCACCGCGATCTCCACCGGCGCTCGACCGCCGAGGTCCAGGCCCACCGGCGCGTGGATGCGCGCGATCGCGTCGGCCAATCCCGCTTCGGTGAGCCGCGCAACGCGCCTGGCGTGCGTGCGCGTGCTGCCCAGCGCCCCGATGTAGAAGGCGCGGCTGCGCAATGCGGCGATCAGTGCGGGATCGTCGAGCTTCGGATCGTGCGACAGGGTAACGACCGCGGTGCGCGCGTCGATGCCGATGCGGGCTATCGCCTCCCCCGGCCATTCGGTGCTCACACTCACGCCGGGCAGTCGCTCGGCGGTCGCGAAGGCCCGACGCGGGTCGATCACGTGCACCTCGAAGCCCGCCATCGCCGCCATCGGCGCGAGTGCCTGCGTGATGTGCACGGCGCCGACGACGACCAGTCGCGGCGGGCGCGCGTGACACCGTACGAACGTGGGCTCGTCGGCCGTCTCGAGCGCGCCGCTGCGATCGGCGAGCGTGCGCCGGCGCGTCTCGTCGACTTGTTCGTCGTCGAGCGGGAGATTGCCGCGCACGCGATCCTCGGAGACGAGCGCCTGTGCTCCGTCGCTCAGCCGGGTGACAAGCGCGAACGGGCGCTTTGCCGCGCGCTCCGCGAGCATCGAATCGAAGAGTTCCGCGTCCATCGCAGTCTTCCGTGCCTCATCGGTTGCGGTCGAACGATCGATGATTGCACGAAACGAGCCGCGATGACGGCGCCGCGCGGCCGACCTTCAGCCTCGTTTCGCGTCCACCCGCTCGACGTAGACCTGCACCTTCCCGCCGCAGGCGAGCCCGACCTCCCACGCCTGCTCGTCGCTGACGCCGAACTCGAGCATCCGCGGCTTGCCGTCGGCGATGACCTCGAGCGCCTCGGAGATGACAGCGCCCTCGACGCAGCCGCCCGAAACCGAGCCGAGGAAACCGCCCCCCTGCTCGACGGCGAGCAGGCTTCCTTCGGCGCGCGGCGACGACCCCCAGGTGCGAACGACGGTGGCAAGCGCGACGCCCTTGCCCGCCGCGCGCCAGACGCGCATCGCCTCGAACAACTCGTCGTCGCTCGCATGCGCGGCCGGGGCCCGCTTCGGTCCCGACGGGGCGCCCGCGGCTGCGACTCGACTGCCCTTGCCCATCGCCTTCGCGTGCTCGCCGATCGCGGCAACGAGTTCGTCGATCCCCTCGCCGGTAGTCGCGACCGTGCGCAGCACCGGCACCGACCACTGCGGCCTGCGTCGCAGTCGCGACAGCGCGCGCATGTCGTCGTAGGTGCGCTTGGCGATCGGCGAATCGGCCTTGTTCACCACCAGGATGTCGGCGATCTCGAGGATGCCCGCCTTGATGGACTGCACCTCGTCGCCGAGTCCCGGCGGACAGACGACGACCTTCGTGTCGGCGAAGTCGCGGATCTCCACTTCCGACTGCCCGGTGCCGACCGTCTCGACGAGCACGACGTCGAAGCCGGCGGCGTCGAAGAGGTCGATGATTCGTCCGGCGGCGCGCGACAGCCCACCCAGGTGCCCGCGCGACGACAGCGAGCGCACGAAAACGTCGTCGTGCGACGCCGCCTCGCCCATGCGCACACGGTCGCCGAGGATCGCCCCGCCGCTGACCGGACTCGACGGGTCGACCGCGACGACCGCGACCGAGCGACCATTCGCGACGAGTGCGCCGAGCAATGCGTCGATCAACGTCGACTTCCCGGCGCCCGGCGCGCCGGTGATGCCGACGACGTGCGCGCGACCCAGGTGCGACGCGAGACCTGCGTGCAGTTCGTCGGCGCCGGGCCGCTCGTTCTCGAACATCGTCACCGCGCGCGCAAGCGCGCTGCGCGAGCGGCCGAGGATCGCCGGCAGCGAGACGGCTTCGTTCACCTTCGTTCCTCCTTGCGTATCCCCGGACGATTATCCTCGTCCGCGTGCCCCAACGGACGCTGACGAAACGCGAGCATCGCGCCCAGCGCCAGCGCGAGCGCCGAAAAGCCGAGGCCGCGCTGCAGTCCTCCCGCCGCGTCGGCGATCCAGCCGACGACGCTCGGTCCGACGATCTGTCCGAACGCGAAGACGATGGTGAACGCCGCGATGCCGCCCGCCCACAGCGAGGCCGGAAGGTTGTGGCGCACGAGCGCGGTCGTCGATGCCACCAGCGACAGGAAGACGCTGCCGAACAGCGCCCCCGAGACGAAAACGGCAACCGGATGCGCACTGAACACCGGCAGCACGGTGGCGACCGCGAGCAGCGCGTTGAGAAGACCCAGCGCCTCGCCGCCGCGGGCACGCTGCAGCAGCCCCGCCCACAGCCACGACGACGCGACGACCCCGACGCCGAGCAGCACGAAGAACGCGATCGTCTGCCCGTGGCCGAGTCCCTGCTCGCGCAGCAGCGCGATGACGAAGGTCATGTAGCCGATGTAGCCGATGCCGAACATGAAGTAGCCGGCCAGGCTGAACGAGAACGGACGCCATTGGAAGCCGCCGTGCTCCGGGTCGCGCCGCACGGGCTTCGCGGCCAGCGAACGCGTGGGCGCCGACATTGCGAACGTGGACAAGGCGGCCGCGATGCCGAGCGCAACCCACGCCCACTGCCAGGCGTGCGCCACGCCGAGCGCCAGCAGCGGCGGAACGAGCAGTGCCGATGCGACGATGCCCAGGCCGGTGCCGCCATAGAAGATGCCGAGCAACAGCCCCGCGCGCGACGCATGTGCAGCGCCCAGGCGCGCGGCGAGTACGCCGCCGGAGACGAACAGCGCCGCGCTCGCCACGCCGGTGAGCAGCCGCAATGCATAGAGCGGCCCGTCCGCGAGCACGACGCCGTGCGCAACGAGCAGCACCGAGGCGCCGATGCCCCCGGCGAGCAGGATCGCGCGCGCGTCGTAGCGGGCGAGCCAGCGCGGCGCGAGCAGCGCGCCGACCAGGTAGCCGGCGGCATTCACCGTGTTCATCGCGCCGGCCGTCAGGTAGCTCCAGCCGAGGTCGTCGCGCATCGGCTGCAGCAGCAGCGCGTACGAGAAGCGCCCCAGGCCGAGCGCGATCGCCGAGCCGAGCGCAAGCACGAACGCCACGCGCAACGCGTGCGCGGCGTCGTGCGAATCGCGAGCGCCGCTCAACGCTCGCGCAGCAGTGAGAAGCCGATCACGACAGCCGGATTTCGCCGTCGAAGGTGACGTTCAGCTTCAGCCCGGCGACGTCCAGCGTCATCGTCGCGGGAAAGGAGTCGTCGTCGCCGATGCGCCCGTCGGCGCGCGCCTGCGCAACGGCCTTCTCGATCTCCTGCTGCGAGCGAACGCCAACGGTGCGCAGGAACTTGCGGATGCTCTGCTGGAATGCTTCTTCGTCCATTTCGATCTCCGATTCAAGGCGGACTCTGCCGGTAATGCCGCGCGAGCATCAGCGCGATCGCGCACGAGGCGATGCGCGATTCGTGCGAGTCGGCGCGACTGGTGAGCACGATGGGCACCTTCGCACCCAGCACGATACCGGCGCTCGATGCGTCGCCCATGTGCTCCAGTTGCTTGGCAAGCATGTTGCCGCTCTCGAGATCGGGCACGACCAGCACGTCGGCCTGTCCCGCCACCGGTGAGACGATTCCCTTGATGCGCGCGGCCGACGGCGAGACCGCATTGTCGAAGGCAAGCGGACCGTCGAGCACGCCGCCGGCGATCTGTCCGCGGTCGGCCATCTTGCACAGCGCTGCCGCATCGAGCGTCGCAGGCATCGCCGGGCTCACGGTCTCGACTGCCGCGAGGATCGCTACCCGTGGGGTCTCGACGCCGATCACGTGCGCGAGATCGATCGCGTTGCGCACGATGTCGGCCTTGTCCTGGAGACCGGGCGCGATGTTGATCGCAGCGTCGGTGATGATGAACGGACGCGGATAGGCGGGCGTCTGCATCAGGTAGCAGTGGCTCACGCGCCGCTTGGTGCGCAGTCCGCTGGCCGACGAAACCACCGCCTCCATCAGTTCGTCGGTATGCAGGCTGCCTTTCATCAGCGCCTCGACCTCGCCGCGTGCGGCGAGTTCCACGGCGCGAGCGGCCGCTGCATGGCTATGCGCTACGTCCTCGATGCGTACGCCTTCGAGTGAGACACCTGCCGCCGCGGCCGCCGCCTCGAGCCGCGCGAACGGCGCGACGAGCACCGGATCGATAAGCCCCGCATCGCGTGCATCGAGTGCCGCCGACAGGCTCAGGGAATCGCACGGATGCACGACCGCGACGCGGATCGCGCCGAAGGGCGCAACGTGATCGAGCAGCCGCTGCAGGCCCCCCCTGCCGACCGACAGCCGAACCTCCGGCAGCGCCGCGCGCGAGTACTCGATGCGCTCGTCGGGTGCGGTCACCTCGGCCTCGCCGTCGACGACCGTCTCACCTCGCTCGTCGGTCGCCCGGCACGACAGCCTCAGCCGCCGCGTGGCGGCGTCGCGGGCGACGACCTCGACGCTGATCCTCAGCGTGTCGCCGACGCGGACCGGCGCGAAAAAGCGCAGCGATTGCGCGACGTACGTGCTGCCGGGCCCGGGGAGCCGCGTGCCGACGAGTCCCGAGAACAACGCTCCGGCCCACATTCCGTGCGACAGCACCGAATGAAAACGGGTCGATGCAGCGACCGCCGGATCGAGCGGCAATGCGCTCTCGTCGCCCGAGAGCACCGCATAGAGCTGGATGTCCTGGGCGGTGAGAGTGCGCTCCAGGCTCTCGCGGTCGCCGACGGCGATCTCATCGAAAATGCGGTTGCGCAGCAGTCCGAAATTCCTGTCCGGTTTCAAGCGTTCTCGCCTCGTTCACGCGATGGGTCGAGCGCCGCGCGCTGCGCAGCGGGCATCGCAGGTTCGGCGCGACGAACACGCGATGCAGGAAGCTCGCGGCGAGCCGCGCGTGCTCGGCGCGCAGCAGTCGCCACGCGAGATGGTGCGTGCGCAGCGCTTGGAGGGTGGCGAAGTCGAGGTTCGCACCCCTTTCCGGGGTTCGATGCGGTGCGGCTGCCCGCGGTCGACCGCGAACCGGCGCATGCAGTCGGCCCCGGCGCGCGCTTCGTGCGACAAGAAGCCAGGCCGAGCGGCCTGGCTTTTCGAGTGAATGGTGGAGCGGAGGAGGATCGAACTCCCGACCTTCGCATTGCGAACGCGACGCTCTCCCAGCTGAGCTACCGCCCCGAAGAGCGCGGATTATACACGCGCTGCTGCCGAATCTGCCTCGGCGTCACTGCAGCTTCGACAACTCCGCGCGAAACTCGCGCAGCACCTGTTCCGGACGCTCGAGTCCCTTGGCGCGCGCCTCGGCGATCCATCTCAGCTCGATCGGCGAAGTGCGCGCGCGCACCGCTTCGACGAAGGCGCGATCGGCAAAGTTCGCGCGCACGTCATTGGCCTGCATCGCCGCCAGCGCCCGGCGGTCGACGTCGTCCCACGCCCGTCCGAACATGCGCGCGGCGTGCTCGCCCGACAGCCGCGCGATCACGGCCTGGTCGGCAGTGCCGATGCGGTCCCAGGTGGCCTGGTTCATCACGAAAGCGAAGCTCGTGTTGTAGAGCCCGCCCGGGAACACGATCCGGTAACGGATCAGCTTCTCCAGCCGCATCGACTCGATCGTCTCGGCGGGGCCGAACAGGCCATCGATCGCGCCCGACGAGAGCAGTTCCTGCGCTTCGGCCGACGGCTTCAGCACGATGCTCACGCCGATCGCCTTGCCGACGCTCGCCACCATGCCGCCGTCGCCGCGCAGCTTCAGGCCCTGGAGATCGGCAAGCGACCCGACCTGCTTCTTCGTCGTGTACAGCTGCCCGGGGCCGTGCGTGAACACCGAGATCACCTTCAGGCCGCGATGCTCGTTCAGTCGGGCGAGATAGCGGTCGAAGATGCGCTGGTACGCGATCGAGTTCGCTTCGGCCGAGTCGCCCGAGAACGGCAGCTCGGCGATCTGTGAAAGCGTGTATCGGTCGGGCGTGTAACCGTGCACCGAATACGAGACGTCGGCCTGGCCCTCGCGCACGGCATCGAAGGTGCCCGGCGGCGGCGCCACCGGCTTCGCAAGCATCTTGCAGACGACCCGCCTGGCGGTGGCCTGTGCAATTTCGTCGCACCATTTGCCCACCGTCTGCGAAAGCACGTGCGCCGGCGGCGCCCAGCTCGACACATTCAGCGTCACCTGCTGAGCCGCAGCCGGCATGGCCAGAAAGAACGCGATCGCGCCTGCCCGCGTGCGCCAGTTCGCGACGCCCATTTCCCGAGTCCACTCCCTTTCGCCTGCATTGCGCTGCGCGCGACGCATCGCCCGCGCAGTATAAGCATCCGGCTCGCCCCACCCGGGCTCGCGCGGCCCTCTCGGCGCTGGGGGATTACCCGGGGGTGCGCGCGCGCGCCGGCGTCTGTGCCCGGACCTGCCGCTCGAAGATGCGCAGGTCGACGTCCGGGACGAACAGCTCGATGAAGCTGAGCGCGAAGCCGCGCAGGAACGCGTCGCGCCGCACGGCGAGCTTCACCGAGTTCATGCCGAACAGCGCGCCCGCGGGCATCATCGCCAGCCCGCGGTCGTGCTGGGGATCCCAGGCAAGCCCGGTGACGATGCCCACCCCCAGCCCGATGCCCACGTAGGTCTTGATCACGTCGGAATCGATCGCCGACAGGACGATGTCGGGCCGCAGTCCTGCATCGGCGAATGCGCGATCGATGCGTCTGCGCCCGGCGAATTCCTCGACGTAGGTGATCAGCGGATGGCGCACGAGTCCGTGCAACGACAACGGCTGACCCACCAGCGGATGCTTCCGGGGCACGATGACGACGTGCTCCCACTCGAAGGCCGGGATCGCCAACAGCTCGTCGGCATCCTCCGGCACCTCGGTGGCGATGGCGAAGTCGACTTCGCGCGACAGCAGCAACTCGGTGATCTGGCTGGGGCTGCCCTGCAGCAGCGTCAAATGCACCGCGGGATAGCGTCGGCGGAACTCGCGTACGACGTTCGGCAGCGCATAGCGCGCCTGCGTATGCGTAGTTGCCACGCGCAACTCCCCGTCGTCGCGCGCACGATAGTCGGCCGTCACCCGTTCGATGCCGTCGATCTCGGCGAGCACCCGCTCGGCGCGCTCGAACACCGCGCGCCCCGGATCGGTGAAGCCGAGGATCCGCTTTCCGTGTCGGACGAAGACGTCGACGCCGAGCTCGGCCTCGAGCTCCAGGATGCCGCGCGACAGCGCAGGCTGCGACGTCCCGATCGCCTGCGCCGCCCGCGTCAGGCTGAAGCCATGATGGGCGGTTTCCCGCAGGAAGCGAAGCTGCTGCAGATTCATCGGTGGGCGTTCGCAACAGTGCCGCGCGCTCGACTCAGGGCGCGCGGCACGTTCGGTCGGGAAAATAGCGATCGCAAAAATAGCACGCGTCACCCGGTAGCCAGCGCGGTACGGCGTAGTAGCGCCGGCGAATCTCGTCCAGGACGCGGTCGCGGTAGAGCGTGTAGCGGAAGCCGCGGCCGTCGACCAGGTGGAAGGTCGCCCCGCGCACGGTGACCGTCGCATGCGCGACGCTGTCGAAATAGGCGTCGAACTCGCCGATGCGATCGCCGCGTCGGCGCACGATGAGGATGTCCTTGCCTTCGAGCGCGCGGAAGTCGCTGAGGATGTCGTCGTGCCGCGCGTGGCTCGTTCCCCTGCCGAAGACGATCACGTGCTCGCCCAGGGCGTAGCCGATCGTCACCGCAGGCGAATAGCCGTCGGAGGCGATGACGTGCGTCGCACGCCATGGCGCGAGTGCATCGGCCAGCTCGTCACCGTGCACCGTCATCACGAGTCCCGGATAGCCGCTCCACGAGCGGAATGCCTCGGTCGGCAGCACAGCCAGCGTGCCGATGGCGATCCAGTGCGCGAGCGCCAGGACCGACGCGAACGCGAGCGCGCGCGCCATCGAGCGCGCACTCGCCGTGAACGCGAACCACAGCACCGCCGGGAACGCGAAGCTGGCGAGCCAGTGCAGCCCGATCGTCTTGACGAGCGACAGCAGCGCGAAGATCGCCAAGGGCACGAGCGCGAGGAAGCGCAGCGCGCGTCGATCGCGCGCCGCCTCGTCGCCCACCACGCGCGGCGCTTCGCGAAAACCGCGCAGCAGCCGCCACGCCACCGGCGGCGTGAGCACGTAGACGACGCTCACCGCGTACAGCAGCGGCGTTCGCCACGACAGACCCGCATCGCCGTGCCGGTTCACCAGGTTGAACATCACGTTCGGCCAGCAGTGTTGTGCGTTCCACGCGATCTGGATGGCGGCGGCGGGCAACGAGCCCACGACGATCCACAGCAGGCCCCGCAGCGACGCGCGAGTGGGCTGCGCCACCGCGTGCACGAACAGCGCGATCGCGAGAAACCCGGCGAAGTATTTCGACAGCAGCGCGCCCGACAGCGCGAAGCCGGTAAGCAGGAAATCGAGCGTGCGCCCGCTATCCAGCGCGCGCAGATACAGCGCAACCGTCAGCGCCGAGAACAGCATCAACGGAATGTCCGTCGTGATCGCCACGTTCCACGCATTCAGCGGCACGAGCAGCACCAGCGTGGCCGACGACCAGGCGAGCACCTCGCCGCGGCGGCGCATCAGCGCCCAGCCGAGCCCGGCGATCAGCGGCGGAACCAGCAGCGCCGGCAAGCGCAGCGCGAAACGACCGTCGAAGACGCGCTCGAGCAGCGCGAGCCACCAGCCGATCATCGGCGGATGGTCGTAAAAACCCCAGTCGGGGTAGCGTCCCCACTGCGCGAAGTAGGCCTCGTCGCTCGTCATCGGCAGCGCGCCGGCGAACCAGGCGCGCAGGGCCGTCAGCACGAACAGGGCGATCCAGAAACTGCGGCGCGCGCGATCGGCGTCGCCGAAGGCGCGTTCGAAATACGACGTCATCGGAACGGGAACCGCTGCAGGCGGCACCGGAAGACAGAAAAGAAAAAAGGGCGCACATCACTGTGCGCCCCGAAAACGGCAGGACCTGCCGCCGAAACGGCAGAGACCGCTGCCCGTACGGCAGCGTTCGCTGCCCCTCCTCCTCCTCGAATGCCGGCAATCCTAATCGACCCTCCGACGTCCGTCCACGCCTTTGCGGGCGGCGCGCATGCGGGCTTTCCCGAAGTCCCGGCGTACGGGGACGCGGCAACGCGAAACGCGCGGAAGATCGTCGCCGCGCTCACCGCGTTCGATCCACCCACGCGAGCATGCCCAGCGCCAGCACGAACGCGGCGATGCTGGGAATGCTCACCGAGACGAGCGCGGGCCACGTGTTGAGCAGGCCGAGGTGCGAGAACAGGCCGTTCAGGAAGTGGAAGGCGATGCCGAGCATCACGCCGGCGAAGACCTTGTAGCCGATTCCGCCCGCGCGCGCCTGCAGGTACCCGAAGGGCAGCGCGAGCGCCATCATCACGACGACGGCCAGCGGGTAGACGATCTTCTTCCACAGCGCGATCTCGTACTGCGCGGCGTTCTGCCGGTTCTCCTCGAGGTGCTGCACGTATCGGTACAAGGCGAGCGCCGACATCCGGTCGGGCTGAACGAGCAGCACGCCGAGCAACGACGGCGTGAGGTCGCTTCGCCACGCGCGCTGCGCTTCGTGCGCCTGCGTGGTTCGAACCAGCGGCGCGTCGCCCTGCAGCTTGACCTCCTCGAACCGGGTCGATTCGACGTCCTGCAGCGACCAGGCGTCGGGCGGTGCGTAACGCGCCGAGCGCGCCTCCACCAGCTCGGAAAGACGCATCTGCGGATCGAACTCGAAGACCCGCACGTCACGCAACGTTCCGTCGGGCATCAGCTCGCCGACGTTCACGAAACGAAGTCGCGCCACGTCACCGGCCTTGTCGCGCACCGAATCCTTCAGCCACAGGCCGGAACGAAACTGCCCTCCTGCGGAAGCGCCGATCGACGTCAGGCGGAGTTTCTGCGCCAGGCGCTCGGCCGACGGCGCGAGACCCTCGCCGACCAGCGCCGTGAGCAGCGCGAAGACGAGGCCGATGCCCGCGATCGTCGAAAGCGCCTGTCGGCGTCCGAGCCCCGCTGCGCGCATCGCCGTGAACTCGGAGTTCGACGCGAATTGCGCAAGCGCGTAGATGGTGCCGATCAGCGCGGCGATCGGCATCAGCTCGTAGACGTGCGCCGGCAGCCCGAGCAGCACGAAGGCCACCGCGTGCTGCAGGCGGTAGCCGCCGCGGCCGACGTCGTCGAGCTCGTTGATGAAATCGAAGAACGCGAAAAGCGCGAGGAAGCCGAACAGCACGAACGCGACGGCCGCGCCGATCTGGGTTCCGAGGTAGCGATTCAGAACCCTCATCGTCGGCTCGACCCGGAATGCATCAGGTGCGCGCGGCGCGCCAGCGCGCGAGCCAGGACCGCGGCAGCGTGGTGCGGCGACGGAACAGCCAGACGATGAGCACGATCATCGCTGCGTGCAGCACCCACACGCCGATGCCGAAGGAGGTGCGCCCCTGGCCGATGCGCGATTGCACCACGGTGAGCAGGTTGCTGTAGACGAGATAGACCAGCAGCGCAGCCAGCAGGTTCACCGAGCGCCCCGCGCGCGGGTTCATCGACGACAGCGGAATCGCCAGCAGCGCCATCAGCACCGTCGACACCGGCAGGCTGATCCGCCAGGCGAGCTCGCCCAGGTTGCGCGGCGAAGGGTCGGCCACGAGCTCGCGCGTGGACTTGAACTTCGCGCGATCCTCGGCGACGACCGTGTCGCGCGGCTCGAGCCGCAACCCGTAGCGGGCGAACTCCATCAACCGGAAATCGGCCTGCCCGCGCGTTCCGTCGTAGCGCCGTCCGTCCTCGAGCACGAGGAAGCGGCTGCCGTCGGGGCGGTTCTCGACGCTGCCGCTGCGCGACACCACCACCGTGAGCGCATCGCCGCGCGACTGCGTGACGAATACGTTGCGCACCTCCGTCTGCGTCTCGTTCAGCGACTCGACGAAGAACACCCGATTGGCCGAGACCGATTCGCGAAAACGTCCCGCCGCGACCTGCGAGACGTCCTCGCGCTGCGCGAAGCGCTGCTGGTATTCGTTGGCCTGTCGGTTCGCCCACGGCGCGACGACGAAGGCGACCAGCGCGACGAGCAGCGCGATGGGCACGACCACGCCCAGAACCGGTCGTATCCAGGCCCGCAGGCTCAGGCCGCTGGCGAACCAGATCACCATCTCGGAATCGCGAAAGGCACGCGTGAGCGACATCAGCACGGCCACGTACACGGTGAGCACGAGCAGCACCGGCAGCACGTTGATCGAATTGAACGCGATCAGCGGCAGTACGCTCGCGGTGTCGACGCGGTCGCTTGCCGCGCGTCCGAGGAACCGGATCAGCGACGTCGTCAACATGATGACGAACAGCGCCGCGAACACGACTCCGGCGAGGTTGAGCAGGTCTCGTCGCAGTGCCTTCTCGAACAGCATCGCGTGACGACCCTCGTATAATCCGCCGGTCGACTCTCGAGAAAAACAAGCGATGCAATTTAGCACAACGACTTCCGCTCCCGCTCGCTCGCGCGCAGGCTGTGCCCTCGTTCCCGTTCTCGACGGGAAGCTGTGCGGCAGCGCGGCGCAGTCGATCGACGAAGCGAACGCAGGCCGGCTGTCGCGCCTGCTCGCGTCGGGCGACCTCGCGAAGAAGGCGGGCTCGACGTTGTCCACGCATCTCGACGGCTCGATCGCGCGCGTCGTGCTCGCCTCGTTCGGCGAAGGCAGGCAGGCGAACGAAAAGGCCTACGTCGACACCGTTCGCGCGGCCTACAAGGCGGCGGGCGCGCTGGCGGCCGACGACGCGCTGTCGCTGCTGCATGACGTTCCGGTGGCCGAGCGCGACCTCGCCTGGAAGGTGCGCGTGCAGACGCTCGCCGGCCGCGACGTCGCCTATCGCTTCGAGCAGATGAAGAGCGAGCCCGAACCGAAGCCGCCGCGTCCGAAGCGCGTCTCGGTCGCGCTCGAGCGCGCGGGCGCCGGCGCCGTTGCCCGCGAGGTCGAACATGCGAGCGCCATCGCCAACGGCGTAGACCTCGCGAAGGACCTCGGCAATCTGCCCGCCAACGTCTGCACGCCCACCTATCTCGCCGACACCGCCAGGAAGCTCGCGCGCGAACTCGGCCTGAAGTGCGAGGTGCTCGACGAGAAGCAGATGCAGGCACTGAAGATGGGCGCGCTGCTCGCGGTCGCGCGCGGTTCGGCGCAGCCGCCGAAGCTCATCGTGCTGCGCTACCAGGGCGCGGGCGCGAAACGTTCGCCCATCGTGCTCGTCGGCAAGGGCATCACCTTCGACACGGGCGGCATCTCGCTGAAGCCGGCGCCCGAGATGGACGAGATGAAGTTCGACATGTGCGGCGCCGCCTCGGTGCTCGGCACGATGCGTGCGGTGGCCGAGATGAAGGCGAAGGTGAACCTCGTGGTCATCGTGCCCACCACCGAGAACATGCCGGGCGGGCGCGCCACGAAGCCCGGCGACATCGTGAAGACGATGTCGGGCAAGACGGTGGAGATCCTCAATACCGACGCCGAAGGCCGGCTGATCCTGTGCGACGCGCTCGAATACGCCAGGCGCTTCGCGCCCGACGCGGTGATCGACGTCGCCACGCTCACCGGTGCCTGCGTCATCGCGCTCGGGCATCACCACTCGGGCCTGTTCTCGCCGAACGATGAACTCGCCGGCGAACTGCAGGCGGCCGGTCGCGAAGTGGCCGACACCTGCTGGCGCATGCCGCTCGACGAGGCGTACCAGGAGCAGCTGAAGTCGCCGTTCGCCGACGTCGCCAACATCGGCGGCCGACCTGCCGGCTCGATCACCGCCGCCTGCTTTCTCGCGCGCTTCGCCAAGGACTACACGTGGGCGCATCTCGACATCGCCGGCACTGCATGGCGATCGGGCACGAACAAGGGAGCGAGCGGCCGGCCGGTGCCGCTGCTCACGCGCTTCGTGCTTTCGCGCGCCGACGCCGCCTGACGGCGCCCGTCTTCGCTTCCCCACCGAACCGCCGCTTCCGCATGACGCGCGTCGACTTCCACTTCAACGCGCCCGACAAGCTCGCCTATGGCGGTCGCCTGGTGCGCAAGGCCTGGCGCTCGAAGCACCCGGTGCTCGTCTGGTGCGAAGACGAAGCGCGGCTCGCCGCCTTCGACCGGTTGCTGTGGAGCGAACCCCCGGCCGACTTCGTCCCTCACGTGCGCGCCGATGATCCACTGGCCGCGCGCACGCCGATCCTGCTTGCCCACACGGCAATCGACACCGACGCTCACGACGTGCTGGTGAACCTGGGCAGCGCCCCGCCGCCGATGTTCGCCCGTTTCGAGCGGCTCATCGAGATCGTCGGCGCCGACGAGGACGACCGTGCGGCGGCACGCGATCGCTGGCGCTTCTATCGCGACCGCGGCTACCCGATGGCGCGTCACGACGTCGGCGGCGCGCAGCGCGACTGAGCAGACGATGCCAGGCGACGAAGAACTGCAGCGCCTCGTCAGGCAACTGCGCATGGCGGCCGAGGCGAATCCCGACTCGACCGAGGACGCAATCCCGATGCTCACCGAGGTCATCGAGGTACCGCGATACGACGCTGCCGACTTGCCGCGTGCGCTCACCGACGTCGATTGGGCGCAACTCGCGCTGCGCGTGCAGGAGAACGTCCTCGAGCGGCTGCTCGGTCGTTCCGAAGCCCTGATCGACGACGAGATGCAGGCCGGCATCGACGCCGTGCTCGCGCGTGCAACGGAATCGCTCGCCGCCGAGTTGCGACTGACGCTCGGGCAGCTGGTGCGCGACCTCGTCGCGCGCGCCGTCACCGAGGAGCTCACGCGAGTGCACGACGAGGTCGCGGGGGGTCGCGAAGGACCTTCGTGACATGAGCCGGAATGCCGCCCGCCGCGGCGGATGTGAGATCCTTTCGACGAGGGACCTGCACGACGACGTCGTCCCCAATCCCGTTCGTTTCCGCTCATGACCACCAACCGTCCATCGGACACTGCGCCGACTTCCGCAACCGCCGAGCCGGCGCGCGAGACGGGCGACGATCTCGCCCGCAGCTTCGAGCCCGCCGCCATCGAAGCGCTCTGGTACCCGCTGTGGGAATCGCGCGGCTACTTCGCTGCGGGAAACACCGAAGGCGCTGCGGCGTTCTCGATCCAGCTGCCGCCGCCGAACGTCACCGGCACGCTGCACATGGGGCACGCGTTCAACCAGACGGTGATGGACGCGCTCACGCGCTACCACCGGATGCGCGGCGACAACACGCTATGGCTGCCCGGTACCGACCACGCGGGTATCGCCACGCAGATCGTCGTCGAGCGCCAGCTCGACGCGCAGCGCGTCACGCGACACGACCTCGGCCGCGAGAAGTTCGTCGAGCGCGTCTGGGCGTGGAAGGAGGAGTCCGGCTCGACGATCACGCGGCAGATGCGCCGCATGGGCGCCTCCACCGACTGGTCGCTCGAATACTTCACGATGGACCCGAAGCTCTCGGCCGTCGTGCGCGAGGTGTTCGTCGCACTGCACGAGCAGGGGCTGATCTACCGCGGCAAGCGGCTCGTGAACTGGGACCCGGACCTGCTCACCGCGGTATCCGACCTCGAAGTCGTCAGCGAGGAAGAGGAAGGCCAGCTCTGGCACATCCGCTATCCGCTCGCCGACGGCAGCGGAACGATCACCGTAGCGACGACTCGCCCCGAGACGATGCTCGGCGATACCGCGGTGATGGTGCACCCCGAGGACGAGCGCTATTCGGCACTGGTCGGCAAGACCGTGCTGCTGCCGCTGTCGGGCCTGGGCGACGAGCCTGCCTTCGACGCCGCAGCGCTGCCGCTCGAAGCGCTCGCCGCCCGCGGCGCCGAACGCGGATGGCGCGAGATCCCGATCATCGCCGACGCCTACGTCGATCGCGAGTTCGGCACCGGTGCGGTGAAGGTCACGCCGGCACACGACTTCAACGACTACGCGGTGGGCCAGCGGCACGAACTGCCGATGATCGGCGTGCTGACGCTCGACGGCCGCATCAACGAGAGCGCCTCGCCCCGCTACCGCGGGCTCGGTCGCTTCGATGCGCGCCGGATGGTCGTCTCCGACCTCGAAGCGCTCGGCCTGCTCGAGTCGGTGCGCGCGCACCGGATGATGGTGCCGCGCGGCGACCGCACGAACTCCGTCATCGAGCCGATGCTCACCGACCAGTGGTTCGTCGCGATGAGCAAGGCCTCGCCCGCCGATTCGCCGCTCGCCGGCGGCAGCATCGCGCAGCGCTCGCTCGAAGCGGTAGCCGACGGCCGGATCCGCTTCGTGCCGGAAAGCTGGAAAGCCACCTACGACCACTGGCTCACCAACATCCAGGATTGGTGCATCTCGCGCCAGTTGTGGTGGGGCCACCGCATACCGGCCTGGTACAAGGCCGACGCGAGCGGCGCGCCGCTGCACGACGGAACCGTCTTCGTCGCCCGCAACGAAGACGAAGCGGCAGCGAAGGCGCGCGCCGCAGGCTGGAACGGCGCGCTGGCGCAGGACCCGGACGTCCTGGACACCTGGTTCTCGTCGGCGCTCGTGCCGTTCTCGACGCTCGTCGACCCGGACGAGCCGTTTCGCGACGGCGCCCCCAACCTGCTGCCCGAGCTGAACCGCTACCTGCCGTCTTCGGTGCTCGTCACCGGCTTCGACATCATCTTCTTCTGGGTCGCGCGGATGGTCATGATGACGCTCGCGTTCGCCGGCAAGGTGCCCTTCCGCGACGTCTACGTGCACGCGCTGGTACGCGACGCCGAAGGCCAGAAGATGTCGAAGAGCAAGGGGAACACGCTCGACCCGATCGACCTGATCGACGGCATCTCGCTCGATGCGCTGGTGGCCAAGCGCACCTACGGATTGATGAATCCGAGGCAGGCGGCGTCGATCGAGAAGCGCACTCGTCACGAGTACCCGAAAGGCATCCCCGCCTTCGGCGCCGACGCGCTGCGCTTCACCTTCGCCTCGCTCGCCGGCCCGGGGCGCAACATCAATTTCGACCTGAACCGCTGCGAGGGCTACCGCAACTTCTGCAACAAGCTGTGGAACGCCACGCGCTTCGTGCTGATGAATTGCGAAGGTCGCGACAACGGCTTTGCGTCGCACACGCCGGAGCAGTGCGCGCCCGGCGGCTACCTGCATTTCGGCACGCTCGAGCACTGGATCGTCTCCCAACTGCAGCGCACCGAACTGCAGGTCGAGCGAAACATCGGGGAATATCGCTTCGACCTCGCCGCCCGCGCGATCTACGAATTCGTCTGGAACGAGTACTGCGACTGGTACGTCGAGCTGGCGAAGGTGCAGCTCGGCAGCGGCGACGAGGCGCGCGCGCGCGCCACGCGGCGCACGCTGCTGCGCGTGCTCGAGGCGGTGCTGCGATTGGCGCACCCGATCATTCCTTTCGTCACCGAGGCGCTGTGGCAGAAGGTTGCGCCGCTGGCAATGCGCTACGGCGAACGCGGCGAGCAGTCGCTGTCGGGTGAAGCGCTGCAGCGCGCGATCGCCCAGCGGCGCCACTCGATCATGACGCAGCGCTTCCCGCAGGCCGACGCGTCGCGCATCGACGAGAGCGCCGAAGCCTGGGTCACCGAATTGAAGGCGATCGTCGAAGCGTGCCGCGCGCTGCGCGCGGAAATGGGGATCTCCCCGGCGCAGAAGCTGCCGCTGGTTGCGGCGGGCGATGCGACGCGGCTCGCCGCGTTCGCGCCCTACCTGCGCGCGCTCGCGCGGCTGGACGACGTACGCATCGCCGAGCGGCTGCCCGAGGGGTCGGTCGCTCCAGTGCAGGTGGTCGGCGAGACGCGACTGATGCTCGCGATCGAGGTCGACGTCGACGCCGAGCGGCAACGACTCGACAAGGAGCTCGCACGGCTCGATGCGGAGATCGGCAAGGCGCAGGCCAAGCTGTCGAACGCCAATTTCGTCGACCGCGCGCCGGCGGCGGTGGTGGAGCAGGAACGCGAGCGACTGACAGGCTTCGGGGCGACGAGGGCGAAGCTGCAGGAGCAGCGTACGCGGCTGGGGTAGCGCGCTGCGCAGCCGCGGTGCGCTGCGCTACCGAGCAGGGCACCGCAAGGCCCACCCGCAAGGTTGCCGAGTTGGCCGCAGTCAGATCGCCGACCGTCGCCGAGCGGGGCGGCCGGGCGCGTGCGCGGGCCGGGGAGCCTACGCGGGCCGCCAGCTGCGCGTCAGCGCCGCTTCAGATAAAACGTCCACTCCCGCTCGCCGACGTCGGTACGCACGAGCTCGTGCCCGGTCTGGCGCGAGAAGGCCTCGAAATCGCGCTTCGACCCCGGATCGGTCGACATCACCTTCAGGACCTGGCCACTGGGCAGGTCGGTCAACGCCTTCTTCGCGCGCAGGATCGGCAGCGGGCAGTTCAGGCCCCGCGCATCGACTTCACGATCGAAGTGCAGGTCGTTCTCGGTCATCGGGCTTTCTCGGGAAAACGGAAGGTCAATGCCCCGAGTCTAGCAGCGAGCGTCCGACGGTCGGCCCCCTTCCCTGCCGCGGACAGGACCTAAGTCCCGGATCGGTCGCCCTCGGTGCGACGAGGAAGATCGACGAACTCGAAGGGCAATCCTCGAGCGCGCATCCAGTCGGCCACGGCGAGCCCGGTTCCCGCCCGCCAGGGCTTGAGCCGTTCGGGCGCGACCATCCGGTACTCGATGAGTTCCTCCGACAGCGTGACGGTTCCGCGCGCGACCGCGTGGTAGGCGATGATGACCTCGTTCTTTCGAACGAAGTCGTAGACGCCGATCAGCGTCGCGCTGTCGACGTCCAGATCGGTCTCCTCCTTGATCTCGCGCCGGATTCCCTCCTCGGGCGTCTCGCCCGCTTCGAGAAAGCCGGTGATCAGCGCGAACATCTTCGCGGGCCATGCCGCGTTTCGCGCGAGCAGGATCTCGTCGCCGACCTGCACGAGGCCGGCGACGACGGGCGCCGGATTGTTCCAGTGCGTGAAGCCGCACCCGCGGCAGATGCTGCGCTCGCGTCCGCCGACGTGGTCGGCGACCAGCGGCTGCGCACAGCGCGGACAGAAGCGGTAGTCGGGATGGAGCATCGCGTGACGGCCGCTATGAGGCGATCTTCGCCGCGAGCCGATCGAAACCCGGATAGCGATCGCGCGCGATCACGTACTTGCGCGCGAAGCGCCCCCACGGCTCGCCGCGGGCCACGGCGTCGGCGAAGCCGTCGCGATCGACGATCGTCGTGCCGCCCAGCAGCGTGACGCCGCGCGCGAACAGCCCGTCCGGTACGCATCCGCCGCCCGGTCCTACGAAGGCGATCCAGCGCGCGCCGCTCACCGTATCGAGCACCCGGTCGAGCGTGTCGTTGAGCAGCACCGTCGTCGTGCAAAGCACCTTCTCGCAAGCCGCCAGCTCGGCGGGATCGAGCGTCACCCGCCAGCCTTCGCGCTCCCCGACGAGCCGGCTTTGCAGTTCGAGCACGACGAGCGAGGCGCCCGCGCCGACGATGCGCGGCACCAGTGGCCCGAACAGCCCGACCATTCCGATTCGCTCGCCGGGGCGCGGATCGAGCGAGCCGATCGAGTCGGCGGCGGTGTCCAGCTCGTAGCCCGCCTCGCCGAAGAAGCGCTGCGAGATCGCGTTGACGGCGGCGAAGCCGAGCGTGCGGCGTACCGGATCGTCGTCCAGGTAGCCGCGCGCGAGTTCGAGTGCCGGCACGCCTTGAAGTGCCCGAGCGGGACTGTCGTTGCGCAGCCGCGCGAAGGTGTCGCCCAGCAGCAGGAACGACAACCCGATCGAGCCATCCTCGAGTTCGACGCCGCAGAATTCCGATTCGCGCGAGCCCTCGTCTGCGGCAAGCGGAAGATGCACGGCAGCCACGGGAGGCAGCGGACCGAGCGCGGCGATCGCCGCTACGCGACCGAGCAACTCGTGCGCAAAGGCGCGATGCGCGGCAACGTCATGGACGGGATCCGGCACCGGTTTCCTCATCGCTCGCGTGGGATCGCGCCGCGCAGCAGGCTCATTCGAATGTTCAGCCGCGCTCGCGCACCCAGGCGGCGACCCCCGCGAGCGCCGCCGGCAGCCGCGCCGGCTCGTTGCCGCCCGCCTGTGCCATTTCGGGTCGCCCGCCGCCCTTGCCGCCCACCTGTTGCGCGACGAAGTTCACCAGTTCGCCCGCCTTGACTTTCGACGTGGCGTTCGCCGTGACGCCGGCGATCAGACTCACCTTTGCGCCGTCGACGGCGGCGAGCACGATCGCCGCGCTCTTCAGGCGGTCCTTCAACCGGTCCATCGTCTCGCGCAGCGTCTTTGCGTCGGCGCCGTCGAGCGTCGCGGCGAGCACCTGGATGCCGTCGACCTCGACCGCCTGCTCGGCGAGATCCTCGCCCTGCGAGCTGGCGAGCTTCGACTTCAACCGCGCAAGCTCCTTCTCGAGCGCGCGCACGTGCTCGAGCGACTGGCCGATGCGCCCGAGCAGTTCGCCGGGCGACGCCTTGAGCATCGAAGCGGCCTCCTTGATGCGTTCATCGGCGGCCTGTACCCAGGCGACGGCGTTCTCGCCGGTGATCGCCTCGATGCGCCGCACGCCGGCCGCAACGCCGCCCTCGGCGACGACCTTGAACAGCCCGATGTCGCCGGTACGCGCCACGTGCGTGCCGCCGCACAGCTCGCGCGAGCTGCCGATGTCGAGCACTCGCACCTCGTCGCCGTACTTCTCGCCGAACAGCGCCATCGCGCCGCCGCGCACCGCGTCGTCGAAAGCCATCACGCGCGCCTGCGTAGGCGCGTTCGCCAGCACCTCGCGGTTGACGATCGCCTCGATGCGACGGATCTCGTCGTCGGACAGCGGCGCGTTGTGCGCGAAGTCGAAGCGCGTGCGATCGGCATCGACCAGCGAGCCGCGCTGCTGCACGTGCGAACCGAGCACCTCGCGCAGCGCCTTGTGCATCAGGTGCGTGGCCGAGTGGTTGCGCATCGTGCTCGCGCGGCGCGCGGCATCGACCGACGCATCGACCCGATCGCCGAGCGCGAGCGTGCCGCAAACGAGCGTTCCGTGATGCCCGAACACCTCGGCGCGGATCTTCTGCGTATCGTCGACGTCGAAGCGCACTGCGCCGTCCTTCGAGGCGAGAACGCCTGCGTCGCCGACCTGCCCTCCCGACTCGGCATAGAACGGCGTGCGATCGAGCACCACGACGCCGCGCTCGCCGGCCGACATCTTCGCCACCGACGTGCCGCCGACGTACAGCGCGACGACGCCCGCGTCCTGCACGGCGAGTTGCTCGTAGCCGTGGAAGACCGTGCGCTCGCCCTCGTAATCGAGCGCGGCTTCCGCGCGGAACTTGCCGGCGGCGCGCGCCTGCCGCCGCTGGCGCTCCATCGCCTGCTCGAAGCCGGCCTCGTCGACCGCCACACCGCGTTCCCGGCAGACGTCGGCGGTCAGGTCGAGCGGGAAGCCGTAGGTGTCGTAGAGCTTGAACGCGGTCTCGCCGTCCAGGCGCTCGGGGTGCGCGGCGAGCGCCCCCTCGAGAATCGCCATGCCGTTCTCGAGCGTCTCCCCGAAGCGCTCCTCTTCCTGCGCGAGCACTTGTGCGACGCGCTCGCGCGCCGCCCGCAACTCCGGGTACGCCGCGCCCATCACGCGATCGAGATCGCCCACGAGCCGATAAAAGAACGGCTCTCGCCGACCCAGCTTGTGACCGTGGCGCAGGGCGCGACGGACGATCCGGCGCAGCACGTAGCCGCGCCCCTCGTTGCCGGGGATGACGCCGTCGACGATCAGGAAGGCACAGGCGCGGATGTGGTCGGCGATGACGCGCAGCGAGGGACTCGCGAGATCGGTCGTGCCGGTCTCGCGCGCGGCGGCGCGGATCAGATCCTGGAACAGGTCGATCTCGTAGTTGCTGTGCACGTGCTGCAGCACCGCCGCGAGGCGCTCGAGGCCCATACCGGTGTCGACGCACGGATGCGGCAGCGGCGTGAGCGTGCCCGCCGCGTCGCGGTCGAACTGCATGAAGACGAGGTTCCAGATCTCGATATAGCGGTCGCCGTCGGCGTCGGCCGACCCCGGAGGACCGCCGGCGACGCCCGGACCGTGGTCGTAGAAGATCTCGCTGCACGGCCCGCACGGGCCGGTGTCGGCCATCTGCCAGAAGTTGTCGGACGCGTAGCGCGCGCCCTTGTTGTCGCCGATGCGCACGAGGCGCTCGCGCGGCACGCCGATCTCGTCGGCCCAGATCCGGTACGCGTCGTCGTCGTCCTGGTAAACGGTGACCCACAGCTTGTCGACCGGCAGGTCGTACACCTTCGTGAGCAACTCCCACGCATAGGCGATCGCGTCGCGCTTGAAGTAGTCGCCGAACGAGAAGTTGCCGAGCATCTCGAAGAACGTGTGATGCCGGGCCGTGTAGCCGACGTTCTCCAGGTCGTTGTGCTTGCCGCCCGCCCGCAGGCTGCGCTGCGCGCTCGTCGCCCGCGTGTAGGCGCGCTTCTCGCGACCGGTGAAGACGTCCTTGAACTGGACCATGCCGCTGTTGGTGAACAGCAGCGTCGGGTCGTTCGCGGGGACGAGCGAACTCGACGGAACGACCGTGTGCCCCTTCGATTCGAAGAACTGCAGGAACTTCTCGCGGATTTCGGCCGACGTCATTTCGCGGGGGCGGCGGAATTCAGGGAACCGGAGATTTTACCTTGAGGAGCGCAGGGTCAGGAGGCAGGAGCCGCAACGAGGGCGGCGACCGTCTCCATGACGGATTTCTTTACACCTCCACGATTCTGGCGCGACACAGTCGGCGAGTTGCCACATCACGTTACTGATTCGAAACACATTTTTCCTGCTCACGCGTCCGGTATAAAACTTGCTTGACGCCTGAATATCGAAGACGTTCCTTCCAAGGAGCAGCAAGATGACAATGATGTTCGCCCGCGGCGCCTGCGCCCTGACACTCGCACTGGCTGCCGGCGGGGCATCGGCAGCGCAGATCTACTGGACCGACTGGGCCGGCACGGACACGAACCCGGGAGTCGGTTTCGAAGGCGTGGGCACGATAACGACCCCGACCTCCACTGTCACCGTCAACTATACGAATCCGCAGGGCGTCGGGTTCTATCACACCGGCGCCAGCGGCGAGTTGTACTACTACAGTGGCGGCACCGACGGTCCTGGCGGCACTTCGCCCTACACGAGCAGCGCGGTCGACAACCGGCCAGCCACCACGGACATCATCGCCCTGCAGTACGCGGGAACGCAGACGTTGAACTTCTCGCAGGCGATCGCGAACCCCGTTTTTGCCTACGTGAGCTTGAACGGCAACGGATACGCCTTCGATCGCGACTTCGACATCCTCAGTTTCGGCAACGCCAGCGATGGCAACGCTTGCGGCTATTGGGGCTGCGGGACCTCCTACAAGCAGATCGTCACTGTCGACGGCAAGACCGAGTACCAGCTCCTCGGAACGGGGGAGCCGCATGGCACGCTGCAGTTCAAGGGAACCTTCGACACGGTGAGTTGGCGCAGCCTGAGCAATGAGTTCTGGAACGGCTTTACTGTAGGCGTCCAAGGCACGGCGGTCGAATTCTGCGAGGCGAACCCGACCGCGCCGGGCTGTGCCCCGAGCGGCGTGCCGGAACCGGCCTCGCTTGCGTTACTCGCGCTCGGCCTGGCGGGGCTGGCGGCCCGTCGGGGCTACAAGGCCTGAAAGGAATGCGAGCACGCCTCGCAGAGGCGTGCTTGGCGGCACATACCGACGGGACGTGGGCGTCCACCGGAGGGTGCACGCGTGTTTCCGGCGACGGATTCGCATCGGTAGAATGCGAGATCTTGCTCGGCTCGCGTGAAACAAAGGACGCGATGAGATCTGCCCTCGAAGGCATCCGCGTCCTCGACCTCTCCCGCGTGCTGGCGGGACCCTGGTGCTCGCAGAATCTCGCCGACCTCGGCGCCGACGTCATCAAGGTCGAACGCCCCGGCGCCGGCGACGACACGCGCAGCTGGGGGCCGCCGTTCCTGAAGGACCGCGACGGCCGTGACACGAGCGACGCCGCCTACTACCTGGCCGCGAACCGCAACAAGCGTTCGGTGACGATCGACCTCGCGTGCGAAGCAGGCCAGCGCGCCGTGCGGGAACTGGCGGCGCGCTGCGACGTCGTGCTCGAGAACTACAAGGTCGGGCAACTCGCGAAATACGGGCTCGACTACCAGAGCCTGCGAGCCGTGAACCCGCGTCTCGTCTACTGCTCGGTCACCGGCTTCGGCCAGACCGGTCCGTGGAAGCACCGCCCCGGCTACGACTTCATCATCCAGGGCCTGGGCGGCTTCATGTCGATCACAGGCGAGGCCGACGACCGGCCCGGCGGCGGCCCGCAGAAGGCCGGAGTCGCCGTCTCGGACCTGATGACGGGGATGTTCGCCACGCAGGCCGTGCTCGCGGCGCTCTTCCACCGCGAGCGCAGCGGCGAAGGGCAGTACATCGACATCGCGCTGCTCGACGTGCAGGTGGCGATGCTGGCGAACATGAACACGAACTACCTGGTGAGCGGAACGCCGCCCAGGCGGTGGGGCAACGCGCATCCGAACATCGTGCCGTACCAGGCGTTCCGTGCAGCCGACCAGTGGATCATCCTCGCGGTGGGCAACGACGAACAGTATCGGCGCTTCTGTGCGCTGGCCGGCCGCAACGACCTCTTCGACGATCCGCGCTTCGCGACGAACCGCGAACGCGTGCGCAACCGCGAAACGCTCGTGCCGCTGATCACCGAGGCGATCGCCGCACGTCCCGCGCAGTTCTGGCTCGCGGGCCTCGAAGGCGCGGGGGTGCCGTGCGGGCCGATCAACGATCTCGCGCAGGTGTTCGACAACGAACAGGTGCGCGCACGCGGAATGCGCATCGCGCTCGAGCGCGAGGACGCAGGACAGATCCCGCTCGTCGCGAGCCCGATGAACATGAGCGCTACGCCGCCGTCGTATCGACTGCCGCCGCCTCGCGTCGGCGAGCACACGAGCGAGGTGCTGCGCGAGGTGCTCGGGTACGGCGACGAGGAAATCGAGGCGGTGCGGGGACCGAGCGACACGTCCGCGAGCGCCGACGCCTGAGCGGCGCCTGTAGCTACAGCGCCTGCGGTCCCGCCCCCGGCAAGGCCCGCCTGGGGGGCCACGCCTGCCAGCACCACCCGCAGGTCTCGCGCTCCGATCGCAAGCGTTCCCGCATGTGGAAGGCATTCCCCGCGTCCGAACGCTCCAATTCGAAGCGCCGATCCCCGCCCGGGACCGGAACCGGACGCCGTCCGCCGCGGTCGTATCATCCCGGCGTCGCGAGCGCCCAGGCTCGCCCGCTTTCGTTCCATCGCAGGAGTGCCCGATGCCCCGCCTTCCCTCGTCGTTTCGCCGTCGTCTCGTCGCGCTGCCGGCAGCCGCCGCACTCGCCGGCATCGCTGGCTTCGTCTGGCTGCCCACGGCCGCGTCGGCACAATCGTGGCCGGAGCGCCCGATCCGCTACGTCGTTCCGTACCCGCCGGGAGGCCCGCTCGACCTGGTCGCACGCGCGCTCGCCGAGAAGCTCGACACGGCGCTGGGGCAGCGCGTCGTCGTCGAGAACAAGCCGGGCGCCGGCGGCAACATCGGCGCGGACCTCGTCGCGAAATCGCCGCCCGACGGCTACACCATCGTCATGGGCGCAGTGGCCACGCATGCGATCAACCCGTACCTCTACGCGAAGATGCCGTACGACGCGAACGCCGATTTCGCGCCGATCACGCGCATCGCGAGCGTGCCGAACGTGCTCGTGATGAACCCGGAGACGGCCGCGAAGCTCGGCGTGAATAGCGTCGCCGACCTCATCGCCTACGCGAAGCGCAATCCCGGCAAGCTGAACTACGCCTCGGGCAGCAACGGCAGCGCCGGACACCTCGCAGGCGAGCTGCTCGAGTCGATGGCCGGCATGGCAGCGGTGCACATCCCCTACAAGGGCGCGGCGCCGGCGCAACTCAGCCTGCTGTCGGGCGAGACCGATTTCCTGTTCGACAACCTCGCATCGGCCGCGCCGCAGATCCGCGCCGGCAAGCTCAAAGCGCTCGCCGTCACGACCAGACAGCGCTCCGACTTCTTCCCGGACCTGCCGACGATGTCCGAGAGCGGACTGAAGGGCTTCGACGTCGACACCTGGTTCGGCGTCTTCGCGCCTGCCGGCACGCCGAAAGCCGTCGTGGACCGTCTGCACGACGCGTTCGCCAGCGCGCTCGCCAACCCCGAGATCGTCGAACGCCTGTCGAAGATGGGCGCGAAGCCCGCACCGATGTCGCCGCAGGCCTTCGCCGAGTTCGTGCGCACCGAGCAGAAGAAGTACGAGAAGATCGTCAAGGACTCGGGCGCGCGCATCGACTGAGCAGCGCACGTCGCGGGCTTCCCATCGCCCGCGCGGCGCACGGCGCTCAGCGCTCAGCGCAGCGACACGTTGGCCTGCCGCACGAGCTTCTCCCAGCGGTCGAGCTCGGCGCGCATGTCGCGCGCCAGCTCTTCCGACGACCCGGGGCTGGGGATCGCGCCCTGCTTCGTCAGTGTCTCCACGACGGCCGCGTCGCCGAGCGCCTTGCGCGTCTCGGCATCGATTTTCTTCACGACCTCGGCGGGAGTACCCGCCGGTGCAAGCAGGAACAGGCGCGGCGACGCGTCGAAACCCGGCAACCATTCGGCGATGGGGCGCCAGCCGGGGGCATCGCGCAGCGGGTGCGGGCTGGTGACGCCGATCACGCGGATGCGGCCCGCCTTCTCGTGCGACAAAGCAGCGGCCGCGCTGATCACGCCGATCGGCACCTGCCCGCTGATGACGTCGGGGATGATCTGCGCCGCTCCGCGATAGGGCAGGTGCACCAGGTGAATCCCCGCCCGCGACTGCAGATACTCCATCGCCAGATGGTGAACCGTGCCGATGCCCGAGGTCGCGTAGATCAACTCCTTGCCCGACTTCGACAATCGCGCGAGATCCTCGAGCGAACCGATGCCGGCGTTCGGGTTCACCGCGATTGTCAGCGGTGCGATCGCGACCGCCGATACCGGGACGAAGCTGCGCAACGGGTCGAAGTTCACCTTGCTCATCGCCTTCGACGCGATGAGCAGCGACGAGTCAGCCAGCATCAGCGTGTAGCCGTCTGCTGCGGACGTGGCGAGCACGTCTGCGGCGATCGTGCTCGAAGCGCCGGGCCGGTTCTCGACGACGACACTCTGCCCCAGCAGAGCGCCGAGCCGCTCGGCGATCGTGCGTGCGATCGCATCGGCACCGCCGCCCGCGGAGAAGCCGACCAGGATGCGCACCGGACGCGACGGCCAGTTTTCCGCGCAGGCCTCGCCGAACGGCAATGCAGCCAGCGTTGCGGTCGCTGCCGCCATGCCGACGAATTGCCGACGTGCTCGATGACTCATGATGCGACGCTCCTCTGTACGTTCTGCTCGATGACCGCGTTCAGGCCTTGCCCGCGCCTCGCGACAGCGGGCGCCGCGCCAGCTCGGCAACGGCGTCCCAGTCGGGTTCGATTCCGAAGCCCGGTGCCTCGCCGGGTTCGAGCCAACCGTCGCGCGCGGCCGGCAACCCGCGATAGATCTGCTCGTACAGCAGCACCGCGCTGCGGTGATACTCGACGAAGCCGCCATGCGACAACCCGGCGTGCAAGTGCATGTTGTGGAACGGCCAGGCGCCGCCGTTGGCGATCGCCACATTGAACGCCCGCGCCGTACCCGCAATGCGCAGGCACTGCGTGAACCCGCCGGTGATCGCGACGTTCGGTTGCGCAATGTCGACTGCGTTCGCAACGAAGAAGTCGACGAAGCGCGACGCCAGCCCTTCGTTCTGCCCCGCGGCAATCGGTACGCGCACGCGCGACCGCAGGTCCGCCATCGCACGTACGTCGTTCTGGGTGATCGGCTCTTCGAAGAAAGCGAGGTCCACGTCGTCCAGCCGCTGCGCGAGCCGCAGCGCGTGGTACGGATCGAGGCTGCAGTTCGCGTCGATGCACAGTTCGACATCCGGCCCTACCGCGCCGCGCACCGCGCGAACGCGACGCTCGTCCTCGGCGATCACCTCGGACAGCGGTCTCGGTTCGTCGCGCCGCTGCAGCGCGTGATTGCCCACCGTCATCTTCAGCCTGCGGAAACCGCGCGCGGTCCAGTCGCGCGCCGCGTCGACGAGCTGGTCGCGGTCGAAGAAGCCGAAGCCGAAGGTCGCATAGACGGGAACGCGCTCGCGTGCGCCGCCGAGCAGGCGCCACACCGGCAGGCCGAGCGCCTTTGCCTTCAAGTCCCACACAGCGAGGTCGATCGCGGAGATCGCGTGCGCCGCATAGCCGCTCTGCCCGCGCGGCGACAGCAGCCAGTACAGGCGCTCCCAAATCCGTTCGTGCGCCATCGGATCCATGCCGATCACCGCTGGGGCTGCAACCTGGTCGATCGCGGCGGCGACGATCTCCTCCTCGGTGATCGCGGTGAAGCCGGTGCCGACAGAACCGTCGTCGGCTTCCAGTCGAACGAGCACGCACGACAGGTTCGTCCGTTTCGAGGCGGCTCCCGCATCGAGCGTCATCTCGATGTTCAACGGGATCGCCCGACAGGCCGTGATCTTCATCGATGCACCGAAATCACCGAAAGCGGAAGGCTATCAGCCTGCGTTATCGTTGCGCGGCGAAACACGCGCTCCTCGCGCATGCAGGGACGAAAATCGAGACGGGAGAGCCGAATGACGAATGCTGCGAATCGTCCCATTCTCGGTGTCATCGTGCCACCGGCCGATGGCGCCGTCCCGCCCGAATTGACCGCCTTGTATTCAGACCGCTTCCGCTTCGTCGGTCGCGGACTGGCCATTCCGAGGATCTCGACAGCCGGCTTCGACACCGTGATCGATCGCGTTGCTGAATTGTCGCGCGAACTCGCCGCCGAAGACGCAGCGGCGATTGCGCTGATGGGCACGTCGCTGAGCTTCTATCGGGGCGGCGACTGGAACGAGCAGATCGGGCGAACGATGCGCAAGGCGAGCGGGCTACCCGCGACCACGATGAGCGACGCGATCGACGCGGCACTGCACGCGGTGCGCGGCAAGCGCCTTGCCGTTGCGACCGCCTACACCGACGAGATGAACCGGCGACTGCGCGCGTTCCTCGAGGCCCGCGGATTCGCCGTCGCGTCGCTCGTCGCGCTCGAGTTGTCGACGGTCGAGCAGGTACATGCAGTCAGTCCGCGCGAACTCGAAGCGCTCGGCGAGCGCGCGGTACACGAAGCATCGAATGCCGACGCGGTGCTGATTTCATGCGGCGGGCTGCGCACGCTCGACGTCACCGAAACGCTCGAATCACGAACCGGCCTACCGGTCGTCTCGAGCGCGGTGGCGGGCGCATGGGCCGCCGTGCGACTGCTCGGCGACAGCGGCTACGCGCAAGGCTACGGACGATTGCTCGCGCAATCGCCCGTGTCTGAATTTCCGAGACGCTAGTCGCGGCGCTTGCGCGATTTCACGCGGCGAACGATCGAAAGCCCGACGCCACCGAGCGCCAGCAGCGCGACCGTGCCGGGTACGGGAACCTGGTTGACCTCCGGCCGATCCGGGGAGGAAGCGAACGACGACACCGACCCGTTCATCCGCACAGTATTGAAGGTGTTGGGGGCCGCCGTCGCCGGCACGGCCAACGCGAGAGTGGCTGCCACAAGCGCGCCGAGCGCGATCGTTCCCTTCATTCCGCTTCTCCCCTGCCAGTTGAGTTGCAGTTGACATGCAACGACCGTGCCAGCGGGAAAATTCAGGATGCACTTCAACGACTTGGCCACTGCCTGCAATGCGGCGTCGCGAATTCCTTGCGCCGATCGTCAATCAGCGCGACGTGACTTTCTTCCGCTTTTCGTCGTCCGCGCAACGCGCTGGGGTCACCGCCACCACTCAGGCTGTCGACGCGACCGAACCCTCGTGCGCGACCGCCAGCAACGAGTCGAGCTTCGCCGGCTCCCTCAACAGGCTCGCGCTATCCGACGCATGCACGATTCGTCCCCGATCCAGCACGATCGCATTGCGCGTCAGCCCGAGCGCGAGCCGCGCATGCTGCTCGACCAGGATCACCGCCATGCCGCCTTCGGCGACGAGCGTGCGGATCACGCGCTCGAGCTCCTGCACGATGATCGGGGCGAGGCCTTCCATCGGTTCGTCGAGCAGCAGCAGTTCCCTCGGAGAAGACCGCAATTCCGCGATCTGGAACAAGAACGTCGGGACGAATCCTTTATCGTGGGGGCTTCGCAAGCGGCGTGGCCGTCGGCCGTGCCGCAGGGATTTTCGACCGGAGAAGTCAGATGAGTCAGCGGCAGTACGAACCGATTGCGGCGCAGCGCGTGGCCTTTCTCGGACTCGGCGTAATGGGCTACCCGATGGCCGGACACCTCAAGCGCGCGGGCCATTCGGTGACCGTGTACAACCGCACCGAGACGAAGGCCGAGCAATGGGTCGGCGAACACACGAGCGCAGGTTCCGGCACGGCGACGAGCGCGCCCACGCCGCGACAGGCCGCGCACGATGCCGATATCGTCTTCGCCTGCGTCGGCAACGACGAGGACCTGCGCTCGATCGTGCTCGGCGAGCATGGCGCCCTCGCGGGGATGAAGCCGGGCGCGGTCTTCGTCGATCACACGACGGCTTCCGCGCAGGTGGCGCGCGAACTGCACTCGGCGGCCGGCGCGCGCGGGTTGCATTTCATCGACGCGCCGGTTTCCGGCGGCCAGGCGGGCGCGGTAAACGGCGCTCTCACCGTGATGTGCGGCGGAGAACCCGAGGTCTTCGCACGCGTACAACCGGTGATCATGGCCTATGCTCGGGCATGTACGCTGATCGGCGCCCCGGGCGCCGGGCAGCTCGCCAAGATGGTCAACCAGATCTGCATTGCCGGGCTCGTGCAGGGGCTGTCCGAAGGCGTCGCATTCGGACAGGCCGCCGGACTGGACATGAAGCTCGTACTCGAGGTGATCGGCAAGGGCGCCGCGCAGTCGTGGCAGATGGACAACCGCGGCAAGACGATGATCGAGGACCGCTTCGACTTCGGCTTCGCCGTCGACTGGATGCGAAAAGACCTGGGCCTGTGCCTGGATGAAGCTAAGCGCAACGGCGCAACGTTGCCGGTCACCGCGCTGGTCGACCAGTTCTATGGCGACGTGCAACGCATGGGCGGCGCGCGGTGGGACACTTCCAGCCTGATCAAGCGACTGCGCAAGGCTTGAATCACGACGAGAGGCCGCTGTGTCGATCGGCAGCGGCCACGAACCCCTTTCCTTTCGCAATCGAGGACAACCGATGGCCTACCAGACGACCGCCTCCGGCCTGCAGTACGAAGACCTCGTCGCCGGCGACGGCGACGAAGCGAAGCGCGGCGACGAAGTGCGCGTGCATTACACCGGCTGGCTCTACGAGAACGGCGCCGCCGGGCGCAAGTTCGATTCGAGCAAGGACCGCGGCGAACCCTTCGAGTTCCCGCTGGGCGCGGGACACGTGATCCGCGGATGGGACGAGGGCGTGACGGGGATGAAGGTCGGTGGCACGCGGCGGCTGATCATTCCGCCCGACCTCGGCTACGGCGCGCGTGGCGCGGGGGGAGTGATTCCGCCGAATGCGACGTTGCTGTTCGAGGTGGAACTGCTGGGCGTCTGAGGACTCAGAAGGTGTAGCGCGCCTCCGCCCACACCCGGTCGCTGTTGTCGAACCGCCCGAACATGCCGAGCGGATTGCCGTCGAAAGCGTCGACCCCTGCGCGAAAGCGCAGGTTCGCGTCGTACTTCCACGTGAGCATCGCGCGCAGCAGCCGGTCGGTGCGGTTCAAGCTCGTAATGCCGAGAAACTCGGCATCGACGCGATTCGTCAGCTCGCGCGAGACGAGCAGGCTCGCGCCGTTCTCGTAGCGCTTCATCCCGGTGTCGCGATCGTGATTCAGGAACGCGCGCTGGAAGAACTGCGCGTTCACGCGCCAGCGATCGCCGGGCGTGAGATCGACGCCGGCGACCCAGTCGAGGGTGCGCAGTTCCACCACACCGTCGCTCGCATCGAGCGGCAGCGTCTGGAAGCCGCGCCCGCGCGTGTAGACCGCCTCCGCCTTGAACACGATTCCCTCGAAATCCTTCGACACCGTGCCGCCCACCCGTGTCACGAGGTCGTGGCGCGGCTCGTAGAGGACGGTAGGCGTCGGCCCGGGCACGATCGACCGATAGAACGCCGCCTGCGTATCGGGCGCGCGATAGACGAAGCCCGTCCAGTCCCAGCCACCGAGGAGCGTGGACAGCCGCATGCCGATGCCCGAGTTCGACAGCTTGCGCCTGGGCCGCTGCTCGCCGTCGATCGCGTAGCCGAAGCCGTCGTAGCGCAGCGGAAACGGATAGAACTCGGCGCCCGGCTTGCCGATGTCGTCGACTTCCGGCCACGGCAGCCAGACGAATTCGAGGTGCGAGTCGCCCTGGAACCACTCGGCGCGCGCCGCCCATTGCGGGATGCGGATCAGGTCGAACTCGGGCAGCACCGAATCGCGCAGGTCCTTCGCCGAGACGACGTCGGCGAAGAAGAGCCCCACCATCTCGCCCCAGATGATGTTCTGCTTGCCCAGGCGGAACTCCCAGTCGCCTCGGGAGAAGTCGACGTAGGCCTCGTGCAGCCGCGCCCAGGCGCGCTGGTCTTCGCGCACGGCACGCGGGTAGTGATCCGACCACGCGTAGGCGCCGTCGAGGTTCGCGCGCGCCGACAGCCGCCACTTCATGCCGTTGCCCCACTCGCCGCGGCCGGCCAGTTCGCCGAGCGTGCGCAGGTGCGTGAAATGACCGGGGCTCGGCCAGGCGTAGGCGGTGTCGACCTGCAGCCAGCCGTTCCAGCGCGTGGGTTCGGCAGCGAGACCCTGGCCGCCGAGGGAGAGATCGGCAACCGCGGACTGTGCATGTGCAGATACGGAGAGCCCCATCAGCACTCCGGCGGCGGCACATGCGACCAGCGACGCAAGACGACCACTCGACGACGCCAGACGCACGGCAAACGACGGAAATCGCCCGCGCAGCGAAGCGGGAGCGCACGGAGCGCCGGGAATCGACGGAAGCTCGTTCATTCTTCTTTCTCCTCCTCCAGGATGGCACCACCCTGCGGCTTGACCATCGTCCACTTCTCTCCATGCCGTACGCCGAGCGCGATCACGCGCCCGTCCTCGATGCGCACGAGCCGATCGGCCGCGGCGATCACCCGATCGTCGTGCGTCGAGAAGACGAAGGTCGTCTTGTACTTGCGGTTGATCGCTTTCATCAGCCGCAGGATCTCGCTGCCGGTCTCGTGATCGAGGTTCGCCGTAGGCTCGTCGGCAAGCACGATGCGCGGCTTCACCGCCAGCGCGCGCGCGATCGCCACGCGCTGACGCTGCCCGCCCGAAAGCTGGTTCGGCCGGTGCTTCGCATGCTTCGTCAACCCGACGAGATCGAGGAAGCGCGCGACGCGCTCGTGCCGTTCCTTCTTCCCGATCTCGCGGAACTGCAGCAACGGATACTCGACGTTCTCCCAGGCCGACAACACGGGGAACAGATTGAAGGTCTGGAAAATGAAACCGACGGTGCGCGCCCGGTAGTCGGCGAGCTGGTCGGGCGTGCGCCCGCTGACGTCGTGACCGTCGATGACGATGCGCCCCGACGTGGGCGTGTCGATGCACCCTATGAGGTTCAGCAAGGTAGACTTGCCGCTTCCCGAGGGGCCCGCGATCGCCAGGAACACGCCCTCGTCGATGCTCAGGTCGACGTCGCGCAGCGCGTCGACCATCTGGGTGCCGAGCCGATATTGTCTCGAGACGTGTTCGAGGGTGACGAGGGGCATGCGATTCCCGGGTAGCCGGTATCGCGGTCGCCGCAACCCGGGCACTCCCCGAATGTAACCGATCCCTTTTCGCCGAGCCGAAAATGCTGTTGTTGTTTCGCGCGCGTGTCGCGCTGCAGATGCTGATTCTGGCGGTCTCGCTGTCGGCGCCGATACAGGCCCAGGAAACGCCGCCGCTCGACGCGGCGCCGAGCGTTGCGCCTTCCCCGAAAGACCGCGGCGGCGCGACGAACGCAGGCGAGTCGAGCGCACGCGACGCAAAGGTCGGCGAGAAGCTCTCCCCCGCCGATTCCGACGCACAAGGCGACCAGGCGCTCGCGCGCAGCATCGTCGAACGCGCCGACGCCGTGCGCTTCCCGACCGAATCGTTCCAGGTCGAAGTGACGGTGAAATCGCGTAGCGGCGACGAGGAACTCGAGCCGCGGATCTACCGCGTGTCGTCGAAGGGCAACGAGAACACGATCGTGCAGACGCTGGCGCCGGCCAACGAGCGCGGCCAGAACATGCTGATGCGCGGCCGCGATCTCTGGATCTTCATGCCGAGCGTCTCGCAGCCCGTTCGTCTGTCCCTGTCGCAGCGGCTCACCGGCCAAGTGGCCAACGGCGACCTCGCGCGCACCAACTTTGCCGGCGACTACGTGTCGACGCTCGCTGGCAGCGAAACGATTAACGGTGTCGAATACCACGTTCTCGATCTCGCCGCAGCACAGCGTGGCGTCACGTACCCCAAGGTAAGGTACTGGGTACGAAAATCGAACATGTATCCGTACAAGGCCGAGTTCTATTCGACCTCAGATCGGCTGCTCAAGACATGTTCCTACGAGGACTTCAAGCCGCTGGGGGGGCGAGTGCGTCCGACGAGGTTGGTCATGAAGGACGCCTTGAAGCCCGCTGACCTTTCCGTGCTGGAGTACAGCGACCTGAAGCCGGTCGAGCTGCCGGACCGGTTCTTCACGAAGGACTACATGAAGCGACTCGACTGACGCTTGCCCGATTCTCCCGGCCGGTCGAGACCTGCCGTATAAACGGGTACTCCCAGCCGCTCATCCATTCGTTGACGAAATTCACGAATTTCGGTCGCAGCATTCCGATAGCAACACGGAGAACGAACCCGTCGCTTTCGTCAGGAAGTCAAATTGATCCAGACCGCAACAGCCACAGCCGACAACGGTGCCGATGTGCTCGAGCCGCAGACGATCATTGCAATCGGCGATGGCGCGGATGCGTGGATCCCGCGCTCGACCAGGCGACCGGAGATCGATCGGCTGGATGTCGACGCGTTGCAGAGCGCACAAGACGCGCCAGCGGTGCTGTCGACTTTCCGCGACCAGATCGTTCGCTTCAAGATCCGTCTCGCAAATACCGAGGGCGTGCGCAGCTCGGCAAGCTACTTGATCCAGAAGATGTACGGGTGGCGCGGCTATTCGGTCTCGCCTCTTCCGAACGACCAACGCCCTATCACGATCGTCGCTTCGGATGCAGATCGTGCCTTGGCCACGATTTCGGTTCGCTTCGATTCGGCGGAAAAACTCCTTGCCGACGAGCTCTACGGAGCGGAACTCGGGAACCTGCGTGCGAAAGGCGCGCGCTTGTGCGAGTTCACGCGGCTGGCCATCGACCGTGGCGAGCAATCCCGCGAAGTGCTGGCGATGATGTTCCACGTTGCTTACATCTACGCGCGCCGCTTCGCTCGGTGCACGGATCTGCTAATCGAGGTGAACCCGCGGCACGTTCGTTTCTACCAGGCAATGCTCGGCTTCGAGACCGTCGCCGGGGAGCGCATCTGCCCGCGAGTGAACGCGCCAGCCGTCCTGCTGCGGCTCGACCTGAGTTATTGCGAACAGCAGATCGCGCGCTACGGCGGTCACAGGGAACTGGCCGGCTCGACGCGCTCGTTGTACCCGCTGGCTTTTTCGCTCCGGGAAGAAGACGGCATCCGCGGTCGATTGCGGCAACTGGGTTGACCGGGAGTCACGAGGCGGTTCGCACGATAGAGTTACCCTACGGCCCCCTTTCAGCGGCAATGAAGATGAAACGGTGCCGATCCTGCCTTCTGCCCGCAGCGGTCCCCGGTGCGGATCTCGATGCGAGCGGGCTGTGTGCCCTTTGCCGGCAACACCGGCCCGAGAACTCGTCGGTGGCTCCCGATCCCGCTCAGCGTGAAGATCTCGAAAATACGTTGCGGAAGGCGCGCGGAACCCCGGATTCCGATTACGACTGCCTGGTGCCGCTGAGCGGTGGAAAGGACAGTTGCTTCCTGCTGCACAAGCTGAAGCATGAGTACGGGTTGCGAGTTCTGGCCTTCACAAGCGACATCGATCTTCCCCCTGCTGCCTGGAGCAACATACGCACGAGCCTGGACAAGCTGGACATCGACCATCTCGTGCACGCGCCCGCTCCCGGGTTTCTCCGGAAACTGTTCCGGTACCTGCTATCGAACCAGGAGGCGCGCGGTGCGGTATACACCGTGTCTTACGTATACGCACCGCTGTTCGAAGGCGAGGCCATACGCGTTGCGATCGAGAAGAACATCCCACTGATTCTCGCCGGCTACTCGCCCGGACAGCCCGAGCCCGAGCGGATGCGCTACGAGTTCTCGCCGCGCCTAATCCAGCAGGAAGACTGGACGCCTCCTCATCTGAAGGAGTGCGGCGCATTCGGCGACGAAGAGTTGCGTTACTTCTACAATGCGCAGCATCAACGAACCAGCCGATTTCCCCGGTACCTGGCGCCTTTCCACGCGTGGGATTACGACCAGAATGAAGTGATGCGGCAGGTAGCGACGCTGGGGCTGGTGCGCAGGTCGCGGCACGCCAGCCCCGTTGTTAGCAACTACCCGATCAACTGGCTGATGATGTACTCCGACCTGCATCATTTCGGGTACAACCCGTACGCACCCGAGTTCGCGGCACTGATCCGCGAAGGCAAGGCGAGCCTCGGTCAGTGGCGTGTTCTCGCACCGCTGGTCGACTTCATGATCCGTCACCGCGTCCTTCTCGGACGCGAGGTGTCGAGAAACCTGAAGTGGTTGGATCTGCGCGAGGAAGACCTCAAGATCCGACTGCCGGAAGGCGCGTACGATCCTCCACTGGTGCGCGCAGCCAGAAATCGATGATGGCGGTTCCCCACACGATCGCACACCGCCTCGTCGATCGCGCCCGTCGCACCCCGGAGGCGCCCGCCTATCGGCGCCGGACGGAAGACGGGTGGATCTCCGAAACCTGGGAGTCGGTTCTCGAGCAGGTACGCTCCCTCTCCGCCACGATGATCGCCATGGGCGTGCAGCCGGGCGACCGAGTGGCGCTCATGCTGCCGTCGAGCCCCGAGTGGGAGTACTGTCACCTGGCGGCGCTGGCAGCCGGCGCGACGGTGGTCGGGCTCGACGAACACGATGCGGCAGAGAACATTCGGCACGTGATCGCCGAATGCGCTCCGATTTCGCTTCTCGTTCATACCGGGCGACTTGAATCGTTAATCGCCTCCCTGGACGATCCCCCGCGCAGTGTCCTCGTCGCGGACTTCGAGCAAACGTCATCGAAGCGCCTCACGGCACTGTCGGCGAAGCGCCGCGATCCGCCAGATGCATGGCCGCTGGCAGACGCGTCCCTTCCAGCCACCATCGTGTTCAGTTCAGGGAGCACAGGGCGGCCGAAGGGCCTCGCCTACACGAACGAGCAGATGTGTCTGGCGGCCGACGCCATTCTGGCTGCTTTCCCTGCGTTCGGATCCAACCGCCGCCTTGTTTGCTGGCTCCCGCTGTCGAACCTGTTCCAACGGATCATCGATCTGTGCGCGATGTGCTCCGGCGCCGAGGTCTGGTTCGTCGAGAAGCCAACCGAGATCGCTGCACGACTGCCGGAGATCCGCCCGCATGTCTTCATCGCGGTGCCGCGCTTCTACGAAAAACTGTACGCGGGGATCCAGGACAAGATTGCGAGGAGTCCGCTGCCTGTCCGGTTCGCCATTCGGGCCGCGTGGCGCATCGCGCTCTTTCGGATAGCTCGGGCGCGCAGCGGCCGGAGGGCGGGTTTCTTTTCCGGATTCGCATATCGACTTGCGGACGTTCTCGTTCTCGCTCGTATCCGTGCTGCGATGGGAGGTCGTGTCGAGTTCCTGATCAGTGGATCGGCACCCTTCCCAACCTGGCTGCTCGAGCGATTCGAGGGGCTGGGCTGGACCGTGCTCGAGGCGTACGGCGTGAGCGAGAACATCGTGCCGATCGCGCTGAATACGCCCGACGCCCATCGTTTCGGAAGTGTAGGACGACCCCTTCCTCCGAACGAAGTGCAGCTCGCGGAAGACGGCGAACTCCTCGTGCGGAGCGCCGGAATCTCGACGTCCTGCGCTGGACACGGAGGCGCAGAGTCCCGATTGACGCCCGACGGTTTTCTCTGCACCGGTGATTTCGCCACGATCGACGACGACGGTTACGTCTGGCTGGTAGGCCGGAAGTCCGAGATCTTCAAGACGTCCACCGGGCGGAGGATCGCGCCGGTCCCGATTGAGAACTGCCTCAAGTCCCTTCCCTACGTCGAGCACGCAGTCGTCTTCGGCAGCGCACGACCGGTACCGGTCGCGCTGCTGAGCATCGATCCCCGGCGACTCGGCCGCGGCGGCGGCGCAGTTGGCGATTGGCGCACGACTTTCCCGGGCATCGCGTCAGATCTCCAGCGCGCCTGCTCGGCGCTTGCCGCCCACGAGCGCCCGGCGGGAATCCTGGTTACGACGCGCGCATTCACGATCGGCGACGGGGATCTGACGGCAAATCTCAAACTCAGGAGAACTGCGATCGAAGAACGGTATCGTGATGCACTCGACGGGCTTTACGTGTCGGTCGCCACGCGCGGCGCCCGCTCCGACGTTCCGGTCGTCGCCGCATGAGGCACTATCTCCTGACCGGCGCCACCGGCGTCGTGGGCAGCGAGACACTTCGTTCCCTGCTGGAGCACCCGGACGACGTCGTTTCAGTACTCATCCGTGCCGACGACGATGCGCACCTGCAGAAACGCCTCGCGACACTGCTGGATTTCCTGGGGTGGGCAAGCGATGACGAGAAGCGGGGACGTGTACGAGCGCTGCGCGGGGACGTGGCGCTCCCTTGCTTCGGGCTGTCGATGGACAGGCACGCGAGCCTGGCGGCCAGCTGCACCCACATCATCCACAGCGCGGGGGCCGTCCGCATGAACCTTCCGCTGAGTGAAGCGCGCCGCTCCGCAGTCGATTCGGTTCGCGAAGTTCTCGCTCTGTCGAGGGAGATGGGCCGTCGCGGCACGCTCGCAAAAGTCGAGGTGATCAGCACCGTCGGCGTCGCCGGCAAGTCTCCTGGAGCGGTCCCGGAAAAGTGGCTCGACGACGAGCGTGAGTTCCACAACTCGTACGAGCAGTCGAAGTCCGAGGCCGAACAACTGCTACGGGCGGCAATCGAGGACGAGCGGATGCCGATCACCGTTCACCGGCCCAGCATGGTCGTCGGCGCCACCGGTACCGGCCAGATCATCCACTTCCAGATCTTCTACTATCTGTGCGAGTTCCTGTCCGGGTGTCGCACCTTCGGCCTGTATCCGAACTTCGGTGACGTGCGCCTCGACATCATTCCGGCGGACACCGTAGCCGACGCCATTGCCGCAGCCAGCCGGGACCCCGCCACCTCGGGACGAATTCTTCACTTGGCGAGCGGACCGACATCGGCTCCCCGGCTGTCCGAACTGAAGTCGATCGTGCGTGCCGCGTTTTCCGCCCGGGGAATTGCGACGTATCGCGACACGGTGCTCTCGCGAAAGCTGTACGGGGTGCTTGCCCGCACCGTTGCCGCGGTGGCGCCGCCGCGCCACCGCAAGGCGCTGGCGACCCTGCCCGTCTATCTGGACCACCTTTTCGACCAGACCTTCGACAACGAGCGTTTCCGCGCCTGGATGGCGTCGAGGAACCAGTCGCTGCCGGTGTTCACCTCGTACATCGACGAGGTGCTCCGGTACTACCTTGACCGTCGGCCGGCGGAGTCGAAACGCTAGCTTCGCTGCGTTGATTCCGGGGCGTGAGAATCGAATGACCACAGAGCCCGCCGCACCGACCTCTCGAGAAACGCTTGTCGATCGTCTGCGCGCCGCTGTCGGCGCCGAGCATGTCTGCTCGGGCCCAGACGATCTCGATCGTTATTCGCAGTGCACGATCCCATGGCGAAGCCGCTGTGCGGCGGTCGTTTTTCCGGGGTCGACCGACGAGGTCGCCGACGTCGTCGCTGTAGCGCGCTCGCATCACGTTCCGCTATGGCCGTTCAGCACCGGCCGGAACTGGGGATATGGGACGACACTCGCGACCGACGAAGGCGCGATCATCATGATCCTTCAGCGCATGAACCGGATCCTCGAGGTAAACGAGGAACTGGCGTATGCCGTGATCGAGCCCGGCGTTACCTACGAGCAGTTCGAGCAGCATCTGCGGGAAAACGGGCATCGTCTCTGGATCGATTGCATCGACGGCACCCCCCACGGCAGCGTAATCGGCAATGCGCTCGATCGCGGCGTGGGCGCGACGCCGTACGGCGACCACTTCGGCAGCCTGTGCGGAATGGAAGTGGTGCTTCCCGACGGCGACGTCTTTCGCACTGCGGCCTCGTCGGCGGGTCCGGCAACGTGGAACACGCACAAATGGGGGTTGGGCCCCTATCTGGAAGGCCTGTTCGCGCAGTCCAATCTGGGCATCGTGACGAAAGCTGGAATCTGGCTGATGCCACAACCGGAACACTTCAACTCATACGTCTTCCAGGTTGCGGACGAAAAGCACCTTCCCGCGGTCCTCGATGCCCTACGCCAACTCGCTCTGGCCGGCGTCGTCAACACGAAGGTGCATGTGATCAACGACTTCGTGTCGCTGACGCTGGTTACGCAGCGCAGCCAAGAATCGGTCGCCGCCGAGGGCCCGTTGCGTGAAGCGGAGTTCGCACGGCTGCGCGCGAAGTACGGGATTTCGCCCTGGACCTGCGCGGGGGGGGTCTATGGAACGAGGGCGCAGGTGCGTCTGCAGCGCTCGCTGCTTCGCCGTGCGCTCGGCCGCTACGGCAAGCTCACTTTCGTCTCGGACGCGGGGCTGCCGTTCATCGAGCGAATCGTGAAGTTCGCGGAACGCAACGCATGGTGGCGGCGCGCCACGGAGCGGGTGGCGGGAACTTCGCTGGCGGTACTTCGATCGGCACCGTATGTCCATCATCTCCAACAGGGGATCCCCACGGAATTCTTCGTTCGGCACGCCTACTTCCGAAACCCGCGAGCTCGCCCCGAAGGGAATGTGGACCCCGCCCGTGATCGGTGCGGACTCATCTGGTTCGCCCCGATTCTTCCTTACTCGAACGGCCATCTGCAGCCCTACCTGCGCGCCTGCCACGACCGCTTTGGCGAGTACGGCTTCGACTTCTATGTCGCGATGCTGCTGATGAATCCGCGTTCCATGATCTGCCTGATGTCGGTCATCTACGACGCCAGCCGACCGGACGAGACCGAGCGCGCACAACGACTCTACGAATCGCTGCTAAGCGACATGCTGGAACGCGGATATCAGCAGTACCGTGCGAGTCTGCCCAGCTGGGACACCGTGTATTCCGGCGCTCCGAAGCTCGAGCGTCTGGTCCGGAAGATCAAGGCCGCCATTGACCCCGATCGCATACTGGCGCCGGGGCGCTATGGCATTCGCTAGCGGGCGCCCCTCGCCCCTTGTCACTTTTCTTTACATTCTCTCCCCGATCCAGCGCGCCACCCTTCGGTCGCCAGCTTTTTTCCCTGCATTTCCGCCAACTTGCGTCGGCTAGGGCGAACTGGCACGGAAACTGCTTTGAATAAACTGCCTGGCAGAGAACTGCCCAAACGGAGGACAAAATGCGTCGAAGCGCGTCGAAGGGACTGCGGCTACTTGCCGCAGCGGCTGGAATCGCAGGTGCGACGTTCTGCACGTCTGCGTCAGCGATCGTCTGGTTCTCGCCAGTTACCGGCTTTGAGGACGACGACCTTGCCTGGGTGTGCAGGGACATCGCCTGCACTTCGCCACTTACCAGTGGCACCCTCGAGGAAGGGATGTACGTTCAAGGGGTGATCGAGTTCAACACGTCGTATAGCGTGCTGCCCCCCGGATCTTCTGCGCCTATCGGTCCCGCCCAGGAATTGACGGGCTCGTACAGCCTGCTGCTCGTCGACAAGACGGAGATCGGAGTCGGTAGCGGAATCTTCAATTACACGTTTGCCCCGGCGGGTGCGGACGGAACGATCATCAGCCTGTACCTGGATGACAGCCCCGACTTGAACACGGTTGCCGTGAACTGCACGAGCTACGCGGACTGCCTGGCGAAGGCGACCGATGGCGCATCGTGGGCCACACTCGGATTCGACGGCGATGTGAACAACGCGTTCCTTGTGAGCGGGATGGGGGACGACATCGGGGACCTCCTCGGCGCCGCTTCGACGGTGACGGTTGGCTCGGAGAACTTCTTCTTGAACATCCTCACCAACAACACCGGACAAACCTTTGGTACGCAGGATTGCACGTCCAGCGGGTGTCCCGCAGGCGGCGACAACGCTGTCCAGGTCATCGGCGGGGGTGCGCTCAAGGGCGGTCAAGGGCTCGCGAACGGTGCGGTGACGCGAAGCGACGTGGACGCGCAGGTTGCACCGATTCCGGAACCGGGCGCCCTCGCGCTGATCGCAGGCGGTCTGCTGGCTGCTGCCGGAATCGGTCGCCGCCGCAAGAGCTAAGCACTTCGGTTCGCTGTTCCTCCGAACCCCGCCGCCAGGCGGGGTTCTTTTTTGCCGTCTTCACGCGCTGATGCGCCTCAGGTCCACTGCTTCAGCGCTTCGCTGACCGGAATCGCGGTAGCGCGACGAGCAGGAATAAACGAGGCGAGAACCGTGGCCAGTACTCCGACCGTGAACGCGGCCGTCACTTGCAGGGGCACGATGCGAATCGATGCCGTATAGCCCAGGTCGGAGTTGGGCGGCGGCGGCATGGGTATCCCGATCGCAGAGATGGCCAGCGACAGCAAGACCCCAAGTAGCACCCCAGCGCCGGCACCACAGAAGCCGAGGATGACGTTCTCGGCGACGATCAGACGAAAGACGTTCGCGCGACGATTACCCAGCGCCCGCATGGTGCCGAACTCGCCAGTACGCTCAGCGACATTCATGTTCACGCTGTTCGCGACTCCGAGCAGCAGCATCAGGAGAACGATCAGGCGCAACACGCCGAACTGGCGCTCGTACAGCGCGGCGGTCTTGTCATAGAAATCGCTCAACTCGTACCACGCCTTGACCTCGTAGCGCGCAGGATCGAGTGCAGCGCGCATCCGCTCGACCGTCTCGCGGGTGGCTGCGGTTTGCGCGAGCGAGACAACAAGGGTGTTGACACCGGGCGAACCGAGCAACTCGTTTGCCGCCGGAAGAGCGATGCGCACGGCGCGAGCATCGAAGTCCTTCGAAAAACTATTGAAGATTCCGACGACTTCGAGATCGAGCGTGGAGACTGCGCCGTCGATGCTGTTCGCCAAAAGGGTCACACGATCGCCCACCTTGAGCGATAGCGCGTGCGCGACGCCGGCGCCCACCAGCGCGCCGTACTGGTCCCCGGCCTGAAGCTTTCGACCTTCTGTAACGCGAAGATATGAAGAGAACTTCGACTCGCGCTCCGGTTCGATCCCTTCGCCAAAGATGGCGAAGTCGGCTTTACCGTTGTTGAGCAGGCCCGAGAAGCTCACGCGCTCCATCAACCCGTCGACACTCGGCACACCGGCGACGGTCTTGCGAACGGCAGCGGGATCCTCGATAAGGTACTGCTCGGGAAACCTGCGTCCAGCTTCCTGAAAGCCCACCACGCTGATCTGAACGTGCCCGTACCTGGAATGAATCAGCGCTTCGCCCAATTGCAGCAGAACGTCCTGCACGAACCCGCCGGACAGAACGAGGCCGACGACACCGAAGATCACGGCCACGAGCGTTACAGCGGTGCGCGTTCGCTGGCGTAGCAGATTGCGCGCAGCAAATATCAGCGTGGGATGCAGCATCGGCGATCAGGCAGCGTGACGCAGCGCGTCCACGATCTCCATGCGGGAGGCCTTCCACGCGGGGAACAGCCCGCCAAGGGTCGCAGAACCGAGCGCGAGCAGCATCGCGTCACGGGCGAGGCTGCCCGTAATCGAAATCTGCGCGACGTACCCGCGAGCCATGCCGGGAGGTGGCGGCATCGGAATACCGATCCACGAGAGCAGCGTCGCCAATGCGAGTCCTATCACGAGTCCGATGCACGCGCCGAGTGCACCGAGCAGGAAACTTTCTAGGACGAAGCCACGCAGGACCCGTCTCCGCGTGTGCCCCAGCGCCATCGAGGTCCCGATCTCACGCGTCCGCTCGGTGACGCTCATCGTCATCGTGTTCGCGATCGACAGGATGACGAGCAGTGTGATGATCAACTTCAAGACCCAGACCTGCTTGGAGAACAACGCGACCGTCTTCATGTACAGGTCGGCCTGGCGAGTCCAACCAACGATCTGGAACTGCGACGCGTCGAGCCGCTCGTTGAAGTAGGTGAGCATGTCGTCCGTCCTGTCAGTGTCGTCGAGCAGCACGACCCAGACGTGCGAACCGGTTGTCCGCAGCAGCGATCGTGCGGCTGCAATCGGAACGCGGATCGCGATGTCGTCGTACTCCTTGGACACTGTCGAGAACAGGCCGCGCACTGTCACCTCGATCGCATTCAGGCTCCCGGTTGCCGTGACGTTCGTCATGAGTACGATGCGATCTCCCGGAGAGAGGCCAAGGTTATCGGCAAGTCCCTGTCCAACGATGATCTCGTCCGGCGCTGCCGCGGACAGGTTTTGACCGCGGTTCACCACCAGATTCTGGCTGAGCAGTTCTTCCTTCTCCGGTTCGACACCCTCTCCGACGAACGAAGCGGTCGAGTCCTCTCGACTGATCAGTCCGGTGAACGACAGACGCTCGCCCACCGCTCGCACGTGAGGTGCGTCTTTCACTGTCTCGAGTTGCGGTGCCTGTACTGGTAGCAGGAACGAAAACGGATCCGATGTTCCTCGTTCGAGGAAATCCGGACGCATGACCTGGATGTGCCCCAACCGGGAGTGGATGGTCCACTCTCGCATTCCGTAGAACATCCACTCGATGAACCCGCCGGCGATAAGCATGACCGCGATCCCGACCGCGATGGCAACCAGTCCCCCGATCGTTCTACGCGGCCGTCGCAGAACGTTTTGCACTGCCTTCCACACCTCCTGAAGGAACAGCTGCATCGGCTACGCCAGATAAGGGCTGGCGAGACCTCCGAGACGAAAGAAGCGCCGAAGGTTGACCAGGTCGCGTCGCTGGTGCGCGGGAAGCGATCGCCGCATTTCCCCGATTTTCCGAAGCAGCGCCTGGTCGAGTGGCCGCCGGGAACTGCTCTTCATCACGATCAGATACGGCACGACGAAGGTAGTGAACAGACGCACCGAATCGGAAAGCTCACGAACCGCACGTTGAAACGCCGAAAGAGGGAACGCTGCGCGCAGGGAGTTGAGGTAATCGAGCGTGAAGACCTCTGGCTGTTCGCTTGCGTACTGGCCGGCAAACTGGCGAATCGAAGCCTGCGAGCGGAGGTGGCCGAGGTCCGCAAAGTAGACGCCGCCCCCGGGCTTCAGGATCCGGGCCGCCTCGCGAAACGCCGTAAGCAACGCGTCGCCATCGGGCAAATGGTGAAATGCCAACATCGAAATCACGGCGTCGACCGAGCCGTCCTCGAAGTCGGAGAGTCTTGTGATGTCGCCCCATCGGATCTCGACGTTCCCGATGCCCCGCTCTCCCATGGAGCGACGCGCTTCGTTCACCATCGGTTTGGAGAAATCGACGCCAATGAAATGCACTTCGGGGTTCAGTTGGGCGATCTGGGCCAGTTGATTGGCCGGTCCGCAGGCAAGATCGACGACCGTGTCGCCCGGGCGGATGACCTCGCACGCCTGACTCGTATGGAAAAGGTACATCGGCGCCAGGCTGCCTGCCTCGCGTCCCGCATCAGCATAGGCGGCGACCTGCTGATCCGTCTCCATCAACAGCGGTTCCGGAATCCGATTCGCACGCTCACTGGTGCAGATCTCTCGAAGCAGGATTCCGAGAACGTTGAGACGCCCCATGTCGGCCGGTTCTCCAGCGGAGGTGGTTACAGGCGATGAGAATACCTGCAATGCAGGCACGGGCGCTCGGGCGGGTGGGGCGTGCAGCCGAGCGAATTGGACGAATGATCGCGGCCGATACAATCGACGACTTATCGCCCTCCCCGCTCAAGGTTCATGACCGTCCGCAACGACGCCACGCCCCTCGGCCCCGCCCCAGGCCACTTCATCCGCACGATCGTCGACGACGACCTTCGCACGGGCAAGCATGCCGGCCGCCCCTGGGCCGGTCGCCCCGGGCCGCTCTCCGTGCAGCGCGGCGCCCCCGTCGACTTTGCACCGATCCGCACCCGCTTTCCTCCGGAGCCCAACGGCTACCTGCACATCGGCCACGCGAAGTCGATCTGCCTGAACTTCGGACTGGCCGTCGAGTTCGCCGGCCGCTGCCACCTGCGCTTCGACGACACGAACCCCGAGAAGGAGGAGCAGGAGTACGTCGATTCGATCGTCGACGCCGTGCACTGGCTCGGCTTCGAATGGCAGGACGCGCAGGAGGACAATCTCTACTTCGCCAGCGACTACTTCGACTGGTTCTACGAGATGGCCGAATGGCTCGTGCAGGCGGGCCACGCCTACGTCGACTCGCAGACAGCCGACGAAGTGCGCGCGCACCGCGGGACGCTGACCGAGCCCGGGCGCAACTCGCCGTACCGCGATCGAGCGCCCGAAGAGAACCTCCGGTTGCTCCGCGAGATGCGCGCCGGCCGACACGCCGAGGGCACGCAGCTGCTGCGCGCGAAGATCGACATGGCGTCGCCGAACGTGAACCTGCGCGACCCTGCCTTGTACCGCATTCGCTTCGCCGAGCATCACCGCACCGGCGACGCCTGGTGCCTCTACCCGATGTACGACTTCGCGCATCCGATCGAGGACGCGCTCGAGAACATCACGCACTCGCTGTGCACGCTCGAGTTCGAGGATCATCGGCCGCTGTACGACTGGCTGCTCGAACGCCTGGCCGATGGCGGTTTCTTCGCGCGTCCGCTGCCGCAGCAGATCGAGTTCGCACGACTGAACCTCGAGTACACGATCACCAGCAAGCGCAAGCTGCAGGCGTTGGCGCGCAGCGGCGCGGTCGACGGCTGGGACGATCCGCGGATGACGACGATCGCCGGGCTGCGCCGTCGCGGGTATTCGCCGGAGTCGATCCGCCTGTTCTGCGATCGCATCGGAGTGACGAAGTCCGACGCATGGATCGAGATGAGCGCGCTCGAGCAGGCGCTGCGCGACGATCTCGAGCCGAAGGCGCCGCGCGCGGCAGCGGTGCTGGAACCGCTGAAGCTCGTCGTCGACAACTGGCCGGCCGACCGTTTCGACGAGTGCGAAGCGCCGTTGCACCCGCAGCGACCTGAACTCGGGCGCAGGCGGTTCCCGTTCGCGCGCGAACTTTGGATCGAGCGCGAGGACTTCGCCGAGACGCCTCCAAAGGGCTTCTTCCGTCTGTACCCCGGCAACCGCGTGCGACTGCGCTACGGCTACGTCGTCGAATGTACCGGGTGCGAGAAGGACGCCGACGGCAACGTGGCTGCCGTGCACGCGAACGCCTTTCTCGATTCGAAATCGGGCACGCCGGGCGCCGATGCGTACAAGGTGAAGGGCAACCTGCACTGGGTGGCGGCGGCGGCGGCGGTCGACGCCGAGGTGCGGCTCTACGAGCGGCTGTTCACCGAGGCGCAACCGGGCGCCGGCGGAACGGACCCGCTCGATTCGCTGAACACCGCTTCGAAGCGCGTGGTGCAGGCCAAGCTCGAGCCGGCGCTGGCCGATGCGCAGCCGGAATCACGCTGGCAGTTCGAGCGGCACGGCTATTTCGTGGCCGACCGCGTCGATCATCGAGCCGGGCGGCCGGTATTCAACCGTGCGGTGAGTTTGAAGGACTCGAGGAGCCATCCGAGGCGCTGAGCGGCGCGCCTGAACGGGCCGCCCCGCACCGCCGTACGCCCGCGCCCCACCAGCCGCGCACGCCGCGCTTGGTGCTGTGCAATGTCGGGCTTCGATTCGAATCGATTCGAGGCCGGGGGGCGCTTCCATACGGCCAAACGCTCCTTTTTGAAGCGCGAAATCAGCACCAGAGGTCCCAAAGCGGGCGATCGAGGCACCGCTACCTCGCCGGAGCGTACGACACCGGCGTCGAAGCGCCGGGGCAACCTCGGTGGCTCCAAAGCAGCGTCAACGAGCGGGGGCTTCCGCGCAATACCGGCCGTCTCCCCTCGCAGATGTGGGGAAGCGATGTTGCGTCTTAACATCCACGACGCTGTCGCGCTGGCTCGGCACGTGCAATCGGACCGGTCAAACCCCAGCCGTCAGGCCGCTTTCCACCCCGTAACCGCATCGCCGACGAACGGGTTACTCGCCCGCTCGTCCCCGAACGTCGACACCGGCCCGTGCCCTGGCACGAAGGTCACGTCGCCCCCCAGCGGCCACAGCTTCTGCGTGATCGACGCGATCAGCGTCGCGTGATCCCCGCGCGGAAAATCCGTGCGGCCGATCGACCCCTGGAACAGGACGTCGCCGACGATCGCCAGGCGCGCGCCGGAGTGAAAAAAGATCACGTGCCCCGGGGTATGCCCGGGCGTGTGCAGCACCTCGAGTGTCTGCCGACCGAACGACACGGTGTCACCGTCGACGAGCCAGCGATCGGGTTCGAAAGTCGCCGCGCCGCGCATGCCGAACCTTTGCCCCTGCTCGCCGAGCTGCGCGATCCAGAAGCGGTCGTCCTCGTGCGGGCCTTCGATCGGCACGCCGTGGCGCTGCGCGAACACGCCCGCCTGGCCGCAGTGGTCGATGTGGCCGTGCGTGAGCAGCACTTTCTCGAGGCGCGCGCCCTGCCCTTCGAGCGCCGCGTCGATACGGTCGAGGTCGCCGCCCGGATCGACGACGGCAGCGCGCAGCGTTTCCTCGCAAATGAGCACCGAGCAGTTCTGCTGGAACGGCGTGACCGGAACGACGAGCACCTTCATGCGCCGCTCCATGCGTGCGCGCGCAACGCGTCGATCGGAACGATGCGCAGCGCGGCTTCATGCGTCGCCTCCAGCACGACGGCGGGAGCGGCACCCGCCTGCCAAGCCTCGAGCCAGCGCGCGGCGCACAGGCACCAGCGATCGCCCGGTTTCAGGCCGGCGAAGCGCCATTCCGGTCGCGGAGTGGCGAGGTCGTTGCCGCGCGCGAGCGAGAACGCGAGGAACGCTTCGTCGACCCGCACGCAGACGGTGTGCTGGCCGATGTCGTCGCTGTCGGCTTCGCAGCAGCCTGTGCGAAGGAAGCCCGTGAGGGGATCGTAGGAGCAGGCGAGCAACGGCCCGCCCAGCACGTTGCGGGAAGGAATCGTCTCGATCATCGATGCGATGCGGCCTCGGAAATGCCCTGTCCGCATCTCTTATACCATCGCCTCCGATGAACGATCGCCGCTTTCCCTTCTTCGATTCGATCCCCGCATTGCTGCGCACATTTCACCGAGGCGAGGACTCGCCGCGCGCGCTGCTCGAGCGCTGCTTCGAGGCGATCGACGTGCACGATCGCGTCGTGAACGCGCTGCCCACGCGCGTCGATCGCGCCCTCGCACGTGCAACGGCCGACGACATCGCAACACGCATCGCACGCGGCGATCCGGTCGGCCCGCTCGCAGGTCTCCCGTACTGCGCGAAGGACACGCACGCCACGGCCGGGCTGCGCACCACCTGGGGCTCGCCGATCTTCGCCGATCACGTGCCCGCAGAGAACGACCCCGTCGTGCAGCGCGTGCTCGACGCCGACGCGGTGCTGATCGCGAAGTCGAATACGCCCGAGTTCGCCGCCGGCGCTCAGACTTTCAACCCGGTATTCGGTGCCACGCGCCACCCGCTCGATCCGTCGCTCACCGTCGGCGGCTCGTCGGGCGGCGGCGCGGCGGCACTGGCCTGCGGAATGACCATCGTCGCCGACGGTTCGGACCTCGGCGGCAGCCTGCGCAACCCGGCGAGCTTCTGCGGCGTGGTGGGGATGCGGCCCAGTTCGACGGCGGAGCCTGCGCTTCGCAACGCGCCGAACGTGTTCGGTACGCTGAACCAGATCGGCGCGATGGCGGCACGCGTCGCCGACCTGCGCGTTGCGCACCGCGCGATCCGCACGCCCTCGGTGCGCCGTCCGCTCGTCGAATGGCTCGCTGCGTGGGACGCGCAAGCGCAACAACGCGCCGCGCGCGCGGCGCCTCCGCTGCGGCTTGCCTGGTCCATCGACTGCGGCGGCTCGATGCCGGTCGCCGCCGCGGTGCGCTCGGCCTTCGTGCGGGCAATCGAACGATTGCGCGCGTGCGGCGTCGAGCTCGTCGAAGCCTGGCCCGATCTGTCGGGCGCCGACGACTGCTTCCAGGTGCTGCGCGCCGAGCACTTCGTCGAGAACTGGCTCGATCTGTACCGGACCGAGCGCGCGCGGCTGAAGGACACCGTGGTCTGGAACATCGAGCAGGGCCTGGCGCTGGACGTCGCGCGCATCGCCGCCGCCGCCCGCCTGCGCTCGGCGATCTTCGAGCGCATGGCGCGCTTCGTTGCGGGCGTCGACGCGTGGCTGCTGCCGACTGCGCAAGTGCTGCCCTTTCCCATCGACGTCGCCTATCCCACGGAGATCGACGGCGAGCCGCTGCGTACCTACATCGATTGGGTGGCGAGCTGCTATCGGATCACCGTCGGCGGCCATCCGGCGCTGACGATTCCGGCTGGTTTCGCGAGCGGTGCACCGCACGACACGCCGATGCCGGTGGGGCTGCAACTGGTCGGCCGGTTCGGCGCGGACGAGGCACTGCTCGACGCCGGCGAACGGATCGAGCAGATGCTCTCGCCGTTGAACGACGTGCGGCCGTCGCTTCGCAGCGCGTAACCGTCGAGTCGCAGTCGAGAATCGGGGAGACCGCATCCGCCGGGCACACGACCCGACGCCGGGCGCTGCCGCGTGCGGCGCTCAGAGGACCAGCGGCCGGTTCGGCAACTCGTTCACGTCGACCGCTCCGGCCGCGCGCGGAAACGCCTCGGCCAGCAACCGACCGATGCGTTCGATCGCCGCCATCGTTCCGCCTTCGAAGTCACCGGCGCGGTACGCGTCGCTCAACGCGGTGCAGATCTCTCGCCAGTACGCGTCGTCGATCTTCGCTGCGGCGGCGCGGTCGGCGACGATCTCGACCGCGTGATCGGCGAGCAGCACGTAGAGCAGCACGCCGTTGTTCGCTTCGGTGTCCCATACGCCGGTGCTCGCGAACACCTCGAGCGCGCGCTCTCGTGGCGATCGGCCGTGCCAGACGTCGGTCGGCGGCAACGACGCTTCGATCGCGAAGCGAAGCTCCGCGGTATGCGCCTGCTCGCTGCGTTGGATCGCCTGCTCGACGCGCTGGAGCAATGCGTCGGGAAAGGCACGGCGCGCGCTGAACGCGCCGTGGCGCGCGTGCTTCCACCAACGGGTGACCGTCCTCGGCATCGCGCTCTCCGTCACCAGCCGCCCGAGGCGCCGCCGCCGCCGAAGCCGCCGCCGCCGCCGCGAAAACCGCCTCCTCCACCGAAGCCGCCTCCACCACCCCAGCCGCCGGGGAATCCGCCCGGCCCGGTGCGCCAGGTGTGCCGCCCGGTGCGACCCATCGGCGCGCCGGTGGAGAACATCGACAGCAGCACGAGGAAGAGGAAAAAGCCGCCGATTCCCGCGAGCAGCGCCCCGGCTCCGCCGACCCACGCCGCAACGCCGCCGAGCGTGCCGCCGAGCGCCGAGCCGAACACGCGCCCGAAGATCGAGCGCACGATGAGCCCGACGACGAAGGCGCCCATCAGCAGCGCGACCCAGTCGGTGCCCTGCTGCTGCGACGGACCGCCTCGCCCCTCGCCGCTCCACGCCGGCGGCAGCGCCTCGCCGTCGATCAATCGAACGAGATCGTCGACGGCCGCCTTCAGTCCGCCGAACCAGTCGCCCTGCCGGAAGCGCGGCGCGATCGACTCGTCGATGATGCGGCGTGCATAGGCGTCGGGGATCGCGCCTTCGAGCCCGTAGCCGACCTCGATGCGGATGCGGCGATCGTTCTTCGCGACGACGATCAGCACGCCGTCGTCGACGCTCTGTCCTTCGACCTTGCCGCGGCCGATCTTCCATTGCTCGGCGACGCGGATGCCGTACTGCTCGATCGCCTCGGGTTGCGTCGTGGGAACGATGAGGATCGCGACCTGCGATCCCTTGCGCTGTTCGAGCGCGGCGAGCTCGTCGTCGAGCGCCTGGCGCTGCTGCGCGCTCAGCGTACCGGTGAGATCGTTGACGCGCCCCTGCAGCGGCGGAACCGCAACGAAGTCCTGCGCGAGCGCGAGCGGCGCGAAGAAGAGGAAGAAGAGGAAGACGAAGGCGAGCGCCGCGAGCGGAGCGCGCCCCGCGGCCGCCGGTGAGGCGGCGACGGGGTACGCGCGGCTCGTCACTTCGTCGCGCCCTGCGGCCGGTTGAAGTCGACCGCCGGCGGGCGCGAGATCGCGCCTTCGTCCTGCACCGTGAACTGCGGTTTCGGGTCGTAACCGAAGACCATCGCCGTGAGATTCACCGGGAATCGCCTCACGAGCGTGTTGAAGCTCTGTACCGCGTCGATGTAGCGCTTGCGCGCGACGGTAATGCGGTTCTCGGTGCCTTCGAGCTGCGCCTGCAGGTCACGGAAATTCTGGTCGGACTTCAGCTGCGGATAGTTCTCGGCGACGACGAGCAGTCGCGACAACGCGCTGGTGAGGTTGCCCTGCGCCTGCTCGAACTGGCTCAGCGACGCGGGATCGTTCGGATTGACCTGCACCTGCCCGACGCGCGAGCGTGCTTCGGTGACGCCGAGCAGCACGTCGCGCTCCTGCTGCGCGAAGCCCTTCACCGTCTCGACGAGGTTCGGGATCAGGTCGGCGCGCCGCTGGTACTGGTTGATCACCTCCGACCACGCGGACTTCGTCGCCTCGTCGGCGGACTGGATCTCGTTGTAGCCACAGCCGGTCAGGCCGAGCGCGAGCGCGAGCGCGCCCAGAACCTGCAGGATTCGCCGCATGCGTCTCTCCCCTGTGCCCTGATAGGAACGGAGAAGCAGTCTACCGAAGGCGCGGCTCGCCGCGCCGAAATGCCGGAGGCGGGCGCCCCGTCATCGGGCGCGCAATGCGGCGAACTCGCGGCGGAACTTCGCCAGCTTCGGCGAGATCACCGCCGCGCAGTACCCCTGGTGGGGATTGCGTTCGTAGTAGCGCTGGTGGTAGCGCTCGGCCGGGAACCACTCGGTGAACGGGACGACCTCGGTGACGATCGGCATATCGAACACCGGCTCTCCGCCGATGCCGTCGCCGCTGTCCAGACGCGCGATCGTCTCGAGCGCCTCGCGCCGCTGGTCTTCGTCGAGCACGAAGATCGCCGACCGATACTGCGTGCCGACGTCGTGGCCCTGGCGATTCCGCGTCGTCGGGTCGTGGATGCCGAAGAAGACGGAGAGCAGTTCGCCATAGCTCAGTTGTTGCGGATCGAACTCGATCCTCACCGCCTCGGCGTGACCGGTGTCGCCGCTGCACACGGCTTCGTAACTCGGATTGCGCACGGTGCCGCCGGTGTAGCCCGACTCGACCGACAGGACGCCGCGCAATTCGAGGAATGCCGGTTCCAGGCACCAGAAGCAGCCTCCGGCGAAGATCGCCACCTGCCGGTTGCCCGTGCCGCCCGCTACGTTGTCCTGCTGCATCGATTGCGTCACTCGTTCACCCATGGAATGCGAGCGAGCCGAGGGCCAGCCCCCAGGCGCTCGTCGCGAGGATCATCGCGGCCCCCGAGCCGATCAGGAATTGTCCGCTTTCCTCGTCGCCGACGTCGAGCAGCGTGCGCGCACCGGCGAGCAACAGGTAGCCCGACCAGGCGAACGCAAAGGGGCTCAGGGCGGCGACGGGAATCGCAACCGACGCCAGCGACGCGAGCCACACCGGTGCGAGCCCGAAGAACGCGAGGTTCAGGCTGCGCGTGAAGTCGCGCCGACCCTTGCAGCCGGGTGCCAGCAGCGTGAAGGCCACGGCCATGGCAAGCATGGCGCCCAGCCACATCGCGAAGAAGATCGGCGCGGTGATCGGCTCGATCCGCGTACCGCGCGCCGCCGCATCGACATTGAATATCCCGGTGCCGATCTGCAATGCGAACGCGCAGGCCAGCGCGAGCGGAATCGCGAGCCGGAAGATCAGGCGGCCGGGCGCCAACGGCGCGTCGCGCAGGTGCCGCCACACCGCATCGGGCCAGAACAGGACGAGCAGCAGACCTCGCATCGCAGCCTCTCGCTCGGGCGTCGCAAGACGGCCGATTCGAGTGGCGAAACGCAAGTTGCATGCCTACGCGCGCGCGGCGGTCGGCCTGCAATGCGCCGCGCGGTGCCCGGCTTCGAGCGTAACGGACCTGCCCGTCAGGCCGATGGCCGCTGTGCGCGATCGTCGTCGGCGACGCCCGCCTGCGACTTCGTTGCCGCTGATGCCCTGCGACGCGCCGGCTCCTGCGCCTTGCGAGCGGCCTCCTCGCGGGCGCGCTGCATCGTCGTATGCAGTTGCACCGCGCCGTTGTGGTACTGCACCGGCCAGCCGATGCCCCGGAAGTCGTATTCGGCAGCCGCATGCAGCGTGAAGTACGGATCGGCCAGGTGCGGACGCGCTAGCGCGACGAGATCCGCCCGTCCGGAGATCAGCAGCGTGTTGACCTGGTCGGCCGTCGTGATCGCACCGACGGCGACGGTGGCGATGCCGGCTTCGAGGCGCACCTGCTCGGCGAAGCTCGCCTGGTACATGCGTCCGTACACCGGGCGCGACGCCGGATCGGTCTGCCCGGTGGAAACGTCGATCAGGTCGCAGCCAGCGGCTTTCATCGCCCGCGCAATCTCGACGGTGTCGGCGCCGGTGGTGCCGCCGGGAATCCAGTCGGTGGCCGAGACGCGAACGCTCAACGGCTTGCCGCTCGGCCACACCGCGCGCACCGCCTCGAGCACCTCGAGCGGGAAGCGCAGGCGCGCGGCGAGATTGCCGCCATAGCGGTCGGCGCGGCGGTTCGTGATCGGCGACAGGAAGCTCGCGAGCAGATAGCCGTGCGCCATGTGCAATTCGAGCATGTCGTAGTCGGCGCGGTCGGCCAGCTTCGCCGAGCGGCAGAACTGCGCGACGACGCGATCCATGTCGGCGCGGGTCATCTCGCGCGGCACCTGGTTCACGCCCTCTCGATACGGAATCGGCGACGGTGACAACAGCGGCCAGTTCGGCTGCCCGGCCTCATCGGGCAACGGCCAGTCGATCTGCTCCCAGCCCAGTTGCGTCGATCCCTTGCGCCCGGCGTGGCCGATCTGCATGCACAGCTTCGACGGCGTGTTCGCGTGCACGAAATCGGCGATCCGACGGAACGCGTCGGACTGCGCTTCGTTCCACAACCCGGTGCACCCGGGCGTGATGCGCCCCTCCGGCGAGACGCAGGTCATCTCGACGAACACGAGCCCCGCACCGCCGAGCGCGCGCGAGCCGTAGTGCACGAGGTGCCAGTCGCCAGGCATTCCGTCGACGGCGGAGTACTGCGCCATCGGCGAGACGACGACGCGGTTCGGCACCCACATGTCGCGCAGGCGGAACGGGGCGAACATCGGCGGCGCCGACAGCCAGGACGGGTGGCGGTCGACGTCCGCTGCGGACGTCGCGCCGGCGGCCGTGGCGGACGCTGCCGCAGCGGGACGCGCAGCGCCGGTTCCACGTGCAGCGCCGTTGCCCCGGGCAGCGCCGTTTCCGGCATGCGCCGGCGCCAGCGCAATGCCGAGCGCCTCGGCCTGCTGCCGGTTCCACCACTCGGTGGCGCGCTCGACCAGCGACGGATCGCGCAATCGCAGGTTCTCGTAGGTGATCTGCTTGCTTCGCGTGAGCAGCGACACGGCGAACTGGATCGGCTCCATGTGCCAGAAGCGGCGCACGTTCTCGAACCATACGAGCGAGACGTTCGCCGAGTGCTGGATGCGTCCGGCTTCGTCGCGGCGCGCTTCCTCGTAGGCGGCGAGCGCGGCGTCCATCGCCTGCGCGAGCGTCTCGCCGCGCATCGACTCGTCGACGTGCGCGACGATCGCCCCATGCAGCGCGATCGCATCCTCGATCGCGAGCTTCGTGCCGGAGCCGATCGAGAAATGCGCGGTGTGTGCCGCGTCGCCCAGCAACACGAACTGCGCGTCGCCTTCGCGATGGCGCCAAGTGCGGCACGAAATGGTGGGGAACTGCCGCCAGAACGAGCGGTTGTTCAGCACGCGCGCGCCCTTCAGGTCGTCGGCGAACAGCCGTTCGACCCAGGCGACGGTGGCGGCCTCGTCCTCGACGCCGAGTCCCGATGCGAGGAACGCCTCGTTCGTCGTCTCGATGACGATCGTGCATTCGCCCGACCGGTACTGGTAGGCGTGCATGTTCCAGATGCCGCCGTGCTCGTCCTCGCGGAAGCTGTAATAGAAGCATCCCGGCAGCGCCATCTTCGCGCCGAGCCAGACGAAGCGGTTCGTGCGCTGGTCGACCGACGGCTCGAAGTCGGCTTTCCACGCTTCGCGCACGGCACTGTTGATGCCGTCGGCGGCGACGACGAGGTCGGCGCCCAGATGCGTGTGCGCGCCGGCATCCTCGGTGCGGTAGCGCACGTCGATGCCGAGCTCCGCACAGCGGCGCTGCAGGATCTGCAGCAGCGCAAGGCGCCCGATGCCCGAGAAGCCGTGGCCTGACGACTTCAGCAGGTTGCCCTTGTACTGGATGTGGATGTCGTCCCAGTACGCGAAGTTCGCGGCGATCGCGCGGTGCGTCGGTTCGTCGGAAGCCTCGAGATGGCCGAGCGTTTCATCCGACAGCACGATACCGAAGCCGAAAGTGTCGTCGGGCCGGTTGCGCTCGACGACGTCGATGTGCGCGCCAGGAAACGATTTCTTCAGCAGGATCGCAGAATACAGGCCGGCGGGGCCGCCGCCGATGACGTCGATTCGCATGAGGTCTCCACCTGGGCGACGCGCGGTTGCGCGCCTGCGTGAAACGCGCGGTTGCGCGTCATCTCGGAACCGGCACGGTTGCGCGCCATTTGCTTCAAGTTTAAAGTAATTTTCCGACGACGCAACAGGGAGACGACGCGATGCACAAGACCGTCCTTCAGCCCGCGGGCTGGACCAAGCCCCGCGGCTATGCGAACGGCATCGCAGCACGCGGAACCGTCGTCTCCGTCGCCGGGCAGGTCGGCTGGAACGAGCGCTGCGAGTTCGAGACCGACGACTTCGTCGGCCAGGTGCGCCAGGCGCTGGCGAACGTGCGCGCGGTGCTCGCCGAGGCCGGCGGCGGCCCCGAGCACATCGTGCGGATGAACTGGTACATGACCGACCGCGACGACTACCTCGCCGGCGGCAAGGCGCTCGGCGCAGCCTACAAGGAGTTCATGACCGACGCCGATGGCACCGTGCACTACCCGGCGATGACCGCGGTGCAGGTGGTCGCGCTGATGGAAGCGCGCGCGAAGATCGAGATCGAGGTGACCGCGGTGGTGCCGATCGCCATGTGAGGCGGCGCATCGGCCGGGGGCGCGCCTACTGCACCAGCGGCGTGTCGACGGCGTCGAGATCGACGCCTTCCAACGCCGCCTCGCCCGCAAGTACGCGCACGTACTGCCGCAAGGCGGTGACCCAGCTCTGGCGGCGCAGCGCGGCTTCGACCGCATCGCGCACGTCCTCGAAGGCGGGCGCGGGTCCGACGTCGCGCTCGAGCACCTCGACGACGTGCAACCCGAAGCGCGTGCGCACCAGTTGCGACAGCACGCCGACTCCGGGATGGCCGAAGATCTCGCTGGCGAACTCCGGTGCGCAATCGTCACGGCGCAGCCAGCCGAGATCGCCTCCGCGCTCGCCGCTGGGGCAATTGGAATGGGCGCGGGCGGCCGCCGCGAAGGCCTCGTCGGCCTCGCGGCCCGGCCGCCGGCTGCGCAACTCGAGCAGCAGCGGTTCGGCATGCGCCAGCAACGCGGCAACATCCACCCCCGGCGTCACCGCAAAAAGCACGTGCCGGGCACGGATGCGCTCGCCGCTGCCGTAACGCTCCGGATGCTGCGAATGCAGCCGCCGGCAGGCTTCCTCCGAGGGTTCGGGAATGCGCAGCTCCCGCTCGAGCAGCGCCTCGATCGCGTGCACGGCCGCTTCGCTCGGCACACCGTCGTCGCCGGCCACGTCGTCGCCCGGGAGCAGGCCCGCGCGCTGCGCTGCCTGACGCAGCAACTCGGTGCCTGCGCGTTGGCGCAACGTCTCGCTGTCGAGCGTCTCCCCGGGCCGATGCAGCGCCTGCCCGTTCACGGATGCAACGCCTCCGGTTGGATCGTCGGCCTGCGGGCCCGGCATCGTCACGCGCCCTGCCGTCGTCTCGCTCACATCCCCGTCCCGCGTCGCGTCGGCGCGGCCGGCACGTCGGACACCGGGATGCGCCGGCTGCGCACGATCTGATACGAACGGAACGGATAGGCGAGCGACGCGAAGCCGCTCCAGATGTGCACCAGCCGCGTGAACGGCAGGATCAGGAACACCGTCATGCCGATGATCATGTGCAGCTTGAACACCCAGCTCGCGGGTGCGACCAGCGCCGGATCGGGCTGCAGGACGACGATGCTCTGCGCCCATTGCGCGAGCATCATCATCATCGAGCCGTCCGGGTGTTGCGCCGACAACGGAATCGTCCCCAGTCCGAGCAGCAGCTGGATCCACAGCAGCGCCAGCACGACGTAGTCGCGCACGTTCGATTGTCGACGCACGTGCGGCTCGTTCATCCGCCGCGCGAGCAGCATCGAGGCACCGACGATCGCCGCCAGCCCGGCGATGCCGCCGGAGACCATCGCGAGCACCTGCTTCGCCGGGGCGCCGATCACCACCGAATAGACCGAGTGCGGCGTCAGCATTCCGAAGAAATGCCCGAAGAACAGGAACAGGACGCCGACGTGAAAGAGATTGCTCGACCAGCGCAGGTGTCCGCGGTCGAGCAGCTGCGAGGACTCGCTGCGCCACGTGTACTGCCCGGCGTCGAAACGCACGAGGCTGCCGAGGAAGAACACCGCCAGGCACAGGTACGGGTACACGCCGAAGAAGAAGAGATCGAATCCGCTCATGACGAGGCTCCTGTGCCCTCGGGGGGCGGCACGGACGCATCGCGCCTTCTGACGATGTGGATCGGTTGCGCCCCATCCGGGCGGCTCTGGCCGGCGAGCGAGCAGCCGTCGAAGGCCGGCGGCTCGGCCCAGGTTTCGTCCAGCGGCAACTCGACGAAACGTTGCGACGACGCTTCCCCCGGCTGCCGAGAAGAAGCCTCGCCGGACGGGTGCGACGGCGACGCGAGCTGCGCCTGCAACGGCAACGGCAACGGCAGCGGCGACCACGCTACCCGCTCGCCGGCCAGCTCGAGCGTGGCGCCGAGCACCGCCGCATGAGGGCTGCCGCGCTGCAGGAGCGCGGCATGCAGCGCCGCCAGGATCGGCGCCGTCTCGCCGAGGAACGAACGCGCGATCTCGGCAGGCTGCGTCGAGGCGAACTCGAGCACGACCGGCAGGTAGTCGGGCAGCTCGCCTTCGTCCAGGTACAGCCCCGCGGCCTCGTAGGTGCGCGCGAGGTCTACCATCGCCTGGCCGCGTTCGCGCGAGTCGCCGTGCACGTGTTCGAACAGCCACAGCGACGTCGAACGGCCGCGGTCGAAGCAGTCGACGTAGACCTCCTGCGCCGCATAGCGATCGACAGCGGCGAGCCAGCCGACGAACGCCGCGAGCGCCGAGCGCGCATCGGACGAAAACGCGCGCTCGGCTTCGAGGGCCGCACGCAGCTCGGACAGTTGCCCCCGCAGCGCGTCGTCGGGATAGCCGAGCAGCCGTGCCAGCGCGCGACAGCTGAGCGGATTCATCGAGGCCTTCATCGCGCCGGCCTCACAGCCTCGCCTTGATCGGAATCGTTCGTCTGCCCGGCGTGCCGAACAGGCTCGGCGATTCGCTCGACCCCGACGAGCACCCGTTGCCGAACGAGAATCCGCACGAACCCTTCAGCTCGAACGCGTTCTCGGCGTATTCGCGATGCGTCGTCGGAATGACGTAGCGATCCTCGTAGTTCGCGATGCCGAGCAGCCGATACATGTCCTCGGCCTGCTCGACGCTCATGCCGACCTGCTCGAGCACGGACACGTTGTCGCGCTGCTCGATGCGCCGCTCGCGATGGAACGAGCGCATCGCCATCATCCGTTCGAGCGCGCGCGCCACCGGCGCCGTGTCGCCGGCGGTGAGCAGGTTCGCCAGGTACTGCAGCGGAATGCGCAGCGACTCGACGTCGGGCAGTTGCCCGCGCATCGCCAGCGCTCCGGCGTTCGCCGCCGACGAGATCGGCGACAGCGGAGGCACGTACCAGACCATCGGCAGCGTGCGGTACTCCGGGTGCAGCGGCAGCGCGATCTTCCAGTCGATCGCCATCCGGTAGGTGGGGCTGCGCCGGGCCGCGTCGATCCACGCTTCGGGCACGCCGTCGACGCGCGCCTGCGCGACGACCTTCGGATCGTTCGGGTCGAGAAAGAGCGCGAGTTGCGCCGGATAGAGATCGCGGTCGTGCTCGACGCTCGCCGCCTGCTGGATGCCGTCGGCGTCGTAGAGCAGCACGCCCAGATAACGGATGCGACCGACGCAGGTCTCCGAGCAGACAGTCGGGTGTCCCGCTTCGATGCGCGGATAGCAGAAGACGCATTTCTCGGCCTTGCCGCTCTTCCAGTTGTAGTAGATCTTCTTGTACGGACAGCCCGAGACACACATGCGCCAGCCGCGGCACTTGTCCTGGTCGATCAGGACGATGCCGTCCTCCTCGCGCTTGTAGATCGAACCCGACGGGCACGACGCCACGCAGCTCGGGTTCAGGCAGTGCTCGCAGATGCGCGGCAACGACATCATGAAAGTGTTCTGGAACTGCCCGTACATCTCCTTCTGGATGTCGTCGAAGTTGCGGTCCTTCGAACGCTTGGCGAATTCGCCGCCGAGGATCTCCTCCCAGTTCGGACCCCATTCGATCTTGTCCATCCGCTCGCCGGTGATCAGGCTTCTCGGCCGCGCGGTGGGCGTCGTCTTCATCTCCGGCGCTTCGTGCAGGTGCGCGTAGTCGTAGGTGAACGGCTCGTAGTAGTCGTCGATCTGCGGCAGGTACGGGTTGGCGAAGATGCGCATCAACAGCGACCACTTGCCGCCCTGGCGCGGCACGATCGAGCCGTCGGCCTTGCGCATCCAGCCGCCGCGCCAGCGGTCCTGGTTCTCCCAGTCTTTCGGATAGCCGATGCCGGGCTTGGTCTCGACGTTGTTGTACCAGGCGTATTCCTGGCCTTCGCGGCTCGTCCAGACGTTCTTGCAGGTGACCGAGCAGGTGTGGCAGCCGATGCACTTGTCGAGGTTCATCACCATCGCGATCTGCGCGCGGATCTTCATCGCCCTGCCTCCTGCGCGACCGCCGGCTCGTCGATCCAGTCGACGCCGTCCATCTTGCGCAGCAGGACGAACTGGTCGCGGTTCGATCCCACCGTGCCGTAATAGTTGAAGCCGTAGCTGAACTGCGCGTAGCCGCCGATCATGTGCGTGGGCTTCATCACCACGCGCGTCACCGAATTGTGGATGCCGCCGCGCAGGCCGGTGATCTCCGAGCCCGGCGTGTTCACGATCTTCTCCTGCGCGTGGTACATCATCACCATGCCCTGCTGCACGCGCTGGCTCACCACCGCGCGCGCGGTGAGTGCGCCGTTGGCGTTGAACAGTTCGATCCAGTCGTTGTCGACGATGCCGGCGCGTTGCGCGTCGATCTCGCTCACCCAGACGATCGGCCCGCCGCGGCTGAGCGTGAGCATGATCAGGTTCTCGGTGTACGTGGAATGGATGCCCCACTTCTGGTGCGGCGTGATGAAGTTCAGCGCGATCTCCGGATGGCCGTTGGGCCGCTTGCCGGCCACCGCGGCGAGCGACTTCAGGTCCACCGGCGGGCGGTAGACGACGAAGCCCTCGCCGAAATCGCGCATCCACGCATGGTCGAGGTACAGCTGCTGACGCCCGGTGAGCGTGCGCCACGGGATCAGCTCGTGCACGTTCGTGTAGCCCGCGTTGTACGAAACCTTGTCGCTCTCCAGGCCCGACCAGGTGGGCGAGCTGATGATCTTGCGCGGCTGCGCCTGGATGTCGCGAAAGCGGATGTGCTCGTCGCCGCGATGCAGCGCCAGATGCACGTGATCGCGTCCGGTGACTTCCGACAGCGCCTGCCACGCCTTGATCGCCACGTGCCCGTTCGTCTCGGGAGCGAGCGTCATGACGGTCTCGCAGGCGTCGATGTCGGTCTCGATCTTCGCCAGGCCCGCCGTGGGCCCGTGGCGCACGGCCCCGTTCATCCGGCGCAACTTCTCGACTTCGTCGCCGGTGGCCCACTGCAGCCCCTTCGAGAAGTTGCCGAGCCTGTCCATCAGCGGTCCGAGCGACACGTAGCGAAGATGCGTGTTCGGATAGTCGCGCTCGACGACGTCGACGTGCGGTGCGGTGACGCCGGGAACGAGCTCGCATTCGCCGCGCTTCCAGTCGCGCACGTCAAGCGCCTGGCCCAGTTCGCCCGGCGAATCGTGCATCAGCGGACGAAGCACGGCGTCGTGCTCGACGCCGAGGTGCCCTTCGCACAGTTCGCCGAAGCGCTTGGCGATGCCCTTGTAGATCTCCCAGTCGCTGCGCGACTGCCAGACCGGATCCACCGCCGTCGACAGCGGGTGGATGAACGGATGCATGTCGGTGGTGTTCAGGTCGTTCTTCTCGTACCAGCTCGCGGTGGGCAGCACGACGTCCGAGTGCAGGCAGGTCGTGCTCATCCGGAAGTCGAGCGTGACGAGCAGGTCGAGCTTTCCTTCGGGCGCCCGCTCGCGCCAGTCGACCTCGACGGGGCGCGGCTCGTCGAACGCAAGTTCTTCGCCGAGCACGCCGTTCTTCGCGCCGAGCAGGTGGCGCAGGAAGTACTCGTGCCCCTTGCCCGACGAACCGAGCAGGTTCGAGCGCCAGACGAAGAGGTTGCGCGGCCAGTTGACCGGGTCGTCGGGGTCTTCGCAGCTCATCCGCAGCGAGCCGTCCTTCAGCTTCGCGGCCACGTAGTCGGCCGGTTGCACCCCCGCCGCCTGCGCCTCGCGCGCGATGCGCAAGGGGTTGGTCGCCAGTTGCGGCGCCGACGGCAGCCACCCCATGCGCTCGGCGCGAACGTTGTAGTCGATGACGGCGCCACCGTGATTCGCGGGATCGGCCAGCGGCGACAGCAGTTCCTGCGGTCCGATCTTCTCGTAGCGCCACTGGTCGCTGTGCGCGTAGAAGAAACTCGTGCCGCCCACCTGGCGCGTCGGGCGCACCCAGTCGAGCGCGAAGGTCAGCGCGGCCCAGCCGCTCTGCGGGCGCACTTTTTCCTGGCCGACGTAATGCGCCCAGCCGCCGCCGCTCTGGCCCACGCAGCCGCACAGCACGAGCATCGAGATCGCGCTGCGGTAGTTCATGTCGCAGTGGAACCAGTGGTTCACGCCGGCGCCGATGATGATCATCGAACGACCCTGCGTCTTCTCGGCGTTCTCGGCGAACTCGCGCGCGACGACGATCGCACGATCGCGCGGCACGCCGGTGATCGCCTCCTGCCAGGCGGGCGTATACGGCACGTCGGCGTCGTAGTCGGAAGCCGTTGCCGGATCGTCGACGCCCGGACGGCGCACGCCGTAGTGCGCGACGAGCAGATCGAAGACGGTGGCCGCGAGCACTTCCCGGCCGTCGGCCAGCGTGAGCCGGCGCGCCGGCACGCGGCGCAGCAGCACATCGCCGCCCTGCTCGTTGGGCGGGAAATGCGGATGCGGATCGCCGCCGAAATACGGGAAGGCGACCGTTGCGATCTCGGGCGGATGCGCGCCGTCGTCGAGCAGCGACAGCGTCAGTCGCAGCTCGCGGCCTTCGCGCGCCTCGCGATTCTCCAGGTTCCACTTGCCCACGTCGTCTCGATCCTTCGGCCCCCAGCGAAAGCCGATCGACCCCTGTGGCACGACGACGGCGCCGTTGCCGTCGTACGCGACGGTCTTCCAGTCCGGGTTGTTCGTCTGGCCCAATGCGTCGGGGAAGTCGCTCGCGCGCAGCGTGCGCCCCGGAACGAAGGCCGCGGGAACGTGCGACGCGCGCACGCCCGCGTCGGCCGCAGCGGCCTCGCCGGCGGGCCGCATCGGTTGCAGTTCGACGAGCGTCGGCGCGTCTGTGTAGCGGCGCGCGTAATCGTCGAAGTACGCTGCACGCCGGTCGACGTAGAACTCCTTCAGGATCACGTGCCCCATCGCCATGCCGAGCGCGGCGTCGGTGCCCTGCTTCGGATGCAGCCAGATGTCGGCGTGGCGGGCGACCTCGGAATAGTCGGGCGTGATCGAGACGATCTTCGTGCCCTTGTATCGCGACTCGACGAAGAAATGCGCGTCGGGCGTGCGCGTCTGCGGCACGTTCGATCCCCACGCGATCAGGAACATCGCGTTGTACCAATCGGCCGACTCCGGCACGTCGGTCTGCTCGCCCCAGACCTGCGGACTGGACGGCGGCAGGTCGCAGTACCAGTCGTAGAAGCTCAGGTTCGTGCCGCCGATCAGCGACAGATAACGCGCACCGGACGCGTACGAGATCATCGACATCGCCGGAATCGGCGAGAAACCGGCGACGCGATCCGGGCCGTATTTCTCGATCGTGTAGACGTTCGCGGCGGCGACGATCTCGTTCACCTCGTCCCACGACGCGCGAACGAAGCCGCCCAGCCCGCGCTGGCCCACGTAATCGCGCCGCGTCGCGTGGTTCTCGACGATGCTCGCCCACGCGAGCACCGGGTCGCGTTCGCGCTCGCGCGCCGCGTGCCAGGCGCGCATCAACCGGCCGCGCACCATCGGGTACTTCAGGCGCTGTGCGCTGTACAGGTACCAGCTGTAGCTCGCCCCGCGCGCGCAGCCGCGCGGCTCGTGGTCCGGCAGATCGGGGCGCGTGCGCGGATAGTCGGTCTGCTGGGTCTCCCAGGTGACGATGCCGCCCTTGACGTAGATCTTCCACGAGCACGAACCGGTGCAGTTCGTGCCGTGCGTCGAGCGCACGATCCGGTCCTGTGCCCAGCGATTGCGGTAGGCATCCTCCCAGGTACGATCCTCGCCGGTGACGACGCCGTGACTGCCGGCAAAGTTCGCGCGCGGCTGCGCGAAGTACGTCAGTCGATCGAGGAAGTGGCTCATGGAAGAAGCTCCTCCGTCGGACGCGCGTCAAGGCGAACGGGCATCTTAGGACGCACTTCGCGGATCCGGCCAACGATGTCCGGAGGAGCGAAGCGGTTAAAGAAAAGCGCGCGGCGCTCGCCGGATCCTCGCGCATCGGGCCAGGCGGCGGCCCTTTCAACGCGCCGGACTTGAGCCAGATCATGGGGATGCATCCCCGGATCGGGCATAAATCGGTATCGCGATACCGTTTTGCGCGTCCGTGCGCGTCCCCGGCGGATCCGGGCCCCCGGGCGCGGTTCCGGAGAACGCAACACCGGGCCCGGCCGGCGCCGGCGAATCGCATAACCTACGTCATTTCCGAGCCGAATCAGGAGAGCCGGATGAAAGCCGCATTCAAGTGGGACGACCCGCTGCTGCTCGATCAGCAACTCACCGAGGACGAGCGCATGGTGCGCGAAGCCGCAGCCGCGTACTGCCAGGAGCGACTGGCGCCGCGCGTGCTGGAGGCCTTCCGCACCGAACACACCGATCCGGCGATCTTCCGCGAGATGGGCGAACTCGGCCTGCTCGGGCCGACGATTCCCGAGCAGTACGGCGGCCCCGGGCTGAACTACGTCGCCTACGGGCTGATCGCGCGCGAGGTCGAGCGCGTCGACTCGGGCTACCGGTCGATGATGAGCGTGCAGAGCTCGCTCGTGATGGTGCCGATCTTCGAATTCGGCACCGACGCGCAGAAGGAGAAATACCTGCCGAAGCTCGCCACCGGCCAGTGGATCGGCTGCTTCGGGCTCACCGAACCGAACCACGGCTCCGATCCCGGCTCGATGGAGACTCGGGCGAAGCGCGTCCCAGGCGGCTACGAGCTCACCGGCAGCAAGATGTGGATCTCCAATTCGCCGTTCGCCGACGTGTTCATCGTCTGGGCGAAGTGCGTCGGCGGCGATCACGACGGTCGAATCAAGGGCTTCATTCTCGAGAAAGGGATGAAGGGCCTGTCGGCGCCGGCGATCCACGGCAAGGTGGGGCTGCGCGCCTCGCTCACCGGCGAGATCGTCATGGACCAGGTATTCGTCGCCGACGAGCAGCTGATGCCGAAGGTCGAGGGACTGAAGGGACCCTTCACCTGCCTGAACAGCGCGCGCTACGGCATCGCCTGGGGTGCGCTGGGCGCCGCCGAAGACTGCTGGCATCGCGCACGACAGTACGTGCTCGATCGCAAGCAGTTCGGCCGTCCGCTCGCAGCGAACCAGCTGATCCAGAAGAAGCTCGCCGACATGCAGACCGAGATCACGCTCGGGCTGCAGGGCTGCCTGCGGCTCGGCCGGATGAAGGACGAGGGCACTGCCGCCGTGGAGATCACGTCGATCATGAAGCGCAATTCGTGCGGCAAGTCCCTCGAGATCGCCAGGCTGGCGCGAGACATGATGGGCGGCAACGGTATCTCCGACGAGTTCGGCGTAGCGCGCCATCTCGTGAACCTCGAGGTGGTGAACACCTACGAAGGCACACACGACATCCACGCGCTGATCCTCGGACGCGCGCAGACGGGGATCCAGGCGTTCAGCTGAAGTCGGTCGGCGGCTATGATTCCTGCTCGAAGACGCAGGAGCCACCGATGACGATTCCGTTCCGCGCCGACCACGTCGGCAGCCTGCTGCGCCCCGCCTGGCTCGCCGACGAACGCGCCCGCCGGCGTCGCGGCGAGATCGATGCGCCGACGCTGCGCGCCGCCGAAGACCGCGCGATCCGCGAAGCCGTGCAGCGGCAGGAAGCGATCGGCCTGCAGTCGATCACCGACGGCGAGTTCCGTCGCGACTGGTGGCACCTGGATTTCCTGTCGCAGCTGGACGGCGTGACACTGAAGGAAAACCCCGGGCCGAAGTTCGGCGTAGACGTGTCCTCCGAGCAGCCCCCGATCGCCACCGTCACCGGTCGCGTCGGATGCAGCCGGGCGATCATGGCCGACCACTTCTCGTTCCTGAAGGAACAGACGTCGCACACCGCGAAGATGACGATCCCGTCGCCTTCGATGCTGCACCTTCGCGGCGGGCGCGCGGCGATCTCGAAGGACGTCTATCCCGAGCTCGACGCATTCTGGTCGGACGTCGCGCAAGCGTATCGCACCGCGATCGGCCATCTGGCCGACGCCGGCTGCCGCTACCTCCAGCTCGACGACATCACCTTTGCCTATCTGTGCGACCCGAAGATCCAGGCGACGTGCCGTGCGAACGGCGACGATCCCGCAACGCTGCCGCGCACCTACGCGAACGTGATCAACGCAGCGCTCGAAGGCAGGCCCGAAGGCCTGCACGTCACGATGCACACCTGCCGCGGAAACTTCCGCAGCGCATGGGTGGCCGAAGGCGGCTACGACTCCGTCGTCGACGCGATGTTCTCGACGAATGTCGACGGCTACTTCATGGAGTTCGACACCGAGCGCGCCGGAGGGTTCGAGCCGCTGAAGTCCCTGCCCTCCGGCAAGCGCGTCGTGCTCGGCCTCGTCACCACGAAGACCGGTGAGCTGGAATCGAAGGACATGCTCAAGCACCGCATCGACGAAGCTTCGCGCTTCGTCCCGCTAGAGAACCTGTGCCTGTCGCCGCAATGCGGCTTCTCGAGCACGCATCACGGCAACGCGCTGTCGCAGGAAGAGCAATGGCGCAAGCTCGAACGCGTCGTCGAAGTCGCCCATGAGGTCTGGGGCGACTGAGCCAGTAGAAGACAGCAAGCGCAGCGCGACACATCGCGCACGCCCACCGACTCGCTCGGCGCGAAGCGCAAGGGCTCGGGGCGCGCCGGGCGGCGCGGGTTGCCTCGGGGCCGGCGCAGCG
>JAEWFA010000021.1 GCA_023389055.1 Pseudomonadota bacterium | reverse complement strand
GCGCCGACCTGCTCGCCCGCTTCGGCGGGCTGCGCCGGCTACTGGCGTCGCCGGGTGCAAGCGCGATGGACGACGCGGCGCTGGGGCCGGCGAGCTGGGCAACGCTGCAGGCGGCGCTCGAGCTGGGGCGGCGCAACCTGCGCGCGGCGCTGCGCGAACGCGACGCGCTCGCTTCGCCCGGCTCGGTTCGATCGTTCCTGTCGGCGTGGCTGCGCGACCGCGAGGTAGAGGTCTTCGCCGGGCTGTTCCTCGACAGCCAGAACCGACTGATCGCCGCCGAGGAGCTGTTCCGCGGCACGCTCACGCAGACCTCGGTCTATCCGCGCGAGGTGCTGCGCCGTGCGCTCGAGCTGAACAGCGCCGGCGTCATCGTCGCGCACAACCACCCGTCGGGGGTCGCGGAACCCAGCGCGGCCGATCGGCTGCTCACCGCCTCGCTGAAGTCGGCGCTGGGGCAACTCGACATCCCGGTGCTCGATCACCTGATCGTCGGGGCGGATCGGTGCTTCTCGTTTGCGGAGGCGGGGATCCTGTGAGCCGGGACGTCGGCAACGCTTCCCGGGGCTGGCCGGGCGCCGGGCCTTTTTCCAACCCATCGTCTCTGCTATAATCGCCGGCTTTGCTGCGTTCTACCGGTCACCCGTCATGTCCCGAATCTGTCAAATCACCGGCAAGGCGCCGATGGTCGGCAACAATGTCTCGCACGCGAACAACAAGACGAAGCGACGCTTCCTGCCGAACCTGCAGAGCCGCCGCTTCTGGGTCGAGAGCGAGAACCGCTGGATCCGGCTGCGCGTGAGCAACGCGGCGCTGCGCCTCATCGACAAGAAAGGCATCGACGTCGTGCTGGCCGACCTGCGCGCGCGCGGCGAAGCCTGAGCCACGGCACATCGAATCGGAGGACTACCCGATGCGTGACAAGATCAAGCTCGAGTCGACGGCCGGCACCGGCCATTTCTACACGACGACGAAGAACAAGCGGACCATGCCAGAGAAGATGGAGATCAAGAAGTTCGATCCCGTCGCTCGCAAGCACGTGCCGTACAAGGAAACGAAGATCAAGTAACCGGAAGAACAAGCGGGGAAGATCGGCGCCGCACGCGGCGCCGAGCGCTCGAACGGCGCCGCACGCGGCGCCGTTCTGCTTTTCGGCGTGACCGGGCGCCTTCTACCTTCCCGGGTCCGGGAGATCGGCGCGCGCAACGAAGTGGCGGCGCGCCCGCTCCACGGTCAGCCGGCCGCGTACTCTCGCAGATCGTCGATCGGGCGCGCCCCGAAGTCGTCGCGCCCGAGGTATGCGACGATGCGCGCGGCCGCGTCGTCGGGCGCGATCAGTGCCCCCTGCGACTTCAACTGCCGGAAGCGATCGATCGAAGGAAAATCGGCGGCGCGAATCGTCGACTGCATCTGCGTGTCCAGCACGCCGGGTGCCAGCGCACAGGCGCGCGCCGGATTCACCCGGCGCGACTGCTCGTCGAGGATGCAGCGCGTGAACATGTCGACGGCCGCCTTGGACACGCAGTAGGCGGACCATCCGGCGATCGGATGACGCGCCGCTCCGGAGGACACGCTCAGGATTCGCCGCTCGCCGCGCATTTCGTCGGTGGTTTCCAGGAATGCCGCCGTCAGCCGCATCAGCGATGCGAGGTTCACCTGAAGCAGCGCCACGAGCGCGTCGGTGCGCAGCGACTCCACGGGGCCGATCGGTTCGACGACGCCGGCGTTGTTGACGAGCACGAAACGCTGCGCGTCACGGTGCTCGCGCAGCAGACGGGCGAGCGATCCGGCCAGCGCGTCGGCAGCCTGGGCATCGGCGAGGTCGCAGCGCAGGTAATCGATCGGCGCGCCGATCGAGCGCGCACGGGCAACGAGCCAGTCGTTGCCCGTGCGCGCGACGCAGACGAGCCGGCGATGCGGCGCCAGCAAGCGCTCGGCGATCGCCGCCCCGAGCCCGCGAGAGGAACCGGTGACGATCGCGATCTCGCGCACCGAAGGCTCGGCCATCGCCCCTTCCTAGAACGAATGCTCGGCGGCGGGGAACGCGCGCGATTTCACCGCGTCGCGATACCGCTCGACGGCCTCGCGCACGCTCGCGGCTCCGGCCATGAAGTTGCGCACGAAGCGGGGGCGGCGCCCGGGGTAGACGTCGAGCATGTCGTGCAGCACGAGCACCTGCCCGGAGCAGCCCGCACCGGCGCCGATGCCGATGGTGGGAATCGACAGGCGCTGCGTGAGCGTCTCGGCCAGTGCAGCGGGCACCATCTCGAGCACCAGCATCGTCGCGCCCGCACTCTCGAGCGCGAGCGCGTCGGCGACGAGTCGGTCGGCCGCCTGCGCATCGCGTGCCTGGACACGATAACCGCCCAGCACGTGCACCGACTGCGGGGTGAGCCCCAGATGCGCGCACACCGGAATGCCGGCGCGCGCGAACGACTCCACCGTGGGCGCGAGCCAGGCGCCGCCTTCGATCTTGACCATCTGCGCGCCGGCGCGCATCAACACGACGGCATTGGCGAGCGCCGACTCGGGGCTCGCCTGATAGGTGCCGAACGGCATGTCGGCGACGAGCCACGCGTAGCGCGTGGCGCGCGCGACGCAGCGCACGTGATAGGCGACGTCGTCGAGCGTTACCGGAAGCGTCGACGAATGCCCCTGCACGACCATGCCGAGCGAGTCGCCGACGAGCACGCTGTCGATGCCCACCGAGTCGAGCAGCGCAGCGAAGCTGGCGTCGTAGCAGGTGAGCATCGCGATCGGTTCGCCGCGTGCGCGCATCTCGGCCATCCGCGGCTGCGTGATGGCAGTGCGGAGGGTATCGGCTGGCGCCGCAGGCGCGGCTTGGGAACTCATGCGCGGGCTCGCTTCGTGGGCTTCGTGGGCTTCGTGAGTATGGGTCGATTCTAACCTTCGCTCTCGCGCCGCCAACGCACCGCGAAGAAGCCGTCGCATTCGTCGCGGTGCGGAAGCAGCCGCAGCGAGTCATCGGCGGTCGATCGCTCGTGCAGTCGCGCACCCTGCCCCTCGAGCACCGCCCGCGGGTCGCAGCGCACCCATTCGCGATGCCTCGCCTCGAATGCGCCGCGCTGCTCGTCGTTCTCGGCCGCGAGCAGGCTGCAGGTCGCGTAGACGAGATAGCCGCCGCCGCGCACGAGGCCGGCGGCGGCATCGAGCAACGCGCGCTGCTGCTCGACGAAGCCGTCGCGCTCGAACGGTCCGATGCGCCATTTCAGGTCGGGCGCGCGGCGCAGGGTGCCGAGCCCGGTGCACGGCGCGTCGACCAGCACGACGTCAGCGCGCCCGCGCAACCGCTCGAGTCGCGCGTCGCGCTCTCCGGAGATGACGATCGGGTACACGTTGTCGGCACCGCTGCGGGCGATCCTCTGGCGCATCCGCTGCAATCGTTTCGTCGACACGTCGCAGGCGTAGATGCGCCCGGTGGAGCGCATTGCCGCGGCCATCGCCAGCGTCTTCCCGCCGGCGCCCGCGCACAGGTCGATCACCGTCTGCCCGCGCCGCGGCGCGGCGAGCATCGCCAGCAACTGGCTGCCGACGTCCTGCACCTCGAAGCGCCCGGCCAGATAGCCGGCAGTGCGCTCGAGCGCGGGCTTGCCGCTGGCCCGGAGCGCATGCGGGCTGTGCGGCAGCTCGCGCGTCTCGATGCCCATTTCGGCGAGCTCGCGGCGTACGGCTGGGCGGTCGGCCTTCAGCACGTTGGCGCGAAGATCGAGCGGCGCCGGTTCGAGCAGCGCCGCGGCGAGCGCCTCGGCTTCGTTCGGCTCGAACTGCGAGAGCAGCGCATTCGCGAGCCAGTCGGGAAGGCTGAAGCGCACGGCGAACGGCAATCCCGGCGGAACCTCCAGGCGCCCTTGCAGCTGCGCATCGGCGAGCGCAAGAAGGGCATCGAGCGCGGAATCTTCGACCGCAGCGGATGGAATCGACTCCGCAGCGTCGAGCGGCGCGGCAGCGCCTTTGCCGGCACCCTCGTCGCCGGCGAGTCGCTCGTACAGACGCCGTTGGCGCAGCACGTCGAACACCGTCTCGGCGATCCGCGCCCGATCGCGCCTGCCGAGCGCCGGGTGCGCGCGAAAGAACGCCCGCAGCACGACGTCGGCGGGACGATCGACGCTGCCGATCACCTGCGCCAGTGCCTGTCGGCGCATTGCGCCGAAGCGCATCAGCCGCCCCAGAGGCAGCGCGTTTCGCCCGGCCGGGGCTCGCGCAGCACGACGCGCTCGCCGTGCAGCGACAGCCGCCCCTCGACGAACCATCGCACCGCCGTCGGATACAGCCGGTGCTCGAGCGCGAGCACGCGCGAGGCCAGGCGCGCCTCGTCGTCGTCGGGGCGCACGGCGAGCGCGGCCTGCGCGACGATCGGCCCCATGTCGAGCTCGCGCCCGACCAGGTGGACGGTGGCGCCGTGCACCGCGACGCCCGCCTCGAGCGCCCGACGATGCGTGGCCAGCCCCGGGAAGGCCGGCAACAGCGACGGATGGATGTTCATCAGCCGTTGCGCATGGCGTTCGACGAAGGCATCGCCGAGTATGCGCATGAAACCGGCGAGCACGACGAGGTCGGGTGCATATCGATCGATGGCGCCCATCAGCGCGACCTCGAAGTCGGCGCGCGTACCGAAGGCGCGGAAATCGACGACGTCGGTGTCGATGCCGTGCTCCTGCGCAAGCGCGAGACCGGCCGCACCGGGGCGGTCGGCGATGACGCAGGCGATGCGCGCGGGCCAGCGCTCGTCGCGCAGCGCCTGCGCGATTGCCGTCATGTTCGAGCCGCGCCCGGAGATCAACACGACGATCCTCTTCATCGGGCAAGCTTATCATCGCGGGAAACGTGGCCGAGGCGCCTTATAATTCAAGGTTTTGCCGCGCCACAGCCTGCCGCAGCCGCCCCTCCCGATGGACATCTTCCGCCGCCAGCCGCCGCCCGAAAGGCGCCGCCCGTGCGCGCTCACCATCGGCAACTTCGACGGCATGCACGTAGGCCACCAGGCAGTGATCGCGATGCTGCGCGAGAAAGCGCGCGCGCGTCGGCTGCCCGTCTGCGTGCTCACCTTCGAGCCGCATCCGCGCGAATATTTCGCTTCGCGTGCCATCGCCGCCGGCCATCCCGATGCGAGCGCACCGACGCGCATCAGCACGCTGCGCGACAAGATCGCGGCGCTGGCCGACTGCGGCGTCGATCGGGTCTGCGTCGCCCGCTTCGACGCGTCGCTCGCGTCGCTGCCTGCGGAGCGCTTCGTCGACGAGATCCTCGTTCGCAGCCTGCAGACGCGCTACCTGCTGATCGGCGACGATTTCCGCTTCGGCGCGCGCCGCGCCGGAGATTACGCGCTGTTGCATCGACTCGCGCAGCCGTCGGGTTTCGAGCTCGAACGGCTCGAGACGATCGAGCGCGACGGCGAGCGCGTCTCGAGCTCTGCCGTGCGAGCCGCGCTCGCTGCCAGCGATTTCTCGCTCGCCGCCGCGCTGCTCGGCCGCCCCTATTCGATCTGCGGACGAGTCCTGCACGGGCGAAAGCTCGGCCGCTCGCTGGGCTTTCCGACGCTGAACGTGCGCATCCCCTTCGCCCGCCCGGCGGTGCACGGCGTGTTCGTCGTGCGCGCGCACGGACTGTGCGAGGTGCCGGTGAGCGGCGTGGCGAGCCTGGGTACGCGTCCCGCCGTCGAACGCGACGGACAGTTGCTGCTCGAGACGCATCTTTTCGATTTCGACGAGCCCGCGTACGGGCGCCTGGTGCGCATCGAATTCGTCGCGAAGCTGCGCGACGAACGCGCCTTCGATTCGCTGGACGCGTTGCGCGCGCAGATCGCGCTCGACGCTCGGCAGGCGCGCGCGCATTTCGCGCGCGCCGACTTCGCTTCCTGATCCCGCCCGCCCGGAGAACCCATGGCCGAAGGAAAACCCGCTGCGCGTCGCGACAAAGGCTGGCGAGACACGCTGAACATGCCGGAGACGCGGTTTCCGATGCGCGGCGATCTCGCCAAGCGCGAGCCCGCATGGACGCAGCAATGGCAGGACGACGACGTCTACGAGCGCATCCGCGTCGCGTCGAAGGGTCGCCCGGTATGGGTGCTGCACGACGGTCCGCCGTACGCCAACGGCGACATCCACCTCGGACACGCGGTCAACAAGATCCTCAAGGACGTCATCGTCAAGAGCCGCAACATGGCCGGCTACGACGCGCATTACGTGCCGGGCTGGGACTGCCACGGCATGCCGATCGAGATCCAGATCGAGAAGCGCTACGGCAAGCACCTGTCGGCCGACGAGGTGCAGGCGAAGTCGCGCGCCTACGCCACCGAGCAGATCGTGCGCCAGAAGCGCGACTTCATCCGCCTGGGCGTGCTCGGCGACTGGAAGGATCCCTATCTGACGATGGCGCCGGGCAACGAGGCCGACGAGCTGCGCGCGCTGGGGCGCATCTTCGAGAAGGGCTTCCTCTACCGCGGCCTGAAACCGGTGAACTGGTGCTTCGACTGCGGTTCGGCGCTCGCCGAAGCCGAAGTCGAGTACCGTGACCGGACCGACCCGGCGATCGACGTCGGCTTTCCGTTCGCCGAGCCCGAGCGCCTGTCCCGCGCCTTCGGTCTGCCGCGATTGCCGATCGATCGCGGCTTCGCGGTGATCTGGACGACGACGCCGTGGACGATCCCGTCGAACCAGGCGCTGAACGTACACCCCGACTTCGACTACGCGCTGGTGCGAGCGCAGTGGCAGGGCGCGCCCGCGCTGCTCGTGCTCGCCGCCGAGCGCGTCGAGCCGTGCCTGAAAGCATGGAAGCTCGACGGCGAGGTGATCGCCACGACGAAGGGACGCGCGCTCGACCGGATCGCGTTTCGCCATCCGTTCGCCGACCGCCTCTCGCCCGTCTATCTCGGCGACTACGTCACGCTCGAATCCGGCACGGGGATCGTGCACTCGGCGCCGGCCTACGGCGTGGAGGACTTCCTCTCGTGCAAGGCGCACGGCATGCGCGACGAGGACATCCTGCAGCCGGTGCAGGGCGACGGCGCCTACGCGTCGTCGCTGCCCCGCTGGGGCGGGATGTCGATCTGGGACGCCAACCCGCGCATCGTCGAACACCTGCGCGAGATCGGCGTGCTGTTCGACACCTGGGACTACACGCACAGCTACATGCATTGCTGGCGCCACAAGACGCCGGTGATCTACCGCGCGTCGAGCCAATGGTTCGCCGGCATGGACGTTCGCCCGAACGACGGCGGACCGACGCTGCGCGAATCGGCGCTCGCCGGCGTGGAGGCAACGCGCTTCTATCCCGCTTGGGGCAAGGCGCGCCTGCACTCGATGATCGCCACGCGCCCCGACTGGACGCTGTCGCGCCAGCGGCAGTGGGGCGTGCCGATGGCGTTCTTCCTGCACAAGGAGACGGGCGAGCTGCACCCGCGCACGCTCGAACTGCTCGAGGCGGTCGCACAGCGGGTGCAACGCGAAGGAATCGAGGCGTGGCAGCGGCTCGACCCGCGCGAGCTGCTCGGCGACGACGCCGAGCACTACGTGAAGAGCCGCGACACGCTCGACGTCTGGTTCGATTCGGGCACCACGCACCAGACGGTGCTGCGCGGCTCGCACGCGGCGAAATCGCACTTCCCCGCCGACATGTATCTCGAGGGCAGCGACCAGCACCGCGGCTGGTTCCACTCGTCGCTGCTCACCTCGTCGATGCTCAACGGCGTTCCGCCGTACAAGGCGCTGCTCACGCACGGCTTCACCGTCGACGGCCAGGGCCGCAAGATGAGCAAGTCGCTCGGCAACGGCATCGAGCCGCAGGAAGTCGCCGGTACGCTGGGCGCCGAGATCCTGCGGTTGTGGGTGGCCAGCACCGACTACTCGGGCGAGATGTCGCTGTCGAAGGAGATCCTCGCACGCGTCGTCGAGGCGTACCGGCGCATCCGCAACACGCTGCGCTTCCTGCTCGCCAACGTCTCCGACTTCGACCTCGCGCGCGACGCGGTCGCCGCCGACGAACTGCTCGAGATCGACCGCTACTCCATCGCGATGACCTCCGCGTGGCAGAAGTCGATCGAGGCCGACTACGAACGCTTCGAGTTCCACCCGGCGATCGCGCGCATCCACACGTTCTGCTCGGAGGATCTCGGCGCGTTCTACCTCGACGTGCTGAAGGACCGGCTCTACACCACGGGCGCCGATTCGCTCGCGCGCCGCTCGGCGCAGACGGCGCTGCACCACATCACGAATGCGCTGCTGCGCATCGTCGCGCCGGTGCTGTCGTTCACCGCCGAGGAGGCGTGGCCGATCTTCGCGCCGCGGCTGCATCGCGAACAAGGCGAGACGATCTTCACCCAGACCTGGCATCGCTTCGAGGGCGTGGAGCACTGGGCCGACGTCGAGGCGGCGGACACCGTCGCGATCGTGACGAAGTGGACGCGAATCCGGGCGGTGCGCGCCGACGTCATGAAGAAGCTCGAGGACCTGCGCACGGCCGGCGGCATCGGCTCGCCGCTGCAGGCGGAAGTCGACGTCGGCGCCTCGGGCCAGACGTACGAGGCGCTCGCCTCGCTCGACGACGACCTGCGCTTCGTCTGGATCACCTCGGGCGCGCGGGTCGTGCGCGTTGCTGCCGCCGAAGACGAGGCAATCGACGTGCGCGCCAGCGACGGGACGAAATGCGAGCGTTGCTGGCACTACCGCGACGACGTCGGCGTCGATCCGGCGCACCCGTCGATCTGCGGGCGCTGCGTGTCGAACCTGTACGGGCAAGGCGAGGTGCGTCGCTTCGCGTGAGGACGCTGGTACCCTCGTCCGGCACAGCCGAACAACGGGAGCGACGATGGCGAGAAGCGGCACGACAGCGATCGGGAGATGGCTCTGGATCGCCGCGGCCGTCGTCGCGCTCGACCAGGCGACGAAGTTCGCCATCGAACGCGCCTTCTCCTACGGCGAGCGCCTCGCCGTCGTGCCGGGCTTCTTCGACCTGACGCTCGTCTACAACCGCGGCGCGGCATTCAGTTTCCTCGCGAACGCGGCAGGCTGGCAGCGCTGGTTCTTCATCGGACTTGGTGCCGTGGCGGCGATTTTCATCGTCTGGCTGCTGGTACGACACGGCTCGCAGCGCCTGTTCGCGTTCGCACTCGCGTTGATCCTGGGCGGGGCGATCGGCAACGTCGTCGACCGCGTCGCGCGCGGCCATGTCGTCGACTTCGTGCTGCTGCACTGGCAGCGTTTCCACTGGCCCGCATTCAACGTCGCCGACAGTGCGATCACCGTGGGGGCGGTGCTGCTCGTGCTGGACGAGCTGCGCCGCGTGCGGCGCCATCGATGAAGGAGGACGGATGTTCGAAGGGTTGAACCAGGTGCAGTGGATGGGCAATCCGGCGGCGAGCTGGATCGTCGCTCTCGCGTCCGCGCTCGTCGGCTTCGGCCTCGCAAGCACGGTGCTCGGACTGCTTCGCTCGCATCTCCGGCGGCTGGACGAACGCCTGCCCGAGGCCGCCGCGCGCGCGGCGCGCCCGCTGCACGTCGTCGTGCGCGCGACGCGCAACTGGATCCTGCTGCTGCTCTCGCTGGTTCTCGCCGCCGAGTTCCTCGAGCTCTCGCCGCGTGCCCAGGCCGTCCTGCACAACCTCACGTTCGCGCTGGTCGGCGTGCAGGTGGCGCTGTGGGTCAACGCACTGATCGAGCTGTGGCTGACCCGGCCGAGCGCCGTCGACGGCAGGCCGCGCGGCAACCCGGTGATGGTCGGCATCCTGCGCTGGAGCGCGCAGATCGTCGTCTGGACGACGCTGCTGATGGCGATGCTCGCCAACGCAGGCGTGGACATCACCGCCTTCGTCGCCAGCCTGGGCATCGGCGGCGTCGCTGTCGCACTGGCGTTGCAGAGCCTGCTCGGCGACCTCTTCTCGTCGATCAGCATCGGGCTCGACAAGCCCTTCGAGGTCGGCGAATTCATCGCCTTCGGCGACGATCTGGGAACGGTGCGCAACGTCGGCATCAAGAGCACGCGCATCGACTCGCTGCGCGGCGAGCAGCTGGTCATCGCCAACTCCAAGCTGCTCGAGCAGCTGGTGCGCAACTACAGCCGCATGCCGCACCGTCGAGTCGTCTTCGGCTTTCGCCTGCCCTACGGCACTTCCGGCGAGCTCGTGCGCCAGGTCGTCGAAGCGGTGAACGAGGCCATCCGCGCCGAGCAAGACGTGCGCTTCGATCGCGGCCACCAATCCGGCTTCGGCGAATTCGGCCTGGAGTTCGAATTCGTCTATTACGTGCTCGCCTCGGACTACACGATGTACATGGACGTGCAGCAGCGGATCAACCTGGCGATCATCGACCTGCTCGAGCGCCTCGAGCTGCAGTTCGCCGTGCCGGCGCGGTACGTTCGCGTCGACGCCGATCCCTCCCGTGCGCCCGCGCCCCGACCCGCGGCGCACGGCCGTCCCGCGTCCGTTCAGACCTGAAAACGCGGGCGGGTGCGCTACCCTTCCTCCCGTCACCCTTCACCGTTCCCTCCTCCATGCACGGCAAACGAATCGTCCTCGGCGTCACCGGAGGCGTGGCCGCCTACAAGGCGGCCGAACTGGTTCGCGAGCTGCAGCGGGCCGGCGCCCGCGTGCAGGTCGTGATGACCGATGCGGCAACGCGCTTCGTGGGCCCCGTGACCTTCCAGGCGCTGAGCGGCGAACCGGTCTTCGTCGACGCGTGGGATGCGCGCATCCCCGACAACATGGCGCACATCGAACTGTCGCGCGCAGCCGATGCGATCGTCGTGGCGCCGGCCACCGCCGATTTCCTCGCCAAGCTCGCCCACGGCCTGGCCGACGACTTGCTCTCGACGCTATGCCTGGCGCGCGAGTGCCCGCTCATCGTCGCACCCGCGATGAATCGGCAGATGTGGGCACACCCGGCCACGCAGCGCAACGTCGCGCAGATCGCCGCCGATGGCGTGATCGTCGCCGGACCGGGCAGCGGCGACCAGGCCTGCGGCGAGGTCGGCCTGGGTCGAATGCTCGAGCCGCTCGAGCTCGTCGAGGAGATCGAGGCCAGCTTCGTGCCGAAGGCGCTCGCCGGGCGGCGCGTGCTGCTCACCGCGGGTCCCACCTTCGAGCCCATCGACCCGGTACGCGGCATCACGAATCGCTCGTCGGGGAAGATGGGCTTCGCACTGGCACGCGCGCTGCGCGACGCCGGCGCCGAAGTCGTTCTCGTCGCGGGCCCCACCGCGCTCGCCGGTCCGCGCGGCGTGCGCCGCATCGACGTCGACACCGCCCAGCGGATGCACGATGCGGTCATCGCCGAGCTCGATGCCGCACTGCGCAACGGCCGCCCGATCGACGTCTTCGTCGGCGTCGCAGCGGTGGCCGACTGGCGCGTGGCCAACGCGAGCGCCCGCAAGTGGAAGAAGGATGACAGCGGCCGCGCGCCGACGCTGGAGTTCGTCGAGAACCCGGACATCCTGGCCAGCGTGGCGCGGCGCGCCGATGCGCCGTTCTGCGTCGGCTTCGCCGCCGAGAGCGAGAAGCTCGAGGAGCACGGCGCCGCCAAGCGCGCACGCAAGGGCATTCCGCTGCTGGTCGCCAACATCGGCCCCGACACCTTCGGGCGCGACGACAACGAACTGCTGCTGATCGACGAGCACGGCTCGCGTCGACTCGCCCGTGCCGGCAAGGACGAGCTCGCGCGCGCGCTCGCCGCCGAGATCTCGCGCCGGCTCGAACGGTGAGGCGCGCGCGATGAAACTCGACGTACGCATCCTCGACGCGCGCCTGGCGCAGCAGATGCCCGGCTACGCGACGAAGGGAAGCGCCGGGCTCGACCTGCGCGCATGCATCGACGCGCCGCTGGCGCTGGAACCGGGCGCCGCGCAGCTGCTGCCCACGGGGCTGGCGATCCACATCGGCGATCCGCACTTCGCGGCCGTGATCCTGCCGCGCTCGGGCCTGGGTGCCAAGCACGGCATCGTCCTGGGCAACCTCGTCGGACTCATCGACTCCGACTACCAGGGCCCGCTGATGGTCTCGTGCTGGAACCGCGGGCGCGATGCGTTCACCATCCAGCCGCTGGATCGAATTGCGCAACTCGTCGTCGTCCCTGTCGTCCAGGTGCAGTGGAACGTCGTCGAATCCTTCGACGAAAGCGCCCGCGGCACGGGGGGATTCGGCAGTACGGGCCGGTGAACCCTTCACGCATCCGCATCGAATGCGCCGCCTCCTGATCGTCTGGTGGTCGATGACCGGCGGAACGCAGCAGCTGGCCGAAGCGCTCGCCGAAGGCGCACGCGAGGAGCCAGGCATCGAGGTCGTGTCGCTGCGCGCCGACGAAGCCGCGGAATCGGACGTGCTCGCAGCGCAGGCATTCGTCTTCGCCACGCCGGAGAACCTCGCGGCGATGGCCGGCAGGATGAAGGACTTCTTCGACCGCACCTATTACCCGGTGCTGGGACGCATCGACGGGCTTGGGTACGCGACGCTGGTCTGCGCGGGCACCGACGGCATGGGCGCGGCGCGACAGATCGCACGCATCGCCACCGGGTGGCGACTGAAGGAGATCGCGCCGCCGCTGGTGCTCGTCAACGGAGCGCAGACTCCGGAGCAGATCCTCGCGCCGAAGCGCATCGACCCCGCGCAGCTGGCGCGCGCGCGCGAACTGGGCCGCACGCTCGGCGCCGGGCTGGCAATGGGAATCTGGTGAGCGGCGGACGCGATCAGCGCAGCTTCGCCACCAGTTGCTCGAGCTTCACGACGTCGGCGGCAAAGATCCGGATGCCGTCGGCGAGCTTGTCGGTGGCCATCGCGTCGTCGTTCACCGCGTAGCGGAACGTCTTCTCGTCGAAGGAGACCCGCTCGATGTCCTTGTCGTGCGCGGCTTTCGGGTCGAGCTTGCGATCGACGCGCTGGTCGGACGCGGCGAGCTGGCCGAGCAGTTCGGGACTGATCGTCAACAGGTCGCAGCCGGCGAGCGCGAGCACCTGCCCGGCGCTGCGGAAGCTCGCGCCCATCACCTCGGTGGGATAACCGAATTTCTTGTAGTAGTCGTAGATGCGACGCACCGAGAGCACGCCCGGATCTTCCTCCGGCGTGTAGTCGCGGTTCTCGTGCTTGCGGTACCAGTCGTAGATGCGTCCGACGAAGGGCGAGATCAACGTGACGCCCGCATCGGCGCAGGCGACCGCCTGCGGAAACGAGAACAGCAGCGTCAGGTTGCAGTGGATGCCGTCGCGCTCGAGCTGCTCGGCGGCGCGGATTCCTTCCCACGTGGACGCGACCTTGATCAGCACGCGCTCGCGCGAGATCCCCGCCTCCTCGTAGAACGAGACAATGCGCCGGGCGCGCGCAATGCTCGCCTGCGTGTCGAACGACAGCCGCGCATCGGTCTCGGTGGAGACGCGACCGGGGACGACCTTCAGGATCTCCTGGCCGAAGCGCACGAGCAGGCGATCGGCTAGCGACTGCGTGTCTTCCTTCGCGTGGTCGGCCACGCACTGCTTCAGCAGCTGCGCGTATTCGTCCTTCTGCGCAGCCTTGAGCACGAGCGACGGGTTGGTGGTCGCATCGCGCGCGCCGTACTGGTGGATGGTGCGAAAGTCGCTCGTGTCGGCGACGACGACGGTGAACTGCTTGAGCTGTTCCAGTGCGTTCATGACGGTACCTCCGGAAGCGGCGGGCGCCGCGTTCGCGGCGCCCTCGACGAGAACGCCGCGAACGACGCGCCCGCTGCCAGCAGCACGAAAGCGGCGACGCTCCAGATTGCGAACGGCACGCCCAGCAATGGAACGTTGGCCTCGCTGCACGAGGCATCGGCCATGAAGAGCCATGGCAGCGTCTCGTCGAGCCGCAACTGCATCAGCATGCGGTCGGCGAACGTGAAGGCGCACGACTGCGACTGCGCGGCAACGAGTTGCTGGTGCAGCGCGGCCCACACGCCGCCCAGCGCCGCGAGCGCCGCCAGCGCGGCGAATGCCCGGCGCGCGACCACTCCGGCGCCAAGCGCCCAGCCGGCCAGCGCGAATACCGCGACGAGCAGGTAGACGAGCCGTTGGAACGTGCACCAGGCGCACGGCCGCATGTCGAAGACGTGCTGCAGGACAAGCGCGGCCCCGACCGCAGCGAGCGCGAACACCGCGCAAGCGAGCAGAAGCGAGCGACCTCGATCGGGCATTGGGGGACTATACGGCACGCCGGAAGTGAAGGGTGAAGGGTAAAGGGTGAAGGGGAAAAGCCCGACTTCGGCAGCCGCGCTGTTCCCCTTCACCCTTCACCCTTCACCCTTGACCCTTCACCTCCTCTAGCCGAACACGTCGTGCGTGATGTTCGTGAACCAGCTGTGCGCGTAGGCGACTTCGCGGCGACGGAACTCGGGCGAGGCACCGAGCGGGCTGACGCCGCCCGAAACCGACTTGATCACCGGCGCTCCCTTGTCGTCCTTGCCCGGCCGGTAGACGTTCGCCACGGAGATCCCGTAGCTGTCGTTCAACAGGCTGTAGCAGGTATTGACGTACGCCTGCTCGCCGGGATCCTTGCCCTGCAGCAGCGCGACGACCGCCGCCGCCGTGACCTTCGCCTGCGAGTTCGCCGCATAGCCGGACTTCGGCATCGTCGAGGCGACCGACGCGTCGCCGATCACGTGGATGCCCTTGTGGATCGTCGACTCGAAAGTGGCAACGTCGACGGCGCACCAGGCGCCCGTGCCCGCAAGACCCGAATCGATCGCGATCTTGCCTGCCGTCTGCGCCGGGATCAGATTCAGCACGTCGGCCTTGTGCTTGTCGCCGAAGCGCGTGGTGACCGTGAGCGTCGCCGGATCGAGTTTTGCGATGCCGCCGTCGGTCTGCTCGCCGCTGATCCACTCGATCATCGCGTTCGGCGTGCCGTAGCCGTACAGCGCCTTCCAGCCCTCGATGAACAGTGGCTGCTTCGAGAAGCCGTTGGCCGCGTCGACGATCAGCACCTTGGACTTCGGCTTGTGGCGCTTCAGGTACGCTGCGATCAGGCTCGCGCGCTCGTACGGCCCGGGCGGGCAGCGGTACGGACCGACGGGCGGGCAGATCATGACCGTGCCTCCGTCGGCCATCGCCTCGAGCTGCTTGCGCAGCAACTCGGTCTGCGGCCCGGCTTTCCAGGCATGCGGGATCTTCTCGGCAACCGTCGCGTCGTAGCCTTCGATACCGCCGAACTTGAATTCGATGCCCGGCGCGACGACGAGCCGGTCGTAGCCGTAGCTCGCACCGCTGGCCGTCTTCACCGTGCGCCCAGCTGGATCGATGCCGGTCACGGTGTCGTGCACGACGTCGACGCCGCGCTTGCGCACGCCGTCGTAGCCGAAGGTGATCGAGTCCATCTTGCGGACGCCGGCGATCACCTCGTTGCTCATGAAGCAGGTGTGGTAGCTCTTCTTCGGCTCGATCAGCGTCACCTCGATCGACGGATCGGCCAGCCGCAGGTAATGCGCTGCCGTGCATCCGCCGATGCCGCCGCCGACGACGACGACCTTCTTCTTGCCCTGCGCGATGGCGAAACGCGGCGCTGCCAGTACCAGGCCGGTCGCGCCGGCACCGAGGACGAAGTCCCTGCGTTTGATGTTCGTCATGGTCTGCCTCCTCACTTCTGGCTGGCGTAGAACTGCAGCAGCGCCTTGAAGTCGCCCTCGTTGAGGTCCTTCATCTTCGCGCGCATCTTCTTCGGCATCTGCCGGTGTCCCGCCTCGTAGTCGGCGAACGTGTAGCCCAGGTACGGCGTCCATTGGCCGGCGAGCGTGCCGGATCCGTCGCCCTTGCGACCGCCCTTCTCGTGGCACTTTTCGCACGCATCCTCGTGCACCGCCTTGCCCTTGGAGGCGAGCGCCGTATCGAACGGCTGCTCGGCCGCCTGGAAGCGCTGGCTCGTGAAGTAATCGGCCATCGCGCCGATCTCCTCGTCGCTGTAGCCCTTGGCGATGCGATCCATCACGGTGGCCAGGCGCTCGAAGCCCTCGATGTCGTCCGGGTCGAGTTTCAGCGTCTGTGCCGCCGCCTCGATCTTCGCGGTGTCCTTGCCGTACTTGTAGGCCAGCATCGCATTGACGAAATAGATCTTCGACAGGCCTGCGATCGTCGGCGTAGCCGGACCGCCGCTGTTGCCGTTGGTGCCGTGACAGGCGACGCAGTTCCCCACCAGTACGGGCACCGGGCCCGACTGTGCCGATGCGCTCCCCGCCCACGCCGCACCGGCGAGCAGCAAAGCAGTCCCCAATGCCGTCTTTCTCATCGCTCCCCCCTCGTTATCTTCACAACCCGCCAGACGCACGGCGACTTCCCGCCTTCAGCATCTCCCTTCTCCGCGCGGCGCAGCTACAGGTCTGCGGCGTCCGGAGCCTTCGGTCGCTTGTGCACGAGGCCCTTGTGGCACTCGATGCACGTACGACCCTCTTCCTTCGCCGCGCGATGCTTGCTGCGCGCGACGCGATCCTGCTCGTCGGCGTCCATCGCTTCCCACGAATGGCAACTGCGGCAGGTCACGGAGTCGGTGCGCTCCATCATCGACCAGACCGCGTTGGCCATCCGCCAGCGATGCGCCTCGAATTTCTCGGGCGTATCGATCGTGCCGAGGATCTCGTGCCAGACGTCCTTCGCCGCGCGGACCTTCGCGATGAGCTTCGGAACGATCGCCTTCGGCACGTGGCAATCGGGGCAGCCGGCGCGCACGCCGGAGGCATTCGAGTAGTGCACCGACTGCTGGTACTCCCGGTACACCGTCGCTTCCATCGAGTGGCACGAGACGCAGAACTCGAGGGTGTTGGTGCGCTCCATCAGCGGGTGGAACACGACCGCGTAGGCAGCGACTGCCACGACCAGCGTGCCGGCGACGACGATGCCGACCAGTCGACCGACGGTGACGCCGGGGCGGGCAGGATTGCGCAGGGTGCGGAAGAGCTTGCGGATCGCCCTCACGCACGAGCCTCGAAGCCGTGCGCGATCCGCGCCGACGCCAGGTGCCAACGGCGCATCATCGTCTCCCCGCTATTTCTTGGAATCATGCAGCCCGATGCTGTCAGGCCCGATGTCCGAATGCCTTGATCCAGGTTATGGCGTTACCGCAAGCCTTCGCTTTCGCGCTTGAGACGGGCGCATCTGCGCCCGTCTCAAGCGGGCAGCACCTCGATGCGTTCCTCGCCCTCGCCGCCGGCGGCCGGCGGCGCCTCGGCGAACGATAGCGTGACTTCGCCCGCTTCGTCGACGTCGACGGTGACGCGTCCGCCGCCGACGAGTCGGCCGAACAGCAGCTCGTCGGCCAGCGCCTTGCGGATCGTGTCCTGGATCAGGCGCTGCATCGGGCGCGCGCCCATCAGCGGATCGAAACCCTTCGTCGCAAGCATCGAGCGCAACGCCTCGGTGAAGATCGCTTCGACCTTCTTCTCGTGCAACTGCTCCTCCAGCTGCATCAGGAACTTGTCGACGACGCGCAGGATGATCTGCTCGTCGAGCGCGCCGAAGCTGATGATCGAGTCGAGCCGGTTGCGAAACTCGGGCGTGAACATCCGGCGGATCTCGTTCATCTCGTCGCCCGCCTTGCGGCTGTCGGAGAAGCCGATCGCCCGCTTCTGCAGCTCGGTGGCGCCCGCGTTCGTCGTCATGATGACGATGACGTTGCGGAAGTCGGCCTTGCGCCCGTTGTTGTCGGTGAGCGTGCCGTGGTCCATCACCTGCAGCAGGATGTTGAAGATGTCGGGGTGCGCCTTCTCGATCTCGTCGAGCAGCAGCACCGCGTGCGGCTTCTTCGTGATGGCTTCGGTGAGCAGCCCGCCCTGGTCGAAGCCGACGTAGCCGGGAGGCGCGCCGATCAGCCGCGACACCGCGTGCCGCTCCATGTATTCCGACATGTCGAAGCGGATCAGCTCGATCCCCAGGATGAACGCGAGTTGGCGGGCCACCTCGGTTTTCCCGACGCCGGTGGGACCGGAGAACAGGAACGCGCCGATCGGCTTGTCGGGCTTGCCCAGTCCCGAGCGCGACATCTTGATCGCTGCGGCGAGCGCGTCGATCGCCGGGTCCTGGCCGAACACGGTGGCTTTCAGGTCGCGGTCGAGCGTCTGCAGCCGGCCACGGTCGTCGCTGGAAACCGACGCCGGCGGGATGCGGGCGATCTTGGCGACGATGTCCTCGATTTCGCCCTTGTTGATGACCTTCTTCTGGCGGCTCTTCGGCAGGATCCGCTGCGCGGCGCCGGCCTCGTCGATGACGTCGATCGCCTTGTCGGGCAGATGGCGGTCGTTGATGTACTTCGCCGCCAACTCGGCGGCCGCCGAAAGCGCCGACGACGAGTACTTCACGCCGTGGTGCTCCTCGAAGCGCGACTTCAGCCCGCGCAGGATCTGCACGGTCTGCTCGACCGTGGGCTCGATGACGTCGATTTTCTGGAAACGACGTGAAAGCGCGTGATCCTTCTCGAAGATGCCGCGATATTCGTTGTACGTCGTGGCGCCGATGCACTTCAAGGTGCCCGACGACAGCGCCGGCTTGAGCAGGTTCGACGCGTCGAGCGTTCCCCCGGAGGCCGAGCCCGCGCCGATCAGCGTGTGGATCTCGTCGATGAAGAGGATTGCGCCCTGCGCCTGCTTCAGTTGCTTGAGCACGGTTTTCAGCCGCTGCTCGAAGTCGCCACGGTATTTGGTGCCCGCGAGCAGCGCGCCCATGTCGAGCGAATAGACGGTGGCGTCGGCCAGCACCTCCGGCACGTCGCCCTGCGTGATGCGCCAGGCGAGCCCCTCGGCAATTGCCGTCTTGCCCACGCCGGCTTCGCCGACCAGCAGCGGATTGTTCTTGCGCCGCCGGCACAGCACCTGGATGACGCGCTCGACTTCGTTCTCGCGACCGATCAGCGGATCGATGCGGCCTTCGCGCGCGGCCGCGTTCAGGTTCTGCGTGTACTGCTCGAGCGCGCCCTGCTGCGTGCTGCCGGCGTCGGCTTCGGTCTCGGCCTGCTCCTCCTTGACCGGCTCCTTGGGTTGCGGCGCCTTGGTGATGCCGTGCGAGATGTAGTTGACGACGTCCAGGCGCGTGATGCCCTGCTGATGCAGGTAATAGACGGCGTGCGAGTCCTTCTCGCCGAAGATCGCGACGAGCACGTTGGCGCCCGTGACCTCCTTCTTGCCGTTCGACGTGCTCTGCACGTGCATGATCGCGCGCTGGATGACGCGCTGGAATCCGAGCGTGGGCTGGGTGTCGATCTCCTCGGCACCCGGCACGACCGGGGTGTTCTCCTTGATGAAGCCGGTGAGGTTCTTGCGCAGGTCTTCCACGTTGGCCGCGCACGCGCGCAGCACTTCTGCCGCCGACGGATTGTCGAGCAGCGCCAACAGCAGGTGCTCCACGGTGATGAACTCGTGGCGCTGCTGCCTGGCCTCCACGAAAGCCATGTGCAGACTGACTTCCAATTCCTGCGCGATCATGCTTCCTCCATCACGCACTGCAGCGGGTGCTGATGCTGGCGTGAGTAACTGCTAACCTGTTCTACCTTGGTGGCCGCCACGTCGCGAGGAAAGACGCCGCACACGCCGCGCCCTTCGCGATGCACCTTCAACATTACCTGCGTTGCCTTCTCTCGGCCCATCCCGAAGAATCTCTGGAGGACGTTGACCACGAATTCCATCGGAGTGAAGTCGTCGTTCAGCAGCATCACCTGATACAGCGGCGGCGGCTTCAGCCGCGACCCTTTTCGCTCCAGTACGGGAGTCGGATCTTGACGAGTCGCCATGAATGCATTCTAGCCAGTGTTGCTTCCACTGCAACAACGCCGATCGGCACGGCGCCGCCGACCGTGACGCGCTTCACGAAGCAATGCTCAAGCCCACCGAATGTCGCCGGAAAGCCCCAGTCGTGTCTTGACGACACCTGTCTTTTCACAAAGAATCCGTGCGCTGCTTGGGGGATGCCCTCGCGTTTCCGGGCCCCGACGGCAGCGTCCAAAGGATCGCGTCAGGGGAAGACGAAAGCATGGCAACGGGTACCGTCAAGTGGTTCAACGACTCGAAGGGGTACGGCTTCATCACCCCCGACGATGGGGGTGAAGATCTGTTCGCGCATTTCAGCGCGATCCAGATGAATGGCTTCAAGAGCCTGAAGGAAGGCCAGAAGGTGCAGTTCGACGTCGTCTCGGGCCCGAAAGGCAAGCAGGCGTCGAACATCCAGTCGTCCTGAAGGTTCGGCGCGCCTCGCAGCGCGCCGATTCTCTTCGCTCTCGCACCGCGGCTAGCGCCGCGGCTTCAGTTGTGCGTCCGAAGGCTTGTTGCGCAAGACTTCGTTGACGCCGTAGGGGCTGTCGCCGGGAATATCCTCGGCGCCCACCGGCAGTTCCTCGATCGCCAGCGTATGGTAGCGCATCGCTTTGTGCACCGGCCAGCGCTGCGCGACCTCCACCAGCCGTCGTTCGTCGGCGTCGCCGTGCACGCGCACGATCAGCATGCACGCGCCGCGGTCGGCGAGCTGGCGGATCACGCGCAGGTTCTTGATCTCGCCGCCCACCATCTCGGACAGGAAACCGGCCTGCTCCTCGCTCGCCTGCATCAGGTCCGAGGTCTGCGCCGGGTCGAGCAGCAGCGTCGACTCGCGCGCAAAACCTGCGCCGTGCAGCGCGGCGCAGACGGCGTTCGCATCGTCGGGAAACAGAACGAGCACGGCGTGTCCGGTCGGGTAGAAGACGCCGTTGCGCATGTTCAGGAAAGCGTCGCGCTGCTTGCGCGACAGCGTCGGATCGGTTTCGCCGGGGCGGCGCGGATCGTGCGTGTGCTCGCGTCGATGCGAATCGGCTTCGCGCCACAGTCGGCGGGCACGCTCGCCGGCGGGATCGAACGGGGCGTTTCGTCGGTCAGCCATCGCAGTGCTCCTCGGGGTGGCCAACCCCGGGCAATGCAAGTGCGACGCCCGCCGCCGACAGGCGCGCTCACGCGGCGCCGAGCGCGCGCTGGCGGCGTTCCATCATCCGCCACACGAAGGGCGTGAAGATCAGCTGCATCGCCAGCTCCATCTTTCCGCCCGGAACGACGATCGTGTTGGCGCGACTCATCCACGCGTGGTCGATCATGTTCAGCAGGTAGGGAAAGTCGATCCCTTTCGGATTGGCGAAGCGGATCACGCACAGGCTCTCGTCGGCGCTCGGGATGTCGCGGGCGATGAACGGATTGCTCGTGTCGACCACCGGCACGCGCTGGAAGTTCACGTGCGTATGCGCGAACTGCGGGACGATGTAGTGCACGTAGTCGGGCATCCGCCGAAGGATCGTGTCGGTGACCGCCTCGGTCGTGTAGCCGCGCACGTGCTGGTCTCGCCACAGCTTCTGGATCCATTCGAGATTGATTACCGGCACCACGCCGATCAGCAGGTCCGGATAGCGGGCGATGTTCACCTCGGGCGTCACGACGGCGCCGTGCAGCCCCTCGTAGAACAGCACGTCGGTGTCGTCGGGCAGGTCCTCCCACCCGGTGAACGTACCCGGCTGTTGCCCCCAGGCCGCGGCCTCGGCGGCATCGTGCAGGTAACGCCGCCGCCGTCCGGCGCCCGACTCGCTATAGCTGCCGAACAGCTGCTCGAGCTCGGGGAACAGGTTGTTCTCCGGGCCGAAATGGCTGAAGTTGCGGTTGCCCGCCCTCTCGGCCTCGGCCTGGCGCGCCCGCATCTCCTCCCGATCGTATCGATGGAAGCTGTCGCCCTCGACGATCGCGGCCTTCACATTCTCCCGCCGGAAAATGCTTTCGAAGGTGCGCGTGATCGACGAGGTTCCGGCGCCCGACGAACCGGTGATCGCAATGATCGGATGTTTCTGGCTCACGGCGGCCCTCAGTCGCGAAACAGCGTGCGTGCGGCAAACAGCGGCAGCGGCGCTTCGTCGGCGTCGGTGTCGCGGTGATAGCGCTCGATGCGCTCCACCTCGGCGCGCGAGCCGAAGACGAAGCCGATGCGCTGGTGAAGACGGCCCGGCGGCACGTCGAGCACCGGCTGGTGCCCCGTGCTGGCGCGCCCGCCTGCCTGCTCGACCAGAAAGCCGATCGGGTTCGCCTCGTAGAGCAGCCGCAGCCGGCCGGCGCGGCCCGGGTCCCGCGTGTCGCGCGGATAGAGGAAAACACCGCCTCGGGTCAGGATGCGATGCGCCTCGGCGACTACGCAAGCGATCCAGCGCATGTTGAAGTCCTTGCCGCGCGGCCCGGACTGTCCGGCCACGCACTCCTCGACGTAACGGCGCACCGGAGGCTCCCAGAACCGGCCGTTCGAGCTGTTGATCGCGAACTCCTGCGTCTGCTCGGGCACGCGGACGTGCGGATGCGTCAGCACGAACTCGCCCAGATCCGGGTCGAGCGTGAACCCGGCCACGCCGTTGCCGACCGTCAGCATGAACATCGTCGCCGGCCCGTACAGCGCGTAGCCTGCGGCGACCTGCGCGGCGCCGGGCTGCAGGAAATCCGCTTCGGTCAGCGCCCGGCCGCTGTCGAGCGCCTCCTGCGGCGCCCGCAAAATCGAGAAGATGCTGCCCACGGCGACGTTGAGGTCGAGGTTGCCCGAGCCATCGAGCGGATCGAACACGAGCAGGTACTTGCCGCGCGGCGTGCCGGGCGCGACGTCGCGAGGCTCGTCCATTTCCTCGGAAGCCAGGCCGGCCACGTGGCCGCTGCCCTCGTTCATCTGCAGGAACAGCTCGTTGGACAGCACGTCCAGCGGCTTCTGCAACTCGCCTTGCACGTTCACGGCCGGCGCCGGCGATGCCGGCGCCCGATCGCCGGCGAGCACGCCCGCAGCGACGCTGCGCGCGCTCGCCTTGCAGGCGATCGACACGTCGAGGATCAGCGCGTTCAGTTCGCCCTCGGCGTGCGGAAAGCGGCGCCTTTCGTCGATCAGGTAGCGCGTCAAGGTCGGGCGTCGATTCATGGCGCAGTTCCTCGGGAATCGTTGCTGCGGATCGGCGCCGCGTCGAACAGGCGACTGGCGCGCACGTCGGCGGCGGTGAGCGTGCTCAACTCGGTCTCGCCGAGCAGGCGCTCCCGGTCGGCGAACAGCCGGCTCGCCTGGCGCAACCGCGCCCGGTCGAGCGCGTTGCGCACGCTGCGCGCATTGGCGAAATGCGGCTGCGCCACGCGGCGGTCGAGGTAGTCGGCGAAAGCCTCGCGCGCGTCGCCGTCGAAGCGATAGCTCATCGACGAGAGCATCGCGTCGCCGATGCGCAGCAGTTCGTCGCGGTCGTAGTCCGGAAACGCGATGTGGTGCGCGATCCGGCTGCTCAGTCCGGGGTTGCTCTGGAAGAATGCCTGCATGCGGCTGTCGTAGCCGGCGAGGATGACGACGAGGTCATCGCGCTGGTTCTCCATCACCTGCAGCAGGATCTCGATCGCCTCCTGGCCGTAGTCGCGCTCGTTGTCGGGGCGGTACAGATAGTAGGCCTCGTCGATGAAGAGTACGCCGCCCATCGCCTTCTTGAGCACTTCCTTCGTCTTCGGCGCCGTGTGTCCGATGTACTGACCGACGAGATCGTCGCGCGTGACGGCCACGAGATGGCCTTTGCGCACGTAGCCCAACCGATGCAGGATCTCGGCCATTCGCATCGCCACCGTCGTCTTGCCGGTGCCGGGATTCCCGGTGAAGCACATGTGCAGGCTCGGCGTGTGCGCCTGCAGGCCGACGCCGAGCCGCAGGCGGTCGATCACCAGCAGCGCGGCGATGTCGCGGATGCGCTGCTTGACGGGTGCCAGCCCGACGAGGTCGCGGTCGAGTTCGTCGAGCACCGCTTCGGCCTGGCTCGCACGCAGCACCTCGCCGACCGTGCGCGGGGCCGGCACGGGCTCGGGTGCCACCGTTGCCGGGTCGCAGTCTGCGGTCGGCGCAAAGGCGCCGGGGATCCGATACTGCGTCATGGCGCGGTCCGCTGCGGCACTCCATAGCGCCGCGCCTCGGGCGCGTCGGCGGCATAGCCGCGGATCGCATAGCGCTGGTCGCGTCCTGCGCCCTCCTGTCGCAGCAGCCCGAAGCCGGGTTCTTCCTGCGGGCGGCTCACCAGGAAGCTCATCGCGATCGACTCGACGCCGCGCGTCGAATCGAAGGCCATGAGCCGGACGTAATGGTTCGGGAAGGTCCGGCGGCACGCCTGAAGCTCCATCAGCACGCCGGCAGCGTCGCGCAGGTCGAACATCGGGGCGCCGAACATCTCCCAGTAGGTGTTGCGCGGATGCGGATCGTCCGTGTACTCGATGCTCCAGGCATAACCGCGGTTCAGTCCGTATTCGATCTGCGCGCCGATCTCGGCGTCGGTGAGATCGGGAAGGAAGCTGAACTGGCCCTGCGTGATGCGGCCGACGGGATTGGTCATCATGGCGAACGCTCCTTGCTGCGCGGGTCAACCGGCGAGCGCCGGCGTTGCGACGAAATCGCTGGTGTCGGTGGGTGTGTAGTCGAAGCGCACTTCGCCCCAGGTGTCCAGCGCCTGCTTCAGCGGCGTACAGAAGCGGGCCGCGGCCCGCAGGATCTCGGGGCCGTCGCGGCGGATGTCCCGGCCTTCGTTGCGCGCCTTGACCATCGCTTCGAGCGCGACGCGGTTGGCGACCGCCCCCGCCTGGATCCCGGCCGGATGGCCGATCGTGCCGCCCCCGAACTGCAGGACGACGTCGTCGCCGAACAGATCGAGCAGCTCGTGCATCTGCCCGGCATGGATGCCGCCGGAGGCCACCGGCATCACCTTCTTCAGGTCGCACCAGTGCTGGTCGAAATGCAGCCCGCGCGCCGGATCGGCTCGCGTGCAGGCATCGCGGCACACGTTGTAGTAGCCCTGCACGGTCAGCGGATCGCCTTCGAGCTTGCCGACCGCCGTGCCGGCGTGCAGGTGATCGACGCCCGCCAGGCGCAGCCACTTCGCGATGACGCGAAAGCTCACGCCGTGGCTCTTCTGCCGGGTGTAGGTGCCGTGGCCGGCGCGGTGCAGGTGCAGGATCACGTCGTTGCGACGGCACCACTCGGACAGCGACTGGATGCACGGCCAACCGACGACCAGGTCGACCATCACGACGAGGCTGCCGAGCTCGCGCGCGAATTCCGCTCGTTCGTAGATCGCCTCCATCGTGCCGGCGGTGACGTTCAGGTAGCTGCCCTTGACCTCGCCGGTGGCCGCGCTCGCGCGATTGACCGCTTCCATCACGTACAGGAAGCGGTCGCGCCAGTGCATGAAGGGCTGCGAGTTGATGTTCTCGTCGTCCTTCATGAAGTCGAGCCCGCCCTTGAGCCCCTCGTAGATCACGCGCCCGTAGTTGCGCGCCGAAAGGCCCAGCTTGGGCTTGGTGGTCGCCCCCAGCAGCGGGCGGCCGAACTTGTCGAGCCGTTCGCGCTCGGCGACCAGTCCGGTAGGCGGACCCTTGAAGGTCTTCACGTAGGCGACCGGAATGCGGATGTCCTCCAGCCGCACCGCCTTCAACGGCTTGAAGCTGAAGATGTTGCCGATCAGGCTCGCCGTCATGTTGGCGATCGATCCCTCCTCGAACAGGACCAGGTCGTAGGCCACCCACGCGAAATATTCGCCGGCGCGCCCCGGAACCGCTTCGACCCGGTAGCACTTCGCCCGGTAGCTCTCGCACGCGGTCAGGCGGTCGGTCCATACGACGGTCCAGGTGGCGGTGCTCGATTCGCCGGCCACCGCGGCGGCGGCTTCGACCGGGTCGACGCCGTCCTGCGGCGTGACGCGGAACAGGCAGATCGTGTCGGTGTCGCTCGGCACGTAATCGGGTTGCCAGTAGCCCATCTCGCGGTACTTGAGCACGCCGGCGGCGTAGCGCTTGCGGGCGTCGGTGAGCTGCGTGGCTGCGGAGAGGAGACCGTGCTCGATCGGCTGGTTCATCAGGATGCCTCGGTGGCCGGTGGACCGGTTGACAGCGGATGCAGCGAAATCTACTGTCGCTATCAGTTCAATGAAAGTCAGTATTTCTTGTCGCCGAGATAAGAAAAACCTGAATAGTGAACCTCACCTTCCGCCAGCTGCGCGTGTTCGCCGAGGTCGCGAGGCTCGCGAGCATGGCGCGCGCGGCCGAGGCGTTGCACCTGACCGCCCCGGCCGTGTCGATGCAGATCCGCGAGCTCGAATCGCAGGTCGGGCTGCCGCTGTTCGACCGACACGGACGCAGCGTCGTGCTGTCGACCGCAGGCGAGTATTTCCTCGTCCACGCGCGACGTCTGCTCGCCGACCTGAAGGAAGCCGAGCGCGCGATGGCGCGTCTGAAGCGCCTCGAACACGGGCTGCTGACGATCGGGATGGTCAGCACCGCCCAATACTTCGTTCCCCGGTTGCTCGCGCGTTTCCGCGACGAACACGCGGGCGTCGACGTGCGCCTGCGCGTCGCGGCGAACCGCGAGCAGCTCGTCGCTTCGATGGAATCGGGCGAAGTGGACCTCTCGGTGATGGGCCGCCCCCCGCGGGAGATCGGTGCGCGCGCCGAAGCGTTCGCCGCGAACCCGCTGGTGATCGTCTGCGCGCCGTCGCACCCGCTGCTCGGCCAGGGACCGGTGCCGCTCGCTGCGCTGTCCGACGCGTCTTTCATCGTGCGCGAACCGGGCTCGGGAACGCGCGCAGCGATGGCGGCCCTGTTCGCCGAACATCGCTTCGAGCCGCACATCACGATGGAGATGTCGAGCAACGAGACGATCAAGCAGGTGGTGATCGCCGGAATGGGCGTGGCGTTCCTGTCGATGCACGCAATCGGACTCGAGACGCGCGCCGGACTGCTTTGCGTGCTCGACGTGCAGCACACCCCCGTGATGCGAAGCTGGAACATCGTGCGGCTGCAGGCGAAAGTGCTTTCGCCGGCGGCCGAGGCCTTTCGCTACTTCGTGATCGAGCGCGGCGAGGCGCTCCTGCGCGCGCACGACGAGGCGGTCGTCGAGGCAGCGGAAACGAAAGACCCTCACCGTTGAAATGTGCAAATCGCACAGTTATCTTGGACGCACCCCTCGACTGCACAGGAGTGCGACATGGACCTCATTGCAACAGGAGCCGGCCGCGGCCGTTCCGTGCTGGCCTGCCTTCTCGGCAGCCTTGCTGTCGCGCTCAGCGGCTGCGGAGGAGGCGGCGACGGCGCAGCGCCTGCGCCGATCGTCAAGCAGTCGTCGTTCGTCGAGGGCCCGATCACCGGTTTCGGCTCGATCATCGTGGGCGGCGTGCGTTTCGACGACAGCGCCGCGCGCATCGACGACGACGACGACCGGCCGCACCCCCCGGAAGACCTGCGGCTCGGGATGATGGTGGAAGTCGAGGCGGGCGCGCTCGATCGAGCCACCGGGCGCGCAGACGCGACGCGCATCCGCTTCGGCGCCGAGATCGTCGGGCCGGTGGAAAGCGTCGATGCCGGCGCATCGAAACTCGTCGTCTTCGGGCAGACCGTCGCAGTGCGCGATACGACCGTGTTCGACGACTCGCTGGACGGCGGCCTGGACGCCGTTGCGGTCGGCGACGTGCTCGAGGTGCACGCGCAATTCAACGCAGCGAGCGGCATCTACGTCGCCACGCGGATCGAAAGCGAAGATGACGCCGATCTCTTCCGCTTGCGGGGGCTGGTAACGGACCTCGATACCACCGCAAAGACGTTTCGCATCGGCACCACGCGGATCTCCTACGCCTCCGCCGAAGACAGACTGCGCAGGCCACTGGCCGACGGGGAGCGCTTGCGCGTTCGCACGCAAACCGCGCCGGTGAACGGCGCCTGGGTGGCGGTGCAGCTTCGCGAGGGCGATCGGCGCCCGGAGAACCACGACGAGGCTGAAGTGCACGGCTTCGTCACGCAGTTCGACTCGCCCGACTCGTTCGTCGTCAACGGCATGCGCATCGATGCGAGCGGCGTAGCCAGCATGCCGGCCGGCCTGGCCGCCGGTGCGCAGGTCGAGGTCGAGGGCGCGATCGTCGATGGCGTGCTCGTGGCGCGCAAGGTCGAACTCGAGGACCCCGAGGACGACCGCGAGCGATTCGAAATCCACGGCGCGGTCGATTCCCTGGACGTCGACGCGAACACCCTGGTGGTTCGCGGCATCACCGTCGCTTTCGATCGCCTCGACGCGCTCGAATGCCGGGGCGCCGCGCTCGCCAACGGCCACCCGGTGGAAGTCAGGGGTGCGCTGTCGACCGACGGCACGCACCTGGCCGCGACGCGCATTCATTGCGAGGACTGAGTCGCGGATGCCCGAGCGGCACGACAGCCCCGAAGCCGCGGCGCTCCTCGAAGCGCTGCGCGAGGTGCTCGTGCCGCTGGCCCGGCTCGCCGTCGCACGCGGCGTGGCATTCGCCACCGTCGAGCAACTGGCGAAGCAGGCATTCGTCGACGCCGCGCGCGACGCGCACGAAGCGACCGCGCAGCCGCACCGCATGGTGAGCCGCATCGCCACCGCCACCGGGCTGACCCGGCGCGAGGTCGCCCGCCTGATGCAGGCGCGCAACGGCGACGAAGCGCCCGGCGCTTCGGCTGTCCCGCGCACGCACGCGAGCGAAGTCTTCGCTCGATGGATGAGCGATCCGCGATACCGCACGCGCAGCGGGCCGCGCACGTTGCCTCGTGTCGGCGAAGCGCCGAGCTTCGAGGCGCTGGCGCAGTCCGTGACGCGCGACGTGCACCCGCGCAGCCTGCTCGACGAACTGATACGCCTCGGTGTCGCCAGCCACGACGAGAAGCGCGACCGCGTACGACTTTCCCGGGAGGCCTTCGTGCCGCGCGGGGACGCGACCCGCATGCTGGGCTTCCTCGGTTCGAACGTCGGCGATCACTTGACCGGCGCCGTGCAGAACGTGCTGGGCGCAGGCAACCGGCATTTCGAGCAGGCGCTGTTCGCCGAGGGTTTGTCCGAGGAATCGCTCGAGCGCCTGCGCCCGCTGGTGAGCGCGCAATGGCGCAGCCTGCGCGCCCTGCTCGTGCCTGCCATCGAAGCGATGCTCCAGGCCGACCGGGCGGGCGGTTCGAACGACGCCGACCGAACGCGAGTCGCGGATGCGGCTGGTACGCGCCGCTCGCACCGGGTGCGCATCGGCCTGTACACCTACGACGATGCCGACGACGCCGGTGCGCTCGGCGCACGAGCGCGGCCACGACGCATCCGTCGCGCAGAAAACTGAGTGCTTTCCGACTTTCGACTCCGCCGTCGGGGTCATCCGGAGCCTTCGATGAAACGTCACCTCGCCCTGATCGCCCTGATCGCCCTGGTGGCCAGCTGGCTCGGCGGATGCGGAGGAGGAGACGGCGTCGGCGAGGGAGGAACGGGCTCCTTCACGTCGGGCCGCATCGGCGGTTTCGGTTCCGTGATCGTCAACGGAATCCGTTTCGACGACTCCGGCGCCGTCGTGCGCGATGACGAGAACGCGACGAGGCGTCGCGAAGACCTGCGCCTCGGGATGGTGGTCGCCATCGAAAGCACTCGCATCGATGCGGCGAGTGCGCGCGCCAAAGCGTTGTCGATCGAGATCATCAGCGAGCTCGTCGGGCCGGTCGAGTCGGTGGACGTGGCCGGCGGCCGGTTCATCGTCCTCGGCCAGGCGGTGCAGGTCACGGGTGACACGCTGTTCGACGAGCGCCTCGCCGGCGGCGTCGCGGCACTGCGCGCGGCCGATACCGTCGAAGTCTTCGGGTTCTTCGACAGCACGCGCGATGCCCTCGTCGCGTCGCGCATCGATTCGAGGTCGTCCGAGACGGAGTTCAAGCTGCGCGCGCCGATCGAAGCCATCGACGTCGCGGGCCGCACGATCCGCATCGGCGGGCGGCTCGTCGCCACCGACGGCCTGGCGCTTCCTCCCGGGCTCGCACCCGGCGCAACGGCGCGGGTGAGCGCCCGGTTCGTCGACGGCCGGCTCGTCGCCACGCGCATCGACGACGCGCGACCGCGGATCGAAGACCACGACGACGCGCACATCGAAGGCCGCATCGAGTCACTCGGGAACACGCGCAGCTTCAAGGTCGACGGGCTGCCGGTGGACGCGCGCAACGCAGCGTTCCGGCAGGGCGAAACCGGCATCGTGCCGGGCGCACGAGTCGAGGTCGAAGGCGCGCTGGTCGGTGGCGTCCTGATCGCACGCGAGGTCAAGGTCGAGGATGCCGAGAGCGAATTCGAACTGCGCGGCGAGATCACGGATCTCGATTCGTCGGCGCGAACCTTCGTCGTTCGCGGCGTTGCAGTAGGCTACGGGCCGGACGTTCGCTTCGATGACGGCGCCGAGGCGCAGCTCGAGAACGGCCGGACGGTGCACGTCGAGGGCGTGGCGTCCGACGGGGGAACGCGCCTGCGGGCCACGCGCATCAAGCTCGAGAGATGATCGTGCAGATCCCGAACAACCCCTTCCTCGCTGCGCTGCGAGCCGGCCGCCCGCAGATCGGCCTGTGGGTGGGGCTGGCCGACCCGAACGCCGCCGAGGCGCTCGCACTCGCCGGATTCGATTGGCTGCTGCTCGACGGCGAGCACGCGCCGAACGACCCGCGCACGGTGCTGGCGCAATTGCGCGCGCTCGCGGCGTACCCCGTGCATCCCATCGTGCGACCGGTGCAGGCCGGCGTCGCGCTCGTCAAGCAGTACCTCGACGTCGGCGCGCAGACGCTGCTTGTACCGATGATCGACACCGCCGAGGACGCCGAGCGAATGGCACGCGCGATGCGCTACGCGCCCGCCGGAATCCGCGGCATGGGCGCGACGCTCGCCCGCGCTGCGCGCTGGGGCCAGGTCGACGATTACGTGAACCAGGCCGACGCGCAGATGTGCCTGCTCGTGCAGGCCGAGAGCGTCGAGGCGATGCGCAACCTGCGCGAGATTGCATCGGTCGACGGCATCGACGGCGTGTTCTTCGGTCCGGCAGACCTTTCCGCATCGATGGGGCTTCGGGGCCAGCCGGCACACGCCGATGTGCAACGAGCGATCCTCGACGGCATCGCAACGGTGCGCGCCGCCGGGAAGGCGCCCGGCATCCTCGCCACCGATCGCACGCTGGCGAACGGCTACCTGGATGCGGGCGCGCTGTTCGTCGCGGTCGGGCTCGACACGGCGTTGCTCGTGCGCGCTGCGCGCGAGCTCGCCGCGTCGTTCGGCCGCGAGGGCCGGTAGCCGCGATCGGCCCGCGGCTCGCTCACCGGCTCGCTCACCGGCTCGCTCACATGTTCGATCATCACTTCCCAATCACCGGGACCGCGTGCTGCAGGGCGCGTGGCATCGCAGCGGGGTCGAGGGGCTCACCTTCGAAGTGCTGGAACTCGTTAAGGAACGCGAGGATGCGGGTTTCGACTACGCGGGCGAACTGAAAGCGCTGGAGCAGATCCACCGCGAACTGCAAGGGCTGGCGCCATGAGCGAAGAAGCCTTGCAAGCCTGCGTGAACCGACACCTGGAGCACGCGGCCCTGGTGTTCATGCTCGACGACGAACTCGGCACGCATCACGGCCTGTCGTGGGCGGATTTCGTGCTGCTGACGGTGCTGGATGCTGCCGGCGGTGCTGCGCCCGCGACGGAGCTCGCGCGCACGGCAATCGGATTACCGAATGAACTCGCGACGACCGCAGGAAGCGGGCCTGATCACCCATGCGTCGAGCGTCCGCCAGGGCCCGCTGGGGCCCTCATGTCTCGCTTTCGGACGTCGCAGCATGTCACAAACCACCGCGCTGTTCCGTCTACAGGAGGCATGTGATCCGCTTCCTGCAGCCAGGAGAACCCGGCCATCATGACGACGCTTGCCGAACGCGCCCAGCACTACGACCGCGAACATGCGCGCAGTCTGCGCGCACTGGCTTACCGCATGCTCGGCTCGCGCGCCGATGCCGAGGACATCGTGCAGGAGGCCTGGCTGCGCTGTGCGCAGGTGGACGAGAGCACCGTGCAGCATGCTGGCGCCTATCTCTCGCGCCTGGTGACCAACCTGTGCCTGGACAGGCTGCGCTCGGCCGCTGCCAAACGCGAGCAGTATGTCGGCGTCTGGCTGCCCGAGCCGCTGCTGGATGATGAAGCCGACTGGTCGCCCGGCCCGGAGGCACGGGCCGAGTTCGCCCAGGACGTGTCCGTGGCCTTCATGCTCGCGCTGGAGCGGCTCTCGCCGCTGGAGCGTGCGGCCTTCCTGCTGCACGAGGTGTTCGACCTGGAATTCAACGAGATCGGGCGGCGCCTGCAGCGCAGCCCGGCCGCCTGCCGCCAGCTGGCCAGCCGGGCGAGCAACCATGTCAAGACGGACTACGCGCGCCGCGAAGTCGAGCAGGAAGAACGCGAGCGCCTGTTCGCCGCGTTCGTCGAGGCGGTGCGCAATCTTGACGTAGAGGCCCTGGCCAGGGTGCTGGCCGAAGACGCGGTGTTGCTCACCGACGGCGGCGGCAAGGTGAGCGCGGTGCCGCGTCCGCTGCAGGGCGGCGCGCTCGTCGCCAGGACCTTCATCGGCTTCGCCCGCCTGCCGGCTAGGCGCGGGCGACGCTGGCGCTTCGAGCCGGCGCGCATCAACGGCCTGCCGGGCTGCCTGGTCCTCGACGACCAGAGCGGCCAACTGGTGCAGACCATCGCGCTGGCGCCGTCGGCCACCGAGCCGGGCCGCATCGGCGCGCTCTACATCCAGCGTAGTCCCGACAAGCTGCAGGGCGTGCGGGCCGCACTCGGAGGCGATGTCACAAGGCCTTCGGCCTGGACAAGGCCGGGCTGGCCTGAGCGGGCGGGCGGGCGGCTGGACGAATGCGGGTCGTTCGGAAGCAGGCCACGAATCGAGTCAATCCGGGCCTGAACGAAGGGAGGGTCGATGCAGCTCATCAAGCGAATTGAGATACCGGTTCTCCGGAACTCCGGCGTTGAGTCGGAGCAGTTGCTTTTCCCTGAATCGTCGCCCGAGGCAAAGGCCACGATCACACGGGTGACCGTGCCTGCCGGGACCACCAATCCTCGGCATGTGCACGAAGCGTCCGAGCAAGTCTGGATCGCGCTCTCGGGGCACGGAACACTCCTGCTCAACGGCACGACCGAAGCCCGCATCGAGGAAGGCTACGTGGCGCGCTTCGCGCCAGAAGACGTGCATGGCTTCTACAACAGTGGCCAGCAGGCATTCGTCTATCTGTCCGTGACCACGCCCCCTCGGAACTTCAGAAGCGTGTACGCCAGGGACTGGCGATCGGACTCGGCGAAGGCGTGACGACCGATGACTCCCCATGGGCATTCCACTTCGCGCATGCCGTCCTACAGCGCGTCCGCCCACATCGCCGCGCCAGTCGAGTCCGTCTGGCACGTGCTCGCGGCGGTCGTCGCATGGCCGCAATGGCTTCCCACCGTCAGCAGCGTCCAGGCGCTGGACGGTGAGCCGCTGGCAGTCGGCTCCAGGTACGTCGTTCGCCAGCCGAAGCTGCGTCCCGCCACCTGGCGCGTCACGGAAGTGCAGCCGCCCGGCAGATTCGTCTGGCAAGCGCGGTCGCCGGGTCTTCTCATGGTCGCAGAACACGCGATCGAAGAGGCTTCGCGTGGGAACTGCCGCGTCACCCTTCGGTACTCCTTCAGTGGTTTGCTGGGGCCACTGGTCGGCCGGCTGTCCCGCTCCGACACCGGACGCTATCTCTCCCAGGAGGTGGCGTCGCTGAAGTCGAGAGCGGAAGGGCAAGATCGAAGGCAGAGGCCGATCCTTCCATCGAGCGGATGACTGCCGCTCGGGTTAGCCTTTAGCCCTCGGGACAACCATGCTCGACTTCGGCGCCCAGGCCCTTGCACTTGGCGGCGTGCTCACCGCGGTCGCCTCGGTCACCCATCTGGCGTGCATCGCCCTGGGTGCGCCAGCCTATCGGTTCATGGGCGCGGGCGAGCGAATGGTTCGCGCCGTCGAGGCGGGCAGGATCGAGCCAACCCTCGTCACGCTCGCAATCGCCGGCGTTCTTCTCGCCTGGGCCGTGTATGCATTCTCTGGCGCGGGCATCGTACCCCGCTTGCCGTTCACCCGGCCTGCGCTGCTCCTGATCAGCGTCGTGTTCCTGGCGAGGGCCTTTGCCTTCCCGCTCATCAGGTCCGCGTTCCGGGGGAACTCCACCACCTTCTGGCTCGTGTCTTCGGGCATCTGCCTGATGCTCGGGCTGCTTTACGCGGCGGGCTTCGTCGCACTGTGGGCAAGGCCGTGACCGGCTCGCGGACGCCGGGCCTGCGCACGTTCCGTCGCCAGACCGTCGTCCTGGCGGCGGCATGGCTGCTGTTCGCGGCCGCTTGCACGGGTACCCGTCCTTTCACGGATGCGGACGGCCGCGTCGTACCGGGCAGCATCGCAACGATGGAGCAGGTGCCCATCGGAGGCATTCGCCAGAGCCTCTGGTTTCGCGGAGCCGATGCGCGCCGGCCCGCCATCGTTCTCCTGCACGGCGGGCCCGGCGCCAGCGAAGCGGCCCTGTTCCGGCACTACGACGCCGCGCTCGAGAAGCACTTTCTCATGGTGTACTGGGAGCAACGCGGCGCGGGGCGCTCGTATCAGTCCGGCATCCCCCGCGCGTCGATGACGATCGCGCAGTTCGAGCGCGACCTCGACGAGGTGGTCGATCTCGTCCGGCGGCGCTTCGGCAAGGACAAGGTCATCCTGTTGGCGCACTCCTGGGGCACCGGGTTCGGGACGCTCTACGCTTACCGTCATCGCGAGAAGGTCGCCGCGTACGTCGGCATCAGCCAGGTCGCGAACTTCGCCGAGGGCGAGCGGCTCTCCTACGAATGGGCCCTTGCCCAGGCCACGACGCGGGACGACCGCCGCGCCATCACGGAACTGCGCGCCATGAGTCCCGGTCCCAGGTCGGTCGACGACGAGTTGACCAAGGGCAAGTGGGTGGAAGCATTCGGCGGCGTGTTTCACGAAGACCTGTCCACTGGAAAACTGATCCTCGCCGCCCTGGACACCGACGAGGCCGGTCTGGTGGACCTGGTGAAGTTCGGGCAGGGGAACCGGTTTTCGCTGGAAAGCCTGCGAGCCGAGTATTCGAGGCTCGACCTCACGCGCTATCGCCAGTTCCAGGTTCCGGTCGTCTTCGTGCTTGGCCGCCACGATTGGCAAGTGCCGTCCGTACTGGCCGCACGTTACTTCGACACCCTCGATGCGCCGTGCAAGCAGCTCGTGTGGTTCGAGCGCTCGGCGCACAACCCGCCCTTCGAGGAGCCGGAGCGATTCGTGCACGTGATGGTGGACGACGTGCTTTCGCTCGCCACGCGACGGCCAGGCACCTGCCGCGGACCGGTGAACTGACGAAGGGCTTCCGTCGACCGGCCGCGCCGGCGGTCGGGCTCAAGCGTCGGAGGGAACCGGGCAGGAGGACGAACGGACCAGTACGAGCGTCCTGCCTGGCCACTGGTGACAGTCCTCGTCGTCCCGGACGCAGGCGTTCCCGATCCTGCACCGCAGAAGCGCGGGTATCGACATCGCCCCCGACCAAAGGCAGAAGCTCGAACGGCTGTCCGGCGTCAACTATCTTGGCCGCCCGCCGGTGACAGTGGAGCACATGGCGCTGACCTCATCCGGCCATGTGCGCCATACGCTCAAGACTCCCTACCGTGATGGCACCACGCACATCGTGCTGGAGCCGCTGGATCTGATGGCGCGGCTGGCGGCACTGGTACCGCCGCCACGCATGCACCTGACGAGGTATCACGGCGTATTTGCACCTCACGGCAAAATGCTCGCGGCGGTGACGCCGGCGCATCGGGACACGGGTGCGCCCAGCCTTCGTCGAGGTGGATGCGCCGAGCGACGACGAGCTGCACGCGCTGCTTCAGAGCGTCATCACCCGGCTCATGAAGATGCTCACGCGCCGTGGTGTGCTGGTCGAGGACATGGGCCAGACCTACCTGGCCGAGCCGGATGCCGACGGCGAGGAGGCGCGCACGCTGCGGCCGCTGCAGGCTGCGGCCATCACTTATCGCATCGCCTTCGGTGCCCGCGCCGGGCAGAAGGTGCTGACCCGGAGGGGTGCGATGCCGCGCGAGGGCGAAGCGCGCCAACCCCTGTGCGCCGACATCGACGGGTTCAGTCTGCACGCCGCGGTACGGGTCGAAGCGCAAGACCGCAAGCGGCTGGAACAGCTGCGCCGCTACATCACCCGGCCAGCGGTGTCCGACGAACGCGTGCAGCTCAACGCCACAGGGCAGGTGGAGCTCAAGCTCAAGACACCTTGGCGTGCTGAGCCCGCTGGAGTTCATGCAGCGGCTGGCGGCGTTGGTGCCGCGGCCCAGGCTGCACCTGATCAGGTTCCACGGCGTGCTGGCGCCGAACGCGAAGCTGCGCCCGCTGGTGGTGCCGCATCAGCCGCCCGCACAAGCGCAAGCGGTGGGCTGTAGGCGAAACGTCGGGTACCAGCCAAATCGGGGCGAGGCAACGGCCCAGGTGCCAGTCCAAGACCCTCCGGAGCGGCATCGGCCGCCCACGCAGGCCTGACTCGGGCGGACAATAGGCTGTTTGAAACTCCTATGCCCGATCCGCGTGCATCCCAAGTTTGGAGCGTTGAAGGTGCTTGCGCGCCCTCTTGCTGAGAATATAAGCTTCCGTGCCGACCGGTAGAACGCTGAACGGCTTGATTCTCGATGGGCAACTTCGACCCGCGCGGAAAGGCAGATGTGTACCATGCCTAGAATCATCTGGATGGTTGTCGGAGCCTCTGCGATCCTGTTCGCCACTTGCGCCAACGCGGTCCCCATCAGCTACGAGTTTAGCGTCACGGCAACATACGGGCCGCTTGCAGGGGTTTCCTCCAGTGGCACGTTCACGTTCGATAGCTCGAGTATCACGCCCGGTGGCCGTAACACTGGTGAAGGCTTGTTTACCGACTTATCGTTTACCTGGTATGGCATTACGTACACTGAGTTCAATGCGAATACAGGACACCTGGAGTTCGATGCTCTTGGGGAGCTGATCGACGTCCAGTTCGGCACTTTCTGTGGATCCGTAAGCTGCAGCGTTTCTTCCCTGAAGGAAGACTGGCTGTTTGTTGGAAGTCCAGAAGCAGCTGCGTTCGCATACAGCATTCCCCCTGCTGACATCTTCACCGAGACCGCCGCGTTGAGGCGGGTAACGGCAACCCCGGTTTCTGAGCCTGCGCCGCTCGCACTGGTTGCTGTTGCACTTCTCGTCGCTGGCGCAGTTCGACGCAACATGAGCTCACGCGGTGTTCGCAGCGCACGCGGCGTTGCGCACGGCGATCACTCCAGCGGCAAGTGGAACGGGAGCGCGCAAGCGTGCCGCGGCGGCGTAGCGGCCGGCGTTTGAAGCGACTCGCATGAACTGGGCGCGGCGCGAATGCCGCCGCTAGCTGCCTAGGTGCTTCGCTTGGCCTCGTCGAGCAGTATCCCGAGTGACGACGGCAAACCGTTGGCGGCAGCGATGGCAGCGATGGCAGCGATGTAGTCATCGGCCGTTGCGGGAGCAAGCCTATTGCCGGTCATAACGGCGGCGACGTCCATCAGCGGTCAATCAACGATCGACCACTCGACCGACTGCTTCACCCTCAAGACCGAGTGCTCGACGGTGGGCGGAAAAACCCCAGTCGAATCAACGATCTGGGGCTTCTGCTGGAACCATCCGGGACGTCCGGAGACGCCCCGGGACGGCGTCACATGTGCTCGATCATCACCTGTCCGAAACCCGAGCACGAGACCTGCGTGGCGCCTTCCATCAACCGCGCGAAGTCGTAGGTGACCTTCTTCGAGAGGATCGATTTTTCCATCGACGAGATGATGCGATCGGCGGCTTCGGTCCAGCCCATGTGTCGCAGCATCATCTCGGCCGACAGGATCTCCGAGCCCGGATTCACGTAGTCCTTGCCGGCGTACTTCGGCGCGGTGCCGTGCGTCGCCTCGAACATCGCCACCGAATCCGACAGGTTCGCGCCCGGCGCGATGCCGATTCCGCCCACCTGCGCGGCGAGCGCGTCGGAGATGTAGTCACCGTTCAGGTTCAGCGTGGCGATGACGCTGTACTCGGCCGGCCGCAGCAGGATCTGCTGCAGGAAGGCATCGGCGATGACGTCCTTGATGACGACCTGCCCGCCGCTCTTCGGGTTGCGGATCGTCATCCACGGGCCGCCGTCGAGCGGCTGCGCACCGAATTCGCTCTGCGCCAGCGCATAGCCCCAGTCGCGGAAACCCCCTTCGGTGTACTTCATGATGTTGCCCTTGTGCACCAGCGTGACCGAGGGCTTGTCGTTGTCGATCGCGTACTGGATCGCCTTGCGCACCAGCCGCTGCGTGCCTTCTTTCGACACCGGCTTGATGCCGATGCCCGAAGTCGCGGGAAAGCGGATCTTCGTGACCCCCAGCTCGTCCTGCAGGAAGGCGATCAGCTTCTTCGCTTTTTCGGACTGCGCCTCGTATTCGATGCCCGCGTAGATGTCCTCCGAGTTCTCGCGGAAGATCACCATGTCGGTCTTCTGCGGCTCCTTCACCGGCGACGGCACGCCCTGGAACCAGCGCACCGGACGCAGGCAGACGTACAGGTCGAGCTCCTGGCGCAGCGCGACGTTCAGCGAACGGATGCCCCCGCCCACCGGCGTGGTGAGCGGCCCCTTGATCGAGACGACGTAGTCGCGCAACACCTGCAGCGTTTCGTCGGGCAGCCAGACGTCGGGACCATAGACGCGCGTGGACTTCTCCCCGGCGTAGATCTCCATCCAGTGGATCCTGCGCTTGCCGGCATAGGCCTTTTGCACGGCGGCGTCGACCACCCGCAGCATCACCGGCGTGATGTCGACGCCGGTGCCGTCGCCTTCGATGTACGGAATGATGGGATTGTCGGGAACCTGCAGCGAGAAATCGGGATTTACCGTGATTTTCGTGCCGTTCGACGGGATCTTGATGTGTTCGTACATGAATGCGGTTCCTCGGGATCGAAGCCGGTGGCGCGCCGGCGGGGCCGGCGGCCGAACCTCGGAATTATGCCGCAGCATCCGCCGCGTCGCGCCCGGGTGCCGGTTGCGGCACTATCGCGCGATGCGACGAATCGCCCTGGCCTTCGCCCTCGCCTTCGCCTTGATCGGACCGGCCCTGCTCGCCCCCAGCCGAGCGAATGCGCAAGCCGGCGCAGCCGCCTATCCTCAGCCGAAGTTGCCCATCGTGCGCCTGCAGGCCGGCATCCACGTCATTCGCGCGGAGCTGGCCGACACCGCCCGCACGCGCGAGATCGGATTGATGGCGCGAGAGTCGCTCGGGCCGAACGAGGGCATGCTGTTCGCCTTCGAGGGCAAGGCCGTGCACTGCTTCTGGATGCGCAACACCCCGCTGCCGCTGTCGATCGCGTTCCTGGACGACGACGGCCGGATCGTGAACATCGCGCAGATGGCGCCGCGCAGCGACGATAGCCATTGCCCGAGCCGCGCGGTGCGCTTCGCACTCGAGATGGAGCGAGGATGGTTCGCGCGCCACGGCATCGAGCCGGGCGCGCGACTGGTGCAGCCTTCGGTGTTCCCGGGTCAGCGCTGACGGCCGAAGTCGGGGCCCGCGCCCGCGCTGAAGCCTCGCGCCCGCGCTGAAACCTCGCGCCCGCGCTGAAACCTCGCGCCCGCGCTCAGGCCTCGCGCTTGCGCGTCACCATGCCGTAGATCCACAGGACGATCAGCGCGCCGACGATCGACGCGATGAACCCGGCGCCCTCGCCCGGCCGGTACCACCCGACGGCCTGTCCGATCCAGGTGGCGATGAACGCTCCGACGATCCCGAGGATCATCGTCACGATGATTCCGCCGCCCTGGCGGCCCGGCATCACCCATTTCGCAATCGCACCGGCGACCAGCCCGATGATCAACGTCCACAGCCAGCTCATGGCACCGCTCCTGTTGTTGAAATGCGCAAGCGAACGCTGCAGGCAACGGGCGTGCCCGCCGGCCCCGCTCGGTGCCCGGCGGACGCGCGAAAGGGACGATCAGCCGAAGTTCTTCGCGGCGAAGTCCCAGTTGGCAAGATTGCCGAGGAAGGTTTCAACGAATTTCGGGCGCGCGTTCCGATAGTCGATGTAGTAGGCGTGCTCCCAGACGTCGATCGTGAGCAGCGCCTTTTCGCCGGTCGTGAGCGGCGTTCCGGCGTTGCTCGTGTTCGCGATGTCGACCGAGCCGTCGCTTTTCTTCACGAGCCAGGTCCAGCCCGAGCCGAAATTGCCGACCGCGCTCTTGCTGAAGGCCTCGCGGAAGGCGTCGAACGATCCCCATTTGCGCGAGACCGCATCGGCCAGGGCGCCGGCGGGCTGGCCGCCGCCGCCGGGCTTCATGCACGACCAGAAGAACGTGTGGTTCCAGACCTGCGCGGCATTGTTGAACACGCCGCCCGAGGACTTCCGGACGATGTCCTCCAGGCCCATGTTCTCGAACTCGGTGCCCTTGATCAGGTTGTTCAGGTTCGTGACGTACGCCTGATGGTGCTTGCCGTAGTGGTACTCGAGCGTCTCCTTCGACACGTGCGGCGCCAGGGCGTCCATCGCGTACGGAAGGGGGGGCAGCTTGTGCTCCATTCGTTTTCTCCTTGTCGTAGTACGGATCCGCGCGGCCGCGCGAGTCGATCCCGGATTCTAGGACGGCGGCCAAGTCCTCGTCGGCGTCTCGGCGGTCTCGATCGCCTCCGTCGCCTGTACGGCGACCTCGAGTCGGCCGTCCCGCAGCGTAACGCGCAGTGCATCGCCGATCGCGGCGCCCGCAACCGACACGACGACGTGGCCTTTGGCGTCGTGCACGATCGCATAGCCGCGCTCGAGCACCGCACGAGGGCTGACGAGTTCGAGCGCCGCGCCCAGGCTTGCGATGCGCTCGTCGAGCCGTGCGATCCGCTGTGCCGACGATCGCTGCAACGCCTGCGCGGCGTGGGCGAGCCGCTGCTCGGCGAGATCGGTGCGCGGAGCACGAATGCCCGTGCACAGGCGTTCGACGCGCATCCTGCGCTGCTCGAGCGAGAGCCGACCGAAAGCGACGATGCGCTGGGACAGCGCTTGCAACCGATGGACGCGCGCCTGCCACTGGGCCGAAGGAGAACGCAACAGCCGTGCCGCGGTATCCAGGCGCTGCTCGAGCGCCTCGGTTCGGCGAAACCAGGCGCGCTCGATGCGCGCCGCGGCTCGCAACACGCGCTCGGCCAACTCGCGCCGATCGGGAACCGCGTGCGCAGCCGCGCCGGTGGGCGTGGGCGCGCGCTCGTCGGCGACGAAATCGGCGATCGTGAAATCGGTCTCGTGGCCGACGCCGCTGACGACCGGGATCGGCGACGCGGCGATCGCTCGCGCGAGCGTCTCGTCGTTGAACGCCCAGAGATCCTCGATCGAGCCGCCCCCGCGAACGAGCAGCAGAACGTCGCACTCGGCTCGGCGCGCCGCCGCGCGCAATGCCGCCACCAGCGCTGCCGGCGCGTCGGCGCCCTGCACCGTTGCCGGGTAGACGACCACCCCGACGCCCGGGGCTCGCCGTCGCAGCGTCGTCAGCACGTCGCGCAGCGCGGCAGCGCGCGTCGAAGTGACGACGCCGACGCTGCGCGGAAACTTCGGCACCGCGCGCTTGCGCGCGGCGTCGAACAACCCCTCCGCCTGCAGCTTCTCCTTGAGCCTCACGAAGCGCTGGAACAGATCGCCGGCGCCGGCCGGGCGCATCGCTTCCACCGTGAGCTGGAAATCGCCGCGCGGCTCATACAGGGTGACGACGGCGCGCGCCTCGACGCACTCGCCGTTGCGCGGCACGAACGTCAGGTACTGCGCGCGGCTCCGGAACATCACGGCCCGCACCTGCGCGGTGGCGTCCTTCAACGTGAAGTACCAGTGGCCGCTGGTCGCGCGCGTCGCGTTCGAGATCTCGCCGAGAACCCACACCGGCGGGACGCTGCGCTGCAACAAGCCAGCAACGGCGCGGTTCAACTGCGAGACCGACAGGATTTCCCGCGTCGGTGCTTCGTTTGCGCCTGCAAAACGAGCGCTCATGCGGCTTTCCCGGACGAACCTATCCACACGCGCGGTTCGATCGGATTTTTCGCTGCGAAGTCCTGCCACGGCGCGAACGAAACCGTCAACTGCTTGATTCCTCTTGACATTTCATCTGTGCAGTGGAGCGGCGCGCGGGCACGCCGTTTGAAATCCAGCCCCCGCGCCGCGTCATCGCCAGCTTGTTCACAGAGTTGTCCCCAGGCCGGGGCAGCCGCTTTGGCCCGCCGAATCCGCCGTCGCCGTCGGCCGCAACGCCGTTCGACGGTTGCACTTGATGCCTGGTGGAAAAAAAACCGACAATTGCGTGCCTTTCGGTTTGATCGGTACCCGGAGAATCGTCTTGCTGTCCCTGATCCAGGCGGCCGGTTGGCCCGTATGGTTTCTCATTGTCGCCTCGATCGCCGCCGTCGCGTTGATCATCGAGCGTTTCCTGTCGCTGAAGCGATCCCGCGTCCTTCCTCCCGGACTGCTCGACGAGGTGCTCGGGCTGCGGCGCACCCAATCGATCACGCCGGACATGCTGAACCGGCTGGCGGTCAATTCGCCGCTCGGACGGGTGCTGGCGAGCGGACTGCGACACGAAGGAGCCGGCCGGGAGCTGATGAAGGAAGCGATGGAGGAAACCGGCCGGGCGGTCGCGCACCACCTCGAGCGCTACCTTTCCGCGCTCGGCACGATTGCCGCAATCGCCCCGCTGATGGGGCTGTTCGGCACTGTGGTCGGCATGATCGAGATCTTCGGCGCGCAGGCGCCGGGCGGAACGAACCCGCAACAGCTCGCCCACGGCATCTCGGTGGCGCTCTACAACACCGCCCTCGGGATCCTGATCGCGATTCCGGCGATGATCGCCTACCGGTATTTCCGTGCGCGCGTCGACGCCTTCCTGGTCGAAATGGAGCAGCAGTCGCTGCGGCTGGTCGATCACCTGCGCGCGGCGCACGGATGAACTTTCGGCGCGGCATCCGGCGCGACGAGCCGGAGATCAACTTCGTCCCGCTGATCGACGTCCTGCTCGTCGTGCTCATCTTCCTGATGGTCACGACGACCTACTCGAAGTTCACCGAGCTGCAGGTAGACCTGCCCAGCGCCACCGGCGAGACGGCCACCGAGCGGCCGAGCGAGATCGACATCGGCATCTCGGCAGACGGGCAGTACCGGATCCTCAACGAGAGCGGAGCGCAACTCGTCGCCCGCGACGGCCTGCCCGGCGAGTTGCGACGCGTCGCCGCCGAGCGCAACGACGCGGTGCTCGTCGTACACGCCGACGCCGGAGCAAAGCACCAGGACGTCATCTCGGTGCTCGCCGCCGCGCGCGAGGCGGGCGTGGCGAAAGTCACGTTCGCCGCGCAGGCCGACGCCGCAGCAGCGGCGCCGGCGCGGCGAGCGCGCTAGCCGGGTGGCCTCTCAGCCGCAACGGCGAGCGCAGACGTCCGTTGCCGATCGGCTGCGCGAGCGGCTCGAGCCGTCGCTGCGCGCCCTCTGGTACGACACCTCCCCGTCGCGCCGTCACCGGCTGCTTCGCCTGGCGCTGGCGCCGCTGGGCGCGCTGACGGCGGGAGTCGCCGCGCGCCGGCGACACAGAATCCGGCATCTTCCCGCGCCCGAAGTCCCGATCGTCGTCGTCGGCAATCTCGTCGCGGGCGGAGCGGGCAAGACGCCGCTGGTCGTCGCGCTCGTCGAGGCCCTCGCGCAGCGGGGCTGGACGCCGGGCATCGTCGCCAGCGGCTACGGCGCGCGGCGACGCGATGCTCGAATCGTCGGCACCGAGGACGACGCGCTCGAGCACGGCGACGAACCCGTGCTGCTCGCGCGGCGCACCGGCCACCCCGTCGCTGCCGCCCGTCAACGCGCGCAGGCGGTGCAGGTACTGCTCGCGACCCATCCCGAGATCGACGTCGTCGTAAGCGACGACGGGCTGCAGCACGAGGGGCTCGCCCGCAGCGTGGAGATCGTCGTCTTCGACGAACGCGGCGTGGGCAACGGGCAATGCCTGCCGGCCGGGCCGTTGCGGGCCCCGCTGTCGCAGGCAAGGTCGATGGACGCGATCGCGCTGAACGGCCAGGCCCGCCCGCCGCTGGCACACCCGCTCGCTTTCCGCTTTCGGATCGAGCCGCTGCGTTTCGTCGCGCTCGACGGGCATGCCGCGCCGGTTCCGGCGCACGAACTCACCGGGCGAATCGGCAAGGACGCCGCCGTGGCGATCGCGGCGACCGGCGCCCCTGGGCGCTTCTTCGACACGTTGCGAGCGCTGGCGGTGGACGCGCGCGGCATCGCGCTGCCCGACCATGCGGTGATCGATCGCTCGCGACTGGACGCCATCGACGCCCCGTGGATCCTGATGACCGAGAAGGACGCCGTAAAATGCGCGTCCTGGGCCGACGCGCGCTGCTGGTTTCTCGAGGTACGCGCCATCGTCGAACCCGGCCTCGCCGACTGGCTGACCGAGACGCTCCATGGACGCACGCCTGCTCGAGATCCTCGTCTGTCCGCTGTGCAAGGGACCGCTGAAGCGGCTGCCCGGCGGGCGCGCCGCTGACGGAACCCCCTTCGAAGCCGAACTCGTGTGCAACGCCGATCGGCTCGCCTACCCGGTACGTGACGGCATCCCGGTGATGCTCGAGAGCGAGGCGCGCCGTCTCGAGCCCGAGACGGGCGACACCTTGCCGCGCGAACTCTCCGGTCCCGGCGCGGGCGAGTCGTGAGCGACGCAGGATCGGCGTCGCAAATCGACTTCGTCGCGCTGATTCCGGCGCGACTGGCATCCACCCGCCTGCCCGACAAGCCGCTCGCCGATATCGGCGGGCGTCCGATGGTCGTTCGTGTCGCCGAACGGGCGCGGGCTGCCGGCGCCGCACGGGTCGCGGTCGCCACCGACTCGACGAGGATCGTCGAAGCCGTTCGCGCCGCGGGCTTCGAGGCCATCTTCACGCGCAGCGACCACGCGTCGGGCACCGAACGGCTTGCCGAGGCCGCCGACGCGCTCGCGCTGGACGATCGACGCATCGTCGTGAACGTGCAGGGCGACGAGCCGCTGATCGATCCCGCGCTCGTTCGCGCCGTCGCACAGCGATTGGCCGACTCCTCCGATTGCTCGATCGCCACCGCCGCACACCCGATCGGCGACGTCGCCGCCTGGCTCGATCCGAACGTGGTCAAGCTCGTCTGCGACGCCGCGATGCGCGCGCTCTATTTCACCCGTGCGCCGGTTCCCTTCGCGCGCGACGCGATGGCGGGGTTCCCGAAACGACTGCCCGCTTCTCTGGACGCAGCGTTCGGCGCGCAGCGACCGCTGCGCCACATCGGGCTGTACGCCTACCGGGTCGCGTACCTTCGCGCACACGCGTCGCTGGCGCCGTCGCCGCTCGAGGCGCTCGAGTCGCTCGAGCAACTGCGCGCGCTGTGGCACGGCCACCGGATCGCGGTGCACCTCGCGGAACGCGAGTCCGAGGCCGGAGTCGACACCCCGGCGGATCTGGAGCGCGTGCGCATGCGCTGGACGAACGCCGACTCGCGCTGAACGCGCTCCAACGGTTTTCGAGGCAGGCACGATCGCCGGCCGATGGCGCGCCTCAGGCGCCCGCCAACCGGCGGCGCGACGACCAGGGGGTGCCGGACGCCAGCCCCAGCCCGAGCGCCACGTAGACGCCGAGCAGCTCTTCGTATCGCTTCCGACCAGCTCTTCATCACGCTTTTCCGCTGCTTACGTTGTCCGGTGGGACGGCGCAAGCGTCGTTCCCGCAACGCCGCGCGCCGGTCAGAATTGACCGACTCCGGGTCTTCCCGGTACTCTTTATGGCTTTGCGGGCGTCAGGCAAACCATGCGGCTGATCCTTCTCGGCGCACCCGGAGCGGGCAAAGGCACGCAGGCCGCGTTCATCACGAAGAAATACGGCATTCCGCAGATCTCCACCGGAGACATGCTGCGCGCCGCGGTAAAGGCCGGAACGCCGCTCGGGCTGGCCGCCAGGAAGGTGATGGACGCGGGCGCGCTCGTCTCCGACGACATCATCATCGGGCTGGTCGAGGAGCGCCTGCGCCAGCCCGACTGCGCCAACGGCTACCTGTTCGACGGCTTCCCGCGCACGATCCCGCAGGCCGACGCGATGAAGAGCGCCGGCGTCGCACTCGACTACGTGCTCGAGATCGACGTTCCCGACGCCGAGATCATCGAGCGCATGAGCGGCCGTCGCGTGCACGCGGCCAGCGGCCGCACCTACCATGTCCGATTCAACCCGCCGCGCACCCCCGGGAAGGACGACGTCACCGGCGAAGACCTGATCCAGCGCGACGACGATCGCGAGGAAACCGTTCGCAAGCGCCTGGCCGTCTATCACTCGCAGACGCGCCCGCTCGTCGATTACTACGCCGACTGGGAGCGCTCGGGCGAAGCCGCCGCCCCCCGTTGCCGAAAAGTGTCGGGTATCGGCAGCGTCGACGAAATCACCGCCCGTGTCTTCGCGGCGCTCCAGTAAACTCGCGGCGCTTCGCGCTGCGGCGGCTCGTTTCCCGAAGTTTCAGTAGCTCTTCACATCACAACCGGAATCGGATGGAGGTCCTCTCATGACGGCTACCTCGGCGGGCCTGTGGCTCGCTTTGGCCTGCGGCCTGGCGGCAGTGATCTACGGCATCGCATCGAGCCGCTGGATCCTGTCGCTCGACGCGGGCAACGCACGGATGCAGGAGATCGCCGCGGCGATCCAGCAGGGCGCCAAGGCGTACCTGAACCGGCAGTACCGCACCATCGCAGTCGTCGGCGTGGTCCTCTTCGTCATCATCTGGCTGGTTCCCGGGCTCGGCCTGCCCACGGCGATCGGCTTCGCGATCGGCGCGATCCTGTCCGGTGCGGCCGGCTTCATCGGCATGAACGTCTCGGTACGCGCCAACGTGCGCACCGCCCAGGCGGCCACGCGCGGCCTCGGTGAAGCGCTCGCCGTCGCGTTCCGCGGCGGCGCGATCACCGGCATGCTCGTGGTCGGCCTGGGCCTGCTCGGCGTGGCAGGCTACTACGGCCTGCTGATCGCCACGGCCCCGCACGGACTCGGCACCGTGGTCTCGCTGCACGACGTGATCCGTCCGCTGATCGGATTGGCCTTCGGCTCGTCGCTGATCTCGATCTTCGCGCGACTGGGCGGCGGCATCTTCACCAAGGGCGCCGACGTCGGCGCCGATCTCGTCGGCAAGGTGGAGGCGGGCATTCCCGAGGACGACCCGCGCAACCCCGCGGTGATCGCCGACAACGTCGGCGACAACGTCGGCGACTGCGCCGGCATGGCGGCCGACCTGTTCGAGACCTACGCGGTCACGCTGATCGCGACGATGCTGCTCGGCTCGCTGATGATCAAGGGCGCCGAGACGCAGGCGGTGGTCTATCCGCTGGCCCTCGGAGGCCTGTCGATCATCGCGTCGATCATCGGCGCGATGTTCGTCAAGCTCGCGCCCGGCCAGACGAACATCATGGGCGCGCTGTACAAGGGGTTGATCTGGGCGGGCGCCCTCGCGACGATCGTCGCCTATCCGATCACCGCGTGGATATTCGCCGACGGCGATCTCGCCCGCTCGGGCACCTCGGTGCTGAACCTGTGGCTGTGCGTCGTCGTCGGCATGGTGCTCACCGGCCTCATCGTCTGGGTCACCGAGTACTACACCGGCACCCAGTACAAGCCGGTGCGTTACATCGCGCAGGCGTCGACCACCGGCCACGGCACGAACATCATCGCGGGCCTGGCGGTCTCGATGAAATCCACCGCGTGGCCGGTGCTGTTCGTCTGCGCGGCGATCATGTCCGCGTACTGGCTCGGCGGGCTGTACGGCATCGCCGTCGCGGCGACCTCGATGCTGTCGATGGCCGGGATCATCGTCGCGCTCGACGCGTACGGCCCGATCACCGACAACGCCGGCGGCATCGCCGAGATGTCGCACCTGCCCGACTCGGTGCGCAACATCACCGACCCGCTCGACGCGGTCGGCAACACGACGAAGGCGGTCACCAAGGGCTACGCGATCGGCTCGGCGGGCCTGGCCGCGCTCGTGCTCTTCGCCGACTACACGCACGCGCTCGAGTCGGCGAACATCGTCGCCAGCTTCGACCTGTCCAACCACATGGTGATCGTCGGACTGATCATCGGCGGGCTGATCCCGTACCTGTTCGGCGCGATGGCGATGGAAGCCGTCGGCCGTGCGGCAGGCTCGGTGGTCGAGGAAGTGCGCCGGCAGTTCCGCGAGATCCGCGGGATCATGGAAGGCACGGCCAAGCCCGACTACTCGCGCGCGGTGGACCTGCTCACCGGCGCAGCGATCAAGGAGATGATGATTCCGTCGCTGCTGCCGGTGGTGGTTCCCGTCCTGGTCGGCCTGCTGCTCGGGCCGGAGGCGCTCGGCGGCGTGCTGATGGGCACGATCGTCACCGGCCTGTTCGTCGCGATCTCGATGTGCACCGGCGGCGGCGCCTGGGACAACGCGAAGAAGTACATCGAGGAAGGCAACTTCGGCGGCAAGGGTTCCGAGGCGCACAAGGCCGCGGTCACCGGCGACACCGTGGGCGACCCCTACAAGGACACGGCCGGCCCCGCTGTCAACCCGCTGATCAAGATCATCAACATCGTGGCGCTGCTGATCGTGCCGCTGATCGCGGTGGTCTGGACGCAGTAAGTCGCGTCCGGCCGGCGCCGAGCGCGCCGGCGGCTTCCTCGCCGGCGTCATGCGCCGGCCCGCTCCGGCGGCGCGCATGCGCCGCCGGTCGCGCATTCAGCCCTCGGTTTCCTCCAGCACCACGATCCGGCGCTCGACGGCCGCGAGGCGGAGCGCGTCCCCGCGCTCGCGGTGAATCGCCCGCAGATTGCGCAGCATGCGCGCGAGGATCTGTCGCCCGCTTGCCGCCGGCAGCACCGTCCCGAGCATTCTGCTCGCCTCGTCGCGATCGCCCGACGCGTACGGCAACAGCCGGTATTCCAGCTCGTCGTGCGTGAGCACGCGGGCGCCGGCGAACACGTCGACGATCAGGGCGCGCCCCCCGATGTCGTGGCGCACCAGGAAATGCCCCGGGAAGCCCACGCCGCAGGCCTGCACTCCGGCCAGCTCGGCGATTTCCAGATACAGCACCGACAGGCTGATCGGGATGCCGAGCCGGCGCTCTATCACGCGGTTCAGGTAGCTGTTCTCCGGATCGTGGAAATCGTTCGCGTTGCCGCGAAAGCCGAGCTCGTCGGCGAAGTGCTCTCGCAGCGCGTCGACCCGTGCAATCGGCTGGCGCAGCGTCGAGATCCGACGACGCAAAGCGAGCGCGAACCCGTCGACGCGCGCGAGCACCTCGTGCATCGGCAGCTGCGGGTACTCGTCCTGCGCGATCGAAAGCGCTGCCTCGAACAACGGCAGCGAATCGTCGCTGCACACGAGAGCACGCCAGTACTGGAGGAAGCCATCCATCGCCGTCTCGCTACCCGGGAACCTCCGCACCGCTACGGTATCGCGGCAGCGCGGCCGTTGCCATCCTGCCGGTGTGCTGTAATCGGGATCGAATCCACTTTCCGGAAAGGAGTACCCGATGAAGATCTCGAACAACGTCGTGCTCGTCACCGGCGGCGCATCCGGCCTGGGCGCGGCCACCGTGCGACGGATCGTCGCGGCAGGCGGCAAGGCGCTGGTCGCCGACCTGAACGAAGCGCTGGGCAAGCAGCTCGTCGGCGAGCTCGGCGCCGCCGCGCGTTTCGTCCGCTGCGACGTGTCCACCGAAGCCGACGCGCAGGCTGCAGTCGACGCGGCCGTTGCGATGGGGCGCCTCGTGGGGCTCGTCAACTGTGCGGGCATCGGCCCGGCGGCGAAGACGGTCGGCAAGGACGGACCGCACCGGCTCGACGTGTTCACGAAGGTCATCACGGTGAACCTGGTCGGCACCTTCAACATGATCCGCATCGCCGCCACCGCGATGGTGCGCAACGAGCCGAACGAGGAAGGCGAGCGCGGCGTGATCGTGAACACCGCGTCGGTCGCGGCCTTCGATGGCCAGATCGGGCAGGCGGCCTACTCGGCGTCCAAGGGCGGAATCGTCGGCATGACGCTGCCGATCGCGCGCGACCTCTCGCGCGACGGCGTTCGCGTCGTCACGATCGCCCCGGGCCTGTTCCTGACCCCGCTGATGGACAGCCTGCCGAAGGACGTGCAGGACTCGCTCGGGCGCCAGGTTCCGTTCCCCTCGCGACTGGGCAAGCCCGACGAGTACGCGCAGCTCGTTTCGCAGATCTTCGAGAACACGATGCTCAATGGCGAGACGATCCGGCTCGACGGAGCGATCCGGATGGCGCCGCGCTAAGCGCCGCGAAGGAGGAAAGCTCAGGCCCGAGGGGCGCCCTTCGCTTGCGCCAGGCCGCGGGTGATTCGCCCGTGCGGCGCTTGAAGGCGCGACTGAACGCCTCGTCCGACGCGTAGCAGGCGCGCTTCGCCGCGTCTGTCACGCTCCCCGACGACAGCAGCGCCTGCGCGGCGAGCTGCATGCGCCAGTCGGCCAGGTAGCGCATCGGCGAGGTGCCCAGCACTTCGTTGAAGCGCTCGACGAGCACCGAGCGCGACATCCCCGCGTAACGAGCGAGGGACGTCGCCGTCCAGGCATCGGCACTGCGGGTGTGGATCGCATGCAGTGCGCGGGCAAGCCGACGATCGCCGAGCGCCGCGACCCAGCCAGCGGCGCCCTGCCCCAATCCCTCGACGTGCCGGCGCAGTACGTCGACAAAAAGCAGTTCGACGAGCCGGGCGACGACGCACCCGCTGCCCGAACAAGGCCGCAGCGCCTCCCGGATCAGCTGGCTGACGTTTGCCGAGAGCCAACCCGCCGACGCTTCGTCGCCGGGACGCGCGACCAGCAGCGCCGGAAGGCTTTCCAGCAGCGGATTGCGCAACAACGGGTCGCACCGCAGATAGAAGCAGAGGATCTCGGTTCGGACGCCGGCTCCGTCGATGCGGATCCGGGGCAACTCCGTCCACGGTGCTGGCGGAAACAGATTGGCCAGCGGCATCGGCGAAAGCGCGGCCCCGCGCGATTCGCTCGAGCCGCTCGCGCTGCTCAGGTCGTGCGCGTCGCCCCCCGGGAACACGACGAGATCGCCCGCACGCAGCTCCTCGCGGGCTACGCCGTCCCCCAGCGCCACCACACACTCGCCTTCCACGACGACGTGAACGACGACGAGTTGGGAGGCGGGCGCTTCCGGATGCAGCATCGGCGCAACGCACGCGGCGTTCGGCGTCCGCAGGGACCAGGGCGCGCGCAGCTCCGCATGCAGCAGTGCCGCCCCGCCCACCCGAAACACGTGCAGCACGTCGGCGAGCACGTCGCTGCCGAAGAACGGGCGCCCTCGCACCGACGGCAGATCCGGCGCTTCGATCAGCAACTCCGGTCCTTCGATCATGGCTGTCTCCCGTCGCGCGCGCTACCGTGTCACGGCTCGTGTACCGAAACGAGATTCGACCGCAATCACCTCGCACAAATCAAGGAGGCCCTACATGTCGAACGACGCGCGGGAACTGGTCTGCCTCGTCACGCACGGCATCGACCACGAAATGTCCTCGGTTGCCTTGACCATCGCCTGCGGTGGCCTCACCGCCGGACTGAAGGTCTCGCTCTTCCTGTCGAGCAGCGGCGTGGATCTGGTGCGCAAGCGTGCCGCCGACTCGACTCGGGTGGCGCCGCTCGAGCCGCTCGCCGCGATGATTCGCAGCTTCATGCAACGCGGCGGAACGATCTGGGCGTGCACGCCCTGCGTGAAGAGCCGCGGCTACGAGGAGAGCGACCTGATCGACGGCGTGATCGTCAGCGGCGCCAGCGTGATGCACGAGCGCATCAAGGCCGGGGCTGCGACGCTTTCGTTCTGACGCCGAGCGTCGCTTCGATCCACTGCCCCAGCGCCAGCAGCGTCGCGTCGCGGTTGCGCCGCGCGACGATCTGCAGGCCCACGGGCAGTCCGTCGACGAATGCGAGCGGAACCGACAACGCCGGCACGCCGCACAACGAGAACGGCAAGGTCTGCCCGAGCACCGCCTCGCGCACCGTGGTCATGCCGCCTTCGACCTGCACGTCGCTCTGCCCCCGCAGCGGCGGCAGCACGGTGCTCGTCGGCAGGATCCACGCATCGCAATCGGCGAGCGCCGCATCGAGCGCGACGGCGATCGCCGCGCGCGCGCGCACCGCATCGACGTATTCGACGGCGAGAATGCGGCGCGCCGCCTGTAGCGCGGGCAGCACGAGCGCCGAGAACCCGACGCCGCCCGCGTCGAGCGCCGCGCGGTGCACCCAGGCCGCCTCGGCGCGCACGATCGACGTATAGGCCGCCCAGGAGTCGTTCAGTTCCGGCACGACGGCTTCGCCGATCTCGGCACCTCGCCCGCGCAACTCGCCCACCGCGCGCTCGAAAGCGTCTCGCACCTCGGCAGAGAGCCGGCCGCGCAACCACTCGGCGGGGACGTGCAGGCGCGGGCGACGAGCGAGCGTGCCGTGCCCGGTGCGCCGCTGCGCCATCGCCTCGTACAGCAGCGCGCAGTCGGCAGCGTTTCGCGCCAGCGGTCCCGCGTGATCGCAGGTGAACGACAGCGGCAACGCGCCGTCCAGCGGGATGGCGCCAAAGGTGGGCTTGTAGCCGGCGACCGAGCAGAACGCCGCCGGGATGCGCACCGAGCCACCGGTGTCGCTGCCGATCGACGCGAACCCGATGCCGGTAGCCACTGCCACCGCCGATCCGCTCGACGAGCCGCCGGACTGTCGCGCCGGATCGAAAGGGTTTCGCACGTCGCCGGTCCACTCGTTCTCGCCGCTGCAGCCGAGCGCAATCTCGTGCATGTTCGTCTTCGCGAAGACGAGCGCGCCGGCCGCGCGCAGGCGCTTGACCAGCGTCGCCTCGTCGGCTCCCAGCGGCGGCAGCGACGCACGCGTGCCGGCGCGCGTCGGCATGGCTCGCACCGCGTACAGGTCCTTGATCGAAACGGGGATGCCGTGCAGCGGTCCGCGCAGCCGGCCGCTTCGCGCCTCGGCGTCGAGCGTGCGCGCCTCGTCGAGCGCTGCCGCCCAGTCGACCCACGCGATCGCGTTCAGGTCGGCGTGCCGGGCGGCGTTGGCCTGCGCCTGCTCGACGAGCGCCTGCGCGCGCTGCGTGCCACCGGCGATCGCGACGACGGTCTCGCGGATGTTCAGGCCGAGCACCGCGGACGGCTCGGGGAGATTTCGTTCGACGGGCTGCATGCTTGTCGGTAGTGCCGGGATCGACCGCTATCATGCCCCGATGCGAATCGCATCGATCCTGGCTTGGAGCCTGCTCGCCTGCATCGCGCCGTTGCCGGCGACGCAAGCCCGGCCGGCGATGCAAGTCGCGGCGCCGACGGCGCGCGTCGCCGATCTGGAAGCGCCCGCCGCGGCGCCTCGCAGCGCCGAGCGCGCGACCCCGGAGGCGGCAAGCGGGTTCGTGCGTCGCGCGCCGGTCTTCGCCAAGCATTTCCTCGCCGTCACCGCGAACCCCCACGCAACGCGGGCGGCGGCGTCGATCCTCGCGTCGGGCGGCAACGCGGTCGATGCCGCGATCGCCGCGCAGATGGTGCTCGGCCTCGTCGAGCCGCAATCGTCGGGGATCGGCGGCGGTGCCTTCCTGCTGCTGTACGACGCGAGGAGCGATCGCGTGCGAGCCTTCGACGGGCGTGAGACGGCCCCGGCGCGCGCGCGTCCCGAGCTCTTCCTGCGTCCGGACGGAACGCCGATGGGCTTCTTCGAGGCTGCGGTCGGCGGACGCGCCGTGGGCACGCCCGGCGTCGTGCGCATGCTCGAACGCGTGCACCAGGCGCACGGACGGCTCGCCTGGCATCGGCTGTTCGAGCCGGCCATCGCGCTCGCGCGCGACGGCTTCGAGGTGAGCGAGCGACTGCACGCGCTGCTCGATGCGGATCGCTGGTTGCGTGCGCAGCCGGCGGCCGCCGCGTATTTCTACGACGCGAACGGCCGCGCGTGGCCGCCCGGACACCGGCTGCGGAACGAGCCGCTGGCCGACACGCTCGAGCAGATCGCGCGCCGCGGCAGCCTCGCGCTGCACACGGGGCCCATCGCCCGCGACATCGTCGACGCCGTCGCCTCGCATCCGAACGCCGGCGTGCTCGGCGAGCGCGACCTCGCGTTCTACGCGGCGCGCGAGCGCGATCCGTTGTGCGTCGTTCATCGCGCGCATCGCGTCTGCGGCATGCCGCCGCCGTCGTCGGGCGCGATCGCGATCGCGCAGATGCTGGCCTACTGGCGACTCGCCGGCCCGCCGGTCCGACTCGCCGACGCTGCCGGCCGACTCGTCGCCGACGGCGTGCACCGCTTCACCGAAGCCGAGCGACTGGCTTTCGCCGATCGCAACGAATACGTGGCCGATACCGATTTCGTCGCGCTGCCCGGCCAGCGAAAGGGCGAGCCGGTGCGCGCCTCGCGCGGCACGCTGCTCGATTCCCGCTACCTGCTTCGCCGAGCGGCGACCATCGGCGAACGCTCGATGGGGCGCGCCGCCCCCGGCTCGCCTTCGACCGACGCCGCGCCGATCCGCGTCGCATCGTCGGTCTTCGAGCCGACCTCGACCTCGCACCTGTCGATCGTCGATGCCGACGGCAACGTCGTGTCGATGACGACGTCGATCGAGAATGCCTTCGGCTCGCGGTTGCTGGTGCGCGGCTTCCTGCTGAACAACCAGCTGACCGACTTCTCGTTCGTTCCCTCGCGCGACGGCGTGGCGGTTGCCAACCGCGTCCAGCCGGGCAAGCGCCCGCGCAGCTCGATGGCGCCCACGATCGTTCTCGATGCGCGCAGCGGCGCACCGGTGCTCGCGGTCGGCTCGCCAGGCGGCGCATCGATCATCTCGTACGTCGCGCGAACGCTGCTCGCCGTGCTGGACGACCGCATCGAGCTCGCCACCGCGGTCGCGATGCCCAACGTCGGCAGCCGCAACGGGCCGACCGAGCTCGAGGAAGCACGCGCGGCGCGCACGCTCGCGACGGCGCTGGCCGCGCGCGGGCACGTCGTCGAGTGGCGCGAGATGACGAGCGGACTGCACGCGATCGCGCTGCATTGCCGCGCACCGCGACGCTGCACGCTCGAAGGCGCGGTCGATCCGCGACGCGAAGGCACGGCGCTCGGACGGTGAAGCCGGGCAACCACGAGAAGATAACGGCGCGGAGGCGAACGATGGCGATGGAACGACGAACGCTTCGGGGGGGGCGGCTGAAGGCCGCCGCGTACGACGCACGCGAGCAGCGCCTGGAAATCGACTTCGTCGACGGCGACCGTCGAATCTACAAGGCGGTGCCGGCCGAGGTGTGGAGACGCTTCGTCGCCGCGCCCAATCCGGCGGTCTTCTACGCCGATCGCATCGAAGAGGAATACGCGGTGGAGCGCGCGCGGGCCGACCGCACCGACGATGCCCGATCGAAGCTCGATTCGCTGTTCGCGGCAGGCGCGGGCGCGCGTGACGATCCACCGGCCGACGACGCGCCGGGCAGCGCCGGCGAAGGCGCCGGGGGTGCGAACGGAAACGGCGATTGACGCTGTCGGCGCGCATCCTGTGCCGCGTCGTCGACAACTTCGGCGACGCGGGCGTGTGCTGGCGATTCACGCGCCAGTTGGCGCGCGAGCACGGCTGGCGCATCCGCCTGACGATCGACCGGCCGGAACTGCTCGAGCGGCTCGGGGCCCGGCCGGAACTCGACGCGGGGCGGGGCGCGATCATCGTCGAGCGCTGGACCGACAATGCCGATCTCGAGCGACGCGATGAAGACGTTCTCATCAGCGCGTTCGGCGCGGAACCGCCGCCTGCGTTGCGCGCGTCGCTTGCCGGCGCGCCACGCCGGCCGCTCTGGGTGCAACTCGAGTACCTGAGCGCCGAGGCGTGGGTCGGCTCGCACCACGGCCTGCGCTCGACGAAACCGCACGACGGCGCAGTCGAACACTTCTACTATCCCGGCTTCGATTCGCGCACCGGAGGCCTGCTGCGCGAGGACGGCGTGTTCGCCAGACGCGACGCGTTCGTCGGCTCGGGCGAGCAGCGCGTCTGGCTCGCGACGCGCGGAATCGCGCCCGACCCGGGCGAGCGCATCGCCACGCTGTTCTGCTATCCGAACGCGCCCGTCGCCTCCTGGCTCCGGTTGCTGGCGACGGGCTCGACACGATGGCGTGTGCTGGTGCCGGAAGGGGTGGCCGATGCCGCGATTGCCACGCACTTCGGCAGCGCAGGCGCCGCAGGTCGGGTGATGCGCGACGCGAGCCTCGCCGTGCAGCCGGTGCCGTTCCTGCCGCAGGACGACTACGACCGGATGCTGTGGAGCGCCGACCTGAACCTCGTGCGCGGCGAGGACTCGTGGGTGCGCGCGCAATGGGCGGCGCGCCCTTTCCTGTGGCAACCGTATCGCCAGCAGGCCGGCGCGCACCTCGTGAAACTGCGAGCGTTCCTGCACCGCCTGCACGCGCCGGCCGAAGTCGACGACGCGATGCTCTCGTGGTCGGGCGACGGCGACTGGTCGCGCGCCTGGCAGGCGCTCGATGCGAAGCTCGACGCGCTTCGCCCGGGCTTCGCCCGCTGGAGCGCGGCGCTGGGCGCGCAAGACGACCTCTGTTCGCGCTTCGCCGAATTCTGCATCGAACGGCTATAATTGCCGGTTACCCTGAACCCCGAACGATTTACTCCCGAAGCCTCATGAAACTCGCCCAGGAATTGCGCGTCGGCAACGTCGTCATGATCGGCAAGGATCCGATGGTCGTGCAGCGCGCCGAACTGAATCGATCCGGCCGCAACGCCGCCGTCGTCAAGCTCAAGCTGAAGAACCTGCTCAACAACTCCGGCACCGAGTCGGTCTACAAGGCCGACGAGAAATTCGACGTGCTGGTCCTCGACAAGAAGGAAGTCGCGTACTCGTATTTCGCCGATCCCATGTACGTGTTCATGGACGGCGAGTACAACCAGTACGAGATCGAACGCGACAGCATGGGCGAGGTGCTCAACTACCTCGACGACGGAATGCCCTGCGAGGTCACGTTCTACGACGGCCGCGCGATCTCCGTAGAGATGCCCAACAGCGTGGTTCGTGAAGTCGAGTACACCGAACCCGCCGTCAAGGGCGACACCTCCGGCAAGGTGATGAAGCCCGCGCGAATCAAGCCCACCGGATTCGAGATCCCGGTGCCGGCCTTCGTCGAGATCGGCGACCGCATCGAGATCGATACGCGCACCGCCGAGTATCGCAACCGCGTGAAGTAAGACCTCCCCTACGCCGCGAAGCGCAGTTCGCTCTCCATCCGGCGCCGCTTCGCACAGCGGCGCAACTGCCGCTGCACGGTTTCGTGCAGCGTCTGCATCGACACGGGTTTCACCAGATAGCTGTTGCAGCCGGCGAGCGCACCGCGCGCCAGGTCGAAAGGCGACGAACGGCTCGTGAGCAGGATCACCGGCATCGCGCGCAGGCCGCGATCGCGACGCACGGTGCGCGTGAGCTGGTAGCCGTCCAGCCCGGGCATCACGACGTCGGCCAGCATCAGTTCGTAGCTGCGCATCGCCAGCACATCGAGCGCCTCGCCCGCATTCGAAACCGCCTCGCCGTCGAGCCCGATGCGATTGAGCGCCAGCGCCAATTGCCGGCGAACGGTCGGGCTGTCGTCGACGATCAGCGCCCGGGGACGACGTCGCACGCCGTCTTCCGCGACGATACGTCCCGCATCGAGCGCGGCCAACTCGCGCTCGGCGCGCTCTCGCAGTCGCCTCGCATCGACCACCCGGTTCAACGCATAGAGCACCTGGGCGACGAAGCTCGACTGCAGCAGGTCGTCGCGCGGGCGGTCGGGATCGCAGCGTCGGCCGACGCGCAGCACGGCGCGCTCGTCGAAGATCTGCTCCAGGGTCTTGGCCGTGTCGGCGCCGCCCGAGCTCGTCATGTCGACGAGGGCGACGTCGAAATCGCCGGGGCCACGCGTCGTCGATAGCGCATATCGATAACGGTTGTGCCGGGCGTGCCGCAGCACGACCTCCAGCAGATGCTGCAGGCGGCTCGCGAGACCGAACACGGCCACGCGATACTGCGGCCGCGGATCGGCCGTCGCATCGATGCTCATCGAGCTTCCTCCCCGGGGCATGTGCCTGCCCATTGGGCGCAGATTCTACCCCTCAGGCTGTCGTTTTAGTCACCCCTGTTGTCGGGAAAAAGCCAATCGGATCGACAACTTAGGTGCCGTCCCGGAAGCTCTTTCGCAAAACTCGCAGGCGTGCGCCGGGAGCGCCGGCGCCCATCTCCTACAATCGTCGTCTTCCCCGCCCGCTGCGCAAAGCTCTTTGCCGGAAATCGCCATGGCCGCCACCGTCCCCCTGATGAACACCTACAACCGCCAGCCCGTGGCGTTCACGCACGGCGATGGCGTCTGGCTGTACGACACCGAAGGGCGGCGCCATCTCGACGCACTGGCGGGCATCGCAGTGAATACGCTCGGGCACGCCCATCCCAAGCTGGTGGCGGCGCTGCGCGAGCAGGTAGCGCGGATCATCCACAGCTCGAACGTCTTCGAGGTTCCGCTGCAGACCGAACTCGGCGCGCGCCTCGTCGAACTGTCGGAGATGACCAACGCGTTCTTCTGCAACTCGGGCCTGGAGGCCAACGAGGCGGCGATCAAGATCGCGCGCAAGTACGGACACCAGCGCGGCATCGACCGCCCGGAGATCGTCGTCTGCGAACGCGCGTTCCACGGCCGCTCGCTCGCGACGCTGTCGGCGACCGGCAATCCGAAGGTGCACCAGGGATTCGAGCCCCTGGTCGAAGGCTTCGTTCGCGTTCCGCTGAACGACCGGGCAGCGATCGACCGCGTCGCCGCCGAGCATCCGAACGTCGTCGCCGTGTTCTTCGAAGCGATCCAGGGCGAAGGCGGCATCCAGCCGGCGCGCATCGAGTACCTGCGCCACGTACGCCGCATCTGCGACGAGCGAGGCTGGCTGATGATGGTCGACGAGGTCCAGTGCGGCACCGGCCGCACCGGGAAGTGGTTCGCACACCAGTGGGCCGACGTACGTGCCGACGTCGTTCCGCTCGCCAAGGGCCTGGCATCCGGTGTGCCGATCGGTGCGGTGCTCGCGCGCGGCCCGGCAGCCGAAGTATTCCAGCCGGGCAACCACGGCACGACCTTCGGTGGAAACCCGCTCGCGATGCGCGCCGGTCTCGTCACGCTGCAAGTGATGCAGGAGGAAGGGCTGCTCGAGAACGCGCGGGTGCAGGGCGAGCGCATTCTCTCGGGACTGCGCAAGGCACTCGAAGGCGTCGACGGCGTCGTCGAAGTGCGCGGCCAGGGCCTGATGATGGGAATCGAGCTCGACCGCCCGTGCGCGGCGATCATCCGCAAGGGACTCGCAGCGGGGATCGTGTTCAACGTCACCGCCGAGCGGGTGATCCGCCTGCTGCCCCCGCTCATCTATCGCGCCGAGCACTCCGATCTCCTCGTCGAGCGGCTCGTTCCGGTGATCCGCGCGTTCCTCGGCGAGACGAAGCCGGCCCCGGTGACCTCCTCCTCCTGAAGGTCCTTCGAATGACGCTACAGCACTTCCTGCAGTTCCGCGATCTCGCCGCCGAAGAGTTCCAGTACCTGTTCGAGCGCACGCGGATCATCAAGGACCGCTTCAAGCGCTACGAGAAATATCACCCGCTCGTCGACCGCACGATGGTGATGATCTTCGAGAAGGCGAGCACGCGAACGCGACTTTCGTTCGAAGCCGGCATGCAGCAGCTCGGCGGAGCGGCGATCTACCTGAATACACGCGACTCGCAGCTCGGCCGCGGCGAGCCGGTCGAGGACGCTGCGCAGGTGATCTCGCGGATGTGCGACATCGTGATGATCCGCACCTTCGAGCAGGAAACCGTCGAGCGCTTCGCGGCACGTTCGCGCGTGCCGGTCGTCAACGGGCTGACGAACGAATACCACCCGTGCCAGATCCTCGCCGACATCTACACGTTCATCGAACACCGCGGACCGATCGCCGGGCGCAAGGTCGCGTGGATCGGCGACTCGAACAACGTCTGCAACAGCTGGCTGCAGGCGGCCGAGCTGCTCGACTTCGAGGTGCGCGTCTCCACGCCTCCGGGCTACGAGATCGAACCCGAGCGCGCGGGCCGCTTCGGCGGCCGCGTCGAGCAGTTCGAAGATCCGATGCAGGCCTGCGCAGGCGCCGACCTCGTCACCACCGACGTATGGACGAGCATGGGCTTCGAAGAGGAGAACGAGCAGCGCCGGCGCGCCTTCGCTGACTGGTGCGTCGACGCCGACATGATGCGAATGGCGACGTCCGACGCGCTGTTCATGCATTGCCTTCCCGCGCACCGCGGCGAGGAAGTGAGCGCCGAAGTCATCGACGGCCCGCAATCGGTGGTCTGGGACGAGGCGGAGAACCGGCTGCACGCGCAGAAGGCGCTGATCGAGTACCTGATGCTGGGACGGGTGGAAGGCGCCGCGCGCTGAGCTACGAGGCGCCTGCCCGTGCGGCGAGCACGCGCTCGACGATTGCCTGCAGCGCGATCCGCTCGATCGCGCCGACCGCCACCTCGCAACGCCCTTCGACGCACAGTCCCTGCACACCGGCGTCTTCCCAGGCATCGGCTACCGCCACGCGGCACGCATCGCGCACCGCCTCGGCCACTTCGAGCGCCGCGTTCGAGTCCATCGGTCGAGCACCTCCTCTGACGGGAAAAGGGGAGCGCAAGCAGAAACGCGCGTTCTCCGTGCCTTCCGGCCCCCTCGGATCGGCGTGGCGTTGCAGGCAGAGCGCCCGCTACACGGAGGCCTTCCGTCGAGGCTACTCCTCGTCGCGGCCGACGGCTCCTATCGCCGCACGCCCGACAACGTCGCACAACCCGGCATTCTCGGTTGGGGAACCCCCGGCCCACGCGTAATTGCTGCGTTTCGCAGCGAAAGCGCGTTTGGCGCGCTGCGTTGCGTCGTCCGGGCGGCGGGCCTCTCCCCGTCCGCCGTTGCCCAGGTCATATAATCGAAGGTTTTTCACTGCACACGGCGGCGCACGAACATGAGCGAAGTGCGGAAGGTGGTACTCGCGTATTCCGGCGGTCTCGACACCTCGGTGATCCTGAAATGGCTGCAGGACACCTACGGCTGCGAGGTGATCACCTTCACCGCCGACATCGGCCAGGGCGAGGAACTCGAGCCCGCGCGCGAGAAAGCGCGTCGCGCCGGCGTGAAGAAGATCTACATCGAAGACCTGCGCGAGGAGTTCGTGCGCGACTACGTCTTCCCGATGTTCCGGGCGAACACCGTCTACGAAGGCGAGTATCTGCTCGGCACGTCCATTGCCCGGCCGCTGATCGCGAAACGGCTGGTCGAGATCGCCCGCCGCGAGAACGCCGACGCAATCTCGCACGGCGCGACCGGCAAGGGCAACGACCAGGTCCGCTTCGAGCTCGGCGCGTACGCGCTGATGCCGAACGTGCGCATCATCGCGCCGTGGCGCGAATGGGACCTGCTGTCGCGCGACAAGCTGCTCGCCTACGCCGACGCCAACGGCATTGCGGTGGACTTCAAGAAGCGCAGCGGCGAGGCGCCGTTCTCGATGGACGCGAACCTGCTGCACATCTCGTACGAGGGCGGCGTGCTCGAGGATCCTGCGCAGGAGCCGCCGGCCAAGGGGATGTGGCGCCTGACGGTACCGCTCGAGAAGGCCCCGGGCAAGCCCGAGGACATCGCGCTGGAGTTCCGCAACGGCGACCTCGTCGCGATCGACGGGCGCCGGATGAAGGCGCACGAGTTGCTCGCCGAATTGAACGAGCGAGCCGGCCGCCACGGCATCGGGCGCCTGGATCTCGTCGAGAACCGCTACGTCGGAATGAAATCGCGAGGCTGCTACGAAACCCCCGGCGGAACGGTACTGCTGCGAGCACACCGCGCCGTCGAGTCGCTGACGCTCGATCGCGAAGTCGCGCACCTGAAGGACGACCTGATGCCGCGCTACGCGAGCCTGATCTACAACGGCTACTGGTGGTCGCCCGAGCGCGAGGCGCTGCAGGCGCTGATCGACCACACGCAGCGCAACGTCAACGGCAACGTCACGCTGCGGCTCTACAAGGGCAACGCGATCGTCGTCTCGCGAACGTCTGCCGATTCGCTGTTCGATGCGCGCATTTCGACCTTCGAGGACGACCAGGGAGCCTACGACCAGGCCGACGCAGGCGGCTTCATCAAGCTGAACGCGCTGCGACTGCGCATCGCGGCAAACAAGGCGGAAAACAAGACGACACGCCAGGGCGCCGACAAGACGTCGAACAAGACGTCGACCAAGGCCGCAGGCAAGTCGGCGTCGCGGGACGACGCCAACGCGTCGAAGGCTGCCGCGCGCAAGCCTGCGCGGGCGTCCCGGGCCGGCGGCTGAATGCGATGAAGCGATGTCGCTGCTGACGCTGCGCGGCGTCGACCTCGCCTACGGGCACGTCGCGCTGCTGCGCGACGCCGAGTTGTCGATCGAAGCGGGCGAGCGCATCGCGCTGATCGGTCGCAACGGCACCGGCAAGTCGTCGCTGCTGCGCGGCGTCGCCGGCCTGCTAGCGTTCGACGACGGGGAGATCTCGCGCCAGGGCGGGCTGTCGGTGGCCTACGTCGCGCAGGAGCCGCAGCTCGACGAATCGCACACGGTCTTCGAGTCCGTCGCCGAAGGCCTCGCCGGGCAGGCCGGCCTCGTCGGCGAGTACGAGGCGCTGGCCGGCTCGATCGCCCGCGGCGCGCACACCGATCCCGCCGCGCTCGAGCGGCTCGCCGCGCTGCAGGCGCGCATCGACTCCGAAGGCGCGTGGAGCGTCGTCCACCGCATCGACAGCGTTCTCACGCGGCTCACGCTCGACGGCGAGCGGCGCGTCGGCGAACTGTCGGGCGGCGTTCGCAAGCGGGTTGCACTGGCACGCGCGCTCGTCGCCGAACCCGACCTGCTGTTGCTCGACGAGCCGACGAACCACCTGGACATCGACTCGATCGCCTGGCTCGAGGAACTGCTCGCCGCCTGGCGCGGAGCGCTCGTCGTCGTCACGCACGATCGACGCTTCCTCGATCGTGTCGCCACGCGCGTCGTCGAGCTCGATCGCGGCCGGCTGCGCTCGTACCCGGGCAGCTTCGCCGACTACCAGCGCCGCAAGAACGACGAACTGGCCGCGGAAGCCGTCGCCGATGCGAAATTCGACAAGCTGCTCGCGCAGGAAGAGACGTGGATACGCAAGGGCGTCGAGGCGCGGCGCACGCGCAACGAGGGTCGCGTGCGCAGGCTCGAACAGCTGCGCCGCGAACGCGCGGCGCGACGTGTTCGCCTCGGCCAGGCACAGCTGCTGGTCGACGCCGGCGAACGCTCGGGCAAGCGCGTCGTCGAGCTCGTCGGCGTCACCAAGGCCTGGGGCGATCGGGTCGTCGTGCGCGATTTCTCCGCGATCGTCCAGCGCGGCGATCGAGTCGGGCTGGTCGGGCCCAACGGCGCGGGCAAGACGACGCTGCTGCGGCTGATGCTCGGCGAGATCGCCGCCGACTCCGGCGTCGTGCGCCTCGGCACGAACCTGCAGGTGGCGTACTTCGATCAACTGCGCGCGCAGCTGGACGATTCCGCTACGCTCGTCGAGACGATCAGCCCCGGCTCGGACTGGATCGAGATCGCCGGGCGCAGGACGCATGCGATGAGCTACCTGGAGCGCTTCCTGTTCGCTCCCGAGCGCGCGCGATCGCCGGTCGGCTCCCTGTCCGGCGGCGAGCGAAACCGGCTGCTGCTTGCGCGGCTGTTCGCGCGTCCGGCGAACGTGCTGGTGCTCGACGAGCCGACGAACGACCTGGACATCGAGACGCTCGAGCTGCTCGAGGAGCTGCTCGCGGAATATCCCGGGACCGTACTCGTCGTCAGCCACGACCGCACGTTCCTGGACAACGTCGTCACGCAGACGATCGTATCGCTGGGCGACGGGCGCTGGCGCGAGCAGGCCGGCGGCTATTCCGACTACGAATCGGCGCGCGCCGAGGAAGCAAAGAACGTCGCCGACGCGAGCAGCGTCGGATCGCCCGCGGGCGGCGCGTCGGCGCGCCGCAGCGGCGCCGACCAGGAGCCGTCGACAGCGGCCGACAGAGCGACCGGCGCGGCCGGGCGCGCGTCGGCTGCGTCGGCGCGACGCAAGCTCGGCTACGCCGAGCAGCGCGAGCTCGATGCGCTGCCCGCGCGCATCGCGGCGCTCGAGGCCGAACAGAAGGCGCTCGAACCACGGCTCGCCGATCCGGACAGTTGGCAGGACCCGGTCGCCGCGCGCGCGACAAACGAGCGCTTCGCGGCGATCGAGGCGGAGTTGCTGGAGGCGCTCGAACGCTGGGAGGCGCTCGAGTCAAGGCGCAGCTGATCCGCCTGGCGCGTGCACGCGACCGGGGTCGGCAACGATCGTCTGCGGAGGCTCGCGGAGGTCGCGACGTGCGCCTTTCAGCATCTCGGTAAACCACTGCACGAGCAGCGCCGTGTACTCGCGCTGGCTCGCTTCGCTCGACAGCGCGTGGTCGGCGCCGCGCATGCAGCGATAGGTCAGCGAGTGCGCCTGCGTGCAGGCGGCGCGGTAGCTTGCGATCACCGGCGCAGGAACGATGTCGTCACGCTCGGACTCGACGATCAGCACGTCGCCGCCGAAACGGGCGCACGCGCGCAATGCCCGGTTCTCGGCGGCCGGAATGAAGCTGCGCCGATAGGTGACGAGGTCCTGCTCGCGATGCAACTGCAATTTCGGAAGCTCCCATCCGGCATCGCGATACAGCGCCGGCACGCGCAGTCCGAGCCAGCGAACCGCGCGTACTTCGGTGAGGACCGCCGCCAGGTAGCCGCCGTAGCTGCTGCCGACGACGGCGATCGACTGCGGATCGACCTGCGGATGGGCGGCCAGGATCCCGTATCCGCCCAGCACGTCGCGCAGGTTGCGCTCGCGTGAAACGGTGTCGCGCTGCGCCTGCGTGCGCGCGTGTCCGCTCAGATCCAGCGTCAGGCAGACGCAGCCGAGCGCGGCGATGTCGCGAGCGCGCGCGAGGTACTGCTGCTGCGTGGCTCCCCATCCGTGCACGAACAGCACGCCCGGCATTCCCATTCCCGGCACGACCAGCGTTGCGTCGATTCGGTCTTCGCCGACGACGATGTCGACGTGGCGCTCACGCGTCTGCATCGTCGAGCAACCGTGCGTACTTCGTCAACGGACCGATCCAGTCGTCGACGCCGCGGAAATGCACGAACGCACCGTCGGGCAGTGCGGGCTCGGCGCCGTGCACTTCGACCGTCTCCGCGCGCGCTTTCACCCGCGCCGGCTCGTCGTGCAGCGCGTGCAGCGCGACGAGTTCGGCCGCGCTCGCGCCGCCCACCCTCCACGACTGCTCGAGCACGCCGACCCGCTGCGTGCCGCCCGCATCGAAGCCCTGCACGACGTCGTAGTTGCAGCGCGACGCGAACATTCCGTGGAAGGTCGCGAATGCGGCATCGTGATACCGGCGCGCGAATTCGACCGCGCATCGAAGCGACGCATCGCCCCCCATGTGCGGCGCGAGCGCGTCGAAGCCGCCGCGCACCATCGTGATCGACGAACCGCCGTAGACGTCCGCACCGTGCCTGTCGCGAACCGTGCGTTGCGTCCCGAAATAGCTGGCACACAGCCGACCGATTCGCAGTTGCCCGACGCTCCATGTGCGGGGCTCGCGAAGATCGGGTTCGACGACGGCACCTCGGCGCGACACCTCCGCCGCGTCGATCCCCGCCAGCCGCTCGTCGAGCTCGCGCTCGGCCGCAATGACGAACTGCCCGAGCCCGCCGATGCCGCCGGCGAGCTTCACGCGCACGGGGCCGCCCGGGAGCATCGCGCGCGCGGCGCGGTACAGGTCGCGCATCGAGAACACCGAGCAGCCGGGGAGCACCACGTCGGCGATGCGCGTCGAGAGCCGCGCGTCCCATCCCGGCGGGCAGCACGCGTCCGCGGCGACCAACGGATGCGAGATGACCTTGGTGGCCATGAAAGGAAACGGGACGACGCCGCCGAAGAGGTCGTCCGCGCTCTCGATTCCCCAACGCAACGCCTGTTCCCTCCCCACGATCGTGTCGTTCGGCACGACGTAGCCGAGGCCAGTCTCTGCGCCCGGGTGCCTTGCATCGATATAGCGATCGAAGCGTCCGCCGATCAGTCGGGCGAGCTCGCGCGCAACGCAGATCTGCGAGACGAGCTCGTGTTCTCGAGCACCGGGCCTGCAGCACAGGAACGAGACCCGCGAGTGACGCGTGAGCGGGGACTCGTGCGCGGAACTGTCGGCGAGTGCGTAGGTCGGCACGATCTGGCAGACCCCCGTGGCGAAACCTGCCTCGACCGGTGCGAACGACGTGCCTGCCAGTAGAATGCGCGGCGATACCAGCCTGAAAACCGAGGTGAGCGAATGCCCTCTTTCGATGTCGTTTCCGAGGCCGACGCTGTCGAGGTCCGCAATGCGGTCGAGCAGGCCAACAAGGAGATTTCCACCCGCTTCGACTTCAAGGGCTCGGACGCTCGCGTCGAGCAAAAGGAGCGCGAGCTGACGGCCTTCGCCGACGACGACTTCAAGCTCGGCCAGGTGCGCGACGTCCTGCTCGCCAAGCTCGCGAAGCGCAACGTCGACGTGCGCTTCCTCGACTACGCGGACGTGCAGAAGATCGGCGGCGACAAGGTCAAGCAGCCGATCACCGTGCGCCACGGCGTCTCGAGCGACCACGCCAAGAAGATCGTGCGGCTGGTGAAGGACAGCAAGCTGAAGGTGCAGGCCAGCATCCAGGGCGACTCCGTGCGGGTGAGCGGCGCCAAGCGCGACGACCTGCAGTCGGCCATCGCGCTGCTGAAGAAGGAGATCGTCGACGTGCCGCTCTCCTTCACCAACTTCCGCGACTGACTGGCGTTGCCTCGCGCCCTTCTCACGTTTCGCTCACGCAGCGCAGCCGCCGGTCTCACGGCTTCCCGCGCATCGTCGCCACCATGACGCCGGTCGTGGCCCGTCCCTCGCAAACCGACGTCCGGGCGCGTCAGGCGCGGCACGCCGGCTGGGCCCGCTGGGCCCCATGGGTCGGATGGATCACGCTGGCCATCGCCTGGTTCGCGCCTCTCGGTCATCGGGCGCTGATCAACCCCGACGAAGGCCGCTACGCGACGATCGCGCTCGAGATGCTTCGCAGCGGCGACTGGATCACGCCGCATCTGAACGGCTTCGTCTACTTCGAGAAGCCGCCGTTCGGGTACTGGATGTCGGCCGCTGCGATGGCGCTGTTCGGCATCGGCGAGTTCGCCGTGCGACTGTGGCCCGCAACCAGCGGCTTCGCCTCGGTGGCACTGGTCGCTTTCACCGCGCGCCGCCTCTGGGGCGCGCCGGCCGGCTCCTTCGCCGGCGCCGTCGCGGCGGGCTCGGTGTGGATCGTCGCCAACGCGCATTTCCTGAGCCTCGACATGGGGCTCACCTTCTTCCTGACGCTCGCGCTGTGCGGGTTCCTGCTCGCGCAACGCGACGAAGCGACACCGCCCGAGCAGCGGCGGTGGATGCTCGTCGCGTGGGCAGCGATCGCCGGTGCGACACTCACCAAAGGGCTCGTGGGCCTGCTGATCCCGGGCGCTGCGCTCGCGCTGTACTGCATCGGGATGCGCACCGTGCGCCCGCTGCGCCGGCTTCAGTGGCGCGCCGGGCCGGCGCTCTTCGTCGCCCTCGCCGCGCCATGGTTCGTCGTCGTCTCGCTGCGCAACCCCGGCTTCGCCGATTTTTTCTTCATCCACGAACACTTCCAGCGCTTCCTGACCGACCAGGCCCGGCGCCCCGGCGCACTGTGGTATTTCGTGCCGCTGCTGCTCGCGGGATTCCTGCCGTGGTCGACGATGCTGCCCGCGCTCGCGCGCTTCGGTACCGCGCGCGAGCCGGACCGGGTCTTCCAGCCGCAACGCTTCCTGCTCGTCTATGCGGCTTTCGTCTTCGTGTTCTTCAGCGTATCGCGCTCGAAGCTGCCGTCGTACATCCTGCCGATGTTCCCCGCGCTGGCGCTGCTCGCCGGCGCCTGGCTCGCCAAGGCCGATCCGCGCCGCCTGCGCGTCCACGTCGCAGCGCCGGCCGTCGCGGGCGTCGCCTTGATGGCGCTCGCCCCGTTGGTCACGCGCTTCGCCACGCACGACACGCCAGCCGACGTGCTCGAGGCGATGGCGCCCGGCATCGCTGCCGGCGGCGCGCTGGTGCTGGGCGCGGCCACCCTCGCGCACCGGGTGTTGGGGCAGGGACGAGCGCTCGCCGGCATCGTCTTGCTGGCCACGGGAACGGTGCTCGGCAGCCTCGCCGTGCTCGACGGACACGACGAGCATGCGGCGATCAAGAGCAGCCGCGACGTTGCCGCCGTGTTGCGTCCGCTGCTGTCGGCCGACACGCCCGTCTTCTCGGTGGCGATGTACGATCAGACCCTGCCCTTCTACCTGGACCGGAACGTGACGCTGGTGGCCTGGACCGACGAATTCGCCTTCGGCCAGGGTCGTGACCCCGCGCGGTGGCTCCCGACGGTAGACGAATTCGCCCTCCGCTGGCGGGCGCTGGACGAGGGCGCCGCCATGATTCGAGCCAACGTCTGGGCCTCGCTGTCGGCATCGGGGCTTCCGATGCACGTCGTCTACCGCGACGCGCGACGCGTCGTCGTACTGCGCCGCGCCTCCGATCCGTCCACGCTTTGAGCGACGAGCTTCCTTTCGCACGCCCGTTGATCGGCGACGACGAACGCGCCGCGGTCGATGCCGTGCTTCGCTCGGGCTGGCTCACCACCGGTCCGCGTTGTCGCGAGTTCGAAGACGCGCTGTCGTCCTACTTCGGCGGGCGCCCTGCGCGCGTCGTCGCTTCGGGCACGGCGGCGCTCGAGATCGCGCTGCGCGTGGCGGGAATCGGTCCGGGCGACGAAGTGATCACCTGTCCCCTGAGCTGGGTCGCGACGGCCAACGTCGTTCTCTCTGTCGGCGCGACGCCGGTGTTCGTCGACGCCGATGCGCGCACCCGCAACATCGACCTGTCGCGCATCGAGTCCGCGATCGGACCGCGCACGCGAATGCTGCTGCCGGTCGACCTGGCCGGGCTGCCGGTCGATCGCGACGAACTGGCCGCGATCGCCGCGCGCCATCGCCTGCGGGTGCTCGAGGACGCCGCTCAATCGATGGGCGCGAACTGGCGCGGTGCCCGAATCGGCAGCTTCGGCGATCTCGCCTCGTTCAGCTTCCACGCGAACAAGAACATGACCACCGGCGAGGGCGGCTGCCTCGTGATGAACGACGCCGACGAGGCGCGTCGCTTCGAGAAGCTGCGGCTGCAGGGGGTCACGCGCTTCCCCGACGGATCGATGGGCGTCGACGTGCTCGGCGGCAAGGCGAATCTCACCGACATCGCCGCCGCGCTCGGCATCGTGCAACTGCGCCGGCTCGACGCATTCAACGAACGGCGACGCGCGCTCGCGCGCCTGTACTTCGAGCACTTCGATCGCTCGCTGGGCTTCGAGCTGCCGCCGGCCGATCTCGAGCAGTCGAACTGGCACATGTTCCAGCCGCTGTTGCCGCGCGATCGGCTGCGTATCGGCCGCGGCGGGTTCATCGACGCGATGCGCCGCGAAGGCATCGCCGTCGGCGTGCATTACCCGGCGATGCACCTGTTCGCACTCTACCGGGCGCAGGGCTATCGCGAAGGACAGTTTCCGGTGGCGGAGGACATCGGCCGACGAACCGTGACGCTGCCATTGCACGCCGGCATGCGCGACGAGGACGTGCTGCGCGTGTGCGACGCGGTGCGGCGCGTGACGACGGCGGCACTGCGATGAGCGCGGGCGCAGAGACCTGCCCCGCCGCGGTCGGCATCGCGGCATCGAGCGCCGCGGCGCGCCCGGTCGCCGCGTCCGCACCGCGGGTTTCGGTGGTCGTTCCCGTGTACAACGAGCAGGCGGTGCTCGAAGCGCTGTTCGCGCGCCTGTATCCGGCACTCGACGCGCTCGGCACTCCCTACGAGATCGTCTTCGTCGACGACGGCAGCCGCGACCGTTCGGTGCAGCTGCTCACCGAACAGTTCCGCCGCCGTCCCGACGTGACGCGCGTCGTGCTCTTCGCATCGAATTTCGGGCAGCACCGGGCGATCCTCGCCGGTTTCGAGTACTCGCGCGGCGATCGCATCGTCACGCTCGATGCCGATCTGCAGAACCCGCCGGAGGAGATCGGCCGGCTGCTCGAGCAGATGGACGCCGGGCACGACTACGTCGGCACGATACGCCGGCTGCGCGAGGACGTGTGGTGGCGCCGCGTCGCGTCGCGCGCGATGAACCGGCTGCGCGAGCGCACGACGAAGATCCGCATGACCGACCAGGGCTGCATGATGCGCGCGTACAGCCGCGACATCGTCGACGCGATCAACCGCTGCGAGGAGCTGTACACCTTCGTGCCGGCACTCGCCTGGCAGTTCGCGCGCAACCCGGTCGAGATCCACATCGCGCACGAGGAACGCTTCGCCGGCGAATCGAAGTATTCGGCGTATCGCCTGGTGCGGCTGAACTTCGACCTGATGACGGCGTTCTCGATCGTTCCGCTGCAGATGTTCTCGCTGGCCGGAATGTTGCTGTCGGCACTCTCGGCACTGCTCGTCGTAGTGCTCGTGCTGCGTCGATTGTTCCTCGGGCCGGAGGAAGGCGGATTGTTTACGCTGTTCGCGCTCGAGTTCCTGCTGATGGGCATCGCGCTCTTCGGCATCGGCCTGCTCGGCGAATACGTCGGGCGCATCTACCAGGAGGTACGGCGCCGGCCGCGCTACCGGATCGCGGCGGTGCTGCAGGCTAGCGGCGCGGCCGCCCCTCGCGAGCCCGAGCGTGATCGCGAGCCCGAGCGTGATCGCGAGTCCGAGCGTGATCGCGAGTCCCATCCCGATCCCGAGCCCAATCCCGAGCGCGAGCGATGACGCGCGCGGTCGTCTTCGCCTACCACCAGATCGGCGTGCGCTGCCTGCGCACGCTCATCGCGCGCGGCGTCGACGTCGCACTCGTCGTCACCCACGACGATGCTCCCGGCGAGACGATCTGGTTCGACAGCGTGCGCACCGCTGCCCAGGACCGCGGCATCGCGGTCATCGCGCCCGACGACCCGAACACCGACAACGTACTCGCGCGCGTGCGCGACGCTCGCCCCGACTTCCTGTTCTCCTTCTACTACCGCCGGCTGCTCGACGAGCGGCTGCTCGCCGTCGCGCCGCGCGGCGGGTGGAACATGCACGGTTCGTTGCTGCCGAAGTACCGCGGACGCGTGCCGCTGAACTGGGCGATTCTGCACGGCGAAACCGAGACCGGCGCCACGCTGCACGCGATGACGGCGAAGGCCGACGCCGGCGCGATCGTCGACCAGCAGGCGGTGCCGATCCTGCCCGACGACAACGCGCGCGAGGTCTACGCGAAGATCTGCGTCGCCGCCGAGATCGTCCTGTGGCGAAGCCTGCCCGCGCTGCTCGACGGCAGCGCCCCGCTGCGAGAGCAGGACCCCGCGGCCGCTACGCGTTTCGGCGCACGACGGGCCGAGGACGGGCGGATCGATCCCGCGCTGTCGGCGCGCGCGCTGCACGACCTCGTGCGCGCGGTCTCGGCGCCCTTCCCCGGCGCATTCGTCGACCTGCCGCAGGGCAGGCTTTTCGTCTGGCGCACGGCGCCGGCCGACGGGGCACGTCCCGCCGCACCGGCCGAGATGCGCGTCGTCGACGGGGAACTCTCGCTCTTCGGCGCCGACGGACACCGGTTGCGCGTGCTCGACGCGCAGCTCGGGGCGACGCCGCTCGATGCCGATCGCTTCCGCACCGTCTTCGGCGAGCGACTCGCGCTGCCTGCGCTGCCGCGTCGCCCCGACCCGCAAGGAAATTCTTCATGAAGCGCGTTCTCATCCTCGGTATCGACGGTTTCATCGGACACCACCTGACGCGCGCCATCCTGTCGCAGACCGACTGGGAGGTGCACGGGATCGACATGCACGACGACCGCATCGCCGAATGGATCGGGCACCCGCGGCTGCGCTTCTTCGAGGGCGACATCACGATCAACCGCGAGTGGATCGAATACCACGTGAAGAAGTGCGACGTGGTGCTGCCGCTGGTCGCGATCGCCACGCCCGCCACCTACGTGCGCGAGCCGCTGCGCGTCTTCGAACTCGATTTCGAGGCGAACCTGCCCGTCGTGCGTCACTGCCTGCACTACGGAAAGCATCTCGTCTTTCCGTCGACCTCCGAGGTCTACGGCATGTGCCGGGACGAACGCTTCGACCCGGAGACCTCCGAGCTCGTCTACGGACCGATCGGCAAGCAGCGCTGGATCTACGCCTGCTCCAAGCAGCTGATGGATCGCGTGATCCACGCCTACGGCCTGGAACGCGGGCTGCGCTATACGCTGTTCCGGCCGTTCAACTGGATCGGCGGCGGCCTGGACAGCATCGACACGCCGCGGGAAGGGTCGAGCCGCGTCGTCACGCAGTTCTTCGGCCACATCGTTCGCGGCGAACCGATCCGGCTGGTCGACGGCGGCCAGCAGCGCCGCTCGTTCACCTTCATCGACGACGGCATCGCGGCGCTGATGAAGATCATCGAGAACCGCGACGATCGCGCCAACGGACGCATCTACAACATCGGCAACCCGACGAACCACCATTCGGTGCGCGAGCTTGCGCAGATGATGCTCGAGATCGCCGCCGACTACCCCGAGTACCGCGACAATGCCGGGCGCGTTGCGCTCGTCGAAACGAGCGCACAGGACTACTACGGCGCCGGCTACCAGGACGTGCGCGACCGCGTGCCCTCGATCGAGAACACCTGTGCGGAGCTCGACTGGGGGCCGACGATCGGCATGCGCGAGGCGCTGGTGCGAATCTTCGAGCATTACCGCAGCCGCATGCCCGCCGCGCGATCGCTGAACGACGCCGACTGATGCGGCTTCTCGCGCTGAAGATCGACGTCGACACCTGGCTCGGCACCCGCGACGGCGTTCCCCGCTTGCTCGATGCGCTCGAGCGCAACGACGCGCGCGCGAGCTTCCTCTTCAGCCTCGGCCCCGACCACACCGGCCGCGCGATCCGTCGCGCGCTTCGACCGGGCTTTCTCGGCAAGGTCTCGCGCACCTCGGTCGTCGAACACTACGGAATCCGCACGCTGCTGTACGGCACGCTGCTTCCCGGACCGGACATCGGACGCCGCGAAGCCGCGGTGATGCGCAGCGTGCGCGACCGAGGCTTCGAGGTCGGCGTGCACTGCTGGGACCACGTGCTGTGGCAGGACCGGGTCGGTGCGAGCGACGCGGCCTGGACACGCGGCCAGATGTGCCGTGCCGTCGATCGATTCGGCGAGATCTTCGGCTCTGCCCCGCGCGTGCACGGCGCCGCCGGCTGGCAGATGAACGACGCGGCGTGGCCTGTGGAGCGCGAGCTGGGCTTCGGCTACGCATCCGATACGCGCGGCACGCACTCGTTTCGCCCCGTCGACGTCGAGGGCCGCGAGATCGGCGTGCCGCAACTGCCCACCACGCTGCCGACGCTGGACGAGATGATCGGCCTGCACGGCGTCACCGCCCGCAACGTCGATGCGCACCTGCTGGCGCTGACCGCCAGACCGACTCCCGCGGCGCACGTCTACAC
>JAEWFA010000015.1 GCA_023389055.1 Pseudomonadota bacterium | reverse complement strand
GGCCACGCCCGCCCGCGCGCGCTCCAGCGCCCGCCGATGCGCCCGCTCCACCGCTGCAGGCGCGCCGGCGCGCCGAGCACGCCCAGGCGCGCGAGCAGCGCCTCGACGCCCGCCGGGTTCAGCTCGCCGAAACGACCGGCGAGATCGACCTGCCACGGCGCCTTCATCGTGGTGCTTCCGCTCGCAGCGAGCGAGCCCGCGACGCTGCGCAGTCGCGCGTCGTCGATGCGCAGCAGGTCGCCGTCGACGCGCAGCGACGCGGCCAGCCCGATGTCCTCGCGGCTCGCATCGCCGAGGTCGACGTGGAGCCGATCGCGCTCGGCGCGCAGCGTGCCGCCGAGCCGCGTCTTTTCGAGTCGACTGTCCAGTTGCGACAGGTCGACGTCGCGCAGGCTCGCTTCGCCCCGCACGGCGGGAATGCTTCTGCCGAACGCCTGCAGCGTCTGCGCGAAGTCGATCGAAAACGTTCCGGCGAGACCCGCGCCATCGGGCAGCGTGGCGCGCAACTCGCGCAACTCGAGCGTCGCGGTCGCCCACGCGAAAGCGCCGTCCAGCGAGCCCAGCGGCACGGCGGCTCGATCGGTCGGGCCGGGCTTCGCGTTCACGACGCGCAGCTGGCCCTCGAAGCCTTTCTCCCGCAGTCGGACCGTGGCGCTGCCCGACAGACTGGCCTGGGGCACGTCGACCAGGCCGAATTGCGCCGGCTCGACCCCGTCGAACATGACTTCGACCGGCGCAAGTTTCGCGTGCGTCGGCTGCGCGAAGGGACGCACGCGAGTGTCCAGGCCGATCCAGACCCCGGACACGACGCCGGCGGGAGGCAGCGCCTGCGCGACGACCGAGAAGTCCTCGAGCGTGCCGTCGGCCAGCGCACGGACGCGAGGCAGCGACAGCGACGGCCGCGAGGCGAGCGCCACGCGCGGCACCAGTTCGATCATCGCCTCCAGATCGAAAGGCGCGCGCGCGACCAGCGTTCCCTGCACGCTCGCTTCGCCCCATCGGGGGGCGGCAGCGGCCAGGCGATCGATGCGATACGCGCCGTTGCGATAGCGCCCGGCGAACGAAACGTGCTCGAGCACGACCGGCTCTTCGTTCGAGGCCGTGGCATCGGGCACGATCTGCAACCGGCCGATGCCCAGCGCATCGACGCGTACGTCCAGCGGCAGCTCCAGCGACTGCGGTGGCGCTGCGGCTGCGGCGTCAGGGGCCGCAAGCAACGCCACGCGCAGCTGCGCGATCTCCACGCGGCTCGCGCGCGCTTCGCCGTGCAGCAATGCATCGGGACGCAGGGAAACGACCAGCCCTTCGATCCCGACGTCGCGCGCCGGGTCGCGCCAGTGCAGCGACTCGATCCGGAATCCGCCCAGCAGTGTGCCTCGCACCGCGCCGGCTTCGAGCGCCCCGCCGCTCGCCGCCACGGCCCGGTCGAGCGACCAGCGCAGGAACGAAGTGCTCTGCCCGATCCACCAGAGCGCCGCCGCGGCGGCGACCAGCAGCACGGCGAGCAGCAGGCCGAGAGCGCGCAGACTCCAGCGCAACGCGTCGCGTGCCGCCATCAGAATGCGTACCCGACCGAGAAATGCAGGCGCCAGTCGCGCACCGCCTCGCCGTAGGCGAGATCGACGCTCACCGGGCCGACCGGCGATCGCCAACGAGCTCCAACGCCATAGCCGGCCACCGCGCCGTAGCGGCCCCAGGTGTCGGCCGCGTCTCCGGCGTCGACGAAGGCCGCCGCGTACCAGTCGCGACGCACCGGATGCTGGTACTCGAGGCTGCCGAGCGCGAGCACGCGGCCGCCGACGACGGCGCGCCCCTCTCGCACGCCGAGCGAGAGGAAATCGTAGCCGCGGATCGTGCTCGTGCCGCCGGCGCGGAACAGGTTTTCCGAAGGGATTCCGTCGCGACCGGCAGCGAACACCTGTCCGACTTCGGCAAGCCCGATCAGGATTCCGCCGTCGAGGAACGAGTCGTCCGGCATCGGCCAGAAACGCATCGTGCGCAGGTGCAGGCGCACGAAGCTGCGATCGCTCAGCACCGAGTGCGACGCGCCCGAGACCTGCGCATTGATCGTGTAGCCCCGACGCGGATCCAGCGTCGAATCGAGCCGTCGCGTGCTCCAGGTGTAGCCCAGCGTCAGCGCGCGCGTCGACTGGACATCACCGATTCCGCGCACGTTGCGCTGCTCGGTCTGGTACTGCAGCGCCAGGAAGCGGTCGGTGTCGAGACTGCGCTTGCCTTCGCCGATGAACGCGGTCTGCTTGTCGGTCAGTTCGCCCTGCACGTCGAAGCGCTCGATGCGCACGCCACCCTGGTAGTAATGTCCGCTCGCCTTCTGCGGCGTTCGCAGGCTGGCGAAGACGCGCCGTCGCACGCGCTGCAGCAGGACGCCGGACTCGAGCTGCCAGCCCTTGTCGAACACGTTGCGGTGCTCGTAGCCGAGCAGCGCGCGAGCGCCTTCGTCGGAGCTGACGCCCACGCCGAGGGTGACGCGCTGCGCGCGCCGCTCCGACAGCTCCACGCGCATCGGCACGGTGCTCAGCTTCGGATCGGCGAGCACCGCGGCGAAGTCGGGCAGCACTTCGGCCGAGTCGAAGTAGCCCGACGTGCGCAGCAGCGCCTGGAAAGCGAGCACTTCGTCGAAGTCGTACGGATGCCTGCCGTCGCCTTCCCACGGGGCCAGCGCGTAAACGATGGCTGCGTCGTAGCGCGACAGGCCGTCGATGGTCATCGAACCGAAATCCAGGCGCGGCCCGCTGTCGATGCGCACCGTCAGCGCCGCGGTCGTGTTCAGCGGATCGACGCGCGCCTCGCTTTCGACGATGCGCGCGCGCACGTAGCCGCGCTGCTGCAAGGCGTCGATCAGCAGCCGCTTGCCCGACTGCCAGGGCGCGCTGCGAAAGAACGTTCCCTCGGGCAACGGCCAGCTCTCCAGCAGTCGCTCGCGCAGCTTGTGCACCTGCGGCGGGCCCTCGAGCACGAACTCGAAGCGGTTCACCGTCGTGCGCGCGCCGGCATCGACGTCGATCCGAACGACCGGCAGACGGTCGGCCGACGCCGGCTGGTAGGACACCTGCGCCTGCGCCGAGAAGAACCCGGCTGCCCGCGCGATCGCCTCCGCCTCGGCCTTCGCACGTTCGAGGAAGAGCGTCATTTGCGCCGGATCGAAGTCGGGATCGTCGATCCAGCGCCCGACCAGCGTGCGGGTGCGGATCGGTTCGACGAGCTCGCCCAGCGCGTCGACCTTCAGCTCGTAGTTCGCCGCAGCGGCAGCGTCGGGGGCAGCGAGCGGGCCGAGGGCGACGACCGTGACGAGCGCGAGAAACGCGGCGAAGCCGCGGCGCAGGACCGGAAGACGCGCCCGATGCGCGCGGCGCGTCGCCGGTGCCGCGCGCACTCGTCAGGCCACCACGGCAGGCACGACGCCGTCGGCGCGTTCGACGATCTCGCCGATGCGGAACACCGTCTCGCCCTGGGCACGCAGCAGGGCCTGCGCGCGCTCGCTCTCGGACGCCTCGACGACGACGACGAGCCCGATGCCGCAATTGAAGACGCGATGCATCTCGTGCGGATCGATTGCGCCGTTTCGCTCGAGCCAGTCGAACAGCGGCGGGCGCGTCCACGCGTCGCGATGCAGCACCGCCTGCACCGTCTGGGGGAGCACGCGCGGAACGTTCTCGAGCAGGCCCCCGCCGGTGATGTGCGCGATGCCCTTGACCGGAACCTGCGCGAGCAACTCGAGCATCGGACGCACGTAGATGCGCGTGGGCGCGAGCACCGCATCGGCGAAACGCACGCCGTGGAAGTCGTCCTGCAACTGCGGTGCGTCGATCGAGCCCCAGGCGCGCTCGATCACGCGACGCACCAGCGAATAGCCGTTCGAATGCGCGCCGCTCGACGCCAGCCCGAGCACCGCGTCGCCGGGCCGGATTGCCGAGCCGTCGATGATCTTCGACTTCTCGACGACGCCGACGGCAAATCCGGCGAGGTCGTACTCGCCGTCGGGGTACATGTCGGGCATCTCGGCCGTCTCGCCGCCGATCAGCGCGCAGCCGGCCTGCTCGCAGCCGTTCGCGATGCCTGCGACGACGCGTGCGGCGACGTCGACGTCGAGCCGCCCGCAGGCGAAATAGTCGAGAAAGAACAGCGGCTCGGCACCCTGGACGAGGATGTCGTTGACGCTCATTGCGACGAGGTCGATGCCGACCGTGTCGTGACCGTCGAGCGCGAACGCCAGCTTGAGCTTCGTGCCGACGCCGTCGGTTCCGGAGACGAGCACCGGCTCGCGGTAGCGGCGTGGCACTTCGAACAGCGCGCCGAAACCGCCGATGCCGCCGAGGACCCCTTCGCGCATCGTGCGGCGCGCCAGCGGCCCGATGCGGCGAACGAGGGCATCGCCCGCGTCGATGTCGACGCCGGCAGAACGATACGAGAGCGGCGTCGTGGCCTTCGAAGAACCCATGAGGAATCCGGCTCGTGACTGGGGGCGCCGGACCGACGGCGCCCGATAGAATGGCGGACCGCACGCGCGCCGGCGCCGGTCCGCAATCGGTTCGGACGATTGTAGCCGCTCGCCTGCGGGCCGATCCCCGTATCCGCACGCGCGCCCCGATGCATCAGATCGCGCTCGACCTGCACCGCGTCGAAGCCCCGACGCTGGAGAACTTCGTCGCCGGCCGCAACGGCGAGGCGCTCGCGTGCCTGCGGGCGTTGCGCCGAGCGCAAGGCGCGAGCGTTCCCCTCGTCTACCTGTGGGGCGAGCCCGGCTGCGGAAAGACGCATCTGGCGCTCGCTGCCGCCGACGACGGTCGCGCGCTCGCCGCCGACGCGCCGCTGGACGCATTCGAGGCCCAGGTCTCCGACGCCGGCGAAAGACCCGCAGTGGTCGCCGTGCTCGACGTCGAACGCCTCGACGAAGCGCGGCAGTCGCTGCTGTTCCACCTGATCAACCGAATGCGCGCGCACCCGCAAGGCACGGTGCTGGCCAGCGGCAGCCAGCCGCCCGTGGCGCTCGCGGTTCGCGACGACCTTCGCACCCGGCTGGGTTCGGGCCTCGTCTTCCGGCTCCAGCTGCTCGACGACCAGGAGAAGTCGGCAGCGCTCGAGCGCGTCGCGCGCGAACGCGGCGTCACCGTGGCCGCCGACGTGATTCCCTGGCTGATCGCGCACACGTCGCGCGACATTCGCGCGCTGCTGCGCACCTTCGACGCGCTGGACCGTCGCGCGTTCGAGCGCCGACGCGCAATCACGCTGCCGCTGTTGCGCGAGTTGCTGCAGGAGAACGCTGCCGGCGCGCCGCCGCAGCGCGCCGGCGGCGACGCGGCGCTGCCTTCATAATGCCGACCGTGACGAACGTTTCCGCCCGAAACCGCGACCCCGGCCCCGCGCCTGCCGACGCCTCCCCGCCCGATCCGCCCGCGCCGACCTCGCCGACCTCGCCGGCAAGCCCGGCGCGCCCCGCCTTCGCGCAGCCGGGAGCTACGCCGGCGAACCTGGCGCTCTTCGACCTCGACTACACGCTGTTGCCGATCGACAGCGACTACGAGTGGGCGCGATTCCTGATCCGGCTGGGCGTCGTCGACGGCGCCGAGTATGACCGACGCAACGACGAATTCTTCGAGCAGTATCACGCGGGAACGCTGGACATTCTCGAGTTCCTCGCGTTCCAGCTCGCGCCGCTCGCCGCGCATCCGGTCGCCCGCCTCGATGCCTGGCGCGAGCGCTTCCTCGACGAGGTGATCCGTCCGCGCATCGTCGACGCTGCGCGCGCGCTGGTCGAGCATCACCGCACGCGGGGCGATCTCTGCGCAATCGTCACCGCAACCAACGAATTCGTCACCCGGCCGATCGCCGCCGAGTTCGGCATCGAGCACCTGATCGCCACGCGCATCGAAACCGCCGACGGACGCTACACCGGGCGCCCGCTCGGGACACCGTCGTTTCGCGAAGGAAAGGTGCAGCGCACTGCCGAATGGCTCGCGTCGCTCGGCCGCTCCTGGGACGGCTTCGCGCGCTCGCATTTCTACAGCGACTCGGCCAACGACGTGCCGCTGCTCGAACGCGTCACCGACCCGGTGGCGACCAATCCCGACGACCGGCTGGCCGCGCTCGCACGCGAACGCGGCTGGCGAACGATGCGCCTGTTCGAATGATCCGCCAGCTCATCGACCGGATGCTGGCGAAGACCGCGCGCTCGCCGCTGCGCAAGCGCCCGAAGCGCTACCGGGGCAGCGAGCAGGGCATGCCCCTTGCCGACGTCTCGCAGGCAGCGGTTCGCACCTGCGAAACGCTGCAGCAGGGCGGCTTCCAGGCGTGGATCGTCGGCGGCGGGGTGCGCGACTTGCTGCTCGGACTGAAGCCGAAGGACTTCGACGTGGCCACCGACGCCACGCCCGAGCAGGTGCGCAAGCTCTTTCGGCGCTCGCGGATCATCGGGCGGCGCTTCCAGATCGTGCACGTGCTGCACGGTCGCGACACGATCGAGGTGTCCACGTTCCGCTCGATGCAGCCGGCCTCCGAAACCGACGAGCACGGTCGCGTGCTGCGCGACAACGTCTGGGGAACGCAGGCCGAGGACGCCGCCCGGCGAGACTTCACGATCAACGCGCTCTACTACGACCCGGTATCGGACACGCTGCTCGACTATCACGACGGCGTGAAGGACATGCAGCGGCGCGTGCTGCGCATGATCGGCGACCCGTCGACCCGCTACCGCGAAGACCCGGTCCGAATGCTGCGCGTGGCCCGCTTCACGGCCAAGCTCGACTTCGCCGTCGAGCCGAAGACGCAGCAGCCGATCCGCGAGTTGAAGGACCTGCTGCACAACGTCCCGGCGGCGCGGCTCTTCGACGAAATGCTCAAGCTGCTGCTGTCGGGCAAGTCGATGCCGTGCCTGCAGGAACTGCGCCGCCAGGGGCTGCACCACGGACTGCTGCCGATGCTCGACGTCATCCTCGAGCAACCCGACGACGAGCGCTTCGTGCAGGCGGCGCTCTCCGCCACCGACGCGCGGGTGCTCGCCGACAAGAGCGTGTCGCCCGGATTCCTGTTCGCCGCGCTGCTCTGGCAGCCGGTGCGCGTGCGCTGGCAGGAAGCCACGGCGCGCGGGGAGCACTCGATCCCGGCGCTCGCGACGGCGATCGACTCGGTGCTCGACGAGCAGGCCGGGCGACTGGCGATCCAGCGTCGCTTCATCGGCGACATGCGCGAGATCTGGATGATGCAGCCGCGCTTCGATCGCCGCTCCGGCCGCTCGCCGCACGCGCTCGTCGCGCACCCGCGCTTTCGCGCCGGCTGGGACTTCCTGCTGCTGCGCTGCGACTCGGGCGAGGTCCCCGCCGAGCTGGGTCAGTGGTGGCACGATTTCTGGCAGGCCGATGCGCCGCAACGACAGGCGATGCTCGAGCGTGCGGCGCCCGGCCCCGGCGCGGCGAAGAAGCGCAAGCGGCGCAGTCGCAAGCGCAGCCCATCGTCCGAAGCGGCAGGCGGCGACGATTCCGTGCCGACCGCGATGCACACCGACGACCGATCCGTCGACGCGGGTGCGGCGCAAGACGACGCGGCGCGATGAGCGCGCCCCGTTCGCGCGCGGCGACGCGGATCGCCTGATGCGCGCCTGGATCGGTCTCGGCGCCAATCTCGGCGACGCATCGTCCACCTTCGTGCGCGCGCTCGGGCAACTCGAGGCGCTCGCCGACGCCGAGGTCGTTCGCTGCTCGTCGCTGTATCGCAGCGCGCCGGTCGACGCCGACGGGCCCGATTACCGCAATGCCGCTGCCGAGCTCGTCACGCGCTGCACGCCGCAGGCGCTGCTCGACGCACTGCTCGAAGTCGAACGGGCGCTGGGGCGCCAGCGCCCCTGGCGCAACGCACCGCGCGAAATCGACCTCGATTTCCTGCTCGGGCACGCCGACGACGGAACGCCGATTCTCCTCGATACGCCGACGCTGAGACTGCCGCATCCGCGGCTGCACGAGCGCGCGTTCGCCCTTGCCCCGCTCGCCGAATTCGACGCGTCGCTCGACGTACCCGGGCACGGCAACGTCGGCGCGCTGCTGCGCGCGTGCGCCGGACAACGCGTGGAACGCGAGGCCGCGCTGCCCTACGCCGCGCCAAACGCCCGATGAATGCCCTTCCCGTCCCGCTGCAGACGATCGGCCTGCTGGTCGCGTCGAACGTGTTCATGACGTTCGCGTGGTACGCGCACCTGAAGGACCTTGCGTCGCGACCATGGTGGCTCGCCGCGATGGCGAGCTGGGGAATCGCGTTCTTCGAATACCTGTTGCAGGTGCCCGCCAATCGCATCGGCTACGCCCACTTCACGCTGCCGCAGCTGAAGATCCTGCAGGAAGTGATCACGCTGACCGTCTTCGCGCCGTTCGCGCTGCTCTACATGGGGCAATCGCTGAAGCTCGACCATCTGTGGGCGGCGTTGTGCCTGCTCGGCGCCGTCTATTTCGCATTCCGCTCATGACCGTCACTGCCGTCGCGCCCTCCCCGTTCGAGAAATACCGCCACATCGTCGTCGAGGGCCCGATAGGCGCCGGCAAGACTTCGCTCGCGCGCAGGCTCGCCGACCGCTTCGGCGCGAAGCTCGTGCTCGAGGATCCGACCGCCAATCCGTTCCTCGAGCGCTTCTACCGCGACGCGCGCCGCTACGCATTGCCCACGCAGCTGTTCTTCCTTTTCCAGCGCGTGAACCAGTTGCGCGACCTCGCGCAGCAGGAGCTGTTCTCGCAGTCGGCCGTAGGCGACTTCCTGCTCGACAAGGATCCGTTGTTCGCACGCCTGACGCTGGGCGACGACGAACTGGCGCTGTACCGGCAGATCTTCGAGAGCCTGCGCCCGCAGGCACCGACACCCGATCTGGTGATCTACCTCCAGGCGCAGCCCGACACGCTGGTCGAGCGCGTTCGCAAGCGCGGCGTCGAGATGGAATCGGCGATCTCCGAGACGTACCTGCGCGAACTCGCCGAGGGGTACAGTCGTTACTTCCATCATTACGACGCGGCCCCGCTGCTGATCGTGAACACCGAGCACCTGAACCCGATCGATCGCGACGAAGACTTCGCCGTGCTCGTGCGCCAGCTCGCCGAGATGCGCGGGCGGCGCAGCTTCTTCAACGTCGGAGACTGACCGATGCGCGTGATCGAGCGCATCGCCGACCTGCGCGAGGCGCTCGACGGCAGCACGCGCACCGCCTTCGTGCCGACGATGGGCAACCTGCACGAAGGGCACCTCTCGCTGGTGCGAATCGCGAGGGCGCACGGCCATCCGGTGGTTGCGAGCATTTTCGTCAACCGCCTGCAGTTCGGCCCCAGCGAGGATTTCGGACGCTACCCGCGCACCTTCGAAAGCGACTGCCAAGCGCTGCGCACCGCCGGCTGCGACCTCGTCTTCGCGCCCGACGAAAATGAGCTCTATCCGGTGCCGCAGACCTTTCGCGTGTCGACGCCGCCGGGCCTGGGCGACATCCTCGAAGGCGCTTGCCGCCCCGGATTCTTCGAAGGCGTGGCCACCGTCGTGCTGAAGCTCTTCGGCTGCGTGCAACCGGCCGTCGCCGTGTTCGGGCGAAAGGACTACCAGCAGTTGCTGGTCGTTCGGACGATGGTCGAGCAGTTCGCCTTGCCGATCCGCATCGTCGCCGGCAAGACTTCGCGCGAGAGCGACGGCCTGGCGATGTCGTCGCGCAACGGCTACCTCGATGCGCGCGAGCGCACCGAGGCACCGGCGCTGCATCGAGCGCTGGTCGCGCTCATCGAGCGCGCGCGTGAGATCGGCCTCGCAGCAGCGTCCGGCGCGGCCCCGGCCGGATCGGGGGCGGCGCCTGAAGCCGCCGATGCCAACGCTGGCGCCGGCGCAGACGATATGCGCGATGCGTTGGCTGCTGCCGAGCGCGAAGCGGTCGACGCATTGCGCTCGCGAGGGTGGGCGCCCGACTACCTCGTCGTGCGCAGGCGCGAAGATCTCGGCGTGCCGGGCGCCGAAGACCTGAGGCAGTCCGAGGCGCTGGTCGCGCTGGGCGCCGCCCGGATAGGCAGCACGCGGCTGATCGACAACGTCGAGTTCTGACGAGCAGCGACGCCGGTCGCCGCTGCGCGCCGCGGGGGCCGGCGCGCAGTTCCTGCAGGCTCGCTGACGAGCGCGCAAACGCATCGATTCCGCGCATTTCATCGCCTCCTCGACCTTGCGCGCGCCGATTCGTTTCTTTTCCGCGCGCGCAACGAAGGCGGGGCGCCGCGCCGCAGCGCCACGGTGGCCACGCGGGCCTCCGGCTTGCGCAACCCGCACTCCGATCGCGTCAGGCGATCGCACGAGGAGAGCACCATGAAGCACGAGAAAGCGCCGCAACCCGGCAACACCGGCAACACCGCGAAGGGCCATCCTCGCGTGCAGGGCGAAGGCGACTACGAAGCCGCGCGCCACTACCGCAAGGACGTCGAGCAGTTCATCGAATCGGGCAAGGTCGACGAGGCGATGCGCGACGCCGCGCCGCGCAACGACGACGAAGCGCGCCAGATGGAGAAGGCCGAGAAGGAGGGCAAGGCGCGTTCGAAAGGCGAGGATCCGGCGCTGCGCAAGGACCGCACGAAGCACTGACGTGCCGCGCGCCCCTGGCAGGGGCGCGCCGCTCCCAACGCGCGGCGCGCGCGATGCGCATCACCGGGGCTGCGTCGAGCAATGCGCGCGCCGTCGTATCGTCGCCGGATCACTTGACTGTCGAACTCGACGCCGACGGAAACGGCGTGTTCGAGAAGACCTTTCCCGAGGTGGACGTGAGCACCCTGTAGAAACGCGGCTTACTCTTCATACCCGCCCGGATTCGCCTGCTGCCACCGCCACGAATCCGCGCACATCCTTTCGATCCCGTATTCGGCGCGCCACCCGAGCAACGTCTCGGCGAGCCCGGGATCCGCATAGCATTGCGCAACGTCGCCGGGCCGGCGTTCGACGATGCGGTACGGCACCTTCCGTGCGCTCGCGCTCTCGAATGCGCGCACCAGTTCGAGCACCGAGCATCCGCTGCCGGTGCCCAGGTTCACCGTGAACGCGCCCTCGTGGGAAGCCGTTCGGGCCAGCGCCGCCAGGTGCCCACGGGCGAGGTCGACCACATGGATGTAGTCGCGTACCCCGGTGCCGTCCGGCGTCGGCCAGTCGCCGCCGAACACCGACAGCTGCGGCAGCCGGCCGACGGCGACCTGGCTGACGTAAGGCATCAGGTTGTTCGGAACGCCGCGCGGATTCTCGCCGATGCTGCCGCTCTCGTGGGCGCCCACCGGATTGAAATAGCGCAGGATCCCCACCGACCACGACGCGTCGGCGGCGACGAGGTCGAGCAGGATCCGCTCGATCATCGCCTTCGTGTACCCGTAGGGGTTCGTCGGCGCGACGCGCGCATCCTCGCGGATCGGAACCGAATCCGGGTCGCCGTAGACCGTGGCCGACGAACTGAAGACGATGCGGCGAACGCCGGCGGCCGCCATCGTGCGCAGCAGCGCAACCGATCCGGCGACGTTGTTGTCGTAATACGAGAGCGGATCGACCACCGATTCGCCGACCGCCTTCAGCCCCGCGAAGTGGATCACGGCGTCGAAGCTACGCGAATGGAAGACGGTATGCAGCGCGTCCTCGTCGCGGATGTCCGCGACGACCAGCGGCGCCGCGCGGCCGGTGATCGCCTGTGCGCGTCGCAGCGACTCGGCACTGGCGTTCGACAGGTTGTCGACGACGACGACGTCCCAGCCCGCCTGCAGCAGTTCGACCACCGTATGCGAGCCGATGTACCCGGCTCCGCCCGTTACCAGCACCGCCCCCGTTGCCTGCTTCAAGCTGCCGCTCCAACCCACTGTACCGCACGGACAGCCCGCGCGGTCGACCGTGTCAAGTTTCGCACGGCGCCCGAACGGCGATCCGTACAATTGCCCGGATGCTGATCCCCGTCATCCTGTCCGGCGGAGCCGGAACGCGCCTGTGGCCGGTCTCGCGCGAGGCGTTTCCCAAGCCGTTCATGAAGCTCGGCGGCGCATCGAGCCTGCTGCAGCGAACACTCGAGCGCGCGCTGCCGCTCGCCGACGGCGCGCGCGCCGCCGTCGTCACCAATCGCGAGTACTTCTTCAAGACGCGGGAGGAAATCGACGGCTGCAGCGCGGCCCGCGGCGTGCGTGTCACGCAACTGCTCGAGCCGGTCGGCCGGAACACCGCGCCTGCGGTAGCGCTCGCGGCGTTGTGGGCTCGTGCCTTCGATCCGCAAGCGATCCTCCTCGTGCTGCCGGCCGACCACCTGATCCCCGACGTGGAGGCGTTCCGCAAGGTCGCGCGCCAGGCCGCGGAGCTCGCCGCTGCCGGATCGATCGTGCTGTTCGGCATTCGCCCGAGCGCCCCCGAAACCGGTTTCGGCTACATCGAAATGGGCGACGAACTCGCCGGCGAGGCACGTGCGGTGCGCCGCTTCGTCGAGAAGCCCGAGGCCGCGCGCGCCGTGCAATTCCTCGCCGGCGGCGGCTTCGTCTGGAACAGCGGAATGTTCTGCTTTCGCGCGCAGACGATCCTCGATGCGATGCAGGCGCACGCCCCCGAATTGCTCGCGTCAGCGCAGGCCACATGGGAGGCGAGCCGCGCCGACGCCACCGACGAGAAGTGCGCGATTGCCGAGCAGTCTTTTTCGGCCTGCCCTGAGATCTCGATCGACTACGCCGTGATGGAGAAGGCCGACGGCGTCGTCGTGCTGCCGGCGTCGTTCCATTGGAGCGACATCGGATCATGGAAGGCAGTGTCGGAGCAGCTCGAGCCCGACGCCGACGGCAACACCACCGTCGGCGAGGCGCTGCTGCAGGGCGCGAAGAACACACACGTGCAGAGCGACGACCGCCTCGTCGCCGCGGTGGGCGTCGAGAACCTGCTGATCGTCGACACGCCCGACGCGCTGCTCGTCGCCGACAAGAACGCGAGCCAGCAGGTGCGCGCGATCGTCGACCGGCTGAAGTCGAGCGGGCACGAGTCGGCGCGGCTGCATCGCACCGTCGCGCGGCCCTGGGGCACGTACACCGTGTTGCAGGAGGGTCCGCGCTTCAAGATCAAGCGCATCGAGGTCAAGCCGAAGCAAAGGCTGTCGCTGCAGATGCACCATCACCGCAGCGAGCACTGGATCGTCGTCTCCGGCACGGCGAAGGTGCAGTGCGACGAACGCCAGCACCTCGTCGCCGCCAACGAGTCCACGTACATCCCGATCGGAACGAAGCATCGGCTGGAGAACCCCGGCGTCGTGCCGCTCGTGATGATCGAGGTGCAGTGCGGCGACTACCTTGGCGAAGACGACATCGTCCGTTTCGACGACGCCTACGGACGGCCCACCGCAGGCTGAGCCGTGGCGAAGGCCCGGTTCTTCTACGCGCTGCGCCCCGACTCGGGTGCCGCCGGCGAGCTTGCGGCGATCGCCGCCCAGGCCGCCGCACGATGGGGCGGTCGCGCCTTCGCCGCGCCCGACATCCACCTGACGCTTGCGTTCATGGGCATGCAGCCGCTCGAGGACCGACCGGCGCTCGAGGCGATCCTGCACGGCTTGCCGTCGCAGTACGGCGGGGCGAGCGGCACCCGCGACGCGGCGGCCGACGACCCGCCGATCGACGACGTCGACACGCTCGCGGCGCTGGAACTGTCGCGCATCGGCAGCTTCGGGCACGGCGTGCTGTGGGTCGGCCCGGCGAAGCCACCCGGAGCTGCGTCGCCGGCGCCTCCTTTCGTGCACCGGCTCGCGCGCCAGATCCGCGAACGACTGCGAACGGCAGGCATCGCGTTCGACGACCGGCCGCTGAAGCTGCACGCGACGATCGTTCGTGGCGCGCGCGGGTTCGTCGAGGACCGCGTATCCGTCACCGGCCTGCCGGTCATCGCGCGAAGCTGGTCGCTCGCGCTCGGCGCCTCGACCCCCGGCTCGACGCCGCAGCGTCGCTATAGCTGGTGGGGCCCGCCTGCAACGGGGACGCCTTCGTGACCGCACTGATCCTCGTCGTCGAAGACGAACCGGCGATCCGCGAACTCGTCGCCGTGAATCTTCGACATGCCGGTTATCGCGTCGACGGCGTCGACTCGGCCGAGGCCGCGCGCGCCGCACTCGCGCGCGCCCTGCCCGACCTCATCGTCCTCGACTGGATGCTGCCGGGCGAAGCGGGCATCGACCTGGCGAAGGCGTTGCGCGCCGAAGCACGCACGAGCAAGGTGCCGATCATGCTGCTGACCGCAAGAGCGCACGAAGGCGACAAGCTGCTCGGCTTCGACCGAGGCGTGGACGACTACCTCACCAAGCCGTTCTCGACGCGCGAGCTGGTCGCCCGGGTGCGCGCCGTGTTGCGGCGCACGAGCACCGGCGACGAGGGATCGGCGGCAGCCACGGCAGCGGCGGACGAATCGCCGATCGAGATCGACGGTCTGCGCCTGGAGCCTGCGGCGGTGCGCGTGCGCGCCGGCGACGTCCGTCTCACGCTCAGCCCCACCGAGTTCCGGCTGCTGCATTTCCTGATGCGCAACGCCGACCGGGTCGTCTCGCGCGACCGGCTGATCGACGGCGTGTGGGGTGATCGCGTGTATATTGACCAGCGCACGGTCGACGTGCACATCCGGCGGTTGCGGCTCGCGCTCGCTCCGAGCGGCCACGACCGGTTGATCGAAACCGTACGCGGGGAAGGCTATCGCTTCGGGCGAAGCTGATTCCTCGCGCCCAACGTCCTTCGCGCCAACGTCCGGGAACGCCGTGCGCCTCGTGTTTCGCAATCTCGCGGCCATCGTCGCCGCAGTCCTCATCGCCGCCCTGCTCGATGCCTACATCTCCGAGCGGGCCGCGGTCTGGTGGCTGGGCGCGGTGCTCATCGCGTACGCGCTCAGCGAAACCGCCTACCTCGCACGCCTGCATCACTGGGCGACGCTGCCGCGCAATCGATCGCTGCCGGCCGGCTACGGGCCGTGGCGCGCGCTGATTTCCCGGCTTTCCCGCTTCGCACGCCAGGAGGTCGACGCGCAGGCCGATCTCGCCTCGGAGCTCGAACGCATCCACGCGGCGGTCGACCAGTTGCCCGACGGTCTCGTCGTGCTCGACCGTTATGACCACGTGCTCTGGGCCAACGACGCCGCCGAGAGCCTGCACGGAATCTTCGGCACGCGCCGGCCGATCCACCACTTCATCCGCCAGCCCGAGCTCGCCGGCCTGCTCGAAACGAACGAAGCGGGCAGCTCGATCCGGGTGGAGCTGCCCGGCCGCCCGGGGCGCATCTACGAGTTGTTGCTGCACCGGGCACAGGGCGAGCAGAAGCTGCTGATCACGCGCGACGTCACCGAGCGCGCGAAGCTCGACGCGATGCGCAGCGACTTCGTCGCCAACGTGTCGCACGAAATTCGCACGCCGGTAACGGTGATCGCCGGGTTCGCCGAGACGCTGCTCACCCTCGACCTCGACGTCCACCAGCGCCGCGAATACCTCGAGTCGATCCTCGAGCAGAGCCGCACGATGCAGCGGATCGTCGACGACCTGCTGACGATCTCCTCGCTCGAGAGCGACACGCAGGCGCTCGACGATGAACCGATCGACCTCGCATCGCTGCTCGAACGGCTGGTCGACGAGGCGCGCACCATCTCGGCCGGCCGCCACCAGATCTCGCTCGTCCTGGACGGTCCGCGCCGCGTGCTGGCCTCGCCGGGCGAGCTCGAGAGCGCGGTGCGCAACCTGCTCACCAACGCGATCCGCTACACGCCGGACGATGGGCGCATCGGCGTCGACTGGCGCGTGCAGGACGCCGAAGGGCGCATCGCGGTGCGCGACACGGGCATCGGCATCGGCCCCGAACACCTGCCGCGCCTGGCGGAGCGTTTCTATCGCGTCGATCGCGGACGTTCGCGCGCGACCGGCGGAACAGGACTGGGGCTGGCGATCGTCAAGCGCATCATGGCGCGGCACCAGGGGCAACTTCGCTTCGACAGCGCACCCGGCCGCGGCAGCACCTTCATCCTGTGCCTGCCGGCAGCCCGGCTGATCCCCGATCCGGCGCTGCAGGAAAACTCGACCGAGCCCGGGGCGGGCGCGCCGCTCGGCGCGACCGCTGTGCCCCCGGAGCCTGCGACCGATCAGCGGCCCTCCTCGACTTCCCGGTCGGAGCCGACGGGCGCCTGACGCAGGTCGACCCCCTCGACGAGCAGCGCGACGTGCTCGGCGATGTTCTTCGCGTGATCGCCGACGCGCTCGATGGACTGCACGACGAACACGGCCGCCAGGCCGGAGCTCACCGCATCGGGCCGAGCGGACATCGCCTGCATCAACTGGCCGATCAGACGGTCGCGCAGCGCATCGACTTCGTCGTCGCTCTCCTCGAGCCGCGCGGCAACGCTCGCATCGTGCCGAACGAAGGCATCGATGGCCGCATCGAACATCGCGCGTACGCGCGACGCCATCCGCTCGATCTCGTCGATGCCGATCGGCGACGGCGCATCGGCGAAATCGCGACTGCGGATCGCGATCTTCTTCGCCTCGTCGCCGATCCGCTCGAGGTCGTTGACGATGTGGATCACCGCGATGATCTCGCGCAGGTCGATCGCGATGGGCTGGCGGCGCGCGATCGTACGGTTGCAGCGCAGGTCCGAGTCGACCTGCAGCCGGTTCACCTGCTGCTCGTCGAGCAGCACCTCGTCGACCAGCCGCGGATCGTGCCCGCGGATCGCGTCGATCGCGCGCACAAGTTGGCGCTCGACGAGCCCGGCCATCGTCGCCACCGTGCTGCGCAGCGTCTCGATGTCGGAATCGAAGGTTCGATGGGCAAATTCGCGGCTCGCCATGTCGATGCTCCTCAACCGAAGCGGCCGGTGATGTAGTCTTCGGTCGCCTTCTTGCGCGGTCGGACGAAGATGTCGTCGGTCGGCCCGAACTCGACGAGCTCGCCGAGATACATGTAGGCGGTGTAGTCCGAGATGCGCGCGGCCTGCTGCATATTGTGCGTGACGATCGCGATGGTGTATTCGTTCTTCAACTCGGTGACGAGCTCCTCGATGCGCGAGGTGGAGATCGGGTCGAGCGCGCTGGTGGGCTCGTCGAGCAGCAGCACCTCGGGCTTCACCGCCACCATGCGCGCGATGCACAGCCGCTGCTGCTGCCCGCCCGAGAGGCTCAAACCGCTCGCGTCGAGCTTGTCCTTCACCTCCTCCCACAGCGCCGCCTTGCGCAGCGCCCACTCGACGCGCGCGTGCATTGCGTCGCGCGACAGCTTCTCGTAGAGCCGAACGCCGAAGGCGATGTTCTCGAAGATCGTCATCGGAAACGGCGTGGGCTTCTGGAACACCATGCCGACCCTGGCCCGCAGCAGGATCGGGTCGACCGACGCATCGAGAACGTTGCGCCCCCCCATCCGGATCTCGCCTTCGGCGCGCTGGTTCGGGTAGAGATCGAACATCCGGTTGAAGGTGCGCAGCAGCGTCGACTTGCCGCAACCCGACGGCCCGATGAACGCCGTCACGCGACTGCGCGCAACGTCGAGCGAGACGTCCGCCAGGCCGCGGAAGCGCCCGTAATAGAACGACAGGTTCCTCACCTCGATTGCCGCCGGCGCATCGACCGGCATCGTTGCCTGCATGATCCTTTCCACCCCCATGTTTCAGCCGCGCAGCCGATCCCGGAACAGCACGCGCGCGAGCACGTTCAATGCGAGCACGACGAGCGCGATGAGCGCGGCACCGCCCCAGGCGAGTTGCTGCCAGTTCTCGTACGGGCTCATCGCGAAGTTGTAGATGACCACCGGCAGGTTCGCCATCGGCGTCGACATGTCGAGCGTGAAGAACTGGTTGCTCAACGCCGTGAACAGCAGCGGCGCCGTCTCGCCGACGATGCGCGCGACGGCCAGCAGCACGCCGGTGACGACGCCGCCGCGCACCGCGCGCAGTGTTACCCCCAGGCTCACCTTCCAGCGCGGCGCACCGAGCGCGAAGGCGGCCTCGCGCAGGCTGCCCGGAACCAGCAGCAACATGTTCTCGGTGGTGCGAACGACGACCGGGATCGCGATCAGCGCAAGCGCGAGCGAGCCCGACCAGCCGGAAAAGTGCCCGACGGTCGCCACCGCGAGCGCGTAGACGAAGAGCCCGATGACGATCGAAGGCGCCGACAGCATGAGGTCGGTGACGAAGCGCGTGACGGCGGCGAAGCGCGAGCGCGCGCCGAACTCGGCGAGATAGACGCCCGCCAGGATGCCGACCGGCGTGGACACGAAGGTCGCAAAGGCGACCATCATCGCGCTGCCGACGATGGCGTTCGCCAGTCCGCCGCCATCGGTTCCCGGAGCCGGCGTCGACTCCAGGAAGAAATCGGCGCTGAACGCGGCCAGCCCCGACGAGAACAACGTCCACAGGATCCACGCGAGCGCCGCCAGACCGAGCGACATCGCAGCCGCCGAAAGCGACAGGCCGAAGGCGTTGACGAACCTGCGGCGGCGAACCGTGAAGGCATCCATCGTCATGCTCCCGGTTGCGACCCTCAGGCACCCGTGCGCGCAGCGCTGCGCTGCACGAGCCACTTCGCCACGCCGAGCACGACGAAGGTAATGACGAACAGCAGCAGCCCGAGCGCGAACAGCGACGGAATGTGCAGCGCCGGATCTGCCTCGGCGAACTCGTTGGCGAGCGTGGAAGCGATCGAGTTGCCCGGCGCGAACAGGTTCGCCGAGAGCCGGTTCGCGTTGCCGATCACGAAGGTCACCGCCATCGTCTCTCCGAGCGCGCGTCCCAGTCCGAGCAGGATGCCGCCGACCACGCCGATGCGCGTGTACGGCAGGACGACGTGCCGCACGACTTCCCAGGTGGTGCAGCCCAGCCCATAGGCCGACTCCTTCAGCACCGCCGGAACGGTCTGGAAGACGTCGCGCATCACCGACGCGACGAACGGGACGACCATCAACGCGAGCACGACTCCCGCCGTGAAGACGCCGATCCCCAGCGGCGGCCCGGCGAAGATCGGCAGGCCGGTGCCAACGAGCAGCGGCTGCACGTGCGCCTGCAACACCGGAGCGAGCACGAACAAGCCCCAGAAGCCGTAGATGATCGACGGGATGCCGGCGAGCAACTCGACGGCGATCCCCAGCGGACGCGCGAGCTTCTGCGGGCACATCTCGGTGAGAAAGACGGCAATGCCGAAACTCACCGGGACGGCAATTGCCAGGGCGATGGCCGACGTGACGATCGTGCCGTATCCCGGGACGACGGCGCCGTAGACGTCATCGGCCGGGCTCCACGTCGTTCCGACGAGAAAGCCCGGTCCGAAGGCCCGCAGCGCGGGCCAGCCCTCCATGACGAGGGCGACGAGGATTCCGGCGAGCGCGACCAGCACCAGCGCGGCGAAGAAACGGGTGACGGCGAGGAAGACGCGGTCCTGCACGGCGAAGCGCCTTCCGCGCCGGTCGTCGAACTGCGCGCTCGCCGCCGCGCTCCCGCTTCGTCCCGCGTCGGCGCTCGCGTCCGCTCGCCTGCTCGCGCGCCCCGACACGCCGACGGCGTTCGGCGCGTAATCCGCGCCGTCGAACGCGGCCTCGATCGTCGTGCGTTCGGCCACCACCATGCTCATCGCAGCCGTCGGTCGCTCGCCGACTCCGTCAGTGCCCGCCGTCCAGCACCGGCTTGCCGGAAGCGTCGCGAACGTTCGCCCACGAGGCCTGGACCTGCTTCACGACGCCCTCGGGAAGCGGCACGTAGTCGAGTTCCAGCGCGAGCTTGCCGCCGTCGTTCAGCGCCCAGCGGAAGAACTTCAGCGCCTCGGCCGAACGCGCGGGCTTCTCGGCGGCGCGATGCATCAGGATGTAGGTTGCCGAAGTCATCGGCCACGCGTCGTCGCCGTGCTGGTGATTCAGGTTCACGCCGAAGCCAGGCTGCGACGCCCACTCGGCATGCGAGGCGGCCGCCGCGAAGCTGCGGTCGTTCGGCTGCACCTTCTTGCCGTCGCGATTGATCATCGCCGCGTGCGTCAGCTTGTTCTGCTTGGCATACGCGTATTCGACGTAGCCGATCGACCCGGCGATCTTCGTGACGTTCGCGGCGACCCCTGCGTTGCCCTTGCCGCCCACGCCCGTTTTCCAGTTCACCGTCTTGCCCGCGCCGATGTCCGAACGGAACGACGACGAGACCTGCGACAGGTAATCGGTGAACGCCGCCGTGGTTCCCGACGAATCGGAACGGTAGACCAGCGTGATCGCCGTGTCGGGTAGCGCCAGCGAAGGATTCAGCGCGCCGATCTTCGCGTCGTTCCACTTCGTGATCGCGCCGCGGTAGATGTCGGCCAGCACCGGGCCGTCGAGCGTGATCTGCCCCGGTTGCACGCCGGGCAGGTGCGCCACGGCGACGATGCCGCCGATCACCGCGGGAAACTGCAGCAGCGCGTTCTTCTCGAGGTCCTCGCTCTTCATCGGGTCGTCGGTCGCGCCGAAATCGACGGTCCTGCCGACGATCTGCTTGACGCCGCCGCCCGAGCCGATGCCCTGGTAGTTGACGCTGCTGCCGGTACTCGCCTTGTACGCCTCGGCCCACTTCGCGTAGATCGGGGCGGGGAAGGTCGCCCCCGCTCCGGTGATGTCGACGGCGTGCGCGGCGACCGCCCCGAACGCCAGTGCGCCGCCGATCACGAGCCGCCCGAAGGTATTCGATTTCATCCTTGCCCTTTCCTCTGTTCGCTCTGTCATGCGAGCAGGCTATCGGGCGTCGATGACGGTTCCGTGACAGCGCGGCGAGACGGCTCCGGGTTCCTCAGCGTGCCTGGCCGTCGCGCGCCTCGCGCATCAGCCGCTCGGCGGCGAGGCCCTCGGCCGCGCAGCACTCGAGCATGGCGGCGTCGAGGGCGTCGAGTTCCTCGGCGTTCTCGGCAGGCGGAGCGCCTCGCCGACGCAGCGGCGAAAGGCCGAAGAAGCGTGCGCTGCAGGCCAGGATCCGATCGATCGGTTCCATTCGGGTTCCTCCTAGTGCGTCGTTTGCCTTTGCGCGCGAAGGATGCCCGCGGAAGATGATGGTTTCGTTACATCGCCGGTTTCGACTGCAACACGGGGCGCCTGGCTCGTACGGCTCAGGCGTCAGCGAAGCGATCGAGGTGATGATCGATGTCGCCGAACTGCTGTGCGAGCATCGTCAGGCGCTTGAACGCGTGCGAGATCTTCATCTCCACCGTCATGCCCATCCCGCCGTGCAACTGGATCGCTTCCTGTCCGACGTGCCGGCAGGCGGCGGCCACCAGCACCTTCGCTGCCGACACGGTGCGCCGGCGCTCGGCGGCGTCGATCTCGCCGCGCGCCGCCGCATCGACTTTGGCACAGGCGAGCAGCGCCATCGACCGCGCCTGCTCGGCGTGGATCGTCATGTCGACCATCCGATGCTGCAGCGCCTGGAACGAGCCGATGGGAACGCCGAACTGCCTGCGCGTCTTCAGGTACTCGAGCGTCGCCCCGTTGGCGAAGTCGATCGCGCCGATGGCCTCGGCGCAGCCCAGCGCGGTGGCGAAATCGATCGCCTCGTCGATCGCAGCACGCGCCTCGCCCCCGCCGTCGCCCAGCCGCGCATCGGCGTCGAGCGCGACGTCGCGAAAAGCGACGTCGGCGGCGCGAAGATCGTCGACGGTACGAAAAGTCTTCATCACCACGCCGGCGCGATGCGCATCGACGACGAATACGCCGATCTCTTCGACGTGCCCGGGTCCGTCGGCGATGCGCGCGGTGACGACGAGCGCATCGGCCATCGGCGCGTGCAGCACCATCCGCTTCTCGCCCGACAGGCGCCAGCCGCCTTGCGCCGGCGTCGCCGTCGTGGCGATGCCGTCGAGCGAATGCCGCAGTTGCGTCTCGACGTGCGCGAAGGCGAGCTTCGCCGATCCGTCGACCACGCGCGGCACGAGCGCGGCGCGCTGCGCCGGCGTTCCCAACGTCGAGACCAGGCGACCGGCCGGCGCCAGCGTCGACGCGAACGGCTCGACGAGCAACGCCGCGCCGAAAGCCTGCATCGGCGCCATGAGGTCGATCGCGCCGCCGCCGAAGCCGCCGTCGTGCGCCATGAAAGGCACCGACAGCAGTCCCATCGATGCGAGGTCGTGCCAGATCGCCGCGCTGAAGCCCTCGGGTGACGACACGATGGCCTTGCGCATCTCGAAGTCGTAGCTGCGCTCGAGCAGCCGGCTCACACTGTCGGCGAGAAGGCGCTGCTCCTCGGTGTACTGGAAGTCCATGGAGTGCCTGTTCGTTCAGAGTCCGAGAGCCGCCTTCGCGATGATGTTGCGCTGGATCTCGTTCGATCCCGCGTAGATCGACGTCTTGCGGAAGTTGAAGTAGCGCGGCGCCACCGCGGCGGTGCGCTCGTCGAAGCCTTCGTAGTCGAGCGCGCGGAACATCTGTGCGAAGGGGCCTGCCGCCTGCATCCTCAGTTCGGTGAGCGCCTGCTGGATCTCGGTTCCACGGATCTTCAGCATCGACACCTCGGGGCCGATGCGCCCCGTGCGCCGCATCTCGTCGACGAAGCGCAGGTTCGTGATCTCCAGCGCCATCAGTTCGATCTCGACGCGGGAGAGCCGGTCGCGGAAGCGAAGGTCGTCGATCAGAGGCTTGCCGTTCGCCGTCGTGGCGGCCGCGACCTCCTTGAGCCGCGCGAGCTCGCGCTTGGACGCGCCGATGCGCCCGGTGTTCAGCCGCTCGTGGCCGAGCAGGTATTTGGCGACCGTCCAGCCCTCGTTCTCGCGATGCACCAGGTTCTCCACCGGCACCTCGACGGCGTCGAAGAAGACCTCGTTCACCTCGTGCCCCTCGTCGAGCAGGATCAGCGGACGAACGGTGATGCCGGGTGTCTTCATGTCGACGAGCAAAAAGCTGATGCCCTCCTGCCTTCGCGACGACGACGTGTCGGTTCGCACGAGGCAGAAGATCCAGTCGGCGAAATGCGCGAGCGTCGTCCAGATCTTCTGGCCATCGAGCACGTAGCGATCGCCGCGCCGCTGCGCGCGCATCTTCAGCGATGCGAGATCCGAACCCGACCCCGGCTCCGAATAGCCCTGGCACCAGAAATCGTCGGCCCGATAGATGCGCGGAAGGAAGCGCTGCTTCTGGGCCTCGGTGCCGAACTGCAGCAGCACCGGCGCGCACATCGACACCCCGAAAGGAACGATCGGCGGCGCGCCGGCAAAGGCGCATTCTTCCTCGAACAGGTAGCGCTGCACCGGCGTCCAGTCGGTGCCGCCCCACTCGCGCGGCCACGCCGGCGCGATCCAGCCCTTGTCGGCGAGGATCCGATGCCAGCCGACGAGGTCCTCCTTCGTGAGCTCTTCGTAGTCGAGCACCTTGCGCCGCACTTCGGCCGGAACCGCCGCTTCGAGCCACGCGCGTACTTCGTCGCGAAAGGCCTGCTCTTCGGCCGAATAATTCAGGTCCATCGAGGCTCCTGCCGGTTCACTCGAGCGCATCCGCCCCGATCGAGCCGCAGCCGGCGAGATCGGACTCGCCGCACGGCGGCAGCTGCGACGCGAGCTCGCGCAACGCGCTGCGCAGCCCCTCCTCGAGCACGGGGTGATAGAAAGGCATGCGCAACAGGTCGTGCACGGTGAGCGTTCGCTCCATCGCCAGGGCAAGCAGGTGCGCCAGATGCGCGCCCGCCGGAGCGCACAATTCCGCGCCGAGCAGCAGCCCGATTCCGCGCGCCGCGTACAGGCGCAGTACGCCGCTGGCCCGTTGCTCGATGCGCGCCCGGGCCTGGCGCTCGAATCGGTACTCGCCCACGAGCACGTCGCTCGCATCGAGCTGCGAGAAGCGCCTGCCGACGACCGCCACTTCGGGATCGCAGAAGACGATCGACATCGGGACACGACGGCGAAAGCGCCGCGCCACCGCTCCGCCGGAAATCAGCCCCGCGATGTGCCCCTCGTCGGCCGCTTCGTGCAGCAGAGGCACCTGCGCATTCGCATCGCCGGCGACGAAGACCTGCAGCGCCCCCAGCCGCATCGTCGTCGGATCGATGCTCGGCACCCCGTGCTCGTCGAGCGCAACGCCGAGCGCCTCGAGCCCGAGCCCGGCCAGCACGGGACGGCGCCCGAGCGCAGCGAGCACCGCATCGACCTGCACCTCGTGTCGGCCGTTGCTCACGCGCACGCCGCCGTCGCCTTGTTCGGAAACCACCGCCGGGGAGCCGAGATGCACCGCGAATTCCTGGCGCAGCGATGCGAGCAGCGCGGCGCTCACGCTCGGGTCGCTCAGTCCGGCCAGCATCTCGCTCGAACCGAAGGCGGTCACCGAGACCCCCAGGCGCGACAACGCCTGCGCGATCTCGGCGCCGATCGCGCCCATGCCGACGACCGCGATGCGAGCGGGCAGGTCGCGGCGTTCGAACAGCGTGTCGGTGGTGAGGATCCGATCGCCCAGCGCGCGCCACGGCGCGGGCACCACCGGCTCGGAGCCGGTGGCGACGACGATGCGTCGCGTGTGCAGGCGGCGTCCGTTCACCTCGACGCAGTCGGGTGCGACGATGCGCGCACGCCCGGTGATCGCCCGCTCGCCCAGTGCGTCGGTGACCTTGCGCACGCCGGCGACGAACTGGTCGCGCAACGCGCGCACACGCGCCAACGCAGACGGCACGTCGACGCGCAGCGCATCGGCGCCGCGGATGCCGAACGCATCGAAGTCGTGCCGCCGGTGAAAGGCGTTCGCCGCCGCGATCAGCGCCTTCGACGGCATGCACCCGACCCGCGCGCAGGTCGTACCCCACTTCCCGTCGTCGATCAGCGCGAAGCGCTCGCTGCGCTTGCGGATCTCGCGCAGCGCAGCCAGCCCGGCAGTGCCGGCACCGATGACGACGACATCCAGGATTGCCTCGTCCATCGGACGATCTTACCCCGCGGTACGCCGGTTTTTCGGTATGGTTGGCGGATCCGTCGGAGGATCGCATGAACGAGAATCTCGCCCGCTTTCGCGCTGCGCGCGACCTGCTGTTCGAGCATCGCGCCGACTACGACGCCGCGGTCGCGTCGTTTCGTTGGCCGAAGCTGGAGCGCTTCAACTGGGCGCTCGACCATTTCGACGACCTGGCGAAGGACAACGACGACAACGCGCTGTGGATCGTCGAGGACGACGGTTCCGAGACGCGCTGCAGCTTCGCGGAACTGCGCGCGCGCTCGAACCGCGTCGCCAACTGGCTCGAAGCGCTGGGCGTGCGTCGCGGCGACCGGGTGCTGTTGATGCTGGGCAACGAAGTCGCGCTGTGGGAAACGATGCTCGCCTGCATCAAGATCGGCGCGGTGATGATCCCCGCGACCCACCTGCTCACGCGCGACGATCTCGCCGACCGGCTCGAGCGCGGGCACGTCGCGCACATCGTCACGCGCTCGGCCAACGCCGAGCGCTTCGAGGGCATCGCCGGAAACCGCACGCGCATCTGCGTCGACGCGCCGCCGCCGCCCGGCTGGGTCGACTACGCCGGCGCGCACCACGCATCGCCCGACTACACGCCGAAAGCCGACACGCGTCCCGACGAAACGCTGCTGCTCTATTTCACGTCGGGCACCACGAGCAAGCCGAAGCTCGTGCGACACACGCACCAGAGTTATCCGGTCGGGCACCTGTCGACGATGTACTGGATCGGCCTGCAACCGGGCGATGTGCACTGGAACATTTCGTCGCCCGGATGGGCCAAGCACGCGTGGAGCTGCTTCTTCGCGCCGTGGAATGCCGGCGCCTGCGTGTTCGCCTTCAACATGGCGCGCTTCGACGGGAAACGCGCACTCGACCAGCTCGTGCGCGCCGGCGTGCGCACGCTGTGCGCACCGCCCACCGTCTGGCGCATGCTGATCCAGGAAGACCTGCGCGCGTGGCCGGTGAAGGTGCGCGAGCTCGTGTCGGCCGGCGAGCCGCTGAACCCGGAGGTCATCCAGCAGGTGCGCGACGCCTGGGGGCTCACCATCCGCGACGGCTACGGACAGACCGAGACGAGCTGCATCGTCGGCAACCCCCCGGGACAGCCGCTGAAACCCGGCTCGATGGGGCGTCCGCTGCCGGGCTTTCGCATCGCGCTGCTCGACGTGAACGACGCGCCGGCCGACGAGGGCGAAGTGGCGCTCGATCTCTGCGTCGGGCCGGTGGGCCTGATGCCCGGCTATGCCGACGACGACGAGCGTACGGCACAGGTGATGCGCAACGGGCATTACCACACCGGCGACGTCGCGCAACGCGACGCCGACGGCTACATCACCTACGTCGGGCGCGCCGACGACGTGTTCAAGGCGAGCGACTACCGGATCAGCCCGTTCGAGCTCGAGAGCGTGCTGATCGAGCACGAAGCGGTCGCCGAGGCGGCCGTCGTGCCCTCGCCCGATCCGCTGCGCCTGGCGGTGCCCAAGGCCTTCGTCATGCTGGTTGCCGGTCGCACGGCCGATGCGGAGACGGCGGCCGACATCCTGCGGTTCTGCCGCGATCGGCTCGCACCGTACAAGCGGATCCGTCGCCTCGAGTTCGCCGACCTGCCGAAGACGATCTCGGGCAAGATCCGGCGCGTGGAGATGCGCCAGCGCGAGGAGCGGCGGGCAGTGCCGATCGTGCGCACCCCGGGCGAATACTTCGACGACGACATTCGCTGAGGAACGGCCACAGGGGCGCGGCGGGCGGCCTTCGCGCCGTGGGAACTTCTAACGCCCGCGGGCGCGCTCGAGCTTGAGCCCCACCTTCACCACTCGGCCGCCCACCACCTCGCGAGCGATCAACAGCAGGCCGGAGAGCTGCACCGCGTCGCCCTCGACGATGTGCCGAGCGTGGCGGCGCATCGCCTCGTCGAGCGACAGACCCTCGAACTCGGCGCGCATCTCGCAGCCGTAGGCCGCGCAGACGTCGGCGAAGGCCGCGGCGCCCTCGAGCACGAAATCGCCATAGAAGCGCCGGCGCGCGCCGGTGTCCACGCTGGTGAACATGTCGGACAGGTGGTCGACCTCGACGTCGGGCGCGACGAGCATCACGACGTCGTCGCGCCGCAGGGCGCCGGTATCGTCGTCATGCATGACCGCATTGGCGCGCAGAACGCCGACCACGCGCGCGCCTTCGGGCAGGATCAGCGTGCGCAGGTCCAGGCCGAGCATCGGCGAGCGTTCCCCGATGCGGAACTCGAGCACCGCCAGCCGTTCGTCCGACAGCGTCGGGCGCACGCGCGGCTCGTCGCGCGGCGGCAGCCCCACGCCGAACAGCCGCGCCGCCAGCGGCACCGACGATCCCTGCAGCAACAGCGAGGTCACGACGACGACGAAAGCGACGTTGAAGATCAGCTCCGCGTCGGGAACGCCGGCAAGCAGCGGGAACACGGCGAGCACGATCGGCACCGCCCCGCGCAGCCCGATCCATCCCATGAAGGCCACCTCGCGCCGCGCGAAGGAGAACGGCAGCAGGCACAACCACACCGCCAACGGCCGCGCAACGAGCATCAGGAACGCCGAGACCGCCAGCGCCTGCCAGGCTATCTCCGGCAGCTCGGCCGGCGTCACCAGCAGGCCGAGCAGCAGGAACATGCTCGATTGCGCGAGCCAGGCCATGCCGTCCATCGCTCGCAGCAGGTTCTCGGCCGTGCGACGCATCCGGTTGCCGACGGTCAGCCCGACGAGGTAGACGGCGACGAAGCCACTGCCGCCCAGCGTGCTGGTGATGGCGAAAGCGGTAACCCCGCCCGAGCACAGCAGCAGCGCACTCAACCCCTCCCCGACCTGCGCGCGGCGCATCACCCAGGCCATCGCGTAGCCGAGCGCGAGACCGAGCACGCCGCCCAGGCCGAACTGGAAGACGAGCTGCCGCACCAGGCCCCACCCCTCCAGCTCCTGCGGGGCCATCAGCACCTCGATCATCAGCGTCGTGAGAAAGATCGCGGTGGGGTCGTTGATGCCCGATTCGATCTCGAGCGTGTTGGCCACGCGCTCGTTCAGGCGGGTTCCGCTCGACCGCAGCAGTGCGAAGACCGCGGCTGCATCGGTCGAGCCGACGATCGACCCGAGCAGCAACCCGAGCCGCCAGTCGATGCCGAAGACCCACGCCGTGAACAGGCCCACCGGAAGCGCGGTGAGCACGACGCCGAAGAATGCGAGGATCAGCGAGGGCCGCAGCGCAACGCGGAAGGTCGCCAGCTTCGTGCGCAGTCCGCCGTCGAGCAGGATGATCGCCAGCGCGAGGTTGCCGACGAAGAACGCAAGCCGATGGTCGTCGAAGTCGATGCCGCCGATGCCGTCCTCGCCGGCGAGCATCCCGACCAGCAGGAACACGAGCAGGAACGGGATGCCGAAGCGCGACGAGAATGCGCCGAGCAGGATGCCGGCGAACATCACCAGCGCACCTACCAGCAGCAGTTGGTTGACGGCTTCCATCGGACTGCGAATGTAGCAGCCCCGATAGCCGCTTTCGTCTGCGATGCGGATTACGCGACAAGATGCTCGAGCGCGCGGCATGCCCGCGATCTCGGCGCGGTCCGGGCGATGTGTTCCCGCGCCTCGAGGCTATGCTGGCCCACACACCGGGCGACTGTCCGTCGAGCCCCGCCGAGCAGCAGGAGCAGCGAAATGAGCGAACCGAAAACGAGTAGCGGATCCACCACCGGCAGCGGTGCACCGGCGGCCAGCGACCGAAACTCGCTGACGATCGGCGCCGACGGTCCGATCCTGCTGCACGACGTGCACTTCCTCGAGCAGATGGCGCACTTCAATCGCGAGAAGGTGCCCGAGCGCCAGCCGCACGCGAAGGGCGCGGGCGCCTTCGGCATCTTCGAGACCACCTCCGACGTCTCCCGCTGGACGAAGGCGGCGCTCTTTCGCAAGGGAGCGAAAACGGAGATGCTCGCGCGTTTCTCCACCGTCGCAGGCGAGATGGGCAGCCCCGACACCTGGCGCGACGTGCGCGGCTTCTCGCTGAAGTTCTATAGCGACGAAGGCAACTACGACCTCGTCGGCAACAACACGCCGGTCTTCTTCGTGCGCGACCCGATGAAGTTCCCGCACTTCATCCGCAGCCAGAAGCGGCTGCCCGACTCGGGGCTGCGCGACAACCACATGCAGTGGGACTTCTGGACGAGCAACCCCGAGACCGCCCACCAGGTGACCTACCTGATGGGCGTGCGTGGCCTGCCGCGCACCTGGCGCCACATGAACGGCTACGGTTCGCACACGTTCCTGTGGGTGAACGCGTCGGGCGAGAGGTCCTGGGTGAAGTACCACTTCCACACGAAGCAGGGCATGGCTTTCTTCACCAACGCCGAAGCCGCCGCGATGGCCGGAAAGGATGCCGACTTCCATCGCCGCGACCTGTTCGACGCGATCGCGCGCGGCGAGCATCCGAGCTGGACGCTGTCGGTGCAGGTGATGCCCTACGCCGACGCGAAGACCTACCGCCTCAACCCCTTCGACCTCACGAAGACCTGGCCGCATGCCGACTGGCCGCTGCACGAGGTCGGCACGATGACGCTGAACCGCAACCCCGAGAACTTCTTCGCCCAGATCGAGCAGGCGGCGTTCTCGCCGGGCAACACGGTGCCCGGCATCGGACTGTCGCCGGACAAGATGCTCCTCGGGCGTGCCTTCGCCTACAACGACGCGCAGCGCAACCGCATCGGCACCAACTTTCATCAACTGCCGGTGAACCGGCCGAAGGTGGCGGTCAACACGTACATGTTCGACGGGCAGATGACGGTCGAGCACAGCGGCAACGCACCGGTCTATGCGCCGAACAGCGGCGGGCGTTCGTGGGCCGACGAAACCGGCGCGATGGACGACGGCTGGGAAGCCGACGGCGAGATGGTGCGCAGCGCCTACACGCTGCGCGCGGACGACGACGACTTCACGCAACCGGGAATCCTCGTGCGCCAGGTATTCGACGACGCGCAACGCGCGGCGCTCGTCGAACAGGTGGCCGGCAGCCTCCTCGGCGGTGTGCGCTCGCCGGTGCTCGAGCGCGCGTTCGATTACTGGAAGAGCATCGACGCCGACGCGGGCGATCGCATCGAGAAGAAGGTGCGCGCGGGCAGCGCGCCCGAGCCGGCGCAAGGCATGGGCGAGCGCTGACGCCGACGCGGGGCTTCAGCCTGCGGCGCCGATCGCCTGCTGCAGCGCAATCGTCGGCAGCGCTGCGACGTCGTCGAGGCTCACCTTCGGGTCGCGCAACAGGAATCCGGGCAGCACGTCGCCGACGAGTTGCTGCAGCAATCCGACGGCAGCGAAATGGGCGAGCTCATTGAGATCGTTCGTGCCAGGATTGTTTCTAATTATGAACATTCTGTCCAATCAGACCCGGTTTATCGACTCTTCGTTTCCTCCTACCATTCATTCATCGCAACGCTTACCGCCCTCTCCAGGAGAAATCATGAGAACGATCATCAAACTTGCCACGCCCGCTCTGTTCGCCTTCGCCGCTCTGTCCGTCAACGCCCAGACGATCGAAACCGACTATCCGCAAGCCGTACCGGCGGGTCCGGTCGTAGCGACGGTCGCACCGGTCCAGACGGTGAGCAGCCATGTGGCCTACGACCGCAACACGCCGCAACTGATCCAGTCGAACGCCGAGGGCCCGCGCGTCGATCCCGGGTACGCAGCCGCGAACGCGAGCACGCTGACCCGCGCTCAAGTGCAGTCGCAGGCCGCGGTTCACGTGCAGTGGAATGCACCGGATCGCCGTTCGTGACGCTTGCCAGGGGCGCCCGCTGATGCGGGCGCCCTTTTTTTCGGCCTCGCCGGCGTAACGGCTGACCCTCGCCGTTCCGGGGGGTCGCCCCGGCGAGCGCTAGCTAGCGCGCAGCGTTCACCTGATCCGAACCGACGAGCTTGCCCCGGTTCCCCCATTGGGCGCGCTCGTGGTTCGCGATGGAACGCGCCCGATCGTCGGTGTTGATTGCCACGGTACGGCCGGTTTCCGGACGCGCAGAGGCTTGCGAAAGCCCTGCGCGCTGGATCATGGAGAGGCGTCGACTGGATTCGCAAGCAGCACGCTCACCTGCGCAACGAGCCAGTCGACGAGTACCCGCACCGACGGACGCAGCCCCCTGCGTGTCGTGAAGACCAGATGAACCGTGTCCGTCGGCGTCGACCACTCGGGAAGGACCTCGACCAGCGTGCCAAGCTGCAGGTGCCTGCGGCACAAGTGATTCGGCAGCAGCGCGATGCCGACCCCGTGCACGGCCGCGTCGAGCAACACTCCGCTGTTGCCGCTGGCCAGCCTCGGCCGGTGCACGACGGAGCCGGCGCTTCCGTCGCTGCGGGCGAACGTCCATTCGGCAATGCGCGCATCGGGTTGCAGCGCGATCGTCGGCTGCGTGCCGACGTCCTCCAGGCGTGAAACGGCACGCCCCGCGAGGAAATCCGGACTCGCCACGAGCACCAGACGCGTCTTTCCGAGCGGCCGCACGATCATCGAGCGATCTTCGTCGATGCGCTGCCGCGCCCTGACGACGACGTCGAAACCCTCCTCGATCAGGTCGACCCTGCGATCGATCACCTGCAGTTCGAGGTCCACCTTCGGATAGCGCAAGAGAAATCCGGGCAGCACGCCTCCGACCAGTTCGTACAGGACGCCCTGCGGGCAGTTCATGCGGACACTCCCGCCGGGCTCTCGGGTCGCGCGTTCCACGACCGCCTCGGCCGCTTCGGCGCTCTCGAGCATCGCGAGGCAATGTTCGTGGAACTCGCGCCCCAGGTCGGTGACCCGGAAACGCCGTGTCGAGCGCTCGAGCAGCTTCAACTGCAGTCGGTTCTCCAGACGCGAGATCGACTTGCTGAGGCTGGACTTGGGAATTCCGGTCGCGCGGGAAGCCGCAGTGAAGCCGGCGTGCTTCACGACGGCCGAAAAATGGGCGAGTTCGTTGAGGTCGTGCATCGACGCATTGTTCCGCATCCAGCGGGGCATCGCCCTCGCTCTGTCGCCTGCCGCGATCGGAAGCCAGGCCGAAACGCTCGAAACCGACTACCCGTCCTGCAGGCGCCGGACGTCGGGCCGGTCTGGGTCACGCCCGGCCGATCCCGCTAGCGGCTCGCAACGAGCGCCGCCTCGAGGTCGCCCCTCAGGTCGTCGATGTCTTCGATTCCCACCGACAGGCGCACCAGCGAATCGCCGATCCCGGTGCGCGCGCGCTGCTCGGGCGGAATCGTCGCGTGCGTCATGATCGCCGGATGCTCGATCAGGCTCTCGACGCCCCCCAGGCTTTCGGCCAGCGTGAAGATCGAGCACGCTTCGAGGAAACGGCGGGTGCCGGCGAGGTCGGTATCGAGTTCGACCGACACCATCCCGCCGAATGCGCGCATCTGCCGGCGCGCGAGCGCGTGCTGCGGATGCGACCCGAGCCCCGGGTAGCGAACCCGACGCACGCCCGGCCGTCGCTCGAGCCAGCCGGCCAGCTCGAGCGCGTTCTCGCAGTGACGCTGCATGCGCACGTCGAGCGTCTTCACGCCGCGCAGTGCGAGGAAGCTGTCGAACGGACCGGCGATCGCGCCGACGGCGTTCTGCAGGAAGCCCAGACGCTCGGCGTTCTGCGCGTTGCGATCGTCCGCGCTGACGATCGCAACGCCGCCGATGACGTCCGAGTGCCCGTTCAGGTACTTCGTCGTCGAGTGCACGACGATGTCGAAGCCGAACTCGATCGGACGCTGCACCCAGGGCGTGGCGAAGGTGTTGTCGGCGACGCTGATGACGCCATGTCGCCGGGCGATCGATGCGAGTGCCTGGAGATCGACCAGCCGCAACAGCGGATTGGTCGGCGATTCGACGAGCACCATCCGCGTCTCGGGCCGGATCGCCGCCTCGAGCGCCGCCGGGTCCGAGAGGTCGACGTAGCTCACCGATAGCCCCGCGCTCTTCGTCCGCACACGCTCGAGCAGCCGATACGTGCCGCCGTACAGGTCGTCTCCGGCGACGACATGCGCCCCCGCGTCGAGCAACTCGAGCACGGTGGCGATCGCCGCCAACCCCGACGCGAACGCGAAGGCGCGCCCGCCGCTCTCCAGATCGGCAATGCAGCGCTCCAGCGCGAAGCGCGTCGGGTTGTGCGAGCGACCGTAGTCCAGCCCCTTGTGCACGCCGGGGCTCGCCTGCGCATAGGTGGACGTGGCATAGATCGGCGGCATCACCGCGCCGGTGGAAGGATCGGGCGCCTGGCCGGCGTGGATCACGCGCGTTCCGAAAGCGCGGCGCTCGTGATGGTCGGACTCGCTCACGAAAAGGTCCTTCGCAGGTGATTGAGGAGATCGAAGCGGGTGACGAGGCCGTGGAAGCGCTCGTCGTCGGCGATGATCGCAACCAGGCCGCGATCGAGCACGGCGCGCAGCGCGGGGAGCCCCGCGTCGGGACGCAGCGTCTCGAGCGCCTGCGTCATCGCGGTGTCCACTGTCGCGTCGAAACGGGCCGGGTCGTCGAGCGCGTGCAGCAAGACGTCCGATTCGTCGACGATGCCGACGATGCGCCCGTTCTCGAGCACCGGCAACTGCGAGACGTCGGCCGCGCGCATGCGCTGGAATACGCTGCGCAACGTGTCGCTGCGCTGCGCGTGGATCACGCTGCCCTCGTCGTAGCGACGCCCGATCACGTCGCGCAGGTCTCCGAAGCGCTCGCGGGCGAGCAGGCCCTGGTCGATCATCCAGTTGTCGTTGTAGACCTTCGACAGATAGCGCGTGCCGGTGTCGCAGACGAAGGAGACGACGCGTTTCGGGGTCGTCTGCTCCCGGCACCAGCGCAACGCCGCGGCGAGCAGCGTCCCGGTGGACGAGCCGGCGAGCACGCCCTCCGCGCGCAGCAGGTCGCGCACCGCGCCGAAGCTTTCCTCGTCGGGGATCGAATACGCGCTGCGCACGAGCGAGAAATCGGCGATCGTCGGTACGAAATCTTCTCCGATGCCTTCCACCGCCCACGAGCCCGCTTCACCGACCTGCCCGGTGCGCACGTAGTCGGCGAGCACCGAACCCTTCGGATCGGCGAGGACGAACTCGACCTCGGGCGCTACCTCGCGAAAGAACGCGCAGAGCCCGCCCAGCGTGCCACCCGATCCCACCCCGCAGACGATCGCATCGATCGCATGGCCGCTTTGCGCCCACAACTCCGGCGCAGTCGACCAGCGGTGCGCCGTCGCGTTGTCGGGATTGTTGAACTGGTCGACGAAGAAGGCGCCGGGGCTCTCGCGTGCGAGGCGCGCGGCCACGTCCTGGTAGTAGTCGGGATGACCGCGCACGACGTCCGAGCGCGTCGTGTGCACCTCGGCGCCGAGCGCTTTCAGGTGCAGCACCTTCTCGCTCGACATCTTGTCGGGCACGACGAGCACGACGCGATAGCCCTTCGCGCGCGCAACGAGCGCAAGCCCCAATCCCGTGTTGCCCGCGGTGGCTTCGACGATCGTGCCGCCCGGCTGCAGCTGCCCGCGACGCTCGGCACCCTCGATCATCCACAGACCGATGCGGTCCTTGATCGAACCGCCCGGATTCTGCGATTCGAGCTTCAGGAACAGTCGGCAACACCCGGTGTCCAGTCGCGTGACTTCGAGCAACGGCGTGTTGCCGATGAGCGAGAGCACGCCGGGACGGGGCGACATTCGATGCAGTGTTCCTTCCATGGGTCGGCGCGACGAACGGCTTGTTCCTGCAGCATATGCTCTTTGATCGGATCGGGAAGGTCCGCCCAGGCGTCGTCCCGACGTGTCGCGGAATGCGTTTAGACTTACGGCCTGCACACCGCGGCCGGCGTGGCGAAACTGGTATACGCAGGGGACTCAAAATCCCCCGGGCTAATCACCCGTGTCGGTTCGACTCCGACCGCCGGCACCAGCGCCGCTTGCGCAACAAGCGCCTGCGCAGCGCATGGGCAAGCACGCCCCTGCGCTTCGACGCGCGCGACGATGCCTTCATGTCTCGCGACCGCGCCTGCAGCAAGCCGATCGAGGATTACGGCCTGATCGGCAACCTCCTCACCGCCGCGCTCGTGGCGCGCGACGGCTCGATCGACTGGCTGTGCCTGCCGCGTTTCGATTCCGATGCCTGCTTCGCCGCTCTGCTGGGCGGGCCCGAGCACGGCCGCTGGCGCATCGGCCCCCGGGAAGACCGGTTCGAGAGCACGCGCCGCTACCTGCCTCGAACGGCCATCCTCGAGACCCGCTTCGAGACTTCGCAGGGCGCCTTCTCGGTCACCGATTTCATGCCCTTCGGAGACGACGACCGGAAAACCGAACTCGTGCGCCTCGTGCGCGGCGAGTCGGGCCGACCGGCCGTTTCGATGGAGCTCGTACTGCGCTTCGGATACGGGCGCACGGTGCCGTGGGTGCGTCGACGCGACTACGGCTTGCGCGCCGTGGCCGGTCCCGATGCACTCGAACTCGTCACGCCCGCCCCGCTGAAGAACGAAGCGATGCGCACGCACGCATGCTTCGAGATCGCGCCCGGCGAGTCGATTCCGTTCACGCTGTCGTACCACCCGTCGCACCGCACGGCATCCTTCGTCGATGACCGCACGTCGCTGCTCGAAAGCACGGCTTCGTGGTGGCGCAGCTGGTGCGAGCACTGCACGCTCCCCGGCGAAGCGCCCGAGCGATGGAAGGAGGCGGTCCTGCGCTCGCTGATCACGCTGAAGGCGCTCACCCACCGCCCCACCGGCGGACTCGTCGCCGCGCCGACGACCTCGCTGCCGGAAGACCCGGGCGGTTCACGCAACTGGGACTACCGCTACTGCTGGATCCGCGACGCGACGATGACGCTGTACGCGCTGCTGAACTCCGGCTACTTCGAGGAGGCGCAGGCCTTTCGCCAGTGGATGCTGCGGGCGACCGCCGGAGATCCCGAACAGATGCAGATCATGTACGGGCTGGCCGGCGAGCGCCGCCTCACCGAGTTCGAGCTGCCGTGGCTTCCCGGCTACGCGAACAGCCGTCCGGTTCGGGTGGGCAACGCAGCGCACGAGCAGTTGCAGCTCGACGTCTACGGCGAACTGATGGACGTTGCGCACGCGAGCCGACGCTCGCGCCTGGACTGGGACGACGAATCCTGGAAGCTGCAACGCGCGCTGCTCGCCACGCTGCAGAGCAAGTGGCGCGAGCCCGATAGCGGAATCTGGGAAGTGCGCGGCCCGCCGCGGCATTTCACCTACTCGAAGATGATGTGCTGGGTAGCCTTCGATCGCGCAGCGCGCGCCATCGAGGACTACGGGCTCGACGGCCCGCTCGATCGCTGGCGCGCGCTCCGGGAGGAAATCCGCTCGCAGATCCTCGCGCACGGCTTCGACCGCTCGCGCAATACCTTCGTGCAGCACTACGGCGGCCAGGCGCTCGACGCATCGCTGCTGCTCGTCGCCGAGACCGGCTTCATCGAGCCGGAGGACGCGCGCTTCGCCGGCACGGTCGCTGCGATCGAGCGTGAGCTGCTGCGCGACGGTTTCGTGCTGCGCTACCGACCCGAGCGCATCGACGACGGGCTGTCGGGAGACGAGGGGGCGTTTCTGCCATGCAGTTTCTGGCTCGTCGACGCCTACGTGCTGCTCGGGCGGCTGGACGACGCGAACGCGTTGTTCGAACGCCTGCTCTCGGTGCGCAACGATCTCGGGCTGCTCGCCGAGGAATACGATGCGCGTGCTCGGCGGCTCACCGGCAACTTCCCGCAGGCGTTCACCCACGTGGCACTCGTGAACACGCTGCACAACCTGATGCGCGCGGCCGGACCTTCCAGGCAGCGAGCCAGCCGCGAAGAGCCGCCGCGGCCGCAACCCGGCAACAGGCCCGACGCCGCCGCCCCTACAATGCCGCCCGATGCGCCTGAGCGACTTCGACTTCGAGCTTCCCGGCGAGCTGATCGCCCAGCATCCGGGCACGCAGCGCGCTGATTCCCGGCTGCTGCACGTCTCGCGCGATTCACTCGCCGATCTTCGCTTCCGCGACCTGCCGAAGCTGCTCGAACCGGGCGACCTGCTCGTCTTCAACGACACACGCGTGATCCATGCGCGCCTGCACGGTACGAAAGACACCGGTGGGCGCGTCGAGGCGCTCGTCGAGCGCGTGATCGACGAGCACGAGGCGCTCGTTCAGCTGCGCGCGAGCAAGCCGCCGCGGCCCGGCACCCGGCTGCTGTGGCGCCGGGGCTGCGCAACGGTGCTCGCGCGCGAAGGCGAGTTCTGGCGGGTGCGGTTCGACGAACCGGTGCACGCGTGCCTCGAACGCGAGGGCGTCCTGCCGCTGCCGCCGTATATCGATCGCGTGCCCGAGGCCGAGGACGAGGAGCGCTACCAGACCGTCTACGCGCGTGCCCCCGGATCGGTAGCCGCGCCCACCGCGGGACTGCATTTCGACGAGACGGTGCTGGACACACTTCGCGCGCGCGGCATTCGCACGGCCTACGTCACGCTGCACGTCGGAGCGGGCACCTTCCAGCCGGTGCGCGTCGACGACCTGTCGCTGCACCGGATGCATGCCGAGCGGTACCGGATTCCCGAAGACGCCGCGCACGCGATCGAAGACGCCCGCGCGCGCGCCGCCCGCGTCGTCGCGGTCGGCACTACTTCGTTGCGCACGCTGGAATCCGCGGCCGACGCGCAGGGCCGCGTTTCGCCCGGCAGCGGCGAGACGAGCCTGTTCGTGACACCCGGCTACCGCTTCCGCGTCGTCGACCGGCTGCTGACGAACTTCCACCTGCCGCGCTCGACGCTGCTGATGCTGGTGAGCGCCTTCGCCGGCGTCGACCGCGTGCGAGCGGCCTACGCGCACGCGATCTCCCGGCGCTACCGCTTCTTCAGCTACGGCGACGCGACGCTGCTCGAGCGCTGCGACGAATGAAGCCGCCGCTGCGCGGCGGCGATAATCGGGCGATGCCCGGATTCGAGTTGCTGCATCGGGACGGACAGGCCCGATGCACACGACTGCACCTGTCGCACGGCGTCGTCGAGACGCCGATGTTCATGCCCGTGGGCACCTACGGCGCGGTCAAGGCGATGTCGCCGCGCGAGCTCGAAGAGATCGGCGCGCAGATCATCCTCGGCAACACGTTCCATCTGTGGCTGCGTCCCGGACTCGAGACGATCGCCCGCTTCGGCGGCCTGCACCGCTTCATCGGCTGGGAGCGGCCGATCCTCACGGACTCCGGGGGCTTCCAGGTCTGGAGCCTCGGGGCACTGCGTCACATCTCCGAGGAAGGCGTTCGCTTCGCATCGCCGGTGAACGGCGATCGCCTGTTCCTGACACCCGAGACGTCGATGCAGATCCAGCACGCGCTCGATTCCGACGTGGCGATGATCTTCGACGAATGCACGCCGTACGAGCGCGACGGGGTGCCGACCTCTGCCGAGCAGGCGGGCGCATCGATGCGGCTAAGCCTGCGCTGGGCGCGGCGCTCGCGCCAGCGCTGGGACGCGCTGCGCGACACAGGCCGCGGCGCAGGCAACGCGCTGTTCGGCATCGTGCAGGGCGGGATGTTCGAGACGCTGCGCGACGAGTCGCTCGAGGCGCTCGTCGACATCGGCTTCGACGGATACGCGATCGGCGGCCTGTCGGTCGGCGAGCCGAAGGAAGAAATGCTGCGCGTGCTCGGGCACACGGCGCCGCGCCTGCCCGAGCGCGCGCCCCGTTACCTGATGGGTGTGGGCACGCCCGAGGACCTGGTCGCCGGCGTGGCCGCCGGAATCGACCTCTTCGACTGCGTGCTGCCCACCCGCAACGCGCGCAACGGATGGCTGTTCACGCAATGGGGCGACCTGAAGCTGCGCAATTCGCGCTATCGGTCGGACGACCGCCCGATCGACGAGGACTGCGCGTGCTACGCATGCAAGCGCTTCTCGCGCGCGTACCTGCACCATCTGCAGAAGGTCGGCGAGATCCTCGGCGCGCGCCTGGCGACGATCCACAACCTGCACTACTACCTGCAATTGATGCGAGCGATGCGCGCGGCGATAGCCGCTGGTGGATTCGACAGCTTCAGCAGGGAATTCGCCCTGCGGCGCAGCCGTGGCGTCAGCTGAGGCAGCCCCCGCCGATTCCCGGTGTAGACTCGCTGCGCCGTTGCGCGGAGAGCGAAATAAAGAAACCCTGCGACTCAGCAGGGTATTCACCCCTCAGAGGGAGCGCTGCGAAGCAAACTCCGTCCGCTGCACCAAATTAAGTGTTTCCACCAATTGACGTTTTGGCGCAGAATACGGCGCGGGAGGAAAACGCTCAGAGGAAAGGGTACTTGCTCCGTCGCGCGACGGTCGCGCCGACGCGCTGGCCTGCCCCGATCCCCTATATCTCGCATTCGAAGTACAGCGACCCGCGCGAATGACGCCGAGCGGGCCGATTCGTTCCTGTCGTCGCCGCCCCGCGCGGCCGGCTGCAGGCCTCATCCGATGAGCGCGATTGCGCAACACCTGAGGGCCCAGACCGATGCTTTACCCGATCCTGCCCCACGCTCTCGGCCCAACCCGGCTCACGTCGCGGTTCGGCGGTGATTTCTTCGACCGCTTCTCGCTCGAGCTCGCCACGAGCGACGAACTGCGAACCGAGAGCTACCGGCTCCGCCACCGCATCTACGTGGAGGAACTGAAGTACGAACGGGCGGAAGACTTCCCCCATGGCGTCGAATTCGACGCCTACGACCGGCGATCGCTCGCCGTGCTGCTGCGCCATAGGGCAAGTCGTCGATTCATCGGCTGCGTGCGCCTCATCATCGCCGACCCGAAGGACGCCAGCCGACCCTTCCCCTTCGAGCTCACCGCCGCCGACGGACTCACCGGTTCGACGACGTTCCGGCGGACGCCCCGCCAGCGCATCGGCGAGGTCTCGCGCCTGGCCGTCGTGCGCGAGTTCCGCCGCCGCAAGGTCGACCGCGACCCGGCGCTCTACTCGCTGCAGGACCTCACGCTCGACCCGAGCGATCCGCGACGGCAGAACAACCTGCCGCCCGCGCTCGGACTGATTTTCTCGGCGGCGTGGTTGGGCATCGAGATCGGCCTCGATGCGGTGTTCGTGATCATGGAGCTTCGGCTCGCACGCCTGCTGCGCTCGCTCGGACTGACGTTCACGCAGGTCGCCGAGCCCATCGAATACCGAGGCCTGCGCGCGCCTTTCGAGATCCGCCGCGAAGCACTGCTGGGCGATATCGCACCTCCGCTGCGCGGCGTTCTCGATCTCGTGCGGGAGCACATGCTTGCGCTTACTTCCGTTGAAGTAGCGCACGCGCGGGCCCCCGTGGAGCATTGAAGCAAAAGCGTCGATCACGGCAGGGATAAACGCAAACCGCGTGCCTGCCGGTCTCCCGGGGAGCGCCGTTGTTATAATCCGCGGTTCACTTCCGGAGACGCCCCGTGCTCATCTCGCCAGCCTACGCCCAGGCCGCGGGTTCGACCGAACAGCAGATCGTCGGCTTCCTGCCGATCATCCTGATGTTCGTCGTGCTGTATTTCCTGATGATTCGCCCGCAGATGAAACGCGCCAAGGAGCACAAGACGATGCTCGGCGAACTCAAGCGCGGCGACGAGGTCGTCACCTCGGGCGGGCTGATCGGCCGCGTCACGAAGGTGGGCGAAAGCTACGTCACGATCGAAGTGGCACGCACGCCCGAAGGCAAGGGGGGCGATGCCCCCATCGAGATGAACTTCCAGAAGGCGGCCGTGCAGACGCTGCTTCCCAACGGAACGATCAAGGCGATCTGAAGAACGCGCGAATGAAACCGCCTTTTGCGCGTTCCGGGCGTTCGAGCGCGACCGCATGAACCGTTACCCCGTCTGGAAATACGTCGTCCTGGCGTTGTCGCTGGTGCTCGGCCTGCTGTACACGCTGCCGAACTTCTTCGGAGAGGCGCCGGCCATCCAGGTCTCGAGCGCAAAGGCCACGCAGAAGATCGACGATTCGATGGTCGCCCGCGTGGGCGACATCCTGTCGAAGGCGGGCATCGAGAGCACGGGGCTGTTCTTCGACGGCAACTCGGTCAAGGCGCGATTCGGCAGCACCGACCTGCAATTGCGCGCCAAGGACACGGTATCGAAGGCGCTGAATCCCGATCCCGAAGATCCGTCGTGGATCGTCGCGCTGAACCTGCTGTCCGACACGCCGCGCTGGCTCACGGCGCTGCACGCGCTGCCGATGTACCTCGGACTCGACCTGCGCGGCGGCGTGCATTTCCTGCTGCAGGTCGACATGAAGGAGGCGCTCGCCAAGCGCATGGACGGCCTGGCCAGCGACATCCGCACCCAACTGCGCGACCGCAACATCCGGCACGCCGGCGTCAACCGGGTGGGCGACGCGATCGAGATCCGCTTCCGGGACGCCGAGACGCGCGAGCGTGCGCGCGCGGTGATCGCGGATACTTCGACCGAGCTCGCGCTCACCCTCAGCCCCGACGGCGGCGAGCCGAAGCTCGTCGCGCGCTTTCGTGAAGACGCGGCGGCTCGCGTGCAGCAGAACGCCGTCCACCAGAACATCACCACGTTGAGCAACCGCATCAACGAACTCGGCGTCTCGGAGCCCGTGATCCAGCAGCAGGGTCCCGACCGCGTCGTCGTGCAGTTGCCCGGCGTGCAGGACACCGCGAAGGCGAAGGACATCCTCGGGCGCACCGCCACGCTCGAAGTGCGCATGGTCTGCGAGTCGCCCGACGAGCTCGCCGCGCTTGCGGCCGGCACCGTGCCTTTCGGGTGCGAGCGCTTCACCGAGCGCGGCGGCCAGCCGATCCTGCTGCGCAAGCAGGTCATTCTCACCGGCGCGAACCTGAACGATGCGCAGGCCGGTTTCGACGGACAGACGCAGGAGCCGGCCGTTCACCTGACGCTCGACGCGAAGGGTGCGCGCATCTTCCGCGACATCACCCGCGAGAACATCGGCAAGCGGATGGCGATCGTGCTGGTCGAGCGCGGCAAGGGCGAGGTCGTCACGGCGCCGGTGATCCGCAGCGAGATCGGCGGCGGGCGCGTGCAGATCTCCGGCAGCATGACCACGCAGGAAGCCAACGACGTTGCGCTGCTGCTGCGCGCGGGCTCGCTCGCCGCGCCGATGGAGATCATCGAGGAACGCACGATCGGTCCGAGCCTGGGCGCCGACAACATCCGGCAGGGCTTCCACTCCACGCTGTGGGGCTTCGTGACGATCGCCGTGTTCATGGTCTTCTACTACCATTTCTTCGGCCTCGTCTCCGCGATCTCGCTGTCGGTCAACCTGCTGCTGCTGATCGCGCTGCTGTCGATGCTGCAGGCCACGCTCACGTTGCCCGGCATCGCGGCCATCGCGCTCACGCTCGGCATGGCGATCGACGCCAACGTGCTGATCAACGAACGCGTGCGCGAGGAGTTGCGCAACGGCGCCACGCCGCAGGCGGCGATCTCCGCCGGCTACGACAATGCGTGGGCCACCATTCTCGACTCGAACATCACGTCCATGATCGCCGGCGTCGCGCTGCTGATCTTCGGCTCGGGCCCGGTGCGCGGCTTCGCCGTCGTGCACGTGCTGGGGTTGCTGACGTCGATGTTCTCGGCGGTGTTCTTCTCGCGAGGACTGGTGAACCTCTGGTACGGGCGGCGCCGCAAGCTCTCGAAGGTCTCGGTCGGGCAGGTATGGAAGCCGCCCACCGGCGCCCGGCCGTCGACGCGACACGGCTAGCCTACTGGGACGGGCAGATGGAGTTCTTCCGCATCCACCGCGACATCCCGTTCATGCGCCATGCGCGCGTCCTGAACGCGATCTCGATCCTGATGTTCCTGCTCGCGGTGTTCTTTCTCGCCACCCGCGGGCTGCATCTGTCGATCGAATTCACCGGCGGCACGGTGATGGAGGTGCACTACGACGACAGCGCCGACCTGCCGAAGATCCGCTCGACGGTGGGCAAGCTCGGCTATGCCGACGCCCAGGTGCAGAACTTCGGCACCTCGCACGACGTGCTGATCCGCCTGCCCAGCGCCGAGGGCAGCGGAAAGAGCTACACCGAGCAGAGCAACGAGGTGATGGCGGCGCTGAAGGCCGACGACGCGAACGCGAAACTGCAGCGCGTGGAATTCGTCGGTCCCCAGGTCGGGCGCGAGCTCTTCTCCGACGGGGCGATGGCGCTGCTGTTCGTCATCATCGGGATCATCATCTACCTGTCGATCCGCTTCGAATGGAAGTTCGCGATCGCGGCGATCATCGCGAACCTGCACGACGTGGTCATCATCCTGGGCTTCTTCGCCGCCTTCCAGTGGGAGTTCTCGCTGTCGGTGCTGGCCGCGGTGCTCGCGGTGCTGGGCTACTCGGTCAACGAGTCGGTGATCATCTTCGACCGGATCCGCGAATACTTCCGCAAGATCCGCAAACTCGACACGCCCCACCTCATCGACAAGGCGATCACCAGCACGATCTCGCGCACGATCATCACGCACGGCTCCACGCAAATCATGGTGCTCTCGATGCTGATGTTCGGGGGTCCGACGCTGCACTACTTCGCCGTCGCGCTGACGATCGGCATCCTGTTCGGCATCTACTCGTCGGTGTTCGTCGCCGCCGCCATCGCGATGTGGCTCGGCGTGAAACGTGAAGATCTCGTCAAGCCGGTGAAGCGCAAGGACGACGGCCAGCCCGAGCTGCCCTGACCGTCGCGCAGGCAATGCCTCGGATGCGATTCGACTGCGGGAAGCCGGCCAGCTAGACGCGGCGTGCCAGCGCGGCCGCCTTGCCGATATAGCCGGCGGGCGTAAGCGCCGCCAGCTCGCGACGCGCCGCCTCGGGAATCGGCAGCCGCGCGACGAACTGCGCGAGCGCGGCGGCATCGATCGAGCGCCCGCGCGTGAGCGCCTTCAGCTGCTCGTACGGGTTCTCGACGCCGTAGCGGCGCATCACGGTCTGGATCGCCTCGGCGAGCACTTCGGGATTCGCCTCGAGGTCGGCAGCCAGGCGCGCTCGCTGCACCTCGAGCTTGCGAAGCCCCCGCAGGGCGCTGTCCCACGCGAGCAGCGCATGCCCGAGCGCGACGCCCGCATTGCGCAGCGACGTGGAATCGGTGAGATCGCGCTGCCAGCGCGACACCGGCAGCTTCTCGGCGAGGTGCCGAAGCAGCGCGTTGGCGATGCCGGCGTTGCCCTCCGAGTTCTCGAAGTCGATCGGATTGACCTTGTGCGGCATCGTCGACGATCCGACCTCGCCCTCCTTCAGCTTCTGCCCGAAGTACCCCAGCGAGATGTAGCCCCAGACATCACGGTCGAGATCGACGAGGATCGTGTTCAGGCGCGCGAGCGCATCGAAGCTCTCGGCGATCCAGTCGTGCGGCTCGATCTGCACGGTATACGCGTTGAATGCGAGCCCGAGCGACTCGACGACGCCGCGCGCGAAGCGCTCCCAGTCGACTTCCGGATACGCCGCCAGGTGGGCGTTGTAGTTGCCCACGGCGCCGTTCATCTTTCCCAGCGGGGCTATCGCACCCAAACGGGCGAGCGCCGGCTCCATGCGCGCGACGAAGTTGGCCATCTCCTTGCCGAGCGTCGTCGGCGAGGCCGGCTGTCCGTGCGTGCGAGAGAGCATCGGCACGTCGGCGTTCTCGTGCGCGAGCGCGCGCAGCGCATCGATCACGCCGCGCACCGAAGGCGAAAGAACCTCGTCGCGCGCGGCGCGCAGCATCAGCGCGTGCGCCGTGTTGTTGATGTCCTCCGACGTGCAGGCAAAATGCACGAACTCGCTCGCACGCGCGAGCTCCTCGATCGACGCGAGCGACTCCTTCAGGAAATACTCGACCGCCTTCACGTCGTGATTGGTGACGGCTTCGATCTGCTTGATGCGGGCCGCCTGCGACGCACCGAAGCCGTCGACGATCGCACGCAGATGCGCCCTCGCTTCCGACGAGAAGGGCGGCAGCTCGGGCAGCCCGAGATCGGAGAGCGCGATGAACCACTGCACCTCGACCTGCACGCGCCGGTGCATGAAAGCGGCCTCCGACATCCGTTCGCGCAGCGCAGCGAGCTTCGGCGCGTAGCGCCCGTCGAGCGGCGACAGCGCCTGCAGCGCGAAATCGCCGGCGCGAGGCGAATCGGCGGACGAAGCGAGCGGCGACGCGGCGGACGGGGCGGGGGCGGGGCGGTCTTGCGGCATGAGGCGGATCGATCGGCTTACGACGGCGAACCGCACGCGAACGGGTCGCGAACGGCCTCGAATGCTAGCATCGTCGCGCGGGTCGGACGCTTTGCTATACTGGCCCGCCGTACCGCGGCGGCGCAATGAAGCTCATCGGTTCGAATTCGAGTCCGTACGTCCGCAAGGTACGCGTCGTTCTGGCGGAAAAGAAGATCGAATACCAGTACGAACTGGAAGACGTCTGGTCCGACGACTCCACGATCCAGAGCATCAACCCGCTCGGCAAGGTCCCCACGCTCATCATGGACGACGGCGCCGCGCTGTTCGACTCGCGCGTCATCGCCGAATACCTGGACAACCTCACGCCGGTGCACAAGCTGGTCCCGGCCAACGGGCGCTCGCGCGTCGAGGTCAAGATCTGGGAAGTGCTTGCCGACGGCCTGCTCGATGCCGCGGTGCTCGTGCGCCTCGAGCAGACGCAGCGCACCGACAGCCAGCGCAGCCCCGCGTGGATCGCACGACAGATGTCGAAGATCGAGGCGTCGCTGCAGGCGATGTCGCACGCGCTCGCCGACAAACCGTGGTGCGTCGACGGCAAGTATTCGCTGGCCGACATCTCACTGGGCTGCGCGCTCGGCTATCTCGATTTCCGCTTCCCCGCCCTCGGCTGGCGCGCGCAGTTCTCCAATCTGGCGCGGCACGCCGACAAATTGTTCGCGCGACCGAGCTTTGCGGAGACGCTGCCGGCGTAGGACTGCGGGAAGGGTCGACGCCAGCGACGCGAAGCAAAGTGCGCGCGTTTCGAGCGTATTTGCTCGCGCAACCACGAGGACCCCAGGGAATGCGCGGAAAGCGCGCCGATCAGCCCGCCCTGCCCGATCACCGGGCCCGCTCGATCACTCCACCGCCGAGGCACACGTCGCCTCGATACAGAACCGTGCTCTGGCCGGGTGTGACGGCCCATTGCGGCTCGGCGAAATGCAGTTCGAAGCGCTCGTGCGGCAGCACCGTCAGCGAACACCGTGCATCGGCCTGTCGATAGCGCGTCTTGGCAGCCAGCGGGCCACGCTCGGATTGCAGCGTGCGGCCTTCGGCGGGAAGCGTGCCGATGTCGTCGGTCGGCGCGCCTGCATCGGCTGACAGCGCGTGTCCTTCCGCCGGCGTCTCGCCGGCGATCCAGTGCGCGTCGATCGCCTGCAGGCTCGTCGAACGCAACATCGGGTGATCATGCCCCTGAACCACGACCAACTCGTTGCGCTCGAGATCCTTGCGCGCGACGAACCACGGCTCGCCGCTGCTGCCGCGCGTTCCGCCGATCCCCAGGCCCTTGCGCTGGCCAATGGTATGAAACGCCAGGCCCTCGTGCTCGCCGATCGTCCGGCCGTCGTCGGTGACGATCGCGCCGGGCCGGGTAGGCAGGTAGCGGCCGAGGAATTCGCGGAACGGCCGCTCGCCGATGAAGCAGATGCCGGTCGAGTCCTTGCGCTGCGCGTTCGGCAGGCCGATCGAGCGCGCGATCTCGCGCACCTCGCGCTTGTGCAGTTCGCCGAGCGGAAAGATCGTGCGCGCGAGTTGTGCCTGCGTCAGGCGGTGAAGGAAATAGCTTTGGTCCTTTCCGGAGTCGATGCCACGCAGCAACTCGAAGCGCTCGACGGTCGGCGGCGCTTCGCGCTCGATGCCGGAGCTGCCGTTCGGCGAGGAGCCGCCCGCCACCGCCAGCGCCCGGCGCACGCGCGCGTAATGCCCGGTGGCGATGCGCTTCGCGCCGAGCGCCATCGCGTGGTCGAGGAAAGCCTTGAACTTGATCTCGGCGTTGCACAGCACGTCCGGGTTCGGCGTGCGACCTGCGGAGTACTCGCGCAGGAACTCGGCAAAGACCCGCTCCCGGTACTCCGCGGCGAAGTTCACCGCCTCGATTTCGATACCCAGCACGTCGGCGGCGCTCGCCGCCGCGATCCAGTCCTCGCGCGTCGAGCAGTACTCGTCGTCGTCGTCGTCCTCCCAGTTCTTCATGAACAGGCCGACGACCTCGAAGCCCTGCCGCTTCAGCAGCCACGCGGCGACCGACGAATCGACGCCGCCGGAGATTCCTACGACGACACGTTCGCCGGGTGAGTGTTTCGTACGCGCGGACATCAGTTTTTCATCATAGCAACGGCCTCAGCGCCGGCTCGTGCCGGCGTAGCGCCGGGCGAACTGCTGCAAGACCTGCTCGACTTGCGCAGCCTCAAACACCATGAGCTTCCTTCTCCTGATGGCGGCCGTCGCCGCAACGAGCGCGCTTGCCCAACGGCTGGCGCGCCGACGACCCACGTTGCGCTCCGCCATGCGCCACGGGATGGTGGCGGGCTTTGTGTTCACTGGCGTCGACCACTTCGTCCACGATACCGAGCGCTACCTGCCGATGATGCCGACGTGGTTCGAGCCGCTGAGCCTCGAGCTCGTCTGGCTCACCGGTGCGACGGAGGTCGCCGGGACGATCTCCGTCGCAACGTGTCGCTCAGGCCAACGTGATGGCGGCCGGCGCGAAAGCGCGCGGGCCGGCACCGTCGGCCGTCGCCGGCACCTTACAATACGCGGCCGACCCCTGATCCCTTTATCCGGACCCTCGAGGAATTCGAATGCGAATTGGCGTTCCCGCGGAGACCCGTGCCGGCGAGGCACGCGTGGCCGCGACGGCCGAGACGGTGAAGAAGCTTGCCGCCGGCGGCCATCAGTTGCTCGTCGAGCACGATGCCGGACTGGTCGCGAGCCAGACCGACGACGCCTATGTCGCCGCCGGCGCAAAGATCGTCGATGCCACCGAGGCGCTCGGCGCGGAGATGGTGCTGAAAGTGCGCGCGCCTTCCCCCGAGGAACTGCGCTCGATGCGCGCCGGCAGCACGCTGGTCGGCATGCTCGACCCCTTCGACCGCGACGGGCTGCAACGCCTGTGCGAAGCGGGCCTCACCGCCTTCGCGCTCGAAGCCGCACCGCGCACGACGCGCGCGCAAAGCATGGACGTGCTGTCGTCGCAAGCGAACATCGCCGGCTACAAGGCGGTGATCCTCGCGGCGAACGCCTACCAGCGATTCTTCCCGATGCTGATGACCGCCGCCGGCACGGTGAAGGCCGCGCGCGTCGTCATTCTCGGCGCCGGCGTGGCCGGTTTGCAGGCAATCGCCACCGCAAAGCGGCTCGGCGCCGTCATCGAAGCCTCCGACGTGCGGCCGGCGGTCAAGGAGCAGATCGAATCGCTCGGCGCGAAGTTCATCGACGTGCCGTACGAAACCGACGAGGAACGCGAGATCGCGCAGGGTGTCGGCGGCTACGCACGTCCGATGCCCGAGAGCTGGATGAAGCGCCAGGCGGCGATGGTCGCCAGGCGCATCGAGCAGGCCGACATCGTCATCACCACCGCGCTGATTCCCGGACGCAAGGCCCCGGTGCTCGTCACCGAGGAGATGGTGCGCTCGATGAAGGCGGGCTCCGTCATCGTCGACCTGGCCGTCGAGCAGGGCGGCAACTGTCCGTTGAGCGAACCCGGTCGCACCGTCGTGCGCCACGGCGTAACGATCGTCGGCGAGACGAACCTGCCGGCAAAGGTCGCCGCCGACGCTTCGGCCCTGTACGCGCGCAACGTCCTCGACTTCCTGAAGCTCGTCGTCACGAAGGAAGGCCCGCTGAACATCGATCTCGAGGACGACATCGTGAAAGCGTGTTTGATGTGCAGAGACGGTCAACTGCTCCGCAGTTGACCGTCGAGTGAAGGGTGAAGGGTGAAGGGTGAAGGGGTGCGGGCAAACGAGACGGGCGTGAGAGCCGGCTCGATGCCCTTCACCCTTCACCCTTCACCCTTCACGACGATCCACCCCAACGACCAACACCGATGGAAGCCATCTCGCCCACCGTCATCAACCTCACGATCTTCGTGCTCGCGGTCTATGTCGGCTATCACGTCGTCTGGAACGTCACGCCCGCGCTGCACACGCCGCTGATGGCGGTGACGAACGCGATCTCGGCGATCGTCATCGTCGGCGCGATGCTTGCGGCGGCGCTCACCGACACGCCGCTCGGCAAGTTCATGGGTGTGATGGCGGTCGCGCTCGCGTCGGTGAACGTGTTCGGCGGTTTCCTCGTGACGCGCCGAATGCTCGAGATGTTCCGCAAGAAGGAACCGAAGGCGCGCGCGGGAGCCGCGAAATGAGCCTGAACACGGTCGTCCTGCTGTATCTCGTCGCCTCGGTCTGCTTCATCCAGGCGCTGAAAGGGCTGTCGCATCCGACCACGTCGCGCCGAGGAAATACTTTCGGGATGGTCGGCATGGCGATCGCCGTGCTGACCACGCTCGCGCTGCTCGCACAACTCGGCGCAACGGGCCTGGGCTACTTCTGGATCGCGCTCGGCGTGGCGACCGGCGGCGTGTTCGGCACCCTGCTCGCGCAGCGCGTCGAAATGACGAAGATGCCCGAGCTCATTGCGTTCATGCACTCGATGATCGGCCTGGCTGCGGTCTTCATCGCGATCGCGGCGGTAGCCGAGCCGTGGGCCTTCAACATCGTCGCGCGCGGCGAGCCGATCCCGATGGGCAACCGGCTCGAACTCTTCATCGGCACCTTCGTCGGCGCGATCACTTTCTCCGGGTCGGTCATCGCCTTCGGCAAGCTCTCGGGCAAGTACAAGTTCCGCCTGTTCCAGGGCGCGCCGGTCGTCTTCCCCGGCCAGCACCTGCTGAACCTCGCGCTGGCGGTCGCGATGATCGGATTCGGGCTGTGGTTCTACTTCACGCAGCAGTGGACGCCGTTCTGGGTCATGACCGCCCTCGCCTTCGTGCTGGGCGTGCTGATCATCATCCCCATCGGCGGCGCCGACATGCCGGTGGTCATCTCGATGCTCAACAGCTATTCGGGCTGGGCCGCCGCCGGCATCGGCTTCTCGCTGCAGAACAGCATGCTGATCATCGCCGGCTCGCTGGTCGGCTCTTCCGGTGCAATCCTGTCGTACATCATGTGCCGGGCGATGAACCGCTCGTTCTTCAACGTGGTCCTCGGCGGCTTCGGCAGCGACACGAGCGCGGGCGGCGCAGCTGGCGCGGCCGAACAGCGCCCGGTGAGGTCGGGCTCGCCCGACGACGCAGCATTCCTGCTGGGCAACGCCGACAGCGTGATGATCGTCCCCGGCTACGGCCTGGCAGTGGCGCGTGCGCAGCACCCGCTGAAGGAGCTCACCGACAAGCTGACCGCGCGCGGCGTGAGCGTCAAGTACGCGATCCACCCGGTGGCCGGCCGCATGCCCGGCCACATGAACGTGCTGCTCGCCGAAGCCGAGGTTCCCTACGACCAGGTCTTCGAGATGGACGACGTCAACCCGGAGTTCGGCGACACCGACGTCGTCCTCGTGCTCGGGGCGAACGACGTCGTAAACCCGGCAGCGAAGGATCCGAAATCGCCGATCGCCGGGATGCCGATCCTCGAGGCGTACAAGGCGCGCCAGGTCATCGTCAACAAGCGCTCGATGGCCTCGGGCTACGCCGGGCTCGACAACGAGCTCTTCTACATGGACAAGACGATGATGGTCTTCGGCGATGCGAAGAAGGTCGTCGAGGACATGGTCAAGGCGATCGAATAGCGCATCGCATCGATCGAACCGCCGAACGAGGAGCCCAATGGCCGAACCCGCCCGCCGCGACGTCGTCATCGACACGATCGAACCGCTCGATCCGCGCGACCACTCGCTGCGCGGCTACGCGATGTTCGGCTATGCGATGCACCTGCTCGGACTCTTCACGATCATCGGCTTCATCGTCGGGCTGATCATCGCGTACATCAAGCGCGACGACGCGCACGGCACGATCTACGAGTCGCACTTCCGCTGGCAGACGCGCTCGTTCTGGTGGTTCGTGCTGTGGTTCGTCGTGCTGCTCGTGCCGACACTGCTCACGATCGGCTTCATCCCGTTTTTCGTCGTCGCGCAGGTCTGGTTCGCGTACCGGATGATCAAGGGCTGGCTGCGCGTAGTGGATCGGCGAGCGATGGGCTGAGGACGCTGCAATTCGAAGCGCGACCTTCCGGCGCAGGCGCTCGAAGGTCTTGTTCGGGGAACCTGCGGCACGCGGGGTAAGCTGGGCGCTCCCACACGAGCGCCAAGCGAGCCCCTGCATCATGGCCTGCGACCTGCCGCGCCCGCCTCTCCCGCCGCCCTCGCCGGTGCGCCGTCGCCTGCTGCTGGGCGCCGGCGCGCTCGCCGTGCTCCCCGGCTGCGCCACGCAGGTGTTCGAGGCGCCGCCCGCCGGCGCGACCACGGCAGCGCCGCCTCGCGTCGGGCAGCAATGGCGTTACGCCGAAATCGACCTCTATCGCGGCGCGCCGCGCGCAGAGCTCATTGCGCGCTGCGTCGAGTCGGGCGCGCAGGGAATCCGCATCGCGCTCACCGAATCGAACGGCCGCCCGCGCGCCGACGAGGTATGGGCCGATCCCTCCCGGATCGTCCAGGAACCGTCCTACGACCTGACGCAGCATTTCGAGACGCCGGTGCCGGTGCTGCCGATTCCGCTGGCGGCCGGCGTTTCCTCGCGCATCTCCACGCAATACCGCACCGACGCCAGCCCCGACTTCCCGCTGTGGTGGGGTGATTGGCTGGTTACGCCAGGCTGGCAGCGCGTGCGCGTACCCGCCGGCGAGTTCCTCGCACTGCGCGTCGATCGCACGATCCGCTTCCGGCACGCCGACATCTGGCGCGACGACTGCCGGCGCTGGGACACGGCGTGGTACGTGCCCGAGGTGCGACGGTGGGTGATGCGCGAGTGGACGGGCCAGTGGCTGATGCCGGACGGGCCGCAGCGCACGCTGGTCTATGAAGACCGCGTGCGCTGGGAGTTGATCGGCTGAGCGCCGGGCGCGGCCGCCCTGCGCATTACAGGCTGTCGATACCCTGGTAGCGATACACCGGTTTTCGGTCTGCGCGAACCTTCGGCGTGACCTTGATCGGCGACAACGGCGTCGGCCCTGGTCCGCCGATTACGAAGGGCACGAGCTTGCCATCGACGAGCACCACGCCGCCGACAGGGGACGGCGGAAACCCCTGCGAGACGAACACGCTGACCAGCGGCCGGTCGGCCAGGCGCGTCCCGGTCTGGAAGTCGACCTGGTACGCCCGTGCGGTGCCCAGGTTGCTGCAAGCGCCCGCCGGATTCGACTCGGCCTGATAAGTGCTGAAATAGGTGACGCCGGCGAGCGTGAGAGGCGCCGTCACGACCTGCTCGTAAGGCTCGCTCGTGGTGGACAAGTCGCGGAACCAGCCGCCCCTGAACGAGGTCAATGCTGCCGGATCGATCGGGCTCATTTCCGTCACGTTCTTGAGGTCGGCCAGGTCCACGCCCCCGGCACTGGAACCGTAGCCAATAACCGGCTCGACGTCCGAAGTGACCGTCACGTCGTCGCGGATGCCGTAGAAGCGGTTCATCACCTTTGCCGCCTTCGACGACGACGACGGCTTCTCGCGGTCACCCGTGCCGACCAGCACGGTCACCTGACTGCCCAGGACTACCGTGCTCGGCGCGTACATCAACTTGCGACGCTCGGATTCGGCACCGTCCCATTGCGCCACGGCTGCGACCTTGACCATTGGCCAATCGTCTACACCGCCTGGGTAGCCGGCGTATCCGGCGGCGGGGTCACTGGTGTTGATGCGCCAGATGTTTCCGCGCGTGTCCACCGCGTAGATTGCATCGACGAAGCCGTCGCGGTTGATATCCGCTGTGGTCATGTCGGCCACGAAACGTCCGCCGTCACCGGCGAAGCGTCCGCCGTCGGCGTCGACGTCGGGGTCGAAAAACCGGTGGTTGATCAGCGTCGCTGATTGCGCATCGCGCACGACGACGCCGCGTCCGCGCGTCACGCCTGCGCACTTCGATGCCGGATCCTCGTCGTCCTCGCAACTGTCGTATCCCGCGCCGAACACCACCAGCGGATCGGCGATGCCCTTGACGCGAATCGCAACCGGCGTCGACCAGCTCTCCCCCATCCGACTATCGTCGGCATCGCTGTAGCGCCACATCAACTTCGGCTGCGTCGAACTCGGTTTCGTCGTCACGTCGAAGGCATAGACGGCGCGTCCGCCCCTGCGCATCGCAGGATAGATGTAGACCTTCTGCACCGACGACGCATCGCGCTCCTGGTAGCCTCCGATCGACCCGTCGAAGAAGTAGTCCTTCGGTTGAGGAGCCGGGTTCGATGACACGTCCGGGAACGACACGAGCGGCGAATTCGTTCGCAACCGCTCGAACTTGCCCCAGTGCTCCGGAGCGACGAACGCCCACAGCTCGTTGCCGTCGCTCGCGCCCTGGTTCCCGTTGATCGCCCGCAGCATTCCGTCGCCGGCGCCGTAGAAGACGACGACGTCGTCGACTCCGCTCACGCCGTAGTTCACCGCCAGCGGCCTGGAGTGCACCACTTCGCCGTGCACGGTCGGCCGCGTGACGCTACTGCCGAGACCGTAGTCGGTCAGCTTGCTGTAGCTCCCGTCCGGCTGCTTGTCGACGACGTGATATCCGTCCCCGACGTTCTCGCCTCGAACCCACCGGACGAGTTCGGCGGGAAGCCCCGTTGCTGCCGCAGTGAAATTCGCCAGTCCCGTGCACCCCGCCGACGAGCAGGTACGGATATTCCGCGCCGATGCCGGGAACGACGGATCGCGCAGGCGCTGCGCAACCCCACCCCGTTCGACCATCGGTCCGTCGGGCATGTCCGACCAGCTCGACATCGTCGACGTCAGGCACCCGTGGGGCCTGTTCATGCCGACGATCGTTTGCCAGTAGCTGCCGCTATCGCTCGTCCAATAGCTGACCGCGCAGTTCTGGATGAAACCGGTGTTGACCGCGTCGACGGCGACGTCGCCGTTCGCATCGGCCAGGAACATCGACCCGCCCCGCAGCCCGAAGCGATACTGCTTCAGGTTTCCGGCCCAGCGCTGCTGCGCATCGACATCCGGGCGAAACACGCCCATGAACACCTGGTTCAGGAACGTGCCCTGTGTATTGACGCTCACCGGCAGCGAGGCGGAAGCGAACACGCTGTTGACCGAAACGATCTGCGTCAGGATGTCGACGAACGCAGTGACCAGGGCATAGAGATCGCCGCCTACCGGGTAGTATCCGCCCTCGCCGCTTTGCGCGGCCATCGATCGGAGCAGGTCGCCCTGCTTGGAATTGGCCTTCTTGTTGAAGACGTCGACCGTGAACATGCGCACGTTCTGGATGCCGGGCGCGTCGCTCACGTCGTGCGTGGCAAGGTATTGCGCCCATTCGTCACCGAAGCGGACGTCGGATTTGGAGGACGACAGCAGCGGCTTCGGATAGATCTGCGCGGGGTTGTAGCCCAGGCGCGACGTGAGCAGGTTGGTGGGATGCGGCGCCGCGTTCGTATCGGTGCCGAAATCGCTGTTCGGCCAAGTATTGCCGACGAGGACGAGATAGTTGTTCGTGCAGGACGCGCCATCGACCAGCGGGCTCTTGTATCGTGTGCGGCTCGATTCATCGGTGAACGCCTTCGGGTCCTCCAGCGTCACCCCCTTGTAGTCGACCTTGTTCCCATAGCGGTCGGGCCCGAAATGCGTGCTGTCGAATTGAGACTTGGGCAAGTCGGTCCAGCCCCCGAAATACTTGAACGCCTCGTACAGCCCAGCGCCGTAACCTGCGGACGACGACGTCTTCAGTGAATCGTCGCCCGGGTCGTTGCCGATCCGATCGAGATCGTCCAGGATCGCGGTGCAACCCGCGGCGTCGAGCGGGCGGATCCGGTGCCGGATGTACGTGCTCGTGACCGAGCTCCCGTCCGCGGAGCCGATGGTGGATGGCGCGAACATCATGATCCCGACGTTCGCCTTGTGCGTCGCTCCGTCCTTGCAGACCAGTTCGTTCAACACCATCCGCAGCGCGCGCGCCTCGACGGCGCCCTGCACGAGCGACGTGTCGCCTGCGAAGATCTGCTTGACGTAGTCGAGGCATTGCTCCTGCTGCTTGGAGTCCTTCAGCGCGACGCAGTTCGCTTCGACATCGACCCTCTTCCATGCCTGGTCGTTCGCCGACCAGTTCGACGTGTTGTCCAGGTAGAAGAGGACGTTGGGCGCAACACCCCCGCCGGCAATGCCGGCATACAGGTCGATGTCCTCTGCCTGCGTCGGCAAGGTCATCGCGAGCAACGCCGGCAACAACCACAGCCCGAATCGTGTTCCCGATCGCATCGTCATTTCCTGGGGCTCCTGGTCGGGCGTCGCGCTCCGCGAACTTGCCTCAGTCGCATGTGGTCAGTTCGTCGATGCCACGACGCACCGACACGCCCTGCACGACGGTGGCGTCCGCACCGAGCAGCTTTTCATCTGCGGCACGGCCCTCGACCTGGTAGAGCACGGCCGCACACAGGGAGTCGTCGTTCGGAGAACCGATGGCCGAGGGATCGACGATCGTCAACGGCGTTCCGCCTCCGCCGAAACACGCCGTATCCGCGGAGGCGACGTACTTGACCGAACCGCTGGTCTTCACCAGTTCGCCGTTCTTGATGAGCCGGGAGCGCACGCAATGCAGCCCGCTCACTTGCACCGCAACCGACTCCGCTGCTGCGTCGCCGCTGGAAGAAAGGCCGATGTTGATCGCCTGGGTAGTGCCCGCGCCACGGTAGACGTCCCAGGTATCGGCCGGGGCGTTGAGCACCAGGTCCAACGCATAACTCGCAGCGGACACGGCTTCGCTGCGCACTTGCTCGTTGTTGACGACCTGGGTATGGCGCATCGAAAGGCGGATCACGCCGAGTGCGACGAGTGTCACCATCAGCAACATGACGATGCCGATCAGCAGCACGGTCCCCGACTGGCGCGGACGAGCCGGAATGCGCAATGGCATCTCCATCACTGCTCCCGACGCGACTTGGGCGTCACGAACGGAACGTAGGTGGTGTAGACGCGCCGCTTCAGGTTGCCGGAGGTGCTTGCAACGACATCGACCGTGGTGTCGTCCATCTCGAACTGCACGGCTGCTGCTGCGTTGCGGCTCGCCGACTCCGAACGCGCCAGCAACCACAGGCGAACGCCGACGACCTGCGGCCACTCCGCTCCGGCGCAACCGGCCAGCGTCGAGGCGAAGCACTCGGCGGTGCCGTCGGCGTCCTTGTCGAACGCATAGCTGAACTGCAACTGCTCCACGTTCTCCACGAGCGGCACTGCGGAGGACGGCCCCCCCAGCCCGAGATCGACGTAGCTCAGCACGTCGCCGGTGCTGACGTAGTAGGCGCGTCGGATCAGCTTTCGCTTCGCCGCGATCGCACCAGCGCAGTCCTTCGTCTTGAGCGTAAAGGCCGAAGGATCGGCGCCGGTGGCGAGCACCGACGGCGTCACGCCATATTCGCTGCCGCACTCCGAGACCTGCAGATATGCATTCGCCGCGCTCTCGACTTCGCAATTCGGCTCCCCGACCGCACAGGTGCTCGCACGCTGGACAAAGATCGCGTCGGTTCCTGCCTTGCGCGCAAGACACGCCGGATCGGCGTCGCCGTTGTTCAGTCCGACCGCATGCACCGCCAGCGAATCGGCCCAGACGGAGACGTCCGTGGAACAGATGGCAACGGTAGTGCCGATCGGGTTGACCAACGTGCCGAGGAACCCCGCCGCGGAAAGCTCACGAGCGAGCAGGTCGGTCGCGTAGCGCCCGTTCTCGATCGTGTCGGCGCTGGCCTGCACTTCGCGGCGCGAGTGGCTGCTGCCGACGAACACCGCACTCAGCGCCGCGACGATCACCAGCCCGATCGCCATCGCGATCATCGTCTCGACGAGCGTCAGTCCAGCCTGGGATCGGCTGGTCGACGTGCGGGGCCCCGTGAATGCGAGGATCTCGGTCATAGCGTCTGCGTCAGGTTCGGAACCAGGACGCGCACCGCAACGCCACGACGCAGTCCGGCGCCGAAGTCGACGGACGCGGCGCAGCCGTTCTTGCCCGCCGGGGCCGCATCCGGCGGCTCGGCGCCCGGCGTCAGCCCCTGCCATACGACGACGAGGAAGAAATCCGCCAGCGCATTCCCCTGCGGAGGATCGACGCGCATCAGGCAGCCGCGCGCGCCGATCATCGCGCCGACGTTGCCCGCCCCTTCGCGAGCCGCTGCTCCTTCCAGCAGCGCCGCCCACTGACAGACCTGCTCCTGTGCGCCGGTGACCCCTGCCGGGCAGGCGATCCGGCCCGCTGCGCCGTCTGCGCCGGAGCCCGCATACACGCTGCCGTCCGTGGAGCTGAGCGAGTCGTTCAGGTAGTCGGCGACGATTCCGCGCGACGCAGCCAGCCGCGCCTCCATGTCCCGCAGCAGCGACAGCGCCTGCCCCCGCTGATACGACTCGAACTCCGTGCTCGCCGCCCGCGTCTGCATCGCCGCCACGCCGAGCAGGCCGATGCCGAGGACGACGATCGTCACGAGCACCTCGATCAGCGTGAATCCGACCATGCGACGTCGAGTCGAAACGCCCCCCGCGCCCGGACACGCGTCACGAGGACGAGGCTTCAGCACTTCCCTTCCTCCACGTGGCTGCGACCGGTCGACGTGATGTTCACGCAGCGATAGACGTCGACGCCCGCGACGCCGACTTCGAGCGGCAGCCCCTCGCGCTTGGCCAGGCGACCCTGCGAATTGAAGGCGAACTCGCCGGCTCCGGAGCTGACGCCGGCGAACGGGTCCTGCGTGTGCAAGGTCTGCGCCCCGGCCGTCACCTTCCAGCCGCCTCCCGCGCTGGCGAACGAGAACGCGACGGTCGTGTTTCGCTTGATCGCCTCGCTGCGCGCGAGCCAAAGCGACTCGTTCAGCGCGGAAACCGCCGTTCGCACTCGTTGCGTCGCCGTCATTTCACGAAACGAGGGCGCTGCCAGCGACGACAGGATCGCCACGATCGCGACCGTGATCATCAACTCGATCAACGTGAAGCCGCGCTGGGCCTCGGCCCAGGGCGCACGATCGGATCGTCGTCGAGGCCGCACGATCATTTGCCCCAGTATCCGGTGGTGGCGGCAGGCGTCTTCTCGCCGGCCTGGTTCACGGTGAGCGTCAACTCGCCGCGTGCTTTCAGCGCGGCCGAAGGCTCCGCCTGTGCGACGAAGGCAGGCGGCGTGGCCGCTGCGTCGAAGCCCGGGAACGTGAACGTGTAGTCGCCGGCGATCTCCGAAGGGACCGCGAAGCCCAGATCCGCCAGCGCGGAGGCGAACTGGCGCCGATCGAGCAGGTAGCTCTGCTGCTTGCCGGCGATCTCCATCAGCGCGGCCTGCGCAGTCGCACGCTTGCCCTTGCGCACGTAGTCGGCGTACGACGGATACGCGACGGTCGCGAGGATCGCCACCACCGCTACCGCGATCATCACCTCGATGAGCGTGAATCCCGCGGTCTTCCTCGCATGAACGCAACGACGCAACGGACTCATGTTCGGCCCTTTTCTTCGTATCGCCGAATTGAATCCGTGCGCCCCGGCCGCGTCGTCCGTAACCGGACGAACGGCGGCGCGCCGCAGGCAGGCGTCGCCGCCGGCCCCGTTCCGTGAACTATTTCACGGTCGGGCCGTCAACACCTCGTCCACCCATTCGATCCAGTGCCGCACGGGTGTGGCGGTGCCGGCCTGCAGATGCGTGATGCACCCGATGTTCGCCGACAGGATCGCCGCCGGATCGCCCGAATGCAGTGCTTCGAGCTTGTTCGTGCGCAGCCGCCCCGACAACTCGGGCTGCAGCACCGAATAGGTTCCGGCCGAGCCGCAGCACAGGTGCGCGTCGGGCACGTACGACGGCGCAACGCCGACCGACGCGAGCCACTGCTCGACGACGCCGCGGATGCGCTGGCCGTGCTGCAGCGTGCACGGCGCGTGGAACGCGATCCGCGTCGCGGCTCCGCTGGCTTCGATCCGCTCGCGAAACTGCGGCACCTGCGCATCGAGCTCCTGCAACAGCCATTCGGCCGGGTCTTTCGTCGCCTCGACGATGCGCGCGGCCTTCTGCGCGTAGGCCGGGTCGGCACGCAGCAGATGCGCGTACTCCTTGACCATCGCGCCGCAGCCCGACGCATTGACCAGCACCCCCTCGACGCCGGAATCGAGATGCGGCAGCCACGCGTCGATGTTGCGACGCGCCTGCGCCAGCGCGCCTTCGGTGTCGTTCAGGTGATGGCGGATCGCGCCGCAGCAGCCCGAGCGCCGTTCGACGATCGCCTCGATGCCCAGCCGATCGAGCACGCGCGCGGTGGCCGCGTCGATCGACGGGATCATCGCCGACTGCGTGCAGTTGTTCAGCAGCAGCGCCTTGCGTCGATGCGTGCGCGCGGGCCATGCACCCGGATCCCGCCGCTGCGGAACCTTCTCGCGCAGCACCGCAGGCAGCAGCGGGCGCACGAACTGACCGACGCGCATCGCCGGGCCGAACAGCCAGCGCCGCGTCAGCCCTTCGCGCAGCGCCGCGCGCACGAGGCGCTCGCGCCAGGGCCGGCGCACCTGCTCCTCGACGAGCTTGCGCCCGACGTCGACGAGGTGTCCGTACTCGACTCCCGACGGACACGTCGTTTCGCAGTTGCGGCAGGTCAGGCACTGGTCGAGGTGCTGCAGTGTCGCCAGCGTGGGCCTTCCGCCCTCGACCACCTGCTTCATCAGGTAGATGCGCCCGCGCGGGCTGTCACGCTCGTCGCCGAGCAGCTTGTAGGTCGGGCAGGTGGCCAGGCAGAACCCGCAATGCACGCAGCGGCGCAGGTTCAGCTCGGCGTCGGCGCCGTCGGGGGTGCCGACGAGCCGGTCGGCGAGGTGCGTTTCCACTTTCGGTTCGGAGCCTGCGCGATTCTCAGAGATCCGGGTACAGCCGCCCGGGATTGAAGATGCCGGAGGGGTCGAAGGCGCGCTTCAGCGCGCGGTGCACGCGCAGGTTTGCCTCGGACAACGGCGGGAAGACGCCCGCAGACCGGTCGCCGCCGCGAAACAGCGTCGCACTGCCGCCGACGCGCTCGCATTCGGCGCGAATCCGCGCGGCCTCGGCGTTCGAGCGCAGCCAGCGTTGCGCGCCCGCCCATTCGACGAGCACGCTTCCGGGCAGGTCGAGCCACGGGGCGGTGGACGGCAGCGACAGCCGCCACAGCGGTACTTCTCCTGCGAAGAACGCATCCTCGTGCTCGCGCACCGCGCGCCATCGATGCGAAGCCTCGTCGTCGTCGATGCGCGTTGCGCCGTGCTCGCGCGCGAAACGCGCGCGCTCCGCCTCGACCGCAGGCGCCGCGCCGGAGAAGCGCACCCATGCCTCGCCGTCGTGCCAGCGCGTCGCCGAGATCGGCAGCGGCTGCGCGCACCAGCGGTTCATCGTTTCGATGGCTGCGCGCGCATCGAGTGCGAGCCGCACGCTCGCCTCATGCATCGGTCGCGGCAGCACCTTCAACGACACGTCGACGATCGGTCCGAGTATGCCGAGCGAGCCGCACAGCAGCCGCGAGACGTCGTAGCCCGCGACGTTCTTCATCACCTGTCCGCCGAAGCGCAGCACGCGCGCCTGCGCGTCGACGATCGTCGCGCCGAGGACGAAGTCGCGCACCGAACCCGCGCTCGCGCGACGCGGCCCCGACAATCCGGCCGCGACGACACCGCCGATGGTCGCGCCGGCGCCGAAGGCCGGCGGTTCGAAGGCGAGCATCTGTCCGTGCGCGGCGAGCGCCTCGTGCACCTCGTGCAGCGGCGTTGCACTGCGCACCTGCAGCACGAGTTCCGTCGGCTCGTACGAGACGATGCCGCGCAGCGCGGCCAGCGACAGCGCGTCGCCCTTGGGCGCCTGGCCGTAAAAATCCTTCGTGCCGCCGCCGACGAGCTGCACGGCGCGCCCTTCGAGCGCGGCGGCGCGGATCGCGTCACGGAGGTCGCTTACCGCGCGGTCGGCCGATGCGTCGACGACGGCGCTCATTGCGCTGCACCCATCGCTCAGAACCTCGGCAGGTCGGGAAAACGCACCCGCCCATCGCGAACGTGCATGCGGCCGTACTCGGCGCAGCGCGCCAGCGTGGGGATCGCCTTGCCCGGATTCAGCGTGCCGGCGGGATCGAAGGCGCGCTTCACGGCGAAGAAGACCTCGCGCTCCTCGGGCGTGAACTGCACGCACATCGAATTGATCTTCTCGATGCCCACGCCGTGCTCGCCGGTGACGGTGCCGCCGAGCTCGACGCACAATTCGAGGATCTCCGCGCCGAAGCGCTCGGCGCGCTGCCATTGGTCGGCATCGTTCGAGTCGAACAGGATCAACGGATGCAGGTTGCCGTCGCCCGCATGGAAGACGTTGATGCAGCGTAGCGAGTAGCGATCCTCCATCTGCGTGATCGACTCGAGCATGCGGCCGATCATCCGACGCGGAATCGTTCCGTCCATGCAGTAGTAGTCGGGCGACAGCCGCCCGGCGGCCGGAAACGCGTTCTTGCGTCCCGACCAGAACAGCAGCCGCTCGGCCTCGGAGCCCGACACGCGGATCGCCGTCGCCCCCGCTTCGCGCAGCACGTGTTCCATGCGCTGGATTTCGTCGGCGACCTCTTCGGGCGCACCGTCGGACTCGGCGAGCAGGATCGCCGCCGCTTCGAGGTCGTAGCCGGCATGGACGAACTGTTCGACGGCGATCGTCGCCTTGCGATCCATCATCTCGAGCCCGGCCGGGATGATGCCGGCGGCGATGATCGCCGCCACCGCGTCGCCGGCGGTGACGACGTCGTCGAAGGAGGCCATCAGCACGCGCGCCAGCGGCGGCGTGGGGACGAGCTTCACGGTGACCTCGGCGACCACCGCGAGCATCCCTTCGGATCCGATCGCCAGCGCGAGCAGATCGAGCCCCGGCGTATCCAGCGCCTCGGAGCCGAAATCGATCGGTTCGCCTTCGCTCGTGTAGCCGCGCACGCGCAGCACGTTGTGCACCGTGAGGCCGTATTTCAGGCAATGCACGCCGCCCGAATTCTCGGCGACATTGCCGCCGATCGAGCAGGCGATCTGCGACGAAGGATCGGGCGCGTAATAGAGACGGTGCACTGCGGCCGCCTCGGAGATCGCGAGATTGCGCACGCCGGGCTGCACGCGCGCGAGGCGCGCGAGCGGGTCGATCGACAGGATGCGGTCGAACTTCGCCATCGACAGCACGACTCCCGCCGCGTGCGGCATCGAGCCGCCCGACAGGCTCGTGCCCGATCCGCGCGCAACCACGGGAACGTCGAGTTCGCAGCATGCCTTCAGAATGGCGCGCACCTGCGCCTCGTTCTCGGGCAGCGCGACCGCCACCGGCAACTGCCGATATGCACTCAGCCCGTCGCATTCGTACGGGCGCGTGTCCTCGGATCGATGCAGCAGGCAGTGCACGGGAAGCAGTGGCGCCAGACGCTCGACGATCGCGCGGCGACGCGCGGCATCCGGCTCGGCGAAGGGATCCGAATGCCGCGACTCGCGGCCGGCGTCGCGCACATCCGGCGCTCGCAGCGTTTCGTTCAATGCTCGCCCCTGGCGGCTTCGGCGCACTTCAGGCGCTTCCACAAAGTGGTGCGCGACATGCCGAGCCGTCGCGCGGCCTCCGCGCGGTTGCCCCCGGCCTCGGCGAGCACCCGCACGATGCGCTGCGCCTCGTCGTCGGGGGCGAGTTGCGAGCGATAGCAGCGCGCGGTCGTCGAGTGCGCGAACTGCGCCGACGGTGCATTGCGGTGCGCTGCCGCCAGGGCGACCGCGTCGGACGCATAGGCGACGGGCGGGCCCACCGCAGCCGGCTCCGCTTGCGCCACTTCGGGCAGCAGGTGTCGGCGCTCGATCGTCGAGTCCTGAACGTGCACGACCGCGTACTCGAGCGCGTTCGACAGTTGCCGGACGTTGCCGGGCCAAGGGTAGGTTTCGATGGCGGTCATTGCGTCGGCGCTGATGTACATCGGACCGCGTCGGTAGCGTTCGCGCAGTTCGGCCAGCATCCTGCCGACGAGCAGCGGCAGGTCGGCGATGCGCTCGCGCAGCGGCGGAACGTGCAACGGAAGCACGCGCAGGCGATAGTACAGATCTTCGCGAAAGCTTCCTTCGCGCACCATCTGCGCAAGGTCGCGGTGGGTGGCGGCGACGACGCGGACATCGATCTTGCGCGGATGATTCTCGCCCAGGCGAACGATTTCGCGCTCCTGCAGCACGCGCAACAGCTTCGTCTGCATCGAAGCGGAGATCTCGCCGATCTCGTCGAGCAGCAGCGTACCGCCCCGGGCCGCCTCGAAGCGCCCGGCGCGCGCGCTCGCCGCGCCCGAGAACGCGCCCTTCGCATGGCCGAACAGTTCCGATTCCAGCAACGCATCGGGCAGCGCCCCGCAGTCGAGCGGAACGAAGGGGCCGCGCGCACGCGGGGAATTGTCGTGCAGGCTGCGCGCGACGAGTTCCTTGCCGGTTCCACTCTCGCCGGTGATCAGCGCATGCGCGTCGCTCGCCGCCGCGCGCAGGATCTGACCATACAGCTTCTGCATCTCGGGGCTGCGTCCGACGAGGCCTCCCAGCGCACAGCGCTCCCGCGCAGGGTGGTCGAGCGTCCGCTCGCCGGGGCGATCGCGCAGGATCACCGAGCAGTGCAGACGCGCGTCGTTGACGGGCAACAGCATCGCGCGCATTTGCAGCAAGACCTCGCTGCCGTCGGCGCGGCGCAACGTGAGGTCCTGCGTCGTGCTCGTCTCGCCGTCGGGACCCGGCAGCGCACAGTGTCCGCTGCGACGGCAGGCTTCCGCACACGCCGTGCCTTCGAACAGCGTCGGACACAACTCGCGCACGATCCGCCGGCCGTCGCTGCCGAGCAGGCGCTGCGCCGCCGCGTTGATCTGGACGATGCGCCGCTCGTCGTCGAGGAAGAGCACGCCTTCTTCCAGATCATCGAGCAGCGCTTCGAGCGTCGCGAGTGCAAGCACGCGTTTCGTGCGTTCAACTGAACGTTCACATGAACGAAACCATCATAGCGGTTAAACCGGAATCTCTCATCCTTTTTTAATCCGTTCGATAAGAATCAGTCGCTTGCGCCAACTGGCACGGAGTTGGCTTTGCATCGAAGATGCGGGCGCGCCGCCCGTTCATCGCGGGAGAAATACATGTCAGTCCGCATCACACCGCCGCACGCGCACTGAGGAGTCGTCATGCAGGAAACCGTCTGGCTCGTTTCGCTGACGCTGATGGGACTGCTGCTCGCCGTCTTCGTCTTCGTCTGGTCGCAGTCCTCTGTGCGCGAGGAGGACTTCACTCCGCTGCAGAAACGCGCCTACCGCCTGCGCGCGCGTTTCTTCTGGCTACTCGTCCTCACGCTCGGCCCGGCGATGCTCTACAACCTCATCGACCTGCCGTATGCGGCCGCCGACGCGCGCGATCGCGATGCCCAGGTGATCGACGCGACAGGACATCAGTGGTATTGGCAGTTGAGCGCCAGCGAGGTGCGGGCGGGACAACCGGTGCTGTTTCGCGTGACGAGCGCCGACGTCAACCACGGTTTCGGCATCTACGACACCGACCTGCGGCTCGTCGCGCAGACGCAGGCGATGCCGGGATACACCAACGTGCTGCGGCACACCTTCACCCGGCCGGGCAAGTACCGCGTGCTCTGCATGGAGTACTGCGGCCTCGTGCATCACAACATGATCGCCGAGATCGACGTCGTCGATGCTCCCGGCACGACGAAGGAGTAAGACGATGGCAGGCTACGAACCGACGATCGATCGCGGCGCGCATCCGGCGGTGCTCGGCTACCTCACGGTGGCGATGCTCGTGCTGCTGCTGATGATGGTATTCGGCACGTTGATGCGAATGGAGCAGGCCGAGTTCATCGCGATGGGCCCGATGTGGTTCTATGAGCTGATGACGCTGCACGGCGCCGGAATGGTCGGCGTCGCGGGAATCGCCGGCATCGCGATCCTGTGGCACTTCCTCGGCCAGTACGTGCAGTTGTCGGCGCGCGTATTCGTCGCCAACCTCGTACTGTTCCTCCTCGGCGTATCGATGATCCTCGTCGCCGTGCTGGGCGGGCACTTCCACGGCGCGTGGACGTTCCTGCACCCGCTTCCGTCGAAATCGATGGGCACGTGGACCCCGAACGCCGCTGCACTGTTCCTGGGCGGAATGCTGGTCATCGGCACGGGGTTCCTGCTGCTGCACCTGGACATCGCGCGGGCGATCCTCGCGCGCGAGGGAGGCTTCGGTCGCGCGCTCGGCTGGCCGCAGTTGTTCGGGCGCGACGAGAGCCCGCCGCCGGCGCCGACGATCGTCGCGTCGACGATGGCAACGATCGTCAACTTTATCGGCATCGTCGTCGGCGCGGCGATCCTGACGATGATGCTCGTGAACCTGTACTTCCCCGGGTTCGGCGTCGACGCGCTGCTCGCCAAGAACCTGATCTATTTCTTCGGCCACGTTTTCATCAACGCGACGATCTACATGGCGGTGATCGCCGTCTACGAGATCCTGCCGCGCTACACGCAACGGCCGTGGAAGGCGAACCGCGTGTTCCTCGCTTCGTGGACGGCTTCGACGCTGATGGTGCTGATCATCTATCCGCATCACCTGCTGATGGACTTCGCGATGCCCAAATGGATGCTCGTGATGGGTCACGTCGTCGGCTACCTGAACACGTTCCCGATCCTCGTGGTCACCGCCTACGGCGGGCTGATGCTCGTCTACCGGTCCGGCATACGCTGGGACATGGCCTCGGGGCTTCTGTTCGTATCGCTGTTCGGCTGGGCCGCTGGCGCGATGCCGGCGTTCATCGATGGAACGATCCGCGTCAACTACCTGATGCACAACACGCTGTGGGTGCCGGGGCATTTCCACACGTACCTGCTGCTCGGGATGATGACGATGGTGTTCGGCTTCCTCTACTACATCGGCAAGCGCGAGCGCGAGACACGCGAGGGCGCGCTCGACCATGCCGCATTCGCGGTATTCGTCGTCGCCACGCTCGGCTTCACGCTGAGCTTCCTGTACTCGGGCCGCGCGGGCGTTGCGCGCCGCTATGCGGCGCACCTGCCCGAATGGGTGCCGTATGACCGCGTCGCCGCGGTGTTCGCGATGCTCGTGGTCGCCGCCGTCGTCGTGTTCGCGGTGCGGTTCCTGCTCCGCCTGCCGGCCGCCTCCGTCGACGCACCCCGCGCAAGACTTGCCGGCGGCACGACCTGACTGCAGCGAATGATGGTAGCCGGCAGCGCGATGAGTGATCGCGCGCGGGGCGTTCACCTGCCGCGACGCACCTGGGGGCCCGCCGCGATCGCGCTGCCCGTAGTGCTCGGCACGCCGTGGCTGCGGGCGTGGCTCGAATCGTCGATGCCGCTGCACATGCTCGTGCAGATGCCGCTGCTCGTTCTCGCCGGCTTCGCGGGAACCACCGCACTATCGGCGGCGCGGCGAGGCGCGATCATGGGCGCCGTGGGCGGTGTCGTTCCGTGCCTGCTCGTCGCGTCGCTCGCGTCGATGCTCTGGATGATCCCGCGCGCGCTCGACCTCGCGCTCACCGAGCCGGCCGTCGAGATCGCGAAATTCGTCACGCTGCCCCTTCTCGTCGGTGCGCCGCTCGCGCTCGCGTGGCCGCAACTCGGCCTGCTCGGTCGCGGTTTCGTCTGGACGAACCTCGCCAGCATGCTCGCCGTGCTCGGGTGGCTGTACCGGGTTGCGCCGCTGCGCGCTTGCAACGCCTACCGGTTGTCCGAGCAGCACGAAACCGGCGAATGGCTGATCTTTGTCGCGATCGTCGCGTTCGTCGCATGGCTCGCGACGCTGTTCGCGCCGCCCTCGAAGAGCCCGACGCGCTGATCGCCCGTTGTCAGAGCACCGACTCGAGCCACGCGCCGACGTCGGCGATCTCCTGCGGACACACCGCGTGCCCCATCGGATACTCGCGCCATTGCACCGGATAACCCAGCCCCTCGAGGATCGCGCGCGAGGCGCGCGCACGCTCGATGTCGACCATGTCGTCGTGCAGCCCGTGCGCGTAGAGGATCGGCACGCGCTCGTTGGCTTCGCTGCGCTCGACGCCTAGCGTCGAATGCAACGGCAGCCAGGTCGACAGTGCGAGTACGCCGGCGAGCGTTTCCTCGTGCCGCAGTCCGGCCTGCAACGCGATCGCCCCGCCCTGCGAGAAGCCGGCGACGACGATGCGCCGGGCGGCGACACCCCGCGCGTTCTCGCGCGCGATGAGCTCCGACACGATGCGCGCGGAAGCCCGGATTCCGGCTTCGTCCTGGCGCGCGCCGCCGAGTTCGGCGATGTCGTACCACGCGCGCATCGGCAGACCCGCGTTGATCGTCACCGGGCGAACGGGCGCGTTGGGAAACACGAAGCGCACCGACAGGCGCGGCGGCAATCGCAATTCGGGAACGATCGGCTCGAAATCGTGCGCGTCGGCACCGAGTCCGTGAAGCCAGATCACCGCGGCATCGGGCCGGTCGCCGGTCAGAATTTCGACCGCGTCGTGCGTCGGGTTCATCGGTGCATTGTATGGTGGACGAGTCGCGCAATTCCGCGCGCGGGGACATTCGAGGAGGAGAAGTGATGACTGCGATCGTCGACGGATTCGTCGGCACGATCGGGAACACGGCGCTGATCCGGCTGCGCAACGCTTCCGAGCGCACCGGATGCGAGATTCTCGCCAAAGCCGAGTTCCTCGAGCCCGGGGGATCGATCAAGGACCGCACCGCGCTGTTCCTGATCGAAGACGGCGAGCGGCGCGGCCTGCTGCGGCCCGGCGGCGTGGTCGTCGAAGGAACCGCCGGCAACACCGGCATCGGCCTGACCCTCGTGGCCAACGCGCGCGGCTACCGCACGATCATCGTCATCCCGGAAACACAGAGCCGGGAGAAGAAGGACCTGCTGCGCCTGTATGGCGCGGACGTGCGCGAGGTGCCGGCCGCCCCCTATCGCGAGCCGGGCAACTACGTGCACGTCGCCGAGCGGCTGGCGGTCGAGCTCGCCGAGCGCGAGCCCAACGGCGCTTTCTATGCGAACCAGTGGGACAACCTGGCGAACCGCGAAGGGCATCGCGCGAGCACCGGCCCCGAGATCTGGCGGCAGACGGGCGGGCGCGTCGACGGCTTCGTCTGCGCAATCGGCACGGGCGGTACCCTCGCCGGCATCTCGAGCTACCTGAAATCGGTGAACCCGGCCATCCGCACTGCGGCGGCCGACCCCGTCGGCGCAGCAATGTACTCGTGGATCAAGCACGGTCGCCTGGAAAGCTCGGGCAGCTCGATCACCGAAGGCATCGGCCTGGGTCGCGTCACCGCGAACGTCGACGGCGCGCCGATCGACGATGCCTACCGCATCGAGGACGCCGAAGCGCTGGAGATCGTTTTCGAGCTGCTGCGCGACGAGGGACTGTGCGTCGGCGGCTCCAGCGGCGTGAACGTCGCCGGCGCAATCCGGCTGGCGCGCGACCTCGGCCCGGGACACACCATCGTCACCGTGCTCGCCGATTCGGGCCATCGCTACCGATCGAAGCTTTTCGATCCGAGGTTCCTGAAGGCCCGCGCACTGCCCGTCCCTTCGTGGCTGGATCCCGCCTCGAGCTGATCGCAGAAGCGCCGAGCGCGCTCGTCGTCAGCCGCCAGGCGGCGACAGGCGAATCTTCTGCCCGATCTGCAAGCGGCGCGGGTTGTCGATGCCGTTCCACTTCGCCAGATCCTTCGCATCGACGCCGTGCGCCTTGGCGACCGACGCGAGCGTGTCGCCGCGCTTGAGCGTGTACTCCTTTGTATCCGCGCGCGAGGCCGCGGCATCGCGCGATGCCGCGCCGTCACCCGTCGCTCCGGTCGTCTTCGGCGGTGCTGCGCCGTTCTTGGGGTCGACAGCTGGTGCGGCGGACGGCGCCGAGCTCACACGCGGGGAAGACGCGCTGCTGGGAAGCGCTGCGGCGCCGGAGGGATTGCCGCCAGCCGGATCAGCGGTGCCCGGCTGCGCTGCAGGGGCCACAGCCGGAGCCGTCGCAGCTGAATCGCGCGCGGCAGCAGCGGGTGCATCCACTGCGCTCGTCGATACCGGTTCGTCCTTCCCGCAACCGTAGAGAACCAGACACATCAGCAACGACGCCGTCACGACACGCATATCGACTCCTTCTCGCTTGTTTCCCGATGAACGCGAACTGCTTCGCGGGTATCGGCATTGCACGATGCGCACACACTCGGCGCGCAAGCGCCGATCGCTCCGTCGAGAAGCAAACGTATCACCCGAGAGCAACCGAGCATGCGCAGCACATTGGTTGGGCTCCATCGTTCGCGACGGCATTCGCCGCACCGACGCCGACGCGCGCAAGTTCGACGAGACGGGGCACGACCGCTCGGACAAGCCTTGATCCGTCTCATTTGACAGCGGCATTGCGGCTAGGCATTCTGGCGCGCAGCCGGTCAGCCGCTGTGGGAGAGACCGTGCGCGGGCCGCCTCCGGGCAGCGTCTGCGCGCGGCGCCGAAGGTGTATACCGCCCCGTAACCTCTCAGGCAAAAGGACTTCAGCGGCTCGGCACTCTGGAGAGTAGGCAGCATCGTGACGCCCCGGCGTCCGGCGCCGGCCTCGCCGAAGGAAACAGACGGCGCCGCAGCGCCGTCGAATGTCTCAGGCAAACGGACAGAGGGGGCTCCGATTCCCTCCGTCGCACGCGACGGAGCAATGCGCCGTTTCCGGAGCCCCGCCTTGGACAACCCGACCGAACTTCGCTACACGTCGACGCACGAATGGGTGCGCCGCGAACCCGACGGCACGCTGACCGTCGGCATCACTTTCCACGCGCAGGACGCGCTCGGCGAACTGGTCTACGTCGAGCTTCCCGACGCAGGCCGCACGCTGCAGCAGGGCGAGGCGTGCGTCGTCGTCGAATCGACAAAGGCCGCCTCCGACGTGTATGCGCCGGTCGATGGCGAAGTGATCGAGACGAACGCCGCGCTGGCCGACGCGCCCGAAACGGTCAACGCCGAACCTTTCGGCGCGGGTTGGCTCTTCCGGCTGCGCCCGAGCAACCCGTCGCAGGTCGACGCGCTGCTCGACGCTGCGCAATACACGGCCGGCCCAGGCGCAGAGTAATTCCCGCGGCGGTGCGCCCCGCGCGCACCGCCGCCCGTCAGCACCCTTTTCCCCGATGCCGGGATCCCCCTCGATGAACGCTCCCGAATCCCTCGGCGCGAGACTTCGCGCGCTGTCGACCCGCGACGACTTCGTCTCGCGCCACATCGGTCCGAGTCCCGCGCAGGAGCGCGAGATGCTCGATGCGCTCGGCTTCGCGTCGCGCGCCGAGTTCATCCGCGCGGCAGTTCCGCCGCAGGTGCTGCTCGAGGCGCCGATCGACCTCGAACCCGCCTGCGACGAGACGCAGGCGCTCGCCGAACTGCGCGCGCTGGGCGCGCGAAACGAGCTGTGGCGCAGCTTCATCGGAGCGGGTTACCACGGCACGATCCTTCCCGAGGCCATCCGCCGCAACGTGCTCGAGAACCCCGGCTGGTACACCGCCTACACGCCGTACCAGGCCGAGATCGCGCAGGGCCGCCTGGAGGCGCTGCTGAACTTCCAGCAGATGGTGATCGACCTCACCGGCCTGCCCGTCGCCAATGCATCGCTGCTCGACGAAGCGACCGCCGCCGCCGAGGCGATGGCGATGGCCAGGCGCGCTTCGAAGTCGAAATCGATGCGCTACTTCGTCGAGCGCGCGACACACCCGCAGGTCGTCGCCGTACTGCGAACGCGCGCCGCGCGCATGGGCATCGACCTGTGCATCGAAGACGCGCAGGCGCTGCGCGACGACGCTTCGTATTTCGGCGCTCACCTGCAAACGCCCGACACCCTGGGGCGGGTGCGAAACTTCCACGCGGAGATCGCAGCGCTGCATGCGGCGGGCGCTCGCGTGACCGTCGGCTGCGACCTGCTGGCGCTGATGCTGCTGCAATCTCCCGGGGCGATGGGCGCCGACATCGCGATCGGCTCGGCGCAACGCTTCGGCGTGCCGCTCGGTTACGGAGGGCCGCACGCCGCTTTCCTCTCCGCACGCGAAGACCTGCTGCGCACGATCCCGGGTCGCATCATCGGCGTCTCGCGCGACGCGGCCGGCCGGCCCGCGTTGCGCATGGCGCTGCAAACGCGCGAGCAGCATATCCGCCGCGAGAAGGCGACGAGCAACATCTGCACCGCGCAGGCGCTGCTGGCGAACATCGCCTCGTTCTATGCGGTGTGGCACGGCGCGGAAGGACTGCGCGCGATCGCGCAGCGCGTGCATGCCCTCGCTCGGCTGCTCGCGCACCTCGTCGCGCACGCGCCGCAACGCGCGCTCGTGCCGCTGCACGACGCGTTCTTCGACACGCTGGCCTGCGACGTGACCGACCCGCCCGCGGTGCGCGAGCGGGCACGCGCGCAGCGCATCAACCTGCGCGAGCACCGTGGCGACGGCAAAGCCAAAGGTCGCTTCGGCGCGAGCTTGGACGAAACGACGACGCTCGCCGACGTGGCCGACCTGGCGTGGGTGCTCACCGGCTGGCGCGTCGACGCGGGCGAGCTCGATGCGCTGGCAGCCGCCTTCTCGGTGGAAGGCGAGACGCTCGACGCGTCGTTGCGCCGCACCGACGCAGTGCTTACGCACCCGGTGTTCTCCCGACACCGCAACGAAGCGGCATTCGTGCGCTACCTGAAGAAGCTGGAGAACCGCGACTTGTCGCTGGTGCACTCGATGATCCCGCTCGGCTCGTGCACGATGAAGCTCAACGCAGCCGCCGAGATGGCGCCGATCAGCTGGCCCGAGTTCGCGAACCTGCATCCGTACGCGCCGCCCGAACAGGCGCTCGGTTATCGCGAGATGCTCGCGCAACTCGGCGGCTGGCTCGGCGAGATCACCGGTTTTCCGGCAGTCTCCTTCCAGCCGAACTCGGGCGCCCAGGGCGAATATGCGGGCCTGCTCGCGATCCGACGCTACCTCGAGTCGATCGGCGAAGGCGCACGCGACGTCTGCCTGATCCCCGCATCGGCGCACGGCACGAACCCGGCGAGCGCGCAGATGATGGGGATGCGCATCGTCATCGTCGGCTGCGACTCGCAGGGCAACGTCGACCTGGACGACCTCGCGCGCAAGGTCGACGAACACCGGGCATCACTCGCCGCGCTGATGATCACCTGGCCGTCCACGCACGGCGTGTTCGAGCCGGGCATCGTCGAAGTGTGCCGCCGCGTGCACGAGGCCGGCGCACAGGTCTACCTGGACGGAGCGAACCTGAACGCGCAAGCCGGGCTGACCAAGCCCGCGCTGGTCGGCGCCGACGTCTGCCACATGAACCTGCACAAGACCTTCTGCATCCCGCACGGCGGCGGCGGCCCCGGGATGGGACCGATCGCCGTCGCGGCGCATCTCGCGCCCTTCCTGCCTACCGATCCGTTCGCCTCGCCGCAGGCCGACACCGCCGTCTCCGCCGCCGCCCACGGCAGCGCGCTGATCACGACGATCTCGTGGATGTACATCCGGATGATGGGAGCGGACGGGATCCGTCGCGCCACCGAGACCGCGATGCTGTCGGCGAACTACGTCGCGCGACGACTCGAGCCGTACTTCCCGGTGCTGTTCCGCGGCGATCACGGGCTCGTCGCGCACGAGTGCATCATCGACCTGCGCACGCTGAAGGCCGCGTACGGCGTGAGCGCCGAGGACGTGGCCAAGCGGCTGATGGACTACGGCTTCCATGCACCGACCGTTTCGTTCCCGGTTGCGGACACGCTGATGATCGAGCCGACCGAATCGGAGCCCAAGGACGAGCTCGACCGCTTCTGCGCCGCGATGATCGCGATCCACGGCGAGTTGCAGCGCATCGGGCGCGGCGAGTTCGACCGGGACGACAACCCGCTGCGCGGCGCGCCGCACACCGCCGAGGCGATCGCCGGCGACTGGACACACCGCTACTCGCGCGAGGAAGCCGCGTATCCGCTGCCGTGGGTGCGCGAGGCGAAGTTCTGGCCCAGCGTCGCGCGCATCGACAATGCCGCCGGCGATCGCCACCTCGTCTGCACCTGCCCGCCCGCCACCGACTACCAATGAGCGAATCGAACCAGGTCCTGCGCGAGATCGCGCTGCATGCGCTGCACGCCGCGCATGGCGCGCGCTTCGGCGCCTTCGCCGGCTTCCGGATGCCGATCCAGTACGCCGATGGGCTGCGCGCCGAGCACCTGCACACGCGCGCGTCGGCGAGCCTGTTCGACGTCTCGCACATGGGACAGTTCCGCGTGCGGGCGCGCGACGGCCGCCGCGAGACCCTGTACGCGCAGCTCGAAGCGGCACTGCCGGTCGACTTCGCCGACTGGCCCGATGGGCAGCAGCGCTACTCGCTGCTGCTGAACGACGCCGGCGGGATCGACGACGACCTGATGCTCGTGCACCTGCTCGACGCGCAAGGCGCCGAGGTGCGCATCGTGGCGAACGCGGGCAATCGCGACGCCGATCTCGCTCGACTGCGCGTGCTGTGCCCGGCGCTGGCGATCGACGAGATCGACGCCGCGCTCATCGCGCTCCAGGGACCGCAGGCCGAAGCGGCGCTGGCGGCGGTCGACCCCGACTGCGCGTCGATGCGCTTCCTGCAGACCGGCACGCTCGAGCTGCTCGGTGCAGACTGCTTCGCGTCGCGTTCGGGCTACACCGGCGAAGACGGCTTCGAGATCTCGCTGCCGCTCGAGCGGGCGCGCGAGATCGTCGAGCGCCTGCTCGTCGATCCGCGCGTGCGGCTCGCGGGCCTGGGCGCGCGCGACACGCTGCGCCTCGAAGCGGGCCTGCCGCTGCACGGCAACGACATCGACCCGACGACGACGCCGTCGGCATCGGGCCTCGCGTTCGCGATTCCGAAGACGCGTCGGGCGGGCGGCGCGAAGACCGGCGGCTTTCCCGGCGCAGACGTCATCCTGCGCGAGATTGCCGACGGCGCGCCGCGACGCCTCGTCGGGCTCGTCTCGCAAGAGCCCGTGCCGATCCGCGCGCACGCGTCGATCGTCGACGCCGACGACCGTGTCGTCGGCGAAGTGACCAGCGGAACGATCTCGCCAACGCTGGGACATCCGGTGATGCTTGCGCGCGTCGAGCGGGAACTGCTGGACCGCGAAGCGGGAGCCGCGCTGCGCGCGGTCGTGCGCGGGCGTCGCTTGTCGGTGAAGATCGCGCCGCTGCCCTTCGTGCCCAAGCGCTACCGGCGCTGATCGAGCCCTGCGGCGCGGCGGCCTAGATGAAGCCGAGCACCCGATCGAGCGAGTGCCGGATGTGCAGCGTCAGCGCGAGCGACGCCTGGTCGTCGGCGTCGAGGATCTTTGCCGCCAGCGGCAGGTAGCCGCTCTCCTCGAACTGCGCGTGCGCCGCGTAGCGGTCGCACAGCCGCGCGACGATGCCGGCATCGAGCTCGGCGCTGCGACCGCGCGACAGGCGAACCAGCGCCGGTTCTATCGCTTTCCAGTCGTCCTCGATCTGCCGGTGCTCGCGGCTCAGGCGCGCCGCCAACGAGGCGACCAACGCGGCTTCGTCGCCTGCAGCGGCGCTGCGCGCGACGGCGGGGAACAGCGCGTCCTCCTCCTCGGCGTGATGCTCGATCACCGCTTCGTTGAAGAACGCTAGGATCTCCTGCGCACGCTCGCGCAGCGTGCGGCGATCGGCGCCGGCCTGCGCGGCCGAGGTCGCGAGCGCGCGCAGTTCTTCGAGCCGGATCAGGATCCCGGCGTGGCTGCGCGAGAAATCGCGCAGCGGATCGCCGTGGTTCGAAGGGGTCTCGTGCTGGTCGGCCATCGGCACTCTCCTCGCGGCGGACCGCCCGCGCCAACCGTCTCTATAGCCGGAAGATCTTCCCGGGGTTGAGGATATCGTCGGGGTCGAGCGCGCGCTTGATCCGGCGCATCAGGTCGATGGCGTCCTCGCCGGCCTCCTCCTCGAGAAAGCCCATCTTGTGCAGGCCGACGCCGTGCTCGCCGGTGCAGGTTCCGTCCATCGACAGCGCGAGCCGCACGATCTCGTCGTTCAGGCGCTCGGCCTCGGCCATCTCCACCGCGTCATCGGGGTCGACGAGGAGCATCGAGTGGAAGTTGCCGTCGCCGACGTGACCGACGATCAATGTCGGGAAGCGGGCGGTGTCGAGGATGCGCCGCGCACCGGTGATCGACTCGCTGAGCCGGGAGATCGGCACGCAGGTGTCGGTGGTGATCGCGCGGGAGCCCGGACGCACCTGCAGCCCGGCGAAATAGGCGTTGTGGCGCGCCGTCCACAGGCGGGTGCGATCTTCCGGTCGCGTGGCCCATTCGAAGTCCTCGCCGCCGTGCTCGCGCGCCATCTGCTGCGCGAGTTCGGCCTGCTCGTGCACCGACGATTCGCTTCCGTGGAACTCGAAGAACAGCGTGTGCGCCTCGCGCAACGTGGTGTGGCTGTGCGCGTTGATCGCACGGATCGTGCGATCGCAGACGTACTCGCAACGCGCCACCGGCACGCCCATCTGGATGATCTGGATCACCGCGTCGATCGCCGACGCCAGGCTCGGGAAACTGACCACCGCCGCCGACATCGCCTCGGGCACCGGATACAGCCTCACGGTGACCTCGGTGATGATGCCCAGCGTCCCCTCGGAGCCGACGAAAAGCCGCGTCAGGTCGTAGCCCGCCGCCGACTTCTTCGCGCGCCCGGCGGTGCGGATCACCTTGCCCTCTGCCGTGACGACGGTCAGGCCGAGCACGTTCTCGCGCATCGTGCCGTAGCGCACCGCGTTGGTGCCCGAAGCGCGCGTGGCAGCCATGCCGCCCAAACTCGCATTCGCCCCGGGATCGATCGGGAAGAAGAACCCCGTGCCCTTCAGCTCGTCGTTCAACTGCACGCGGGTGACGCCCGCCTGCACGGTGGCGGTGAGGTCTTCGGGCTGGACGGCCAGCACCCGGTTCATCTGCGACAGGTCGATCGAGAGACCGCCTCGAACCGCCAGCAGATGCCCCTCGAGCGACGAGCCGACGCCGTAGGCGATGACCGGCACGCGATGCTCGCGGCACAGGCGCACGGCCTGGGCCACGTCGTCGGTGCCGTGCGCGAAGACGACGGCGTCGGGCGGGGTCGGCGGGAAAGGCGATTCGTCGCGGCCGTGATGCTCGCAAACCGCCGCAGCGGTACTGAAGCGATCGCCGAAACGCTCGCGCAGCGCGTCGGCGAGCGCGTCGGGGAAGGGACGCTTCAACGCATCGGCAACGATCGTGGGGCTGTTCATGGCAATTCTTCGCAAGGGGCCGGGCCGCGGCCGGGCGCGCAGGCGCCCGATGCCGGTCTCGAGGGAAATGGTATCCCGAACGCCCCGGTAATCGCTCGGCGATACACTCGAACGATCACGAAAGGAGCGGCAACGATGGGATATCGACTGTCGAAGATCGCCACGCGCACCGGCGACGACGGCACGACCGGCCTGGGCAACGGCAAGCGCACGAGCAAGGACGGCCCGCGCATCGAGGCGATCGGCCAGGTCGACGAGCTGAACTCGACGATCGGCGTACTGCTCACCGAGCCGATGCCCGACGCCGTGCACGAGCAACTGATCGGCATCCAGCACGATCTGTTCGACCTCGGCGGCGAGCTGTGCATCCCCGGTTTCGAGAACCTGCACGAGACGCAGGTCGCCAAGCTCGACGCGCTGCTCGACGAGCACAACGCGGCGCTGTCACGCCTGCAGGAGTTCGTGCTGCCCGGCGGCTCGCGCGCCGCCGCCTTTGCGCACCTGGCGCGCACCGTGTGCCGACGCGCCGAGCGTGCGGTCGTCGCGCTGGGCAATGCCGAAGAGATCCGCCCGGATTGCCGCCGCTACCTGAACCGGCTGTCGGACCTGCTCTTCGTGCTGTCAAGAGTGCTGAATCGGCACGCCGGCGTGGGTGACGTGATGTGGCAGAAGGATCGGGCGCGCTGAGCGCGCCCGATCCCGTGAAGGGTCAAGGGTGAAGGGTGAAGGGGAAAAGCCCCGATACGGGAAGCCGGCTCGGCGCCCTTCACCCTTCACCCTTTACCCTTTACCTCCTCGATCACGCATCCCTCGCCGCCTCCAGATACGAGACGAGCTTGGCGCTCGTCTGGCGCAGCCGCTCGGAGAGCAGCTGCACGAGCTTGAGCAGGATCTTGTTGCCGAGCGCGGGCTCGTCGCCGAGCACCAGCATCAGCGCGTCGCGAGTGAGCACTGCGATGCGGCTGCTCTCGAGGGTGACGCACGACGCGAAGCGCGGCTCGCCGTCGAACATCGACATCTCGCCCAGCGAATGGCCGGCGTGCGCGACGGCGATGCGCGACGGGTAGTTGTACCGGTTGCGACGCAGGACGTCGACCATGCCCTGCATCAGCAGCATCATGAAGTCGCCCGTCTCGCCCTCGTTGATGATCGTGATGCCGGGGGGCGCTTCGTAGACGTACATGAACGTGCCGAGCTTGCGGGTCTCGTCGATGTCGAGCCCCGAGAACAGCGGCGTCTTCGCCATCAGGCCGTGGATCTGGTCGGCGAAGTCGCTGGCGCGTCCGACGGGTTTCAGGCCCACTGCGAGCAGCCTTTCATGAGGCGTTCGCCGCGCGGGGGCCGATGCGCTCGACGCTGATTCGGGCGCTGATCCGCCTTTCACCGCTTCCATCGAATTCCTCCGGAACACTGCAATGTTTATAGCATGGTAAACGGCGCCTACCGCGCGGCGCGCATCGCGCGGCGCACGCTTCGGGCTTTTTCCGACGGATGGAGCTTGCGCGGGTCTCGACGCGCGTGCCGGTCAACTCGGATCGATGCAGCGCATCGCGGCCGTGCGTTGCAGGGAGGCCCCGCCCGACGAACGGGCGGCTTCACCCTCGACCGCGCATCGACGAGCGCGCACCGATTCGGCGAGCTTGTCGAGCAGGTCCACGCTTTCGTCCCAGCCGATGCATCCGTCGGTGATGCTCTGTCCGTAGCGAAGCGCGCCGCGTTCGACGAGATCCTGTCGACCCGCCTGCAGGTGGCTTTCGATCATGACGCCGACGATGCGCGAGTCGCCTGCAGCGACCTGCGCGGCAACCGCCGTCGCAACCGGAATCTGGTTCTCCGGACGCTTCTGGCTGTTGCCGTGGCTCGCATCGATCATCAATCGGCAAGCAAGCCCTTCGGCAGCCGCTGCGCGACACGCGGCATCGACGCTCGCCGCGTCGTAGTTCGGGTGCCTGCCGCCGCGCAGGATCACGTGGCAGTCGTCGTTGCCGTTCGTCGAGACGATCGCCGAGTGTCCGCCCTTGGTGACCGACAGGAAGTGGTGCGACTGCGACGCCGCCTTGATCGCATCGAAGGCGATGCGCAGGTTGCCGTCGGTGCCGTTCTTGAAGCCGACGGGGCACGACAACCCGGAGGCGAGCTCGCGATGAACCTGCGATTCCGTCGTACGCGCGCCGATCGCGCCCCACGAGATGAGGTCCGCGTAGTACTGCGGCGTGATCATGTCGAGGAACTCCGTGCCGGCCGGCAGCCCCATGCGCGTGATGTCGAGAAGCAGCTCGCGCGCGATGCGCAGCCCCTTGTTGATGTCGAAACTGTTGTCGAGATCCGGATCGTTGATGAGGCCCTTCCATCCTACGGTCGTTCGCGGCTTCTCGAAGTACACGCGCATCACCACTTCCAGTTCGCCGGCCAGGCGCCTGCGCTGCTCGACGAGCCGCTTCGCGTATTCGCGCGCTGCGGCGGGATCGTGGATCGAGCACGGCCCGACGACGACGATCAGGCGGTCCTCCTCGCCGTGCAGGATGCGATGGATCGATCGTCGCGATTCATAGGTTGTCTGGGCCGCCACCGCGTCGATCGCGAACTCGCGCAACAGGTGCGACGGCGGAGCCAGTTCCTTGATTGCGCGGATGCGGAGGTCGTCGGTGCTGTGGGTCATGGTGAAACGCCAAAAAAAAACCGCCGGACACTGCCGGCGGTTCGTGGAATTCGGTAGTTCGCTGCTCAGCTACTTGCGCGCACCGCCGACTCGCCCCGCCAGCTGCAGGGAAAGTGGAAGAAGAAGCGCGTAAATCGGCCCGCCGAAGAATCGGCACGGCCAGCCGAAGAACCCGCGGCCGGGGCAGCGAATGCTCGTTCAGCTTGTTTGCAGTGCAGCATCGAAACAGTGTACGTCGGCCTTTGCCAGGCTGCAACCGGAAGGAACAACGGGAGACAACGGCGCATCGGCTCCCGGGGGCCGGCCTCAGGAGTCGGGCCGCGCCCCGAGCGTATTGGCGCCTGGATGCGGCACCCAGCGCGAGAAGGCAGCCGCACCACCGAACGCGATGCCGCCGATCGCCAGGATCGCCGCCCCCAGCGGCGCCGCGACGGCCGCCACCGACAGCAGCGCCGGTCCCGAAGTCGCGCCGACGTCCGAGAGCAGCCGCCAGACACCGAGGAACTGCGTGCGCCCCCGTTCGGGCGCATGGTCGACGCCGAGCGTCATCACGAGTCCCGAGCCGATTCCGTTGCCGAAACCGATCAGCATCGCCGCCGCAAGCAGCGTCGGTGCCGAGTACGTGAACGGAACGACGAGCAATGCGACGCCCATGATCATCATCGAGGGGATCGCGACGGCGCGGCGCCCGCGAAGGTCCATGCGCCGTCCCGCCGGATAGAAAACGAGCATGTCGACGGCGTTCGACAGCCCGTAGATCAGCGATACGCTCGCCGCGCCCAGGCCGATGTGCTCGGCCCACAACGGAACGATCCCCTGTCGCGAGGCGCGCACCGCGGCGATCAGTACGACTCCGAGCCCGACCGTCGCGAAGACGCGGCGATGCTCGCGCAGCACCTGCGCCAATCGCAACGGCGCGCGCTCGAGCGCGCCGGCGTGGTGCGCCGGCAGGTCGGCCACCGAGCGGGCGACGAGGGCGCCGACGACGAGCACGACGATCCCCAGCCCGTAGGCGGCGAGCGGGCCGAAGGCGTGGATCGCCGCCGCTGCCGCGAACGGACCGACGAACAGGCCGATGCGCAACACGCCGCCGAGCGTCGAAAGCGCGCGCGCGCGGTACTGCACCGGAACCGCCTCGGCGAGCCAGCTCAACCGGGCCAGGTTGAAGACCGCCGCCGACATGCCGACCATCAGGATCGCCAGCGAGAACACGACGAGCCCGCGCGCGAGCATGCACAGCAGCATCGCGAGCGCAGCCCACAGCGAGGCGGCGACCATCGCGCGCCGCTCGCCGAAACGCGTGGTGATCATCGACGCCGGAACGTTGCTGACGAGCGAGCCGACGCCGATCAGCGCGACGACGAATGCGGCCTGCGAGACCGACGCGCCCAGCTCGCGCGCCGTCAGCGGCACGACCGGCAGGATCGCGCCCTCGCCCACGCCGAACAGCAACGACGGCCCGAAGGCCGGCAGCGCGATCCGGCGCAGGCTGAACGGCTGCGCGCTGGCCTTCAGGCGGTTCCGCCGACGGTCATCCGCTCGATGCGCAGCGTCGGCTGGCCGACGCCGACCGGCACGCTCTGGCCGTCCTTGCCGCAGACGCCGATGCCGGGGTCGAGGCGCATGTCGTTGCCGATCATCGTCACGCGCTGCAACGCGTCAGGACCGTTGCCGACGATGGTGGCGCCCTTCACCGGGTATTGCAGCCGTCCGCCTTCGATCCACCAGGCCTCGGACGCCGAGAACACGAACTTGCCGTTCGTGATGTCGACCTGTCCGCCGCCGAAGTTCACCGCGTAGAGCCCGCGGTCTACCGATTCCAGGATCTCGGCCGGATCGCGTTCGCCGGCCAGCATGTAGGTGTTCGTCATGCGCGGCATCGGCAGGTGCGCGAAGGACTCGCGCCGGCCGTTGCCGGTGACGGCGCTCTTCATCAGGCGCGCGTTGAGGGAATCCTGCAGGTAACCCTTCAGGATGCCGTCCTCGATGAGCACGTTGCGCTGCGTCGGGTTGCCCTCGTCGTCGACGTTCAACGAACCGCGCCGCTGCGACAGCGTGCCGTCGTCGACCACAGTGACGCCGCGACTGGCGACGCGCTCGCCGATGCGCCCGGCGAACACCGACGAGCGCTTGCGATTGAAATCGCCCTCGAGACCGTGGCCGACCGCCTCGTGCAGCAGCACGCCGGGCCAGCCCGGCCCCAGCACGACGGTCATCGTTCCGGCGGGCGCCGCACGCGCGTCGAGGTTCGTGAGCGCGGCGTGCACCGCTTCATCGACGTAGCCCTCGAGCCGCTCGTCGTCGAAATGGTCGAAATCGAAGCGCCCGCCGCCGCCGCTGTGCCCCTGCTCGCGCCGTCCGCCCTGCTCGGCGATGACGCTGACCGACAGCCGCACGAGCGGACGTACGTCGGCCGCGATGTGCCCGTCGGAACGAGCGACCAGCACGACGTCGTACTCGGCGGCAAGACCGGCCATCACCTGGCGCACGCGCGAATCCTTCGCCCGTGCCATGCGCTCGACGCGCTCGAGCAGCGCGACCTTCTGCGTGGCCTCCATCCGGGGAATCGGGTCGTCGGTGCCGTACAGCGCGTGGCCGTGCCCCGGGACGAGCGCACCCGAAACCTTGACGCGTCCTGCGCCGCGCGAAGCGATCGTGCGCGCCGCATGCGCGGCATTCATCAGCGCGTCGGCTCCGATCACGTCCGAGTAGGCGAAGGCCGTCTTCTCGCCGGAGACGGCGCGCACGCCGACACCCTGGTCGATGGAGAAGCTGCCGGACTTGACGATGCCTTCCTCCAGGCTCCAGCCCTCGCTGCGCGTGAACTGGAAATAGAGATCGGCGTAGTCGACGCGATGATGAAAGATTTCGGCGAGCGCCGACTCGAGATGCGATTCGTCGAGCCCGTAGGGTTCGAGAAGCACCGAGCGCGCGAGCGCAAGCGTCTGAAAAGGCGTTTCGACGAGTTTCATGAATGAATGCTACAGGACACGATGTCGGAGGGCCGGGATGCTCGCGCGCACCGCGTCCAGCCGGCCGCGCTCGACGTCGCCGACGGCGATTCCCTCGCCTTCGTCGTGCAACGCGACGATTTCACCCCACGGGTCGACGAGCATCGAATGCCCCCAGGTGCGTCGTCCGTTCTCGTGACGCCCGCCCTGCGCCGGCGCCAGCACGTAGCACTGGTTCTCGATCGCCCGGGCACGCAGCAGCACTTCCCAATGCGCCGACCCGGTGGTGTAGGTGAAGGCCGAAGGCACGAGAATCAAGTCCGCCGGAACGAGCGTCCGATACAACTCGGGGAAGCGCAGGTCGTAGCACACGCTCAGGCCGGCGCGCCAGCACGCCGCTGCACCGCCGGCGCCGATGTCGATATCGACCACCACCGGCGTGCGCCCGGGAACGATCGTTGCCGCCTCGTCGAAGCGCTCTTCCCCGTGCTCGAAGCCGAACAGGTGGATCTTGTCGTAGCGGGCCCGGCGAACGCCGTCGGGCGCGTAGGCGAAGCTCGTGTTCAGCACCTTGCCGGGATTCGGACTGAACAGCGGCAACGTTCCTCCGACGAGCCACACGCCGCTGGCGGCTGCCTGCTCGGCGAGGAACTGCTGGATCGGCCCGTCGCCGTCGGCTTCGCGGATCGCGAGCTTGTCGCGATCGCTGCGACCGAGCAGCGCGAAGTGCTCGGGCAAGGCGATGAGCCGCGCGCCGGCAGCGGCAGCCTCGCCGATGAGCGCCGCCGCGCGCGTGAGGTTTTCGTCGACGCTCGTCGACGAAACCATCTGCACCGCCGCAACGCGCAGATGGGCACCCTGCGACACCGTGCCGGTGGAGCCGGAAAGAGCCGCAGCGGACTTCGACGACATGGATCGACTCCTGCAAAGGCGCGAGCAACTGCCGCGCCGTGTTCTCAGTTCGCGGGGGCCGCGCCCGCCGGCGGGCCCGCGGGCACGTCGGGCGACACCAGCGCCTCGGGCGTCGGACGCGATCGACGCACCACCTGCGGATCGTCCCACGGACCCGTCACGTCGTACTCGAACGCGAATATGCGCTGCAGGGGCTCGCGCAGCATCATCTGCGCGAGGAAGGATCCGAGTCCGAGCGCCGGATTCGCCAGTGCCGCATACGCGAGCGAGGCAAGCCCCGCGTTCAGTTCCGGACGCACCTCGACGACGAGCGACTGCGTCTCGGCGGGAATGCTCGCCTCGCCGCGAATCGAGACCTGGGCTGCCACCCCGCGCATCCGGAGGTCATCGGTGCGTGCCACGCCGTCGCGCACGTGAACGGTACCGTCGATCCGGTCGAAGGCGAAACCTTCGGCGAAGACGTCGCGGAAATCGAAGACGAGTCGTCGCCGCAGCGACTGCAGGTTGAGTACGCCGATCAGCTTCGCGATTCCCGGGTCGCTCTTCAGGAACTGGCCCTTGCCCAGCGACAGCGAGATCTCGCCGCCCAGCGAGCGCGAGTCCAGCCGCATCGGCGAGCCGTTCCAGTGCACCTCGCCGCTCAGGCCGCCGGCGCCGCCACGCAGCACGTCGCGGTAATCGAAAAGCTCCAGCAGCTGGCCGGCGTCGACGACCGACAGGTTGAACTGCATCGAGCTCAGCGGCGACGCTTCGCCGCGCCGGGAAATCCAGGTGCCGTTGGCATCGAAGGTTGCGGCAGGGTTGCGCAACTGAAGGTGCTGCAGGCGCCATAGCGACGAACCCTGCGTCTCGTCGTTCTTCGCGCGCAACTGCAGCGCGCCGAGCTTTCGTGCGCCGAGCACCAGTTCGTCGGCCGTGACGTCGAGCGCGGGCAGCGAACGGGGCGTGGAATCGAGCAACTGTTCGATGTCGTCGATGCGGTCCTCGGGAATCGACAGCCGCGTGAAGCGTGCCGACAATTGCCCCGCCGCGGCACCGCCTTCGCCCGGCGTCCAATGCAGGTAGCCGTCGACGCCGCGGGCGTGCAGGTTCGCCTGCCAGGCGGCATCGACTCGCGTGGCGCCGACGACGACGTCTTCGAAAGTGCGTCCGCCCAGGCGCACGCGATCGGAGACGATCGAGACGACGTCCGGGACGAACGACGAGGCATCGGAGGCAACCTGCCGCGGGGGCCCCTCGGAGTCGTTCGCCGCCGACGTCTCGTCGAGCAGCGCATCCCAGGCATCGAGGTCGAGTTCGGGCGCATGCACGCGTGCGGCGAAACCCGTGTCGGGCAGGACGGCGTCCGTGCCCAACGCAAACGCGCCACGGCGCAGCTTCGCGGCCCCCGGGGCCGATGCGCGCTCGCGCTCGACGACGAGTTGCGCATCCTCGCGCAGGCGAACGCGCAGGGTTTCGATGCCGCCGGGCGAAGTGGCCGATTCGATGCGCAGCGGCCAGCGCTGCTCGGCGACCTTGGCGAACGGCGCCGGCAGCGTGCTCGCGAGCCCGACGAGGTCGGAGTCGATCGACAGCTTCGAGCGTCCGTCCTGAAGCTCGAAGCGCGCGTCGAAGGCGAGCGCGCCGCTCAACGACGCTGCAACGCGCCCGGGCAACGCGGGTCCGAAGGAAGGATCTCGCCATTGCGCGAGCGAAGCGGCCGGAACCGATCCTTTCGCGATCACCTGCAGCTGCCCGGGTCCGGGAGCGTCGCCCTGCGCCTGCAACTCGCCGCCGAGGAACTTCGCGCGCAGGTCGCGCAACGCGAGCCGGTCTTCGGTGAACTCCAGCCGCCCGGCGAGCGCCTCGAGCGGCGGCAGCGCGCGATCGAGCGCAACGTCGTTGCCGGCCAGGCGGACGGCGCCGCGCACGCGGGTCGCCTCGAGGTCATCGAGCGGCAGCTCGAGCGCCAACTGCAGCGTCGCGCCGCCGGCAACCGTCGTCTCTCGGGTGAAGTCGTCGATCTTCGTGCGCAGCGCGCTCTCGTTGACGAAACGGATCATGTCCTGGGCCGGCCCGGTTCCGCTTCCCTCGACGAGCAGCAGTGGCTCGTCGAAATCGGCGATCCGCGCGTGCGTGTCGACGAGCGCGACGTTCCACACCGCGCCCGACTGCGCATCGATCTCCATTCCCGCGCGCTCGAAGCGCAACGAACCACGGATACTGTCGATCACCGGCCAACCGGGCGCATAGGCGAGCCGCCCGTCCGCCAGGCGCGCCTCGACGAGGAAGTTGCCCAGGGCAGGGTCGCGAAACGGGAAGTCCGCCAGGTCGCCCTGCAGCACGAAACGCACGTCGTTGGAGCGCCCGCCGCGCACCGCGTCGCGCACCCAGTCGCGTACCGGCTCGGGGATGACCAGCGGCAGGTAGCGCGCGGTGCGCGCCGCCTCGGCGCGCTCCAGGCGCCCGGCCAGGTCGACGATGCCCGCGCCCCGGCCACCGCTGCGATAGGTACCCGACACTTCCCCGGCCGCATCGCGGTTGGCGAAACGCAGCGACTCGATCCGCAACGCGACGCGAGGCGCCTGCGCAGCGTCGGCGGCGTCGTCGATCGTCCACGTCGCGCGGGCGTCCAGCCGCTCGAGCGGGACTTCGGGTTCGGCGAACAGGCCGGGGAAGCGAAGCACCGCGTCGGCTGCGTTCAACGTCGCTTCGCCGCCGTCGCGCGTGAGGCTCACGTGCCCCGAAACGTTGCGAAAGCCCGGCAGGCGCAGCTCTCCGGGACGCAACTCGCCGCCCTCGTGCCACGCGAAAGCCAGCTGCTCGAAGTCCGCATCGACCCGCGTTCGCTCGTCGCCCGGCTCCGCCGACCAGTCGAGCGCGACGCGCCGGACCTGCCCCTCGACCTGCAGCGGCTCGAGACGCGCGCGCACGTCGGCGGGCAACGGGAAGTCGCGCAACCAGGCGAGCGTGCGCCCGGCGTCGAAGCGGGCGAGCGAAAGACGCGCGGCAAGCGGCCGGCCGTCGGCAGCCAGGCGCAGCATCGGCTCGCCGGCCACTGCATCGAAGGCGCCGTGCTTCTCGCCGTCGAGTTCGAGTTTCCCGAACAGCAGCGTGGTGCCGCCCGCCCCATCGTGCGTGGCGTTCGCCTCGAGGCGCACGGCGGCGACGGGAATCGCGCGTCCGTCGATGCCGGCGCGCAGCGACGCCGCCTCCAGCTTCAGCGCAGTGCGATTGGCGGCGTCGGGATCGAACTGCGTCCAGGCCCGGAATCCGACCCGGCCTGCGTCGACGGCGACTTCCGGCGGCGCCCCCGGCAAGCCGAGGACGTCGTGCCAGCGGCCCCAATGCGAGAGCACCGCCGCAAGGTCCGCGCTTCGCACGCCGACGTAGGCCTCGCCGCGCCACTTGCGCCAATCGGCGGCCGATCCGAAAGGCGGATGGGCGAACTCGATCGCGGCGTCGACGTCCTGCGCGACCTCGCCCCACGCCGGCACGTGCAACGACGCGCGATGGCGCCGGCCGACCGACCCGAGCGCGACGTCGACGTGGGCAAGCTCCATGCGCTGCCCGCTCGCCCGATCGACCGCGTCGATGCGCGCATCGTGCAGGCGGATCCGTCGATGCACGAGCACGCGGTCGAAAGCGCCGGGCGAACCGGGGGCGTCGAGATCCAGTTCGAAGCCGCCGACGCGCAAGCGACGAGAGGTGACGCGCTCGACGCGCAGCGCGGGCTCGTCGATTTCCAGCAGCGCGAGCACGAAACGCCCGCGCAACGCCCCGCGCATCGACACGACGCCGCGCACGCGCGACGCCGTCAGCGCCTGGGCGCCGTCGGCGTCGAGCACCGCGACGCGGTCGGCGACGAGCCAGGGACGCCAGCCGTCGAAACCGGTAGTCAGCGCGCCGATATGCACCTGGCGGCCCGTCACCTGCGCGAGTTGCTGCTCGATCTGCGGCCGCCAGCGTTCGAGGTTCGGCCAGACGAGGGTTCGAAGCGCGGTGTAGGCGCCGGCCAGCGCCAGCGCGAGGACGAGCACGCTCCACGCGAGCCACCGGAGCGCGCGCTCGAGTCGAGTCGGGCCGACGGCCGGCGGTACGGGGGCGTGCATGAGCGACAATCGGGCTCAAGGATAACCCTTCGGAACCGCGATCATGCGCTTGGACGGCGAGCGTCATTCGGCGTACTTCCGGCGCACGCTGGCGGCGTTCGCCGCGCGTTCGGACGAAACGACGGTACGCAGCCGCCTCGAGGCCCTCACGGCCGACGCGCTGACGCGCACGGCGATCGAATCGCTCGTCGAACGAGAACGCGCAGCCGCCGTGGGCGCGCACGACGGCGCGGCAGGCGCGTCATCGCTGCGTAGTGCCGGCGCGGGTGCAGGTGCGGGCGACGAGGTCGTCCTCGGCCGGGCGCTGCGCCGCGCGCGCAACTGGCTGATGCTCGCGCTCATCGAGCGCGACACGAGCGGACGCGCGTCACTCGACGAGGTCTGCCAGGCGATGACCGCTTTCGCCGAGATCGCCACGTCGCTCGTCATGCGCGCGGCCGGCGCGACGCTCGTCGAACGTCACGGCGGCGCGCTCGATCGCGACGGTCGCCCGCAGGACCTGCTCGCCGTCGGGATGGGGAAGGTAGGAGGCGGCGAGCTGAACGTCTCGTCCGATCTGGACCTCGTCTTCGTGTTTCGCGGCGAGGGCGAGAGCGCGGGCGCGCCGGGCGCGGGCGGCAGCGTCCTGGCGACGAGCGAGTGGATGCACCGCCTCGCGCGCCGCGCCATCGCGTTGCTGTCGGAATGCGACGCCGACGGTTTCGTCTTTCGCGTCGACGCCCGGCTGCGACCGAACGGCGATTCGGGTCCGCTCGTCGTCTCGCTGCCGATGCTCGAGCAGTATTTCTACGCGCAGGGTCGGGAGTGGGAGCGCTTCGCCTGGCTGAAGGGACGCGTGATCGCCGACTCGGGCACCGCGTCGACCGACGCGCGCGACGAGGACGAAGCGGCGCTCGCGCGCGTCGTCGGCCCCTTCGTCTATCGACGCTATCTCGACTTCGACGCGATCGAGGCGCTGCGCAGCCTGCACGCGAAGGTGCGCGCGCAGGTCCTGCGCCGCGGCGCGCGCGATCCCGAGGCCTTCGACGTCAAGCTCGGCCGGGGCGGAATCCGCGAGATCGAGTTCGTCGCGCAGTTGTTCCAGATCGTCCGCGGGGGCCAGGACCCGACGCTGCAGGGGCGGCATACGATCGAAACGCTGCAGGCGCTCGCCGCGAAGGGCCTTCTGCCGGAGGACGAGAGCGAGGCCCTCGCCAAAGCCTATCGGCTGCTTCGCCGCACCGAGCACATGCTGCAATACCGGGAGGACGCGCAGACGCACCGGCTCGCGCGCGCGCCGCAGGTGCGCGAGGCGATCGCGGCGATGCTCGGCATGCCGGCGGCCGAGTTCGATGCGGCGATCGACGAACGCACCGAGCAGACCGCGCGCATCTTCGATCGGCTGCTCGCGCCGCCGGAAGGCGACGGCGAGGCGCCCGAGGTGGCCGACGCCGTGCCGGCCCCGGACGCGGAGAGCGAGCGCCGCTTCGCGGCCTTGCGCGCAGGCACCCGGTACCGCGCCGCGCGCGCCGAGACGCGCGCGGCGATCGAACGGCTGCTCGCCGAGGCCGTACGCAGCGGCACCGGCGCCGCGGGGCTCGCGCGGCTCGTCGACCTGCTCGAGGCGATCTGCCGTCGCCCGGGCTACGTCGCCTTGCTCGATCGCTTCCGCGACGCGTTCGCGCGCGTGCTGCGCGTGCTCGACTGGGCGAAGTCACCCGCCGAGTACCTGATGCAGCACCCGGTCGTCCTCGACGAACTGCTCGACGGCGAGCTGCTCGAGCCGCAGGATTACGCCGCGTGGAGCGAGCAGTTGCACGAGCGGATCGAAGCGGCTACGCGCGACGGCGCGCCCGATGTCGAGCGGCAGATGGACCTGGTTCGCGAGGCGCATCACGCGCAGGTGTTCCGGCTGATGGTGCAGGACCTCGAGGGGCGCCTCACGGTCGAGCGACTGTCCGATCACCTGAGCGAACTCGCCGATCGACTGCTCGGCCTTGTCATCGACCTCGTCTGGAGCGGACTGCGGCTGCGCTTTCGCGACGCGCCGCGCTTCGCGGCGATCTCGTACGGCCGCCTGGGCGGCAAGGAACTCGGCTACGCCTCCGACATCGACCTCGTCTTTCTCTACGACGACCCGGACGAACGCGCGCCCGAAGCGTACGCGCTGCTCGCGCAGCGCGTCTCGGCATGGCTGTCGACGCGAACCGCAGCAGGTCTGCTCTTCGACACCGACCTGCGCCTGCGCCCGAACGGACAGGCGGGAATGCTCGTCTCGAGCGTGGCCGCCTTCGCGTCTTACCAGAACGATGCCGCGTGGGTGTGGGAGCACCAGGCGCTCAGCCGCGCGCGCTTCTCGGCGGGCGACGCGTCGATCGGCGAGCGCTTCGAGGCGATCCGCCGCGACGTGTTGGCGCGAGCGCGCGACCACGACCGGCTGCGCGACGAAGTGCGCGCAATGCGCGCGCGCATGCGCGAGGCGCACCCGAATCGCAGCGACCGCTTCGACCTGAAGCACGACCGCGGCGGCATGGTCGACATCGAGTTCCTCGTGCAGTTCCTCGTGCTCGCGCATTCGGGCGAGCATCCCCGGCTGCTCGACAACGCCGGGAACATCGCGCTGCTCGGGCGCGCCGGCGAGTTCGGTCTGATCGATCCGGCGCTCGCGCTTCGCGTGGCCGACGCCTACCGTCGATATCGGCGCCTGCAGCACCAGGCGCGACTCGACGGCGTGGTTGCGCGGGTGGACCCCACGGTAGTCTCGACCGAACGCGCCGCGGTGCAGGCGATGTGGAACTCGTTGTTCGGCCCCGGCTGACTGCGAACGGATCGCCGCAGCGAAGCATCGCTACGAAGCCGCGCCGACGCCCGGCCGGCCGAAGGCCCATCCGCTGCGCGCGGCAAGCCACAGCACCGCGGCCAGCGCGAAGACGACGAAAGGCAGCGACAGCAGGTTCAGCACCGACCAGCCGTCGACGAAGAGCAGCGCGCCCGACGAGGCCGAACTCGTGATCATCGTCGCGAACACGATCGAATCCATCAGGCCCTGCACCTTGTTCTTCTCGGCGGGCCGGTACGCCTTCGTCAGCAACGCCGTGGCGCCGGTGTACATGAAGTTCCATCCGACACCGAGCGCGAACAGCGCGATCGTGAAATGCATCAGCTCGACGCCCGAGAGCGCAACGCCGACGCAGCCGAGCATCAGCGCGGCGCCGGTGAACACGACGGGCAGCGCGCCGAAGCGTCCGATCAGCGCCCCCGAGAACAGTCCCGGGGCGAACATCCCGACGACGTGCCACTCGATCACGAAGGCGGCCGCCTCGTAGGGCAACCCGCAGACCTCCATGGCCAGCGGCGTGGCCACCATCAGCAGGTTCATCACGCCGTACGCGAGCGCGGCGCAGATGATCGCGACGCGGCAGACGGGATCGCGCAGGATCTCGCGAAGCGGGCGCGCGCTGCCGCTCGACGCGACCTTGGACGGCACCGGCACGCGCAGCGCCTGCACGAGCACGAGCGACAGCCCGGCGAAGGCAACCAGCACCAGGTAGCTACCCGCAAACGGCGTCGCCAACGCCCCGCGCGACCACTTCGAGATCTCCGGCCCGACGACGCCGCCGGCGATGCCGCCGGCGAGCACCAGTGAAATCGCACGGGGCCGCCACCGCTCGCCCCAGGCCGTCAGCGCCTCGGGCGCCGCGTCGACGACGTCGGCGGCGGCGAAGCGCAGGCTCGCGCCGAAGGCGTTGTACAGCCCGCAGACGAACGTGGCGGTGCAAAGCAGCGCGAGGCTGCCTGCGTTCATTGCGTGCCATGCAAGCAGCGAGCCGAGCATCGCGACCAGCGAGCCGAGCGTGTAGCCGGCGCGCCGACCGTAGCGGCGCATGAACAGTGCCGCAGGCATCGCCCATACCGCCCCCCCGAGAACGTAGCCGGTGACCGGGAAGGTGGCGAGCAGCGGCGTCGACGCCAGCTGCAGGCCGGCGAGACCGTTGACCGCGATCAGCGTGACGTTGTTCGTCAGCAGCAGTGCCTGCAGCACGACGAGCAGCGTGACCTGCGAGCGAAAGCGGGCGGGGGGCGGCATCGTCATCCCGCGCAGTCTACTGCGGGCGCCGGTTGCTAAAATACGCGGTTTCCGCGCATCTTCGCGCGCCTTCGGAAGTCCCCGGGAGAAAGCGATGTCGATGGCTGACCGCGACGGTCATATCTGGTTCGACGGCAAGATGGTCGACTGGCGCGACGCCAGGATCCACGTGCTCACGCACTCGCTGCACTACGGGATGGCGGTATTCGAAGGCGTTCGCGCTTACAAGACCGACGAAGGCACGGCGATCTTCCGACTGCACGAGCACACGAAGCGGCTGTTCAACTCGGCAAAGATCTTCCAGATGCGGTTGCCGTTCTCGTTCGACACGCTGGTCCAGGCGCAGAAGGACGTCGTGCGGATGAACGCGCTCGAATCCTGCTACCTGCGCCCGATCGCCTGGATCGGTTCCGAGAAGCTCGGCGTCTCGGCGCGCGGCAACACGATCCACGTAGCGGTGGCGGCCTGGCCCTGGGGCGCCTATCTGGGCGAAGAAGCGATCGCCGGCGGCATCCGCGTGAAGACCTCGTCGTTCACGCGGCATCACGTCAACGTATCGCTGGTGCGCGCGAAGGCGAGCGGCTACTACATCAACTCGATACTCGCCAACCAGGAAGTCTGCGCGCACGGCTACGACGAAGCGCTGCTGCTCGACACCGAGGGCTACGTCTCCGAAGGCTCGGGCGAGAACGTCTTCATCGTGCGCAACGGCGTGGTCTACACGCCCGACGTCGCCTCGTGCCTGGACGGCATCACGCGCGACGCGGTGATCGCCATCGCGCGCGACGCCGGAATCGAAGTGCGCGAGAAGCGCATCACGCGCGACGAGATGTACTGCGCCGACGAGGCGTTCTTCACCGGAACGGCCGCCGAGATCACGCCGATCCGCGAACTGGACGACCGCACGATCGGCGAAGGCCGTCGCGGCCCCGTCACCGAACGGCTGCAAGGCATGTTCTTCGACATCGTCGCAGGGCGCAACCCGCGCTACCGCGAATGGCTCACCCCGGTCGGAGCGCCACAGCGATGAACGGCCCCGACGCCACCGGCGAGCTGCAACAGGCGCAGGACGCCGTCGTCGAGATCGACGCTTCCGACCTGCCGGCCTTCTGCCCGAACCCGAAGATGCCGCTGTGGTCCTCGCATCCGCGCGTGTACCTGGAGCTGGCGGCTACGGGGAAGGCGATGTGCTCGTATTGCGGGACGAAATACCGTCTCGCGCCCGGGGTCGCGGCATCCCGGCCTTGAGCCCCGCGCCGCGGCCCCCGCGCGGGGCGTG
>JAEWFA010000065.1 GCA_023389055.1 Pseudomonadota bacterium | reverse complement strand
ACGGTGAGCCGCTGGAACAGGTTCGTGATCTGGAACGTGCGGCTCATCCCGCGGTGCGCGCGTCGGTGCGGCGCAAGCCTCGTCACGTCTCGTCCCTCGAAGAAGATCTTCCCCGTCGAAGGTGGACGGATTCCGGTGATCGCGTTGAACAGCGTCGTCTTGCCGGCGCCGTTCGGACCGATGATCGCGCGCCGCTCGCCGCGCTTCACCGAGATCGAGACGTCGTCGACGGCCTTCAGTCCGCCGAAGCGCACGCCCACCTGCTGCAACTCGAGCACGACGCGGTCAACCCTTGCGAATGCCCTGGAAGGTGCGCGAGTACGGCGGCTGCTTCAGGTACTCCTTGGGGTCGTAGGTCCAGAACTGCGAGACGTTCTCGTAGGTCTGGATCGGCACGTTCCAGTACTTGCCGTCGGCGTTCTTGACCACCTTGCGGATGAAGACGTCGTAGATCGGATTGCCGTAGTCGTCGAGCCGCACCGGGCGGCCGAGCGGCGAGTCGGTGAGCACGACCTTGCGAACCGCGTCGAGGAACGCGTCGCGCTTCTCCACGTCGCCCTTCACGACGTCGATCGCCTTGTGGACCCACATCGCGCCCGAGTAGTGCGAGAAGCCGTAGAGCGACGGCATCTTGCCGTACTTCGCCGTGTACGCCTTGACGAACTTCTGCGTCGACGGATTGTCGGAGCCTTCGGCGAAATGCGCGGACGAGACGATTCCCTCGCACTCCGGGCCCATCGTGCGGATCACCGACTGATCGGTGAAGTTCTGCGCGCCGAGCAGCGGGAGCTGGCCCTTCAACCCGAAGTTGGCGTACTGCTGCATGAAGCGGTTGGCGTCGGCGCCGAGTTCCATCGCGAACACCGCGTCGATCTTCGCGCTCGCGAGCTGCCCCAGGTACGGGCTGAAATCCGCCGTGCCCAGCGGATTCCAGAACTGGTTGACGATCGTACCGCCGCCTTCGCTGAACACCTGCGCGAAGCCGCCGCACTGCTCGTGGCCGAAGGTGTAGTCCTGCGAGATCGTCGCGACGCGCTTGTAGCCCTGCTTGAGCGCCCAGTCCGCGAGCGGGCGCGGCATCTGGCTCGCCGTGTAGCCGGCCACGCGGATCACGTTCGGCACGCGGTCGCGCTGCGTGAGGTCGTCGGCGGCAATCACCGGGATGAAGTACGGAACGCCGTTGCCCTTCACGTAGCTCGCCACCGCGAGCCCCGTGTTGGCGAGCAGGTTGCCGAACAGGAAATGCACCTTCTCCTGCTCGACGAGTCGGCGCGCCTTCTGCAGCGCGGTGTCGGGGTTGCCCGCGTCGTCCTCGACGAGCACCTCGACCTTGCGTCCTCCGGCGCTGTTGCCGACGTCCTCCCAGAACATGTTGAAACCTTCGACGATCTCGCGTCCGCCCGCCGCGACGACGCCGCTGAGCGGCGCCATCAGCCCGATGCGGATCGGCCCGCCCTGCGCGAGCGCGAGGCGCGGCGCCGACGACACCGCCGCCGCGGCGGAGAGGCCCCAGCCGGTCTTCTTCAGGAAGTCTCTGCGTTGCATGAAGCTCTCCTTCGGTCAGGTTTTGTTGCGCGCGAACAGTCGCCGAACCGCTCCGATGACGCCTTCCGGAGCGAAGATCATCGCCAGCACGAACATCAGTCCGAGCACGGTCGGCCAGCGCGCGGTGTACTGGCTGACGACGTTCTCCAGCGTGATGATCGCGGCGGCACCGATGAACGAGCCCGCGAGCGTGCCGACGCCGCCGATGATCGCCATCAGCAGGCCCTCGACCGACTGCGACAGCTGCACGGTCGACGGGCTCACGAAGTTGTTGAACAGCGCGTACAGCGCGCCGGCGACGCCGGCGAAGAAGCCCGATACGGTGAACGCGAGGAACATGTGCAGCGACACGTTGTAGCCGAGGCTGCGCATGCGGCTCTCGCTGTCGCGCACGCCGCGCAGCGTCAGCCCGAACGGCGAGCGCACGAAGCGCCAGATCACCCAGGTGAGCGCCATCACGACGACGAGCACCGCGTAGTAGAAGACGAGCGGATCGGCGATCGGGCCGGGACGGCCCACGCCGCGGATGCCGTTCTCGCCGCCGGTGACGCTCGTCCAGCGCAGGCACACGCCCCAGACGATCATCCCCAGCGCCAGCGTGAGCAGCAGGAAGTACACGCCCGAGACGCGCGTGCAGAACAGCGCGAACACCGCCGACAGCGCGGTGGCGGCGACGACGCCGAGCGCAAGGCCGATCCACGGGGAGCCGCCCATCACCGCCGTCCAGTAGAGGACGACGTAGGTCGACGCGCCGAAGATCGCGCCGTGCCCGAGCGAGGTGCGTCCCGCATAGCCGGCGAGCACGTCGATCGACATCGCCAGCAGCGCGAAGATCAGCACCTCGGTGGCGACGCTCACCTGGTAGGCGCTCAGGACGAGCGGCAGCACCGCGAAGAACGCCGCGATGACGACGCCCCACAGCAGCGCGGAGCGCTGCGACGCGCCGTCCTCGACGGCGAAGCGAACCGCAGGCGTACGGGCGGAAGGGGTTCCGCCGACCGCCGTCATGTGGCCCTTCCGAACAGGCCGAGCGGACGGAACGCCAGGATCGCCGCCATCGGTCCGAAGATCACGAAATACGCGAGCTCGGGGAACATCACCTGCCCCACCGTGTTGAGCAATCCGACGAGCAGCGAACCGACCGCCGCGCCGACGAGGCTGCCGTAACCCCCGATGATCACGACGGCGAGCGAGAACACGAGGATCTCTGCATCGGCGGTCGGATACAGCGTGAGGAAGGCGCCGCCCACCGTGCCGCCGAGCCCGGCGAGCGCCGAGCCGAGCATGAAGGTGACGAGGAATACGCGGCGGATGTTCACGCCCATCGCCTCGACCATCTCGGCGTCGTCGACCCCCGCGCGGATCAGTGCGCCAAGCCGCGTGCGATGCATCAGCAGCCACAGCGCGAAGAACACGACGACGCCCAGCGCAAGAACGAAGAGTCGGTATTTCGGATAGAAGAGCGTGCCCACGTGCAATGCGCCGCGCAGCGGTTCCGGCACCGGCACCGTGAAGGTGTCGCCGCCCCAGATCACCAGCGCGAGGTCGTTGAGGACGAAGGCGACGCCGAGCGTGAGCAGCACCTCGCGCAGTTCGAAGCCGCTCACGAAGCGCAGCAGCCCGACGTCGAGCACGACGCCCATCACCGCCACCGCCGCCATCGCGCCGAGGATTCCGAGCACGAAGTTGCCGCTGAGCGTGGCGACGGTGTAGCCGATATAGCCGCCGAAAAGGTACAGCGCGCCGTGTGCGAGGTTGACGATGCGCAGCAACCCGAAGATCAGCGTGAAGCCGGAGGCGACGATGAACAGCAACGCCGCCAGCGTCAGCCCGTTGAGCAGCTGGAAGAGATTCAGGCTCGCCACGCTCAGCCGCCGGCCATTCGAAGCGCGTCGGGGCGCTGCGCGAGATACCAGTCGAGGATCTGCTCGCCGGTCATGAACGCGACGTCGTCGCGCTTGCCGATTCTCTCGAAGATTGCACGGAAATGCCGCAGCCGGTGCGGCGCGCCCATGATGTACGGATGGACCACGAGCGCCATCACGCGCGCCGAATCGCGCGAGTCGTGAAGGATCTGCTCGAACTGGTCGATCGCGCGGTCGTGGTACTCGCTCGCCTTGTGGTGCTGGATCAGCATCATCGCGACGTCGTTGCACTCCTGCGTGTACGGCACGTTCACGATCGGCTTCGTGCGCGTCTTCAGGACCACCGGCTGGTCGTCGAGCACCCAGTCGCAGACGTACTCGAATCCTTCCTCGACCAGCAGGTCGGGGGTTTCCCAGGTCTCGGTGAGCCCCGGGCCGAGCCAGCCTCGCGGCGCGCGTCCGGTGAACGAGCGGATCGCCTCGCGCGTCTTGCGAATGTCCTCGCGCTCGTCGGGCACCTTCTGCATGTTCTTCTGCCCGAAGCCGTGCCCGATGAACTCCCAGTTGCGCTCGAGTGCGGCGCGCGCGATCGGCTCGTAACCGGCGATCGCCTTGCCGTTGATCGCGAGCACGGCCGGGATGCGGTACTCGTCGAACACCTCGAGCATTCGCCAGAAGCCGACGCGATTGCCGTACTCGTGCCAGGCCCAGTTCGGAATGTCGGGCGACGGCGAACCGCCCGCCGGTGGCGTGAGCACCGTGCGCGGCATCGTCTCGCGCGGGTCCCATTCCTCGACGTTGACGATGACCCAGACCGCCATGCGCGCGTTGCCGGGCAGCTTCAGCGGGGCGCGTTCGGCAATCGGCGAGTAGGCGATTCGCTCGGTGGGCAGCATCGGGAGTCACACCTCCGGTGGGTCGATCGTGACGGTGAGCGGCGAGAGGCCCTCGACCGACGCCTCGAGGCGATCGCCCGGGCGCACGGGTCCGACGCCGGCGGGCGTGCCGGTCATCACCAGGTCGCCCGGCGCCAGCGCGTACAGCCGCGAGAGCTGCGCGACGATCTCCGGGACGTTCCAGATCATCTGGCGCAGATCGCCGCGCTGGCGCAGTTCCCCGTTCACCGTCAGGCAGATCTCGCCGCTCAGGCGATGACCGACGACGGCGGCCGGGCTCAGGTTTCCGCACGGCGCGGAATGATCGAAGGACTTGCCGACCTCCCACGGCAACCCCTTCGCGAAGGATTCGCGCTGCCGGTCGCGGCGAGTGAGGTCTATGCCCACCGCGTAGCCGTAGACCGCATCGAGCGCCCGCGAGACCGGAATGCCGCGCCCTGCCTGTCCGATCGCGACGACCAGTTCGACTTCGTATTGAAGGTCGTCGGTGGCCGGCGGAAACGGAACGCGCCCGCCGTCGGCCACGATCGCGTCGGCGGGCTTCTGGAAGAAGAACGGCGGATCGCGCTCGTCGCCTTCCTTCATCTCGCGGATGTGCTCGAGATAGTTGCGCCCGACGCAATAGATACGCCGAACCGGGAACGGCGCGCCGTGCCCGACGACGGCGACGACGGCCGGCGCAGGCGCGTTCGGCGGCGCGGGAGACGCGCGCGAGTTCACGGTGAGTCTTCCTCCTCTGCATCCAAACGGCGACGGCACGAACCCGGGGGCGCATGCACGGATCGATCGGCGCCTCTGCGGGCGCGTTCTTCGGCACTTCGTCGGGTGCCGTTCAATGCAGTCTTGTATACAGACATGCCGATGTCAACTAAAGTTGTACACAAGCATTCAGGAAAACGAAACCATGAACGCGAACGCGGATGAACTCGCCGCCGACGCGCGTCCGGTGTCGGCGTCGACCACGGACCGGCTGCGCGCCGCGGTTCTCGCCGGAGAGTTCCAGCCCGGCGAGCGCCTGTACGAAGAGCGGCTGTCGCAACGGCTCGGCGTGTCGCGCACGCCGATCCGGACCGCATTGCAGGCGCTCGCCGCCGACGGGCTGCTCGATCACGAGCCGCGCCGGGGCTATTCGGTGCGCGCCTTCGACACGGCGGAGACCTTGCAGGCCTACGAAATCCGCGCGGTGCTCGAAGGCCTCGCCGCGCGTCGTGCCGCGCAACTGGGACTCGACGTCGAGGGACAGCGAATCGTCGAGGAGGCGCTACGCGAAGGAGATCGACTGCTGGCGCGCGGCTGGCTCGAGCCGGAGGACCGGATCGCCTACGGCGCGATCAACTTCCGGATCCACAACGCCGTGTACCTGGCCGGACGTTCGAGGATGCTGGGCGACATGTTGCGCCTGTCGCAGCAGGTTGCGCCTTCGTCCTACCGCAACGTGATCGCCTTCGAATATCACGACGTACGCCGTCGACACGACGATCATCACCGCATCTTCGAGGCAATCCTGTGCCGCGACGCGGGGCGCGCCGAACTGCTGATGCGCGACCACGTCGAAAGCGTGCGTCGCGCGCTGATCCGCACGGCTCCGGATCGCCTGAACGGACCGAAGCGTGCCGACTCGTCCCCGCGTTCCTAGCCCGCGATGCAGCGCTGGCGCTGCTCGCCCAACCCGTCGATGCCCAGCGTCATCACGTCGCCCGCCTTCAGGTACACCGGCGGCTTCTGTCCCATGCCGACGCCCGGCGGCGTTCCGGTGGAAACGACGTCGCCGGGTTCGAGCGTCATGAAGCGCGAGATGTACGAGACGAGCGTCGCGACGCCGAAGACCATCGTGCGTGTGCTGCCGTCCTGGTAGCGCCTGCCGTTCACGGCCAGCCACATCGCGAGCGCCTGCGGGTCGCGCACCTCGTCGCGAGTGACGAGCCACGGGCCGACCGGCGCGAAGGTGTCGTGGCCCTTGCCCTTGTCCCACTGGCCCTGGCGCTCGAGCTGGAATTCGCGCTCCGAGACGTCGTTCACGATGCAGTAGCCGGCGACGTGCTCGAGCGCGTTCTCCTCGGAAACGTATTTCGCGCGCCGGCCGATGACGACGCCGAGTTCGACCTCCCAGTCGGTCTTGCGCGAGCCGCGCGGAATCTCGACGTTGTCGATGGGCCCGCACACCGCGCTCGACGGCTTCAGGAACAGGATCGGCTCGGTCGGCACCGGCATGTTGCTTTCCGCCGCGTGGTCCGAATAGTTCAGCCCCACGCAGACGAGCTTGCCGATGTGCGCCACGCACGGGCCGATGCGCACGGCGGGCGGCACTTCGGGCAGCGTGATGGGATCGACGAGACGCAAGGCATCGAGCGCCGCGTCGTCGAGTACCCGCAGGTCGATGTCGGCGACGTGCCCGGAAAGGTCGCGAATGCGTCCCGAGGGATCGACGAGGCCGGGTTTCTCCTTTCCGGGAGGGCCGAAACGAAGCAGCTTCATGAACTCTCTCCTGCTCAGGCCGCGAGCACTCGCTCGACGGACACCCCGCGACAGTCCATCTCGTACTCGAGCCCGAGTACCGGCGGACGGTTGAAGTGCCAGCTAACGCCCGCGCGCATCGCGCCGCGATCGACGAGTTCGTCTGCCAGGAACGGATGGATGTCGTGCACCGTGTAGACCTGTGTCGCCGTTGCCGCGCGCCAGTCGAAGCCGAGCCCGCGCATCCGGTTCTCCATCTCTCCCAGCACCCAGCGCGCCTTGGTGCGGATGCCTTCGGGCGAGACGTCGCCGCGAGCGATGGCGTTGTCCCGATAGTCGCCCTTGCCCTCGGGCGCCTCGGCGCTGCCCGCGACGACGAAGGAAGGCGCCGCCCCGGTGTCGGCCACCGTGTAGCTGAAGGCGAAGAATCCGGGCTCGGACGGCGGGTCGAGCTCGGGGCAGACGTTGCTGCGAGCGACCGGATTCGCGTCCGCGATGATTCCCCAACGCTTCAGCGTGCCGGTATAGATCTCGTTGAACTCGCGAAATCCCGCTTCGGTGAACGGCGCCGGCGAGCGCAACTCGCACGCGCAGAACGCCAGCGGCGGGCGGCCGAGCGACGCCAGGTGCTGCTCGATTCGCTCGAAGCCCTCGCGAAGCGGCACGACGCGCGAGAAGCGCGCACGCTCGATGCGGAACCCCGGTTCCGCGGCCACCCCCGCCGAATACTGCGAGACGGCCGGAACGTAGCGATAGCCGCCGCCGGCGAGGATCCGAGTGCTCATTGCATCCACCTCCAGGGAAAGGGAAAGACCGTCTGAATACCCGCGAAGAAAACGCGACTCAGCCTGCGAGCGCGCCGAGATAGGCGCGGCGCACTGCCGGGTCGGCAAGCAGCGCGGCGCTCTCGCCATGCTGTGTCACGCGCCCGGTGTCCATCACATAGGCAGTGCTCGAGACCTCGAGCGCTGCGACGACATCCTGCTCGACGACGAGGATCGTCAGCCCTTCGCGATTCAACGCGAGCAGCGCGTCGACCAGCTGCTCGACGAGCAGCGGCGACAATCCGAGCGACAGTTCGTCGATCATCAGCAAGCGCGGCGCGCTCATCAGTCCGCGGCCGATCGCGCACATCTGCTGCTCGCCGCCCGACATCGTTCCCGCAGCCTGGCGGCGCCGCTCCTTCAGTTTCGGGAAGATCGAGTACACGCGCTCGAGATCGCTCGCCACCCCGTTGCCGGCGCTTCTGCGCAGGTACGCGCCCATCAGCAGGTTCTCCTCGACGCTCATCGCGCCGAACAATCGCCGCCCCTCGGGGACATGCGCGATGCCCAGTTCGAGCACGCGCGCCGGGGCGGCGCCCTGCACTTCCGTCCCGCGCCACAGGACGCGTCCGGCGCGCGTCGGCACCAGCCCGGAAATGGTGCGCATCAGCGTGGACTTGCCTGCGCCGTTCGATCCGATCAGCGCAGTGATTCCTCCCTCGCGCACCGAGAGGTCGACGCCCCAGAGGACCGTCACCTGCCCGTAGCCCGACTGCAAGCCCTCGATGCGCAACAGCTCGTGTCCGCGTTCGGACGAGACGTCGCCCCTGCGTCCGGCGACCGTGCTCATTGCGCATTCTCCGCGGCGCGCTGCGCGTACTTCTTGCCCAGGTAAGCCTCGACGACATGGGGATCCGCCACGACGGCGGAGGGCGACCCATCGGCGATCAGTGCACCGTTGTGCAGCACGACCACGCGCGACGACACCGAGAGCACCACCTTCATCAGATGCTCGATCAGCACGATCGTCACGCCCGAGCCCGCAATCGTGCGAATCAGCGTCATCGCCTGCTCGACCTCGGCCGAATTCAGCCCCGCGTTCACCTCGTCGAGGAACAGCAGCTTCGGGTGCATCGCGAGCGCCTTCGCGAGCTCCAGGCGCTTGCGCATCGCGAGCGTGAGGTTCGCCGCGGGCAGCGCGGCCATCTCCGCGAGCCCGACGAAGGAGAGCTGTTCTTCGGCGACGCGCCGCGCTTCGCGCATCGAGCCGTTCGACGAGAACAGCGCTGCCGCCCGCACGTTGTCGAGCACCGACAGCTCCGGGAAGGGCTGCACGACCTGGAACGTGCGTGCGAGTCCCGCGCGTGCCGTGCGGTACGGGCGCAACCGCGTGATGTCGCGGCCCTCGAAGAGCACGCGACCGCTGCTGGCGCGATGCACTCCGGTGATGACGTTCACGAGCGTCGTCTTGCCGGCGCCGTTGGGGCCGATCAGCCCGAGCACCTCGCCGGCGCCGACCGACAACGAGACGTCGGCGAGCGCCTGCAGGCCGCCGAAGCGGCGCGACACCGACTCGAGCCGCAGCAGCTCAGCCACGGCTTGCTCCTCGCGCTGCGCGTGCGCCCATCCGCGCTGCCGTGGCGGAAACCGCGCCGCCGCCGGCGTCCTTCGGCCGCGGCCAACGAACGAACCGGCCGATCGAGATCATCCCGTGCGGAAGGAACAGCAGCAGCACGACGATCAGGAAGCCGAGCACGCCGCTGTGCACCTGCAGCCAGTTGCGCCAGACGAATTCCTCGATGCCGAGAAAGGCGAACGCTCCGATCACCGCTCCGACGGTCGAACCCAGGCCGCCCAGCAACACCATCACGATCGGCTTGACCGCAAGCAGGATGTCGTAGACGTCGGGCGGCTCGATGTAATGGACCCAGCCGGCGTACAGCGTCCCCGCCATCGCGACGAAAACGCCCGACAGCGCGAACGCGATCGACTTGTACAGCGTCGCGTGCACGCCGATCATGTCGGCGGCCGGCTCGTTCTGCCGGATGCACGCCAGACCGAACCCGACCCGCGAACGCTCGACGGCGAGGACGACGAGCACGCAGGCGAGCAGCAACGCCCACATCGCGAGGAAGAAGAACGTCGCCTCGTATTCCACGCTCGCGCCGGCACCCAGTTCGAGCGGGATGTTCAAGCCCATGCCGCCGCCGGTGAGATCGGTCGCCGAGTTGGTCGACTCGCGCAGCACCTCCGCAACCGCCAGGCTCGCGATCGCGAAGTAGTGGCCTCTCAGGCGCAGCAGCACCCAGCCGAGCAGCATCGCTGCAGCGAATGCCGCTGCACCGGCGGCGGCGATCGCCAACGCAAGCGGCACTCCCTTGGCCAGCAGCACCCCGCCGGTATAGGCCCCCATGCCGAAGAACGCAGCGGTGGCGAACGACGGGTAGCCCGCCATCCCGCCGATGACGTTCCACGAGACGGCGAGGATCGCGTACATGCAGGCGGTGGTGCCGAGCCGCAACGTGTACGACTCGCCGAACCACGGAAGCGCGGCCAGCAGGACGAGCGCGACGAGGAGCGCGAGCTTCGCGTGTCGGCTCATTGGCGACACCCCGCATCGCGCGGCGTCGTTGCCCGCCTCATTCGAATCCCCGCTTTCCGAGCAGGCCCTGTGGCCGGAAGATCAGGAAGCCGATCAGCAGCGCGAACGACAGCGTCACGGCATGCTCGGGACCGATCGCGAGTGCGCCGAAGCTCTCGACGAGCCCCAGCACGAGTCCGCCCAGCACGGCGCCGGGCACGCTGCCCAGGCCGCCGAGCACGCAGACGACGAAGGCCTTGCCGAGATACGGAATCGACGACAGCGGCGAGATCGGGAAGATCAGCGCGAGCAGCACGCCGGCGCAACCGGCCATTGCGGCGCCCAGCCCGAAGGCGGCCGCGTAGGTCGTCGGGACGTCGACGCCCATCAGCCGTGCCGCATCGCGGTCGAGTCGCACTGCAATGATCGCGCGCCCCATCCGGGTCCTGCGCAACAGCACGTAGAGCGCGCCGGTGAGCACGAGCGCGAAGGCGGTGGCGACGAGTCGGTCCACCGGGACGACGATCGAGCCCCAGGCAAGCGTACCGAGTGGCGGATCGAGGATCAGCTTGCGGTAGTCGGCCTTGAACGCGAGGATCATCGCGTTGTTCAGGATCAGATCCATCCCGAACGTGAGCGTGAGCGTGACGAGCACCGGCGCAGCCATCACCCGGTTGAGCACGCCGCGCTGCAGGAGATAGCCCACCAGGTAGAACAACGGGGCGGCGATCGCCAGCGTCACCCAGGGACTGAATCCCATCGAGTGGTAAGCGCCCCAGGCGAGGTACGACCCGAGCACGATGAACGAACCGTGCATCAGGTTGATCACGTTGAGCACGCCCCAGACGAGCGAGAAGCCGGCCGCGATGCACGCATACAGGCAGCCGAGCACGGCGCCGTTGACGAGGATCTGCAGGAGCATCGGATCCGCCGGGAAAGACGCGAGCGCGAGCAGCGCGCCCCGTTACCGGAGCGCGCCTGCGTCGCTCACTGCTGCGTGCCGACGCCGAGCTTGAACTCGCCCTGCCGGATCTCCGGCGGATGCACGACGACCGCCTTGCCGCCCTGGATCTGGAACACCGGCGGCTCGAGCGAGTCGATCTGCCCGTTCGGGCCGAAGTGCACCGGCCCCCAGAACGTGACGACGTTCATGTTGGCCAGCGCGTCGCGCACCTTCTCGCGGTCGAGCGAACCGGCCTTCTCGATCGCCATCTGGAACAGCGCACCCGATACCGACGACGAAGCTTGCGCGTAGTCGGGCGTGGCGTTGTACTTCGCCCGGAACAGCTTCACGTAGTTGTCGGCGGTGCCGAAGATGTCCTTGCCCTGGTAGCGCACCGCGGGGTGCCACCACGCGGCGCTGCTGATGTTCTCGGCGCCTGTGCCGGCCGCATCGATGAACTCCTGGTACGCCGGCCCGGCGATCATCGTGACCACCGGGGCGCCGATGCGCTGGTCGGCCATCTGCTTGCGGATCAGCACGAGGTCGTTGATGTAGCCGGTGACGAAGATCCAGTCGGCGTTGGCCGCCTTCACCTGCGCGAGCGCCGACGAATGGTCCATCGTGTTGATCGCGTACTTCTCGAACATCGCGACCTCGAGGCTGTTCTTCTTCGCCGACTTCTCCATTTCCTGCGCGATGGCCAGCGGGAAGAGATCGTTGCGCGCGATGATCGCCACGCGCTTCACGTTCGGCGCCTTCTGCGAGACGATCTGCGTAAGCGGCGTCGTGAGCGTGTCGTTCGGGGTGAAGGTGCCGAACAGGTACTTGTAGCCCTGGTCGTAGACCTGCGCCGACGACGCCGTCGAGGCGATCGTCGGCATCTTGTACTTCTCGCTGACCGTGCTCGCCGCCTTCGCAGCGCCCGAACCGAAAGGCGAGAACAGGAAGTTCACCTTCTCCTGCGTGATCAGCTGCTCGGCCGCCTGCACCGCGCGCGGCGTGTTCGACTGGTAGTCGGTGTAGACGATCTCCACCTTCATCTTCTTGCCGCCCACGTCGATGCCGCCGGCCTTGTTGACCTGCTCGGCCCACAGGTCGTAGCCCTGCTGCTGCTTCAGGGCTTCGGGGGCGAGCGCTCCGGTGAGCGGCAGCGGCGCGCCGAAGCGGATCGTTTCCTGCGCGGCCGCGTTCGTGCAGAGTACGAATGGCGCTGCCGCGGCAGCGGCGCAGGCGAGAGCGCGACGAATCGAGCGTGTGGTCATGGTGTCTCCGGGTCGTGGCGACGTCTGTGGGCGTCGTTCGGAGATCGAGTCTAGCGGAGCGACCGGTTGCCGGGAAACGCCGAATTGCGAGCGTAGCGTTCTCGAAATTCGAACGATTCAGGCGCGCCGAGAGCGGGAAGCGGGGGCCCGCCGCTTGTCGCGGCCGCTGCGCGCGCGCTTCGCGTCGCTCGACATCATCTCCTTCATGCAACTGGCGGCGGCGGCGGCCGCGGGCGACGGGCTTCGCGCTGCGCTCGCGACGAGCGTCACGCGGGTGGCGCTCAGCAGCGGCTCGTCGAGCGGAACCGCGACGAGCCGTCCGTCGGCGACCTCGGCATGAACCGAGTCGAGCGGCAGGAACGTGACGCGGTCGCTGCCGAGCACGAGACGCCAGGCGAAGGCGAGCGTGTTGGTCTCGACGACCGCACGCAACTCGAGACGGTGCATCGCACGCACGCGTTCGACCAGCTGGCGAATCCCGAACGAACGGTTCGGAAGCACGATCGGCCAGGGCGCGACGTCGGCGAGACGACAGCTGCGCTTGCGCGCGAGCGAATGGCCGGGGTGGACGATCGCGCACAGCGGCTGGTTCATGAAGGCGAGCTCGAGCAGGTCGCGACGCGGCGAGCCGCCGAAGACGATGCCGAAGTCGACCTCGTGCTCGGCAACCACCTCCGCCACCCGTTGCGAACCGTAGGCCGAGACGGTGAGGTCGAGCCCTTCGTGCTCGGCGAGAAAGCGCTCGGTGAAAGCCGGCATCAACCCGGCGAGCAGCCCCTCGACGCAGGCGATCTCGACGTGCCCCCGGTGCAGCGCTTCGTACTCGTGAATCTGCGCGCGCAGCGCGTCGAAGCGCACGCGGGTGTCGTCGGTGAACTCCAGCAGCAGGCGTCCGGCGGCGGTCGGCGCCATCCCGCGCGAGCGGCGCTCGAACAGCTGCACGCCGAGTTCCTCCTCGAGCGCGCCGATCTGGCGGCTGATCGCGCTCTGCGCCACGAACAGACGTTCGGCCGCGCGCCGCAACGAACCCTGCCGCGCGACCTCGCGGAAGTACCTTAGACTCGCCGTCTCGATCAACCCACACCTCCGTTGCTCGACGGCGCAATGGTAACGATCGACACGAACGAGACGAAGATGCAGACCGAGGCCATTCTTTCCCCCTACGACGGCGCAGTGGTAGGCCACATGCCGCTGTCCGGCGAAGCCGAGATCGAAGCGTCGATCGCGCGCGCGCAACGCGCGTTCGCGACCCTCAGGCGCCTGCCGCGCTTCGCGCGCGCGGACGTGCTCGATCGAGCGTCGCTGCTCGTGCGCAAGCGGCGCGACGAGTTCGTGAAGCTGATCGCCGCCGAGGCGGGAAAGCCGCTGTACGACGCGCGCGGCGAGGTCTCGCGGGCAACTTTCAACCTGGCGAACGCGGCGGCCGAGGCGCGCCGTTTCGGCGGCGAGGAAGTGCCGCTCGACATGGACGCCGGCGTCTTCGAGTACCAGACGACCGACGCCAGCGGCCGTGCGCTGTCGCTGGACGGGCTCGACGTCGACGCGCTCGCGAAGGTGCGCAGGCGCGTCGGGCTGGCGCGCCGCTATCCGATCGGCCTCGTGCTCGCGATCGCGCCGTTCAACTTTCCGCTGAACCTCGTGCTGCACAAGGTCGCACCAGCGCTCGCCGTCGGCAACGCGGTGGTGCTCAAGCCCGCGCCGCAGACGCCGCTCACCGCGCGCCTGTTGCAGGAAGTGTTCGTCGAGGCCGGGCTGCCCGAGGGGGCGTTCGAAGTCTGCCACTGCCCGGTGCCGCTCGCCGAGAAGATGGTTCGCGACGAGCGCTTCGCGATGGTCAGCTTCACCGGCAGCGCGAAAGTCGGCTGGCACATCAAGGACATCGCGGGACGCAAGAAGGTCGCGCTGGAGCTCGGCGGCAACGGCGCCGTGATCGTCGCCGAGGATGCCGACCTCGACTACGCCGCGGCGCGCTGCGTGCGCGGAGGTGTCGTCTACGGCGGCCAGTACTGCATCGGTGTTCAGCGCATCCTCGTGCAGCGAAGCGTCGAGCACGCGTTCATCGAGAAGCTCGTCGCGAAGGTCCAGGCATGCCGCGTCGGCAACCCGCTCGACGAAGGCGTCGACGTCGGCCCGGTGATCGACGAAGGTGCCGCGAAGCGCATCCAGTCGTGGGTCGACGAAGCGGTTTCGCAAGGCGCGCGGGTGCTCGCTGGCGGCCGGCGCGAGCGCGCCGTCGTGCAGCCGACCGTGCTCACCGGCACGCGTCGCGGAATGAAAGTCGAGGACGAGGAGATCTTCGGGCCCGTGCTCACCGTGAACGCCTACGACGGCTTCGACGAAGCGGTCGCTCGCGCCGCCGATTCACGCTACGGGCTGCAAGGCGGAATCTTCACGCAGGATCTTCGACGCGCCTTTCGCGCAATCGACGAATGGGAAGTCGGCGGACTGATGATCAACGATGTGCCGATCTACCGGATCGACAACATGCCCTTCGGCGGATGGAAGGAATCGGGCTTCGGACGCGAGGGAACGCGCTATGCGATGGAGGAGATGAGCGAGATCCGGCACCTGGTGATCAATTACGGGTGACCAGCTCGCGGGCGGTCCAGGCGAAGCGGTTCCGCACCGGCATATCGATATGCCGGTTTCACATTCGGATGCCCGCGGCCACAACGGTCGGCAGACTGGATCGAAAGGTGCGCTCGCAGCCCTGCTCTTGCAGGGCGCGCTGCGTTATCTCAAACCGAATCCAAGAGCCGCCCCTCATGAAGCGCCTTTACCTCGCGATCGCCCTGTCGGCGACGATGCTCTCGACCTCGCAGGCCCAGGTACCGATGCAGGACTGGCAGGGACTGGCGATCGCCGCAATCACCTCCGCCGAGAAGGGAACGGTGCGCGACATGCTGCGCGCCGGCCACTACTACCGCACCGGCTTCGGCGTGCACCGCGACTGGACGCAGGCCGTGCGCTGGTACAAGCAGGCTGCGCGCGCAGGCGACGCGAACGCCGCCTATTGGGCCGGCAAGCTCTACCTGCAGGAGCAGCGTCCCGTCGAAGCGCGCGAATGGTTCGCCCGCGCAGTCGGCATGAGTCTCGAGGAAGTGCAGGCAAGCTGGGAACTCGGGCAGATGTACCTGCACGGCACGGGCGTCGAGCAGGACAAGCACCGCGCGGCCGCGCACTTCTTCAATGCGGCGGCGCTCGGTCACGCGCCCGCACAATACGAACTGGCGCAACTGCTGCTCGAACAGGGCGACGAAACGGCGGCCGCGCACTGGCTGCGACAAGCGGCCGAGCAGGGCCACGCCGCTGCCGCGGCGCGACTGCAGGCGTGCGCGCAGCCGGGCAGCGAAGACGTCGCGTCGACGCGCGCGCAATGCGTGGCGTCACGGCAAGGGTGAGCTTGCCGTAGCGGAGTTGCGCAACGGAACACCGCTGCGCCATTTGCCCTCAGCCCTGCGTCTCGTCCTCGATCGTCGAGAACAGATGCCCCATGCGCGCCTGCTTCGTGCGCAGGTAACGCAGGTTCGACGAATCGAGCCCGACTTCGATGCCGACACGCTCGGCAACTTCGACGCCCGATGCGCGAATCGCCTCCACCTTCGCCGGACTGTTGGTCATCAATCGAAGCGAGCGCACGCCGAGGTGCTCGAGCATCGGACGACACACGTCGTACCGACGCAGATCGGCGTCGAAGCCGAGGGCCAGGTTCGCATCGACGGTGTCGGCGCCGCAGTCCTGCAAGCCGTAGGCGCGGATCTTGTTCATCAGTCCGATGCCGCGCCCCTCCTGCCGCAGGTACAGCACGACGCCGCGACCTTCCGCGGCCACGCGCTGCATCGCCTCCTGCAATTGCGCGCCGCAGTCGCAGCGCCGACTGAACAGCGCATCGCCGGTAAGACATTCGGAATGCACGCGTGCGAGGACCGGGACGCCGTCATCGACCGCGCCCAGCACCAGCGCGACATGCTCCGCGCCGGTGTCGGGATCGACGAAGCCGTGCAGACGGAAGGTCGCCCACGCAGTGGGAAGCACGCAGGAACCCACATGTTCGATGTGCGTGGCGACTTTTCCGGCGGCGACTTCGTCCATCCAATCACTCCTTCGTCAACTGCCCTCGGCCGAACAGCTTGATCGCGACTTCGGCGATCGTCTTGCCCTGAAAACGAGCGCCGCCGAGCTCGGTCTCGGAAGGCTGGCGCGAACCGTCACCCCCGGCGATCGTCGTCGCCCCGTAAGGACTGCCGCCCACGACCTCGTCGATCTTCGTCTGCCCCTGGTAACTGTACGGCAGCCCCACCGTCACCATGCCGAAGTGCATGAGGTTGACAAGGATCGAGAACAGCGTCGCCTCGTTGCCGCCGTGCTGCGTGGCACTCGACGTGAACGCGCCGCCTACCTTTCCATTCAGCGCGCCGCGCGCCCAAAGCCCACCGGCCTGGTCGAGGAAGTTCGCCATCTGCGACGACATCCGACCGAAGCGCGTGCCGGTGCCCACGACGATCGCATCGTACTGCGCGAGCTGCTCGATCGTCGCCACCGGCGCTTCCTGGTCGAGCTTGAAGTGCGAAGCCTTCGCCACCTCCGGCGGAACGAGTTCGGGGACGCGCATCACGTCGACCTGCGCGCCGGCTTCGCGCGCGCCTTCGGCGACCGCGTAGGCCATCTGCTCGATGTGACCGTAGGACGAGTAGTAGAGGACGAGAACCTTGGCCATTTGTTGCTCCTGTCGCATGGTGGAAGCGGTGAACCAGGCGCCCAAGCGCCGTTCCGCCCTGTGTAGAGATTAGGGGCGGAACGATCGCGGGACTAGACTGGCAGACAGGAATTCATCGTTCAGGATATGGAACAATCCACGAGAGGCGTCGTATCGGGAAAACCGGAATTCGGTTCATGCAGGCCGCTCGACAAAGCGCCGCTCGAACTCCCACACTTCCTCGAAGCCGACGATTTCGTGCAGTCGTCTCATGTCGACGCTCGGCACGGGCGAGTCGATCGTGCTCCCGTGCTCCTTGAGCCACGCGTAGCTGTTCTGCAGCGCGGCACAGACGACACCCATTCCGGCCGTCGGGTAGATCGCGAGATTGAAGCCCCATGCCTGCAGGTCTTCCTTCGAGATCACGGGCGACGCGCCGCTCGGCACCATGTTGGCGAGCAGCCAGCCGTCGACCGATTCGCCGACGCGTCGAAACTCGTCCGCCGACTCCGGCGCCTCGATGAACACGATGTCGGCGCCGGCGGCCGCGAATGCCTTTCCGCGGCGGATCGCTTCGTCCACCCCGAGTCCCGCGCGCGCATCGGTGCGAGCGATGATCAGCGTGTCGGGTCGACGACGCGCGTCGATCGCCACCTCGATCCTTCGCAGCATGTCCTCCAGCGGCACCACGCGCCGGTTCGGCGTGTGGCCGCACTTCTTGGGCATTTCCTGATCTTCGATCTGGATCGCCTGAACGCCGGCAGCCTCATAGCCGCGCACGGTCTCGCGGACATTCAACAAGCCACCGAATCCGGTGTCCGCGTCGGCGATCAGCGGTGTGCTCGTCCCCTCGGCGATCGTGCGCGCGCGTCCCACCATGTCCGTGAAGGTGACGAGCCCCGCATCGGGCCTGCCCAGGTAGGACCCGGAGATGCCGTAGCCGGTCATGTAGAGCGCCTTGAAGCCCATCCGGTCGGCGATCCGTGCGGAGAACATCTCGAACACTCCGGGCGCGAGAATGAATTCGCCCGCCTGCAGCAATTCCTTGAGTCGGATCTGCGATGTCATGTCGATTTCCATGGGTCGAGAGAAGAAGAGTCCGAAGGCGGCACCCACGCTCAGTTCGGCACGCGCTTGTGCAGCCGACGCTCGAGTGCCAGCAGCAGCCAGCTCGCGGCGGTGGCCAGCACCACCAGCAACAGTGCCAGCGCAACGATCACGTCGGGCTGGTTGTTCTCCATCGACTTGATCAGCAGGTAGCCGATGCCGCGCTGCGAGGCGAACATCTCGCCGATCAGCGTTCCGAGCAGCGTCAATGAAAAGCCGAGACGAAAACCGGTGACGATCTCGGGCATGCTCGCCGGCACCAACACGTGCAGGAGCATCTGCCGGCGGCCGAGCCGCATCGACCGGCCGGATCGAATGTAGACACGCGGTATGTTGCGCACGGAATTCATCGTGAACAGCACGACCGGTACGATCCCGTGAATCGCGCCGAACGCCACCTTCGCCGAAAGACCGAGCCCGAAGAGCAGCAGCACGACCGGGTACAGCGTGATCTTCGGAATCGAGTAAAGGCCGACGAGCAGCGGTTCGAGCACTTCGCCCGACAACCGATGTGCGCCGAGTGCGACGCCGATCAGAAGTCCGCCGACGAGCGAGATCAGGAGCGCGGCCGCAAAGGCGGTGCCGGTTTCGGCGGCATGGGCGGAAAAACCCGGCTCCGCCATCAGGCGGCCCAGCCGCGCAACGGTTGCCGCGGGCGACGGCAGCACCATGGGGCCGGCGATCATCGAAAGCAACTGCCAGAGCGCTACGAGGGCGACTAGCAGGAGAGCGGAGTCGACGAATCGCCTCGGCAGCTCTCCGGGACGCCCGCCGCCGCGGTCGGAGCGCTCGATCGACGACGCGGCGTCCGTCGTCGCAGCGTTGGCGATCGAAGGCGCTGCGTCGCCCGGTGCAACGGGGGCAGGGCTCGCTGCGGTCCGCGGCGTCATCGCGTTCCCGCCTAGCGACCGCCGCGGCGCAGGTACAGTCGCCGCTCCCACGAATACATCGCGAGATTGAGCGCGCCAACGAAACCCAGCAGCAACAGCATCAGGCCGTACATCGTCCGATTGTCGAAGCTGTTGTAGGCGAACGCGATCTGGAAGCCCAGGCCCGAACCGCTCAGCACGAACTCTCCGGCGATGACGCCGATGAACGAATAGACGATCGCGAGCTTCACGCCGGTGAAAAGGTACGGCGCGCACGACGGCAGCACGACGTGGATCATCTCGTCGGCCACCGAAAGGCGCATCGCACGCGCGGTACGGCGCATCACGCGCGGCACCCGCTCGAAGCCGTCGAGCGTGTTCAACGCCATCACTACGACCGCGAACACGAAGCCGATCGCAATCAGCGGCCATCGGTTCAATCCGAACAGCACGATGAACAGCGGGTAGAAGACGAAGGTCGGTACCGAGTAATAGCTGGCGAGCAGCGGATCGGCCGCCCGGCGCAGGCGCGGCAGGCGATAGAGCGCCCAGCCGAAAAGAAAGCCGACGATGATCGACAGCGCGCAGGCGATGCCGACGTTCGTCAGCGTCAGCACGATGTCCTTCGTGTATTGGCCCGAGGCGAGCAAAGACCACGCCCCGGCGACCATCGCCGTGGGCGGAATCACGGCAATCGGGTCGATCCAGCCGGCCCGACAGCCGATCTCGAGCGCACCCACCAGCAGGCCCACCAGCGCGACGCGAACCCAGCCCGCACGAGTCATGAACGCCTCGCTGCGTCAGTACGGAGCGGCAATCGAAGACGACTTCGCTGCAGATTGCCGTGATGCGTCGAGCGACTTCATCGATTCGCGACGCAAGGTGGACCACAGGCGCGCCGCGATCCTTCCGAACGATTCGTGCGAAACGATGGTGCTGTCGCGCTCCCGCGGCCAGCCGGTCTCGACCAGATCGAGGAATACGCCCGGACGCGCCGACATCACGCCGACCCGGTCGGAGAGCATCGCCGCTTCATCGAGCGCATGCGTGATCAGCAGGATGGTGGCGCCGGTGTCGCGCCACAACTTCAGCAACTCGTCGCCCATCAGCAGTCGAGTCTGCTGGTCCAGCGCGCCGAAGGGCTCGTCGAGGAGCAGCAGTCGAGGTCGCGTGACCAGCGTGCGCGCGATGCAGAGCCGCTGCCGCATTCCCCCGGACAACTGCGCAGGATACGCGGCCGCGAAAGGAGCCAGCCCCATGAAGGCCAGCGCGTGGTCGACCCGCTCGCGGATGGTGGCCTCGTCCACGCCGCCGCGCCGCAGGCCGAAAGCGGCGTTGTCCCGCACGTTCAGCCACGGAAAGCTCGCGTCTTCCTGGAAGACGATGCCCACCCCGTCGGGAACGACCCCTGCGACCGGCTTTCCTTCGAATTCGACGACGCCCTGCTGCGCAGTCGCAAGCCCGCCGAGCACGTCGAGCAGCGTCGACTTGCCGCAGCCCGAAGGTCCGACGACGGAGAAGAACTCGCCCCGCTTCAGTTCGAGATCGAGCGGACCCAACGCATGAACCGGCTCGCCGCCCGCTTCGGCCGAATACGTGCGCGTTACGCCGCGCAACCGCGCGTGCAGCGTCTCCCCGCTCACCCCATCCACGCCGTACCTCGACTTCACCATCGGACGCGGACTCGCTCGCTACGCGACGAACGGCATCCGCCTTACTTCTTCCTGCGCAGGTCTTCCGGCAGGTAGCTCTCGTCGATGACCGCATTCCAGTCGAACGGACCTTCCGGAATCGCCTTGACGAGTCGCAGGCCCTTGAGCATCACTTCCATGCCCTCGTAGTCGAACTCGCCGGCGCTCCAGTACGTGCCCTTGCCTCCGAGCACGCTCTCGATCGCCGCCTTCGCCTGGTCTTCCGGAATCTTGTACTCGCGCGCCATGATCGGCGCAGCTTCGGCCGGATTCGAGCGCACGAATTCAACTCCCTTGCGGCGCGCGGCGATGATGCCCTTGATCTGTTCCGGATTCTTCTTCAGGTAGTCGGTGCGAACGATGCCGACCGTCTGCGTGATGCGCGGCACGATGTCGGTGGAGCGCCAGGCCGCGCGATAGTTCGCCTTCTTTTTGCTCCACACGGGCTCGGTCACGTAGACCATGTCGACGCCGCCTTCGCGCAGCGCCGTCAGGCCCGCACCGACGCCGCCCACCGACTTGCGCTCGAGCTGCCCCTCGAGCCCGTTGGCGTCGATCATCATCGACGTCAGGATGTCGGTGACCGATTTCGGACTCGAATAACCGAGCTTCTTGCCCTTGAGATCGGCCGGCCGGGAGATGCTTTCGTCATCGCGCCGCGTCGCCCAGACCATGTCTGCCACCGACAGCACGCCGCCGTGCACGATGGTGAGCGGAACGCCCTGCTGGATCGCGGCGATCGCAGCCGGCAACGCAACCTCGCCATAGGGAATGTCGGAAGCGAGGGCGTTGCGTACCGTCGTGCCGCCTCCTGCCGATGTGGTGAAACCCGTCACGTCGATCTTCGCCTCGCTCGCGAACCACCCCTTCTCGCGCGCGACCGCGAACGGAACGCCGTACAGACCGGTGCCGAAGTGCGTGACGGTCAGGTCGACAGCGTTGGCGGCGCCAGCTGCAAAGAGGGAGCCGGCAACAGCGAAGGCGCGCAGCGCACGCGGCAGGGCGAGGGTTGGCATGAGGTCTCCTTGGTGAGCGGGGCCGCTTCGACGACGGCCTCCGGCAGGGTAGAACCGATTGTTCATGCTGGGCGTAGTGCGGTCAAATACACCCTCTGCCTCGCAGGGCGCGCATGCCGGCGCTCGGACCGGGCAGCGCCCTACAACACCGACGCCAACACCCGCCTGGCCTCCTCCTCCCCCACCCCCGTCCGCCGCACGTAATCCGCCAGCTGATCCTCCCCGATCCGCCCCACGTTGAAATACTGCGAGGCCGGATGCGAGAAGTAGAACCCGCTGACGCTCGACGCCGGCATCATCGCGAACCCCTCGGTCAGCTGCATGCCGATCGCCTCCGCATGCACGGTCTCGAACAGCGCGCGCTTTACCGTGTGCTCGGGGCACGCCGGATACCCCGGCGCAGGGCGTACGCCGACGTACTTCTCAGCGACCAGCTCGGCGTTCGTCAGCGACTCGTCGGGCACGTATCCCCACAGTTCGCGTCGTACGCGCGCGTGCAGGCACTCGGCGAATGCCTCCGCCAGCCGATCCGCCAACGCCTTCAACGTGATCGCCGAGTAGTCGTCCAGTTCGCGCGCGAACTCGTCGAGCTTGTTCTCGATGCCGACGCCCGCCGTTACCGCGAACAGTCCGATCCAGTCCTCGTACCCCGAAGGCCGCCCGTCGACGAGCTTCGGTGCGATGAAGTCCGCCAGGCACTTGTTGTCGACGCCCTCGTGCTTCTCGACCTGCTGGCGCAGGTTTCTCCAGGTGAACGCGACCTTCGAGCGCGACTCGTCGGTGTAGACCTCGATGTCGTCGTCGTTCACCGCGTTCGCCGGCAGGAACGCGACGACGCCGTTGGCCTGCAGCCAGTGCTCGTCGACGATGCGCCTCATCATCGCCTTGCCGTCCGCGAACACGCGCCGCGCCGACTCGCCGACCAGCGGATCGTCGAGCAGCGCCGGGTAGCCCCCGTGCAGGTCCCACGCCTGAAAGAAGGGGCCCCAGTCGACGTAGCGCTCGATCTGCGCGAGGTCGTAGCCACGAAACTCGCGCCGCCCGAGAAAGGTGGGGCGCGGCGGGACGTACGAGGTCCAGTCGATCTTCGGCCGATTCGCGCGCGCCGCGGCGATCGAAACCAGCTTCGGGCCCTTCTTCGCCGCGTGCTGCGTGCGAACGCGCTCGTATTCGTTGCGCACGTCGGCGAGGTACGCCTCGCGCTGCTCCGACGAAGACACGAGGCTCTGCACCACGGGCACCGAGCGCGACGCATCGGGCACGTAGATCACCGGCCCCGAGTAGTGCGGCGCGACCTTCACCGCGGTGTGCACGCGCGACGTCGTCGCGCCGCCGATCAACAGCGGTATAGCGTTGTCGCGGAAATGCGCATCGCGCTCCATCTCGCGCGCGACGTGCGCCATCTCCTCGAGCGACGGCGTGATGAGCCCCGACACGCCGACGATGTCGGCGCCTTCTTCCTTCGCCTTCGCCAGCAGCGCCGCGGCCGGAACCATGACGCCCATGTTGACGACTTCGAAGTTGTTGCACTGGAGCACGACGCCGACGATGTTCTTGCCGATGTCGTGGACGTCGCCCTTCACCGTGGCCATCACGACCTTGCCGCGCGACGAAACGTCGCCGCCGCCGGCGGCGATCTGCCTCTTCTCCTCCTCGATGAACGGGATGAGGTGCGCCACCGCCTGCTTCATCACGCGCGCCGACTTCACCACCTGCGGCAGGAACATCTTCCCGGAGCCGAAGAGCTCGCCGACGATGTTCATGCCATCCATCAGTGGGCCTTCGATCACCTCGATCGGACGCCCGCCCCGCGCGTCGATCTTCTGGCGCACCTCCTCGGTGTCCTCGACGATCCACCCGGTGATGCCGTGCACGAGCGCGTGCGCGAGCCGCTTCTCGACCGGCTCGCGCCGCCACGAAAAGTCTTCCTCGGCTCTTGCGCCTCCGGCGCCCGGTTTCAGCGTCGCCGCGAACTCGATCATTCGCTCGGTGGCGCTCTTGCCGAAATCGGGATCGCCTTCGGCCACACGCGGCGGCCGGTCGAGCACGATGTCCTCGACGCGTTCGCGCAGCGCCGGGTCGATGTCGTCGTAGACGCCGATCATCCCGGCGTTGACGATCGCCATCGTCAAGCCGGCGCGGATCGCGTGATAGAGGAACACCGTGTGGATCGCTTCGCGCACGGCGTCGTTGCCGCGGAAGCTGAACGACAGGTTCGAGACGCCGCCCGACACCTTCGCGTGCGGCAGGTTCGCGCGAATCCAGCGCGTCGCCTCGAGGAAGGCGACTCCGTAGTGGTCGTGCTCCTCGATGCCGGTGGCGATCGTCAGGATGTTCGGGTCGAAGACGATGTCCTCGGGCGGAAAGCCCGCGCGCTGCGTCAGCAGCTCGTACGCGCGCGTGCAGATCTGCGTCTTGCGCTCGAAGGTGTCGGCCTGTCCCCGCTCGTCGAAGGCCATGACGACGACCGCGGCGCCGTAGCGCCGGCACAGCGTCGCCTGCCGCAGGAACTCGTCCTCGCCTTCCTTCAACGAGATCGAGTTGACGATCGGCTTGCCCTGCACGCACTTCAGGCCCGCCTCGATCACCGACCATTTCGAGCTGTCGATCATCAGCGGCACGCGCGCGATGTCGGGCTCCGAGCCGATCAGGTTCAGGAAGCGGGTCATCGCCGCCACGGAGTCGAGCATGCCCTCGTCCATGTTCACGTCGATGACCTGTGCGCCGTTCTCCACCTGCTGTCGCGCGACGGCGAGCGCCTCGTCGTAGTTCCCGGCGAGAATCATCCGCGCGAAAGCCTTCGAGCCGGTGATGTTCGTGCGCTCGCCGACGTTGACGAACAGCGACGAATCGTCGACGTTGAAAGCCTCCAGGCCCGCCAGCCGCATCGCCGTCGGCCGCTCGGGCACGGGCCGCGGCGGCACCTTCGCGACCGCGCGCGCGATCGCAGCGATGTGCTCGGGCGTCGTCCCGCAGCAGCCGCCGACGATGTTCACGAAGCCGGCCTGCGCGAACTCGCCGAGCAGCGACGACGTGATCTGAGGCGTCTCGTCGAAGCCCGTCTCCGCCATCGGGTTCGGCAACCCGGCGTTCGGATAGACGCACAGGAAGGTGTCGGCCTTCGCCGACAGCTCCTCGATGTACGGGCGCATCAGCGCAGCACCCAGCGCGCAGTTCAGCCCGATCGTGAGCGGCCTTGCGTGGCGCACCGAACTCCAGAACGCCTCGACCGTCTGCCCCGATAGCAATCTGCCCGACGCGTCGGTGACGGTGCCCGAGATCATCAGCGGCACGCGCGCCAGGCCCGCCGCCTCGCGCTCGGCCATCAGCGTCTCGATCGCGAAGATCGCTGCCTTCGCGTTCAGCGTGTCGAACACCGTCTCGAGCAGCAGCAGGTCGACGCCGCCCTCGACGAGCGCTGCCGCCTGCTCGGCGTACGCGTCGCGCAACTCGTCGAAATTGATCGAGCGCGCGCCGGGGTCGTTGACGTCGGGCGAGATCGACGCGGTCTTCGGCTGCGGGCCGATCGCGCCGGCGACGAAACGCGGACGTTCCGGCGTGGCGTAGCGATCGCGCGCCTCGCAGGCCAGGCGCGCGGCCGCCACGTTCATCTCGCGCGCGTGTTCGGCCAGACCGTAGTCGGCCTGCGCGATGACCGTCGCGCCGAAAGTGTTCGTCTCGATGATGTCCGAGCCGGCCGCGAGGTACTGCTCGTGGATCTCGCGCACGACACCCGGTTGCGTCAGCGAAAGCAGCTCGTTGTTGCCCTTCAGGTCGCGGGAATGCGACGCGAAACGGTCGCCGCGGAAGGCCTGCTCGTCGAGCCCGTAGCGCTGCACCATCGTTCCCATCGCGCCGTCGAGGATCAGGATTCGATGGGCGAGGAGCTCTCGCAGACGGGATTCGGCGGTCATTTCCGGAAGGAAAGGGGGAGGGATTGCGTCCGAGTATATCGAGGGGTGCCCGCGACTATCGGGTGATGTCCCCACCCTTCCAGGAATCGAACACCGGCACCCCGGCCCGGCGGCAATCCCTTCGTATCACGGGTTACGACGACGAGGCCATGGCGGCGTGCCGTCGCGGCGATATCAGGTCGGGCTGCGAATCAACTATTTCGTGTCGTCCGCGGCCGCGCCGCGGGGGTGATCGAGCGAATCAAAGCAGAAAATCCGCCGAGCGCCGGCCTACACGCAGGCCGTCTATGTAAGCGAAATGCGCGTCGAAGGTAAGAAGAGGAAAGCCGTACTCGAGCGCGCTCGCTGCGATCCATACATCGTTCGTCGGTATCGGCTTTCGCTTCCGCCTCAGCGCGGCATACACAAGCGCGTAGCGATCAGCCGTTCGATCGCTGACGCCGACCACCGAGACACGGGGCGATGCAAGGAAACGCGCAAGTCCAGACCGGTTGACCGCTTCGCGAGTTCCCGCGGCAAAGCCGGCGAGCAACTCGCCCAGCACGACGCTGTTCAATTGGATGCGATCGACGCGGGAGAGGAGTTCGACGATCTCGACGTCTCCCTTCATGAACGCCGCATAGGCGTTGGTGTCCAGCAGAACGGCGCGCACCCTTCAGTTCCACAGTTCAGGGTCGACTTCGGAGAAAGGAGCGATCCCGGAAGCGAACTCCTGCGCTTCCTCCGTGCTCCAGGAACCTGCCAACGCGTCGAGATCGTCGTACCGATGCGCGGACGGTTTCCGCGCCGCTTTGCCGAGCCCCTGTTCGATCAATCGGACAATCAAGGCGTTCACGCTGATCCCTTCCTGGCGAGCGCGCGCCTTGAGTGATGCCAGCGTTTCGGGATCGACGCCCCGGAGGCTCAGGTTCGACATGCCATCACCTATGGAGTCGTTCTGCTGTCGCGCTATGATATCAACCATGTCGAAGCCAACTTCCCGCATTCCCGCCACGCTGATTCCCGGTGACGGAATCGGCCCCGAAATCGTCGATGCGACGCTCACCGTGCTCGATGCGCTCGGCGCGCCCTTCGAATGGGATCGGCAGGTGGCCGGGCTCGGAGGAATCCAGGCTACTGGCGATCCGCTTCCCACAGCCACGCTCGACAGCATCCGGCGCACTCGCCTCGCACTGAAGGGCCCGCTCGCGACGCCTTCGGGCAGCGGCTATCGCTCGTCGAACGTGCGCCTGCGCGAGGAGTTCCAGCTCTACGCTAACCTGCGCCCCGCGCACACGATCGTGCCGAGCGGGCGCTTCGAGAACATCGACATGATCGTCGTCCGCGAGAACCTCGAGGGCCTTTACGTCGGTCACGAGTACTACGTGCGCGTCGGCGACGACCCGCACGCGGTGGCGGTGGCCACCGGCATCAATACGCGCGAAGGCAGTCGACGGATCCTCGAGTTCGCCTTCGAAAAGGCGGTGGCGCTGGGTCGTCGCAAAGTGACGTTGGTGCACAAGGCCAACATCATGAAGGCGCTCACCGGCATCTTCCTCGACGTCGGCCAGGAACTGTACGAGAACAGGTACAAGGGCCGCCTGGCGTTCGAGACGATGATCGTCGACGCCTGCGCGATGAAGCTCGTCATCGACCCGTGGCAGTTCGACGTGCTCGTCACGACGAACCTCTTCGGCGACATCCTGTCGGACCTGGTTGCGGGGCTGGTCGGCGGGCTCGGCGTCACGCCGGGCGCGAACATCGGCAAGGACGCGGCGATCTTCGAGGCCGTGCACGGGTCGGCCCCGGACATCGCGGGCAAGGGCGTGGCGAATCCCACCGCGCTGATGCTGTCGGCGGCGATGATGCTCGAGCACTGCGGGCTGCAGGAGATGGGACGGAAGATGCGCGAGGCGATCGTGGAAACGATTGCGGTGGATGGGGTGCGCACGAGGGATCTGGGCGGAAGCGCGGGCACACAGGCGTTTGCGCAGGCGATCGTCGGCCGGCTGCGCGGGGCGTAACGTGCGCCCTTGCCGGCGCTTCCGGCGACCCCGCTCGCCGTTTGGGCGCACGTACGAGTCTTCCTTCCGCTATGCACTCGCCGAAGCGTCGCGCCATCTTCGCCACGTCGTCAACAGCAGCATGGCGAGCGCGCTGCCGACGGCATCGGCAACGACGTCATGCCAGTCGGCCTGTCGGGAGGGGGTAAACGACTGCAACACCTCGATCAGCACGCCGTAGAGGAGCAACCCCGCAAGCACGCGCGCAGGATCGCCGGGCCACGCCAGCAACCCGAGCAGGCCGAGGAAGGCGAAGGCCGCTACGTGATCGGCCTTGTCCCACCCGGTCTGTAGCGGCAGCTGTTCGGGCGACGGCCACAGCGCGAGTACGAGGACCAGTACGACGAAGGCCGCGAAGCACGCGCGCAGCGCGTGAACGGGAAAGGACGGTGTCGGGGAAGCCAAGCCCGTCCCTCCGCGTCCAAGGCCCGCGATCAGCCCGGCTTGCGTGCCAGCAGCGTCGCGAATTGCAGTCGGGCCCCGTTGTGCATCGTGCCCAGGTTCTCGTTGTACTCGAGCAGTTCCCAGCCCGCGTAGGCCGCGCTCAACTCCCCCGTTCCCAGCGTGAACGGAAAATTCATTGGGCACGGGTACTCGTCGGTGTTCATCGCGGCGACGATCAGGTTGTGGCCGCCGGCCGTCGTGCACCGCTGCATGTCGGCAATCACGGCATCGACGCGCGCCGGATCGAGAAACATCAGCGTGACCGTGCAGGCGATGAAATCGTAGGTCGCACCCAGATCGGCCTGATTGATGTCGTAGCGGCGTGCCTCGATGTTGTCGATCCGCTCCTGCTCGATGATCGACTGCAGCGTGCCGAGCGCGGTCGGGTTGACATCGACCGCTGTCACGTCGAAACCGAGATGAGCGAGATACAGCGCGTTGCGGCCGGCTCCACAGCCCATGTCCAGCGCCTTGCCAGCCTCGACGACGCGGCACGCCTGCACCACTTCGCTGTGGGGCGGGTTCATCCCGTAGCGGGAATTCAGGTCGAACGTCTCCGGTGGTCCTGCTGTCACGTAAGCCTCTTCGCATGTAAAGGTGAGACCCGTCGCCGTCGCCAGTTGTCGGCTCGACGAGGGCGGCACAAGAGAGCTATTGTCGCCGCGCCAATGACGAAGCACCCGCCCCTCCGGACCAGCGATTGAGATGCGCGCGCGCAGAGCACCGACCTGTCGTCGCCCGCGCGGGAAACGACTGCTGCACGCCCTATACTCCAAGCAGCGGCGCCTGTTGCCGTGCGCGCAGGAGCAAAATCATGAGCAAGGCGAAGGAAACCAGGAAGGAAACGCGCAAGCAGCCGCTTCTTACCCCCAAGGAGAAGAAGGCCGCGAAGGAAGCGAAGAAACGCGCGAAGTCATCCGCGCCGATCAAGACGGCCTGAGGGGCGAGCGTCAGACCCGCCGAACCCCCGAAAACCGCTGCCCCCAGTACCGCGCGCGCACGCCGTCCAGTCGCACGACGCCGCCGGTAGAGGGCGCGTGCACGAAGCGGCCGGCGCCCACGTAGATGCCCGCGTGGGAGAAACGGCCGCTGGTGTCGAAGAGCACGAGGTCGCCGCTTCGCATTGCGCTCGAGCGCACCGGTTGGCCCACCCTTGCCAGTTGCGCCACGGTACGCGGCAGTCCCAAACCGGCTGCGTTGCGAAACACGTAGACGATGAGCCCGCTGCAATCGAAGCCGCCGGCAGGCGTGTTGCCGCCGTAGCGGTACGGGGTGTCGACGAGGCTCAGCGCAAGAAAGCTCGCCTCGCGCGCGAGATCTTCGGACAAGGCTCCGGCGGGATCTGCATCGGCGTCGCCGAAGCCGGGGTCCACGGGATCGAAGGGGCCGCGCGACGGCGGGGGCAGCGTCGAGCAGGCCGACAGGATCGAGGCACCCAGCAGGGCCAGGAAACGGCGGCGAAGGCGCGGGTCGGCCTCGCGCGGGACGGTCATGGCAGCTCGGCGACGCGGGGGAGACGGGGCAAGTGTAACCAGTCAGGCCCGGTGTCGGAAATGCGCGCAGCAACGGGGCGCGACCGTCCGACGGTCGCCCTTGGTGGCGCCCGCGCTGCAGAATGGACGTCTGACCATCCGGTCGCCATCCCATTACCATCCGATCGGATGGTGTACGATCCTCCTCATGTCCGATCCCGTCCCCTCGCCCGCCGCCCGGCCGGTCGACCAGAAGATCACGATCAACCTCGGTTGCGTGGATCTCGGCCAGATCGATCTGCTGGTGCAGGAAGGCTTTTATGCCAACCGCACCGACCTGATCCGCACGGCGATCCGCAACCAGCTTGCGCGGCACGACGACGTCGTCCGCCAGGTGGTCCTGCGCAAGACGCTCGTGCTCGGCATCCAGCACTTCACCGCGGCGGACCTTCGTTCGCTGCAGGCAGCGGGCGAAAAACTGCAGATCCGCGCACTCGGGCTCGCCTCGATCGCCGATGACGTGACGCCGGAGTTGGCGCTCGCTACGATCGAATCGGTCACGGTGCTGGGCGCGCTGTACGCGAGTACTGCCGTGAAAGCTGCGCTCGCGGGACGGATCCGATGAACAGCGCCCTACAACGGAGAACTCGATGAAGGCCGATTTCCGGCGGTTGATGAACGAAGCGACGCGTCTGACGCGTCTTGGCGATTTGTCCGGCGCGACTGCAGCCATCCAGAGGGCGCTCGGCGGCAGCGGCGGCGGCGCGGCGCGATACGACGATTCGGGCGTCATCGACGTGCAGGCGCGCGAAGTGCGCAGCGCCGAGTCGATCGACATCGAAACGCCACGGACCGACACCGGCGTCTTCAGGCGCCAGGGCGCCGAGGGGATTTTCCTGGCCGGCAGCCACGCCGACGCCTTCGGCCATCGGGACTACAAGCTCTACGTCCCACCCGACACTGGCAGGCGCCCGCTTCCCCTGATCGTGATGCTGCACGGCTGCACGCAGGACCCCGACGACTTCGCCGCCGGTACTGCGATGAACGACGCGGCACTCGCCCATGGGTTCTTCGTGCTGTATCCGGCGCAGTCGCAGCAGGTGAATCCGCAACGGTGCTGGAACTGGTTCAAGCACACGCATCAGCAGCGCGGACGCGGCGAGCCGGCGCTGCTCGCCGGAATGACGCGCGAGGTGATGCTGCGCTACGAAGTCGATGCCGAGCGCGTCTTCGTCGCGGGATTGTCGGCGGGCGGCGCAATGGCCGCGATCCTGGGGGACGTCTACCCGGATCTCTTTGCGGCAGTCGGCGTGCACTCCGGACTGGCGCCCGGCGTTGCAACCGACCTGCCGTCGGCGCTCGCGGCGATGAAGAACGGCGGCGAGAGCCCGCGAGGTAGCGCCAGCGGCATGCCGACGATCGTCTTTCACGGGGACGCCGATAACCGGGTGCATCCGCGCAATGCCGAGCACGTCATCGCGTCCAGTGTCGGCACGTCGACGGCGGTCGAAGTGCAGCGCGATCGAAACGGCGGCCGCGCTTGGACGCGCCGCATGCATCACGGACCGGACGGGCGGGTGCTCGCCGAGCACTGGCTGGTGCACGGCGCGCCGCATGCGTGGTCGGGGGGGCGGCGGGAAGGCTCGCATACCGATACGCGGGGTCCCGACGCGAGCGCGGAGATGATGCGGTTCTTCTTCGAGCATCCGCGGCGCGTGCGGCACTGATGGGCCGCGCGAACCCCGCCGTAGCGGAGGCGGTCCGGTATCGACCGCGCGCGGCGAACTCGACGTGATCGCGCGCGCATTTCATCTGCTCGACACGATCACCGCGATCGACGCTTCGCACGCCGACGAAGTCATCGTTTCCGGCTCGCACGGCGGCGTCTCGTCGGCCGGCTTCGTGCTGCGCGCGCCGGCGAAGCCGCGCGCGGTCTTCTTCAACGACGCCGGAGTCGGCAAGGACCGCGCAGGCATCGTCGCGCTCGAGTTGCTGGATGCGATCGGCGTGGCCTGCGCCGTGTACGCGCACGACTCGGCGCGCATCGGCGAGGCGCGTGACGGCTACGAGAACGGGCGGGTGAGCTTCGCCAACGCACTCGCACGCGCCGCGGGCGTGGTCGCCGGACAGGAAGTTCGCGAAGCGGTCCGGATGCTGGGAACCGCGGCGCCGCGGTAGCGGGCTCGCGCCCGTTCGCGCCGCCTCGCTTCGCCGGCTTCGCTGTGCCGGTGCGCCGCTTGCAGGTACGCTGTCGAACAGCCTACGGACCGGATCTCCTCTTGTTCACCCCGTTCATCCAGTTCCTGATCACCGCCAACGTCATCGGCTTCCTGCTGCAGGGGCTGCTCGGGCCGGTGACGATCGAGTGGTTCGCGCTGTGGCCGGGGACCTGGACCAGCGTGCTCGCCGCGCCGTGGACGCTCGTGAGCTACAGCTTCCTGCACGGCGGACTCACGCACCTGCTGTTCAACATGTTCGCGGTCTGGATGTTCGGCTCCGACCTGGAACGCGTCTGGGGCGCGCGCCGGCTCGCCTTCGGCTATTTCCTCGGCGTCGTCACCGGCGCGATCGCGCAGGTCGTCGTCGGCGAGGCCTTCGGCGGCGGCGGGTTGCCGGTGATCGGCGCGTCGGCGGGCGTCTTCGCGATCCTGCTCAGCTACGCGATCGTGTTCCCGAACCGCACGGTAATGCTGCTCTTTCCGCCGATCCCGATGCCGGCGCGCGTCTTCGTCGCGCTGTACGGGGCGCTCGAACTGGTGCTCGGCGTCACCGGCTCCGCTTCGGGCGTCGCGCACTTTGCGCACCTGGGCGGCATGCTCGGCGGATGGATCGCTTACCGTTTCGGCGGCGCGGTCTCGCGATGGCACCGACGGCGCTGAGCGAGTTCGCAATGACCATCGACGCAACCGGCGCAGCCGCTGTGCGCGCATTTGAATTGAACGCTGACGAATAAGAAACGCGGCTCCCCCGCCGCACCGCTACCATCCGCGATATGAAAGATCTGCTGCCTCGCCAGGCGCACGACTTCGTGATGAGCAATCCCGAAGCGCTCTTCATCGACTGCCGAAGCGACCCCGAATACTTCTTCGTCGGCCACGCAGTGGGCGCGATGCACGTGCCCTGGTACGACGCGCCCGACTGGGACTTCAACCCGCATTTCGTGGCCGACGTGAAGAAGCTCGCGGGCAATTCGCTCGACCGGCCGATCGTACTGATCTGTCGCAGCGGCAAGCGCTCGGTGGAAGCGGCTGTTACGCTCGAAGCGGCCGGCTTCACCGACGTCTACAACGTGCTGCACGGCTTCGAAGGCGACATGAACAACGATCGGCAGCGCGGGAAGTCGAACGGATGGCGCTACGACGGGCTGCCGTGGGAGCAGTTCTAGCGAACGAGCCGGTTAGGCGAAATGTTGCGGTGACGGGTCTGCGCAAGCCGCGTGCGGCGCGTTGACGCTCCCCGATGCGGAAACGCCCGCGGGAGCGGGCGTTTTCCGATGCGGCGCGGCGTCGGCTTCAGTGCAACACCAGTGGGTGTTGCATCAACCCCTCGAAGCGCCGCAGGAAGTCGTCGACCTGCTCTTCGGACGGCTCGCTTTCGATGAGTTCCTGCACGCCGCTGCGAAACTGTTCGGCGAGGTCGCCGCCGAGGTAGATTTCCTTGCGACCGAGCTTGTCCATGATCTCGAACCCGCCGAGGTCGCCGCTGCCTTCGATGTCGCGGAACTCGACGACGCAGTAGTTCGAGCTGTTGTAGATCATGTTCATCCGGCACCTCTCCCAGTGCTGGGGAAATAGGGTCGCCAGTCCCGAAGTTCAAGCCAAGCGCGAGCCGACTGCCGTACCTTTCGCTCCGATCGGCGTATCAAGAAACTTCAGAGTTAGCGCATACTTTCATGCTGAACCGCCTTACTGAAAGGCCTACCCGATTGCGGTGTTTGTCTGAAGTATGCGCAGCAAGCGGTCTGCCCGACAGCCGGGGAAACCCGCGCGGCGCTTTCATCTGCGCCAGAACGCCGGCGTGAAGATCACGAAGAACGTGAGCAGCTCGAGCCGTCCCGCGATCATCGCGAAGGCGAGCAGCCAGGTCTCGAAGTCGTTCATCGCGGCGTAGTTGCTGGTCGGTCCGTAGCGACCGAGTGCCGGGCCGACGTTGTTCACGGTGGCCACTGCCGCCGAAACCGCGGTGAGGAAGTCCTCACCCACGGTGAGCAGGATCAGCGTGAGCGCGAGCTGCGTCAGTCCCCACAGCAGCATGTAGCCGAGCACTGCGAAGATGATCCGGTTGTCGACGATCTGGCCGTTGAGCGTGAGCGGAGCGATCGCGCGCGGATGGACCAGGCGCGTCAACTCGCGCCGCGCCTGCTTGATGAGGATCAGCGAGCGGATCATTTTGATGCCGCCGCCGGTGGAGCCCGCCGACGACCCGACGCAGGCGAGGAACAGCAGCCACAGCGGCGCGAACAGCGGCCAAGACGCGTAGTCCTGGCTGACGTAGCCCGTGGTCGTGCCGAGGGAAACGGTGTTGAACAGCGAATGCCGCAGCGCCACGAGCAGGCTCGGATACTGGCCCGTCCAGTGCAGGTACACGCCGATCCCGATTGCGCTGGAAAGCAACAGCCCCCAGACCGCCGGCGCCTCGGCGTCCCGCCAGTACGCCAGCAGCGAGCGCTGGCGCAGCGCGACGAAGTGCGTGAAGAAGTTCAACACGGCGATGAGCATGAACGCCGTGAGGACGGCTTCGACGGCCGGTGACTCTATGGCAGCGATGTTCGCGTCGCGCGTGGAGAAGCCGCCGAGCGACATGGCAGAGAACGCGTGGCAGACCGACTCGAACCAGTCGAGCCCGGCCCAGTGCAAAGAGACGATGCACGCGACGGTGAGCCCGGTGTAGACGAGCCACAGGTATTTCGCCGTCTGCGTGATGCGCGGCGTGAGCCGGTTCTCCTTCATCGGACCCGGCATCTCGTTGCGGAACAACTGCATGCCGCCGACGCCGAGCAGCGGCAGGATCGCGACCGCCATCACGATGATTCCCATGCCGCCGTACCACTGCATCGCGTGGCGCCACAGGTTCACCGATTGCGGAAGGCGCTCGAGGTCGCTGAGGATCGTCGAACCCGTGGTGGTCAGGCCCGCCACCGCCTCGAAGTAGGCGTCGGTGAAGGTCAGGCCGGGAATCTCGAGCAGCAGCGGCACCGAGCCGGCGAGCGACATCAGCAGCCAGCCGAGCACGACGAGCAGGCAGCCGTCGCGCGGCTCGAGCTCTCGTCGATAGCGGCGCGTGACGAGCCACAGCAGCGCGCCGGCCACGAGGCAGCCGATGCTCGCGGCCAGGAAGCTCGGCCAGGCTGCGTCGCCGACGACGAGCGACCAGGCGAGCGGCAGCGCGAAGGTCGCCGCGAACACCATCAGCATGCCGCCCAGCACATGGGCGATGACGAGAAGGCGGTTCAATCGGGGACGGGCTCGCGCGGGGCCGGCGCCGGGTCGGGGTCAGGTCGGGCCGAGATCCCAGCGTTCGGGAAGCGGCTCGATCAGGCCCATCTTCTGCAGCATGTCGAGCGCGTCGTCGAGGCCGCGATAGCTGTGCAGCAGCGTGCGCAGCGCCTGCACGCTGCGGCGTCCGTCGATCAGCGCGAGCACGGTGCGCAGGCGACGCGGAATCGACGCCTCGGCGCGTCGCGACTCCTCCCGGCCGATGCGCGTCTTGATGAAGACGATTGCGCCGGAGAGCGGCGCCGGCTCACCGGCCGAAGCGATTCTTCTCAGCAGCGTGTCGATCGAGCTCATTTCGGCGATGGTACCCGCTCATCCGCGATCGTGGTCGATCGCCCTGCGCATGATCGCGCGCGCAGTGCGCAGCAGCCGCGCGTCGTCACCGTGACGCGCGACCAGCTGCACGCCGAGCGGAAGCCGGTTCGCGCCGCGCAGCAACGGCAGACTGATCGCCGGCGCGCCGACGTAGGTCCACAACGTGCACATCAGCGGATCGCCGGTGCCCTGGCAGACGAGCGGGGCGGTGCCGAGCGTCGCGGGGCAGGCGATTGCATCGAAGCGTTCGAAGAACGGATCGAGCGCGGCGGCGACCCGATCGCGGTTCTCGATCGCCTTGCGATAGTCGACGGCCGTTATTGCGCGGCCGCGCTCGATCTGCCGTTGCAGCGATTCGGACAGTTGCGCGCGACCGGTATCGTATTCACGCTCGTACGAAGCGGCGATATCCGCCTCCATCAAGGTGCGCAACCAGGCGACGGCGTGTTCGGCCTCGGCGGGAAGATCGATCGGCTCGATTCCGGCGTCGAGCGCTTGCGTCTCGTCACGGAACGTCTCGACCCATTGCTCGAACGCGGCCCGCGCGTCGGGCGCGACGCGCTCCCACCAGGGAGTGCGAGCCCATGCAAGTCGCAGCGGGGTCGGCGGCGGCTGCACGGCGATCGCAGCCAGCGGCGGCATCGGCGACAGCGCAGTCGCGGGGTCGGCCGGGTCGGGTCCGAACAGCGCTTGAGCCAGCGTCGCAGCGTCTTCGACGTTGCGCGCGAAGACGCCCATCTGGTCGAGCATCGGCGACTGGCGCAGCACGCCTGCGCGCGCAATGCGACCGAAGCTCGGCTTGTAGCCGACGACGCCGCAGAAGGAAGCGGGGCGGATCACCGAACCGTTCGTCTGCGTGCCGATCGCCAACGGCACCATTCCGCACGCCACTGCGGCAGCCGAGCCGCTGGACGAACCCCCTGGCGTGTGTTCGATGTCGTGCGGGTTGCGCGTCTTGCCCGGCGCGTAAGTGGCGAGTTCGGTGGTCACTGTCTTGCCGATCGGCCAGGCGCCCGCCCTGCGCATCGCGCGCACGAGCGCTGCGTCAGCGTCGGCGATGCGCCCCGCGTGCAGCACGGTGCCGTCGGCGGTAGGCATTCCGCGCACGTCGATGATGTCCTTGATGCCGACCGGCACGCCGAGCAGGGCGCCGGAAGCGTCGTTGCGGGCGATGGCTTCGTCGATTGCGTGCGCGTCGGCGAGTGCCTGTGGGCGGTCGAGATGTTCCCAGGCCTGGACCTGTGGCTCGCGCGCATCGATCAACCGCAGCAGGGAGCGCGTGTAGTCCAGGCAACCGAGGCGGCGTTCCCGCATGGCGCGGGCGGCGTCGACGGCGCAGAGCGCGGTGGGGTCATCAGGCATGGGCGGGCATTTCGGGGGGAAGCAGAAGTCGGTGCGATGGTAGCTGCGGTCGGGGCGCGGGGGCGGGCGCAACGGCGCGGAACTTCGAGGATCCGTTGACGCGCTCCGGTTGCCGCGGCGATTCGCACAAAAGAACTCGCCAGGCGGGAACACCGAGGCGTCGGCGTGGCTCGCGCCCCGCCGGTGCACAAGTCTGCGGAGGTGCGCCGGCTCGTCCGAGGGAGGGCTCACACGCAGGACGCTGCGAAGCGCAGCGTTTTCAGCTGTGGAAATGATTGTCAGAGGGAAAACGCTGCGCTTCGCAGCAAAACGACGACGTCATCTGCGCGCCGTGTGTTCTGGCCCACGGCAAACGTGGCCAGCGCCGCGGGCCCCGCTGTCGCTCCTCGCGGGCCGTCGCTCCCCGCCCGCGGCCCGCGATCACCGATACAACACCTCCGGCAGCCACAGCCCCATCCCCGGGAACATGTAGAGCAGGAAGATCGCGAGGATCTGCAGGCCCATGAACGGCATCATTCCCATGAAGATCTGCCCGAGCGTGACGTGCGGCGGCGCGACGCCCTTCAGGTAGAACGCGGCCATCGCCACCGGCGGCGACAGGAATGCGGTCTGCAGGTTCAGCGCGACGAGCAGTCCGAAGAACAGCGGATCGACGTCGAAATGCGCAACGAGCGGAATGAAGATCGGCATGAAGATGACGATGATCTCGGTCCACTCGAGCGGCCAGCCGAGCAGGAAGATGATCACCTGCGCGAGCAGCAGGAACTGCAACTTCGACAGCCCCAGCGACAGCACCCACTGCTCGATCAGCTCCTGGCCGCCCAGCAGCGCGAAGGCCGCCGAGAAGATCGACGAGCCGACGAACAGCCAGCACACCATGGCCGACGTCTTCGCGGTGAGGAACACGGACTCCTTCATGACGTCCATGTTCAACTGGCGGTAGGCGATCGCGAGCAGGAAGCCACCGAAGGAGCCGACGGCGGCGGCCTCGCTCGGCGTGGCCAGACCGAAGACGATCGACCCGAGCACTGCGACGATCAACGTGGCGAGCGGGAAGAACGACGACAGCAGCATGCGGAAGACTTCGAGCCGCGCAAAGCTGAGCATCAGGTAGTACGCGAAGAGCAGCAGCGCACCCAGCCCGGCCATCGTCCAGAACCAGATCGGCACTTCGCGCAGCTTCGTGCCGTCCTTCGCTTCGGCGGCCGATTCGTCGACCGACGCGCTCGCATCGGGCTCGGCGCCGGACGCCGTCGCCGCTCCGGGCGGCTCGGAAAGCCCGTCACCCGGTTCGGCGAGCCCGCCCTGGAGCGCGTTGTCCGACGTCGAATAGCTGCCCAACTCCTGCAGGCCGCTGGTGTCGAACTCGACTTTCGGCGCGGTGACCGATTGCCACGCGAGCGCGAGCATCACGAGCAGCGTGATCGCCGGCAGCAGCGTGATGAAGAGCTGCCGCACGAGCGTCCACATCGGCAACTCGGCGTTACGCGAGCCCTTCATCGCGCGCACGATCGCGGGCAGTGCGCGATTGCCGAAGCGATCCCGCAGATGCGCAACCGGCGCCGAAAGCGGCACGTGCCGCGCCTCCTCGGGCAGCGGCGGCATCAGGTGCGGCTTGAGCTTCGCCAGAATGATGACGTACAGGATGTACAGCCCGGCGAGCATGATGCCGGGGAAGAACGCGCCGGCGTACAGCTGCACGACCGACACGCCCGCGGTTGCGCCGTAGACGATCAGCAGCACCGACGGCGGGATCAGGATGCCCAGGCAGCCGCCTGCGGTGATCGAACCGGCCGACACGCGCGTGTCGTAGCCTGCCTTGAGCATCGCCGGCAGCGCAAGCAGCCCCATCAGCGTGACCACCGCGCCGACGATCCCGGTGGCGGTGGCGAACACCGCGCAGGTGAAGATCGTCGCCACCGCGAGCGAGCCCGGCAGGCGCGCCATCGCCAGGTGCAACGACTTGAACAGCCGCTCGATCAGGTTCGCGCGTTCGACCAGATAGCCCATGAACACGAACAACGGCACCGCGATCAGCACGTCGTTGGCCATCACCGCGTAAGTGCGCTGGACCATCAGGTCGAGCGTCTGCTGTATCGCCTGCTCGGTGCTGCCGGTTCGATCCATGTAGGCGAAGAACGCGAACATCACGCCCATCCCCATCAGCGTGAACGCCGTGGGGAATCCGAGCATGATCGCCGCGACGATCAGCGCGAGCATCAGCAAGCCGAGGTGTCCGCTGGTGAGCGTCGACCACGGCGTGAGCACGAGTACGGCGAGCACGATCAGCCCGAGGATCGAGACGCCGAAAATGAGTTCCTTTCGCATGCTGCGGCTCCGTCAACGCGCGTCGTGCGCCGCGTTCTCGGCGACGTGCTCGCCGACCATCGCGCGCAACTTGTCGACGTCGACCTCCTCGACGTCGTCGACCCGCTTCGGCCACACGCCGGTGCGCAGGCACACGACGCAGCGAAGGATCTCGACCGCCCCTTGCAGCAGCAGCAGCGCTCCGGCGAACGGGATCACCGCCTTGAACGGGTAGATCGGCGGGCCGTCGGCGGTGATCGACGAGTGCTCGCGGATCGCGAAGGATTCGCCCGCGTACTCGTAGCCGGCCCAGACCATCGCGACGACGCCCGGGATGAAGAACACGATGTAGAGCACGAGGTCGAAGAACGCCTGCGTGCGCGGCGAGAAGAAGCCGTAGAGGATGTCGCCGCGCACGTGTCCGTTGGCGGCGAGCGTATAGGCGCCGGCCATCATGAACAGCGTTCCGTAGAGCATCATCTGCGCGTCGAAGGCCCACGGATGCGGCGCGTTCAGCACGTAGCGCGAGAACACTTCCCAGGTGATCAGCCCGGTGAGCGCGACGATCAACCACGCGAAGAAGTGGCCGATCCGGGTATTGAACCGGTCAACGGCCAGGAAGACGTTTTGCATGATGGCCCTGCGTGCTGCTACGGCAAAACCCCCGCCGGGCGCACAGCGCGGGCGGGGGAAAGAGGCATCGACGACGGGCAGCGCCCAAGGCAAGCGCGACGCTCGGCGCGTCGGCGCCGGCACGCAAGCTGCGCTCCGGCGCCCGACGCCCGACCGCTAGCGGCGCGGCAGTGTCCGTCGCCGCACGGCGTCAGCTCTTCTTCTGCTGCTTCGGTCCGTAGTAGTGGTTGTATGCCATGCGTCGATTGACGTTCGTGTCGAGGTCCCACTTGACCGCGCGTGCCGCGAACTTGCGCTGCGAATCGAGGATCTCCTTGAACAGCGGATTGGCCGCGGACATCTTGTCGGTGACCTGGTCGTAGATGACGAGTTGTTGCGCGAGGATCGAATCGGGCGTCTTGTAGAACTTCACGCCGTCCTTCTCCTGCATCTCGACGTAGTCCTTGGAATAGCGGTCGATCGCCTTCCAGGACATGTCGGCCGACGCGGCCTCGACGGCGTTGTCGATGATCGCGCGCATCTTCTCGGGCAGCGCGTCGTACTTGGCCTTGTTGAACAGGATCTCGAACTGCTCGGCGTTCTGGTGGTAGCTCTGCAGCATGCAGACCTTCGAGACGTCGGTGAAGCCGAGCAGGCGATCGGAGCTGGCGTTGTTGAACTCGGCGCCGTCGAGCAGGCCGCGGTCGAGCGCCGGGACGATCTCGCCGCCGGGCAGCGCGTTCACCGCCACGCCCATCCCGGTGAAGACGTCGATCGACAGTCCGACGGTGCGGAACTTCAGGCCCTTCATGTCCTCGGCCTTCGTCACCGGCTTCTTGAACCAGCCGAGCGGCTGCGTGGCCATCGGACCGTAGACGTACGACTTCACGTTCGCGCCGACCGTCTGGTACAGGCGCTCGAGGAACTGCTTGCCGCCGCCGTACTTGTGCCAGGCCAGCAGCATGTTCGCGTCCATGCCGAAGGCCGGACCCGAGCCCCACAGCGCGAGCGCGTTGTTCTTGCCGTAGTGATAGACGACGACGCCGTGGCCGCCGTCGAGCGTGCCTTTCGACACCGCATCGAGCAGGTTGAATGCGGGAACGACGGCGCCGGCGGGCAGCACCTCGATCTTCAGGTCGCCGCCGGTCATGTCGTTGACCTTCTTGGCGAAGTCGACCGCGTATTCGTGGAAGATGTCCTTCGACGGCCAGGTACTTTGCCAGCGCATCGAGATCGGGCCCTGCGCCTTGGCGATCATCGGGAATGCGAGCGCACCCGTGCTCGCTGCTGCGGCAGTGCCGATGAACTTGCGGCGTGAGCGGATCTGTTCGGCCATGCTTTTGTCTCCGGAAAGGAATGGCAATGACAAAGGTTCTCTGCGTTCGGCGCGCACTATCGGCGCCCGCCGCACGAAGGGCACCAAATGCTAATCACGGGCGGGGAGGCTGTCACGCAATGGTTTGTCGCGCGGGGGTTTTCCCGTAGTGAGCTCGCGCGGCGAGGTCGCACTAGAAGAAGCCCACGTTCACCTGGAAGGACTTCTCGACCTTCGGGATCGTGCGCTTGTTGTCGACGAACACGATCACGTGGTCGCCCGGGCGGATCTCGGTGTCGTGGTGCGCCATCACCACCTCGAAACGCGGCGCCGCGCGACCGCGCACCGGTTCGAGCGGCAGCGGATCGCCGTCGGGCGAGCGCACGATCGCGCCGATCGTCGCGCCGTGCGGCAGGTCGATCTCCTCGATGCGCCGACCGACGACCTTCGACGATTTCGGATCGCCGTGTGCAATCAGCTCGAGCGCCTCGGCCGCGCCGCGACGCAGCGAATGCACCGCAACGACGTCGCCGCGTCGCACGTGCGTGAGCAACTGCCCGATCGTCGTCTGCGACGGCACGATCGCGATGTCGATCCGGCTGCCCTCGACCAGATCGGCGTACGCCTGCCGGTTGATCAGCGCGATCGTGCGTCGCGCGCCGATGCGCTTGGCGAGCATGCACGACATGATGTTGGTCTCGTCGTCCGACGTGAGCGCGACGAAGAGGTCCATCTCGGCGACGCCTTCCTCGGCGAGCAGCGTCTCGTCGGTGGAGTCGCCGTGCAGGATCAGCGTGGAGGTCGGCAACTGCGTGGCCAGGTAGTTGCAGCGCGTGCGATTGCCGTCGATCACCTTCACCTGGTAGGCGGTACCGAGATGGCGCGCAAGTCGCAGGCCGATGTTGCCGCCGCCGGCGATCATCACGCGACGCACGGGGTCATCGTTGCGGCGCAGATCGGAGAGCGCCGTGCGGATGTGGTTCGACGCGGCCAGCAGGAACACCTCGTCGCCCGGCTCGATCTTCGTGTCGCCTTCGGGCCGCACGGGACGATCGTTGCGGAAGATCGCGACGATGCGCATGTCGACGTCGGGATGCGCGGCGCGCAGGTCGCGGATGTGGCGCGAAACGAGCGGGCCGCCCGAATAAGCGCGCACGGCGATCAGGCTCACTCGCCCGCCGGCGAACTCGAGCACCTGCAGCGCGCCCGGAAACTCGATCAGCTTGGAGATGTAGTCGGTGACGGTCTGTTCGGGGCAGATCAGGTAGTCGACGTAGAAGCCGCCCTCGCCGGTGATCTCCGCGTGGTTCTGGAACTCGGGGGCGCGCACTCGCGCGATGCGCGTGGGCACGTTGAACATCCGCGCGGCGATCTGGCAAGCGACGAGATTCGTCTCGTCGCGCGCGGCAGCGGCGATCAGCATGTCGGCGTCTTCGGCACCGGCCTGCTCGAGCACCGGCGGGTGCGTGCCGTTGCCCGCCACCGTGCGCAGGTCGAGCTTGTCGGCGAGCTGGCGCAGTTGCACCGGGTCGGTGTCGATGACCGTGATGTCGTTGCGCTCGGACACCAGGCTCGCCGCAACCGACGAACCGACGCGACCGGCGCCGAGAATGAGGATCTTCACGGTGGACCGGGCTCGCGCCGCGACGGGCGGCTACGAACCCTGCTTGCGATACGCGCCGCGCGACAGGTCGATGCCGAGCTGCTTGAGCTTGCGGTACAGGTGCGTGCGCTCGAGACCGGTGCGCTCGGCCACCCGCGTCATGCTGCCGTGCTCGCGCGTGAGGTGATGCTCGAAATAGGCGCGCTCGAAGCAGTCGCGCGCTTCGCGCAACGGCAGGTCGAGCGGCAGCTCGCGCACCCCGACGTGGCCCGGCGTGACGCTGATCGATGCGCCGGCCGCGGGAGCGCCCGGATGCACGACGGGTTGCGCCGGGCCGTACGCGACAGCGCCCTCCGGCGCGGCACCGACGGACGCGGCAGGGTGAACCAGCGTCATCGACGGCTGCGCGTGGGCACCGGGCACGGTGACGCCGACGCGGGCACTGGCCTGGTACGTGGTGTGCACTGCCCGCATCTGCGCGCCGGACGGCCCGGGCGCAATGCGCGGATCGTTGCCGCGTCCGCGCTGCAATCCGGTTTCGACCGCCTTGAGCAGTTTCTGCAGCGTGATCGGCTTCTCGAGGAAATCGAGCGCGCCGATGCGAGTGGCCTCGACCGCCGTGTCGATCGTTGCGTGGCCCGACATCATGATCACCGGCATCGTCAGCTTGCCGCAGCTCGCCCATTCCTTGAGCAGCGTCACGCCGTCGGTGTCGGGCATCCAGATGTCCAGCAGCACGAGGTCGATCGGGTTGTCTTCACGCGCCTGGCGCGCCTGCTGCGCGCTTTCCGCAAGCAACACCGAGTGGCCTTCGTCGCCGAGGATCTCGGAGAGCAGCTCACGAATTCCGATTTCGTCGTCGACAACGAGTATTTCCGCCATGGATGCCGTATGACCCCTATCCGTGCAGTGTTGCGACCAAGCGACGATTGTCCTCGCTTTTGGCCAGTTTCGTAAATAGCACCGAGATCTGCGCGCCGACCGGCTTGCCGGAGGGGCCTTCGCCCCAGTTCGCGACGTCGATCCGCGCGCCGTGCTCGTCGACGATCTTCTTGACGATTGCCAGTCCCAGCCCGGTGCCGCGCGGCTTGTTCGTGACGTAGGGCTCGAACGCGCGCGACAGCGCGCTCGACGAGAATCCGCCTCCGTTGTCGCGCACGAGCAGGCGCACCGCGGCCTCGCCGTCGGTGAGCGCAAGCGCCTCGGTGAGCAACTCCACGTCGGGTTGCTCGACGTGGTCGGTGGCCTCGACCGCGTTCTTGATCAGGTTGTGGATCACCTGGCGCAATTGCGTCGCGTCGCCGAGCACGTGCGGCAGCGCGGGCGCCAGCCGCGGACGGATCGACACGCGTCCGCCGGCTGCCGCGTACAGGCGCAGCACTTCGTCGACGAGCTCGTTCAAGTCCAGCGGCGCGAGTTGCGCGGCAGGCAGGCGTGCGTAGTCGCGGAACTCGTCGACCATGCGCTTGAGCGCCGCGACCTGGTTGACGATCGTCTGCGAGTTCTTCGCGAGCAGCTCCGCCTCGGCCGCCGGCAGCTTGTCGGCGAGTTTGCGCTGCGTGCGTTCGGCGGCCAGCTGGATCGGCGTGAGCGGATTCTTGATCTCGTGCGCCAGGCGTCGTGCGACCTCGGCCCACGCGACGGCGCGCTGCGCGGAGATCACCTCGCTGATGTCGTCGAACACGACGACGTAGCCGACGCGCCGCTCGGGCAGGATCGAGCCGCGGGCGAAGATCGTCTGGTCGGAGTTCGCGCCGGGCGCGCCCGGCGCGCGCAGCTCCGGCAGCGCGGCCGGCGCCTGCGTGCGCGACGCGCTGGCGGCAAGCGGGCTCTCGGCGGTCGGTGCCTGCGGCAACACGAACTGGCGTTGCCAGCTCACCGCGCCGGCGGCCGCCTGCTCGTTGAACGCCGCGCGGATCGCCGGCGCGAGCGCGGCGAGACGGGGCACCTCGGCGATCGGCTTGTCGAGATGCTCGATGAGCGACAGCCCGAGAATGCGCTCCGCGCCGGCGTTGGCGAGCGTGAGGCGGAAGTCGGAGTCGAGAACGAGCACGCCCGCCGTGAGATTGGCCAGCACGCTCTCGAGCCGCGCGTTCACGCGTTCGAGCTCCCGCTGATTGCGCTCGACCTGCATCCGCGCGTCCTCGAGCTGGCGCGTCATCAGGTTGAACGACTGCGTTAGCGCGCCGAGCTCGTCGCGGCCGGTGTAGTCCTTCACCGGCCGGTAGTCACCCTCGGCCACCGCCCGCGTGCCCGCAGCGAGCATCGACAGCGGACCGGTGAGCCAGCCCGAGAGCAGGAACGACGCGGCCACCGCGGAGAAGACGGTGAGCAGGAAGATCAGCGTGAGCGTGATGCGGAAGATGCGCGCGAGCCCCTCGCGCGACAGCGACAGCTGCTGGAAATCGCGCCGGCCCTGCTCGACCGCTTCGGCATTCTCCGACAACGCGCTGGGCACCGGCTGCACGAGCTGCAGGTAGCGGTGCTCGTCGGGCAACTGCCCCTGCGTGTCGATCGCGACGATGACGCGCATCTTCAGCTGCGTGGTCTCGCCCGCCGGTTCCACCGCCGCGTACTGGCGCGTCAGGCGCGCCTGGCGCATCGCGCTGGGCGGTGGAAGGTCCGGCACGAGCCCGGCGAAGCGGCTGCCGCTCGTCGTGATGATCCGCCCGGTGCCGGAGGCGATCATCGCGTCGCTCACGTCGAGCTGCTCGCGCCGACTGTTCAGCGTCTCGGGCCAGGTCGCGCGAGGCGTTTCCGACAGCTCCACCGCAACGCTGCGCGCTTTCTGCGTGAGGTCTGAGAGCAGCGAATCGAGCGCCGTGCGCCCCAGCGTGAGCCCCGACTCGAGGCCGCGCTCGACCGGAACGGCGAACCACGATTCGATCGAACGCCCGACGAACTGCACCGAGACCAGGTAGATCAGCGCGACCGGCAATACCGTCATCAGCGTGAACGACATCGCCATGCGCGCCATCAGCCGCGTGCCGAACAACCCGCGCCGGTAGCGCACGACGAGCCGGCGCAGCAGTTCGAGCACGAGCAGCAACAGCCCCACCGCCAGGCCCACGGTGAGCCACAGCAGCATCGGGTACTGGCTCTCGAAGAGCTCGGTGTTCGCGCTTGCCACCGCGAGCAGCAGCAGCAGGATGACGGCGAGCACCACCGAGCCGATCAGCGCGAAGCGCAGCAGCCTGCCGACCGCTCGCTTCTCGCTGTCTACGGCCTGAACGCGAAATCCTTCCATTCGGACTGCGGGTTCCAGTCGCGGTCGGTGATTGCGTTGACCTGGAACGGCTTGGGCAATTGCGACGCGTCGAGCCTCAAGCGTACCCGAGCCTCGTATTGCGTCCCGAGCTTGACGACCGAGGCGTCGAACACGCGCCAATGGCGCACGCGGCTCATCGCCTGCGTGGCGTCGGCCAGCGTGTCCCAGGTCTGCGTCAGGCCGTCGAAGTTCAGCCGGTACTGGCGGGTGAGCGCGTGGTAGGCCAGGCGATAGACGATCGATCGCTGGACGACGGTCTCGTCGGTCCACCACCAGCGCGGTCGAATCAGCTCGAACTCCAGCGCGAAGTACAGCGGAACGCCCCGGCGCACCGCCTCCTCGAGCGAGCGCGTGAGCGGAACGTCGAAATCGCCCGAGAGCATCCAGCCGTTGGACGCGGTGTCGAACTCCAGTCTCGGACGCGCGAAGGACGGGTCATCGGCCGCCCGCGCCGCCGGCACCGGTCCGCACAGCGTGGCTACCAGCACGAGCAGCAGCGCCAGGGCGAAGCGGACGATCAAAGGCGTTTTTCCAGCAGGGCGAAGAAGAATCCGTCGTGGTCGCGCGTCGCTGTGGCGACCGGGAGCAAGGTCGATACCGGTTCCGGCGTGCGGCCGTCGAAGCGCCACTGCAAGGGCAGTTTCGCCGCGTCTCGGTGCTTCTCGAGAAAGCGGGCGATCACTCCTTCGCCTTCCTCGGGAAAGACGGAGCACGTGGTGTAAAGCAATTTACCACCCGGGCGCAGCACCGACCAAAGCGCCTGGAGGATTTCCGACTGACGTCGGGGCAGTGTCGCGAGATCGCTACGGCGGCGCAGCCAGCGCACGTCGGGCTGGCGCCGCACGATGCCGGAGGCGGTACACGGGGCGTCGACGAGGACCCGGTCGTAGGGGCGCCCGTCCCACCAGTCGGACGGGCGCGAGGCGTCGCCGGCGACGAGGATCGGCGCTCGTCGCGCGCGCGCGCCGGCGGATTCGGGTCGGCTCGCCGGGGTCTCGCCGACGAAGCCGAGTCGCTCGAGGTTCTCGCGCACGCTGCGCAGGCGAGCGGCGTCGATGTCGAGCGCCGTCAGCTCGACGTCGGCCAGCTCGAGCAGGTGCGTTGCCTTGCCGCCGGGGGCGGAGCAGGCGTCGAGTATGCGCTCACCATCGCCCGGAGCGAGGAGCAGTGCGGCGAGCTGCGCAGCCGCGTCCTGCACGGTGACGAAACCCTCGTGCCAGCCGGGCAGCGTCTCGACGGCAACCGCCGCATCGAGCACGATCGCCTGCTCGCCGAGACGCCGGCCGGACATCCCGCCGCCCGCCAGGCGAGCGAGGTAGTCGTCGGCCGTCGCCCGCTGGCGGTTAACGCGCAGCGTCATCGGCGGCGGCGCGTTGCCGGCTTCGAGGATTGCCTGCCAGCGATCCGGCCAGGCGCGGCGCAATCGGTCGATCCACCAGTCGGGATGGTTCCAGCGCGCCTCGGGCTTGCGGCGGGCATTTTCGAGCCGCGCCTCGCGCTCGCGCGCGAAGCGGCGCAACGTCGCGTTCACGAAGCCCGAGACGGCCGCGCCGCCGGGTAGCGCGTGCGCAGCGCGAACGGCCTGGTCGACGACCACCGCATCGGCTCGCACGCGCTCGACGAGCTGCGCCAGTGCGACGAGTTGCAGCGCTGCCGGCGCCGGTGCCGGCTTGCGCGCGTTCAGCGCGTGCGCGAGCTCGCGGACGAGCCCGAGCTCGCGGCAGGTGCGATAGGCGAGATCGCGAACGGCAGCGTGCGAGGCGCCGGGGAAGGGCTCGCGCGCCGCCTCGGTTTCGATCGCGTGCTCGATGGCTCCGGGAAGCGAGCGGCCGGCAGCCAGCGCTTCGATGGCACGCGCCGCACAGCCCAGCTCGCGCGAGAGGGCTGCGCGGCGCGACTCGGCGGTCACACCCGCGCAGCCGCTCCGACCGGCATCGACAGAAGACGGCGAATCCGCTCGGCGGTGTCGGGGTGCGTCGAGAACATGCCGCGCAGGCCGCCACCCGACAGCGGATTCATGATCATCATCTGTGCCGTCTCGGGGTGACGCTCGGCGGTCTCGAGCGGGATGCCGCGCGCATAGTGGTCGATCTTCTCGAGCGCCGACGCGAGCGCGCGCGGATCGCCGGAGATCTCGGCGCCGCGTCGGTCGGCCTCGAATTCGCGCGCGCGCGAGATCGCCATCTGGATCAGCATCGCCGCGATCGGCGCGAGGATCGCGACGGCGATCGACGCCACCGGGTTGGAGCGGCCCTCGCTGTCGCGACCGCCGAAGAACATCGCGAAGTTGGCCAGGGCGGAGATCGCACCGGCGAGCGTGGCCGAGATCGTCGAGATCAGGATGTCGCGGTGCTTCACGTGCGACAGTTCGTGCGCCATCACGCCGCGCAGCTCACGCGCATCGAGCACGCGCAGGATGCCCGTGGTGGCCGCCACGGCGGCGTTCTGCGGATTACGCCCGGTGGCGAAAGCGTTCGGTGCGTCCTCGTCGATCAGGTACACGCGCGGCATCGGCATCTGCGCGCGCTGCGCGAGCTCCTGCACCATCCGGTAGAACTGCGGCGCGCTCGTCTCGTCGACCTCTCGGGCGCGATACATCCGCAGCACCAGCTTGTCGGAGAACCAGTACGCGAAGAAGTTGCTGATCAGCCCGAAGCCGAGCGCCAGCAACATGCCTTCGCGGCCGCCGATGATCGATCCCACGGCGCCGAACAGCGCCATGATCCCGGCCATCAGGATGCCGGTCTTCAACCAGTTGATCATTTCTGCTTGTAGCTCCTCGTTGTGCCGATGCAGGAGATGCGCCCGGCATCGACCGATATCGGGGCGGCTTCGAGCCGCTGCAAGGGTCTCAACGGTAAATGTACCCTCGCGGTGCAAGTAACCAGCCCATGGGTGCAGCCAGCGGCTGCGCCCCCGGCCACCGAAGCAGCTAGCGAGCGAAGCGCGTGCCGGGATCGATAGCGAAGCCGCGCAGGAACTCGCGCGTAGCCAGCCGTTTGCCGCCCGGTCTTTGCAGCTCGAGCAGCTCGACGGCGCCGTCACCGCAGGCGACGACGAGTCGTCCGGGCGCTTCGAGCACGGTGCCTGGGGCGGCGCCCGGCGATGCGACGCCCGGGGCCGCGGCGGCGAGGCCGGATGCCGAGGCGCCCGGGCGCGCAACGCTCGCCGCCCGCCACACCTTGATCGCCGGCCCCGCGTCGAGCTTCGCCGTCGCGCCGGGTGCGGGATCGAAGGCCCGCACGCGGTCGACGATGCCGCGCGCCGGCATCGCCCAGTCGATGGCCGCATCCTCGCGCGTGAGCTTGTGCGCATAGGTGACGCCTTCGGCGGGTTGCGCCGTGGCCTTCAGTTCGCCCTTCTCGAGAAGCGCGAGCGCGTCGACGATCGCGCGCGCGCCCAACGCGGCTAGGCGGTCGTGCACACTGGCGCCGGTGTCGGCCTCATCGATCGGCGTGCGCAGCGCGAGCAGCGTCGAGCCGGTGTCGAGCCCCTCGTCCATCTGCATGATCGTCACGCCGGTCTCGGTGTCGCCCGCTTCGATGGCGCGCTGGATCGGCGCGGCACCCCGCCAGCGAGGAAGCAGCGACGCGTGGACGTTCAGGCAGCCGTGCCGCGGGATCGCGAGCACTTCGGCAGGCAGGATCGCGCCGTAGGCGGCGACGATCATCGCGTCGGCATCGAGCGCGCGAAGACGCTCGTGCAGCGCCGAATCGCGCAGCGTGCGCGGCTGCTCTACCGTCAGGCCGCGCTCGCTCGCCAGGCGCTTGACCGCACTCTCGCGCATCGCCTGTCCGCGGCCAGCCGGCTGGTCGGGTCGGGTGAGCACGAGAACGACCTGATGTCCCGCGTCGAGCAGCGCGGCCAGCGCGGCGGCGGCGAAATCGGGAGTGCCGGCGAATACGAGTCGCATGCGCTGGATCGAGGGACCAGCGCGGCTACGCGTCGACCCGTTCGGCTTTCAGCAGCCGGCTCCGGATGCGCGACTGCTTCAGTCGCGAAAGGTATTGCACGAACACGCGACCGTTCAAGTGGTCGATCTCGTGCTGCACGCAGACGGCGAGCAGGCCGTCTGCCTCGAGCTCGAAAGGCATGCCATTCTCGTCGAGCGCGCGCACGGTGACGCGGTCGGGGCGCTCGACCTCGTCGTAGATGCCGGGAACCGACAGGCACCCCTCCTCGAAGATCTTGGTCTCGTCGCTCGTCGAGACGATCTCGGGATTGATGAACACCCGCAACTCGTCGCGCGCATCGGAGACGTCGAGCACGATCACGCGCTCGTGCACGTCGACCTGCGTGGCGGCCAGGCCGATGCCGGGCGCGGCGTACATCGTTTCGGCCATGTCGCGCACGAGGCGGCGAATGCGCTCGTCGACCTCTTGCACGGGCGTGGCGACCCGATGCAGGCGGGGATCCGGATAGCGAAGAATGTCCAATACGGCCATCGGTGAATTGCGACCGCCGGTAGGCTCGCCCGGCGCGATGCCGGTTGCGCCGATACAGTGGCGGCAGAATCGAAAGCAGGAAGCGTACGAGGCTGATTTCGGGGCGAATGCGACTCGATCAACCCCTCGCCGTCGAGTATCCCACACGTTTCGCAGGCACGCGCGCTCATGAGAAAGCTCTCCGTGCAGTTTCTGACACTGGCTGTCGCCGGGCTCGCCTGTGCGGCAAGCCTGGTATTCGCGCAGCCGGCAACTCCGCCGCTGGAACTGGCCAAGGACGCGCCGGATCGCTACGTCGTCGTCAAGGGCGACACGTTGTGGGACATCTCCGGGCGCTTCCTGCAGAAGCCGTGGCGCTGGCCCGAGATCTGGGAGCTGAACCGCGAGGAGATCCGCGATCCGCACTGGATCTATCCGGGTGACGTGATCCTGCTCGATCGCAGCGGCGCGCAGCCGCGGCTGCGGCTGGCGCGCTCGGGCAGCGGCGTGGGCGCGGGCGGCAACCTTCCGGTCGAGAAGCTGGGCCCGCGGGTGCGCGTCGAGTCGCTCGATCGCGAGGCGATTCCGACCATCAGCTCGACCGACATCGAGGCGTTCCTGAACCGGCCGCTGGTCGTCGACGAGCAGGGCCTGGCGTTGAACCCGCGGATCGTCGCCACGCAGGAAGGGCGCGTGTTCCTCGGGCGCGGCGAGCTGGCCTACGTGCGCGGAATCGACAAGCCGGACGTTTCCGATTGGCACATCTACCGATCGGCTCGCCCGCTGCTCGACCCCGACACACGCAAGCCGATCGCCTGGGAAGCGTTGTTCCTGGGCTCCGGCAAGCTCGAGCGCCAGGGCGACCCGGCGTCGCTGCGCGTGGTCGCGACCAACGAGGAAGTCGGCCCCGGCGACCGCCTGATGCCGGCCGAGCGCGCGATGCCGATGGTCTATGCGCCGCGGCCGCCGGAATCGCAAGTGTCGGGACGGATCGTCGCCGTCTATCGCGGCGTCACCCAGGTGGGAAGAAACAGCGTCGTCGCGGTGAACGTCGGCAGGGAGAACGGCGTCGAGGTCGGCACCGTGCTCGGCATCGAGCATCGCGGTGCGACGATCACCGACCGCACCGCGCCGGGTCGCGAGAAGGTAGTTCTGCCGGATGAGCCGGTCGGCCATCTTCTCGTCTTCCGAGTCTTCGATAAGATCTCCTACGGGCTCGTGATGGACGCCTCGCATCCGATCGCGGTCGGCGACGACGTCGCGAACCCCTGATTCCGCTCGCAACCCGGTAAGACGCCGCGCTTCGAGCGCGGCGTTTCGCTTTTTGCGCGTCCGCGCTCGCGCAGGCGCCCGATCGTCGCCCCGGCGCCGTGGTACTCCGGTGCGCGGCCCACCGGAGGAACGAATGCCGATCGACGCCGCAATGTGCGACGAACACGAGCCGTGGCTGCGCCTGACGCTCACGCCCGGTATCGGGCCGGTGGCCGCGCGGCGGCTGCTCGAAGCCTTCGGGCTTCCCGAGGACGTCTTCGCCGCCGGTCGCACGCGCATCGCCGCCGTGCTCGATGCCGCGCTCGCGGCGGCGCTGCTCGCCACCGACGAACAGCGCGACGCCAGGATCGCCGCCGCGCTCGACTGGGCACGCGGCGACGAAAGCCACCTCGTCACGCTGCTGGATCCGCGTTACCCGAAGCCGCTGCTGCAGATCGGCGATCCGCCGCCGCTGCTGTACGTGCGCGGCTGCGCCGACGCACTGTCGAACGATCTGCTCGCCATCGTCGGCAGCCGGCACGCGACGCCCGGCGGCGAATCGAATGCGCGCGACTTCGCCCGAGCGCTCGCCGACGAAGGACTGACGATCTGCAGCGGCCTGGCCCGCGGCATAGACGGCGCTGCGCACCGGGGGGCGCTCGAAGGGCGAGCCGGGACGATCGCCGTGGTGGGCACCGGCGTCGACCGCGTCTACCCGGCGGCGCACCGCGAACTGGCGCGGACGATCGTGCAGCGCGGCGCCATCGTCTCCGAGTTGCCGCTCGGCACCGAAGTGCAGCGGGCGAACTTTCCGAGGCGCAACCGGATCATCGCGGGCTTGTCGCTGGGCGTGCTCGTCGTCGAGGCCGCATCGCAATCGGGTTCGCTGATCACTGCCCGCAACGCCGCCGAATACGGACGCGAGGTGATGGCGATTCCCGGGTCGATCCATTCGCCGGTGGCGCGCGGCTGCCACAAGCTGATCCGGGAAGGCGCCAAGCTCGTCGAGTCGGTGGAGGACGTTCTGGCGGAGTTGCGCCGGCAGATGCAGGGACGGGCGAGCGCGGGCGCCGATAGGCCAGCCGCGGAAAGTTCGCAGCGCAGCGTCGATGCCGCCGAGGCGAGCCCCGCCGCTTCGGCCGTGCTGTCCGCGCTCGGTTGGGACCCGGTGGACCCGGACACCCTCGTGGCACGCTGTGCGATGCGCGCGGGCGACGTCGGGGCGGCGCTGCTGGAACTGGAACTGGCCGGCCGCGTGCAGCGCTGGGCCGACGGCCGGTACGCGCGCGCTTGACAGGGGCGGGCCCGGGCGCGTATTCGCACGCCAGTCTGGCACGAAAGAATCGGCCCGTGTACGGCGATTGCCGCATCCCGATGGCTTGTTGCCCCGCCGTCGGGCGCCACTTATGATTGCGCCCCCATGAGCAAAGCCCTGATCATCGCCGAGAAGCCCTCCGTCGCCGCCGACATCGCGCGCGCGCTGGGCGGCTTCACCCGTCACGGCGACTACTTCGAGAGCGACGAGTACGTGCTCTCGTCGGCGGTCGGGCACCTGGTCGAGATCGCCGTTCCCGAGCAGTACGAGGTCAAGCGCGGAAAATGGTCTTTCGCGCACCTGCCGGTGATTCCCCCGCACTTCGACGTCCAGCCGATCGCCAAGAGCGAGGAACGGTTGAAGCTGCTCGCGCGGCTGATCAAGCGCAAGGACGTCGACCGGCTGATCAACGCCTGCGACGCCGGACGCGAAGGAGAGCTGATCTTCCGCCTGATCGTCCAACAGACGAAGGCGAAGCAGCCGGTGCAGCGATTGTGGCTGCAATCGATGACCCCCACGGCGATCCGCGACGGATTCGCCCACCTGCGCAGCGACTCGCAGATGCTGCCGCTCGCCGACGCGGCGCGCAGCCGCTCGGAGGCCGACTGGCTGGTCGGCATCAACGGCACGCGTGCGATGACGGCGTTCAATTCGCGCGACGGCGGCTTCTACAAGACCACCGTCGGGCGCGTGCAGACGCCGACGCTGACCATCGTCGTCGAGCGCGAAGAGCGCATCAAGAGCTTCGTGCCGAAGGACTACTTCGAGGTGCACGCCACCTTCGCGGCGAAGGCGGGCACATACGAAGCGCGCTGGTTCGATCCGGCCTTCAAGCGCCCGGAGAACGCGCCGGATGCGCGCGCCGAGCGGCTGTGGGAGCGCGAACGCGCCGAGGCGATCGTCGAGCGCTGCCGCGACCGCAGCGGCACCGTCACCGAGGAAACGAAGCCGAGCACGCAATTGTCGCCGGCGCTGTTCGACCTCACGAGCCTGCAGCGAGAAGGCAACTCGCGCTTCGGTTATTCGGCGCGCACCACGCTGTCGATCGCGCAGGCGCTCTACGAGCGGCACAAAGTGCTGACCTATCCGCGAACCGACTCGCGGGCGCTGCCCGAAGACTACCTCCCCAGCGTGCGCCAGACGCTCGGCATGCTCGAAGGCGAGCGCGCCTACGGGGGCTTCGCCAAGCAGATCGCCGCCGGCGGCTGGGTGAAGCCGAACAAACGCATCTTCGACAACACGAAGGTGTCGGACCACTTCGCGATCATCCCGACGATGCAGGCGCCGCGCGCCGGGGCACTGTCCGACGCCGAGCAGCGCATCTACGACCTCGTCGTACGGCGCTTCCTCGCGGTGTTCTTTCCGCCGGCCGAATACCTGAACACGACGCGCATCACCGTCGTCGAGGGCGAGTCGTTCAAGACCGAGGGTCGCGTGCTGGTGAACCCGGGATGGCTCGCGGTGCACGGCCGCGAAGGAAAGGACGACACGCTCGTTCCGATCGACTCCGGCGAGCGCGTTCGCACCGACGCGATCGAAGCGCGCGCGCTCTCCACCAAGCCTCCGGCGCGCTACACCGAGGCAACGCTGCTGTCGGCGATGGAGGGCGCGGGCAAGCTGATCGACGACGACGAGCTGCGCGAGGCGATGCAGGCCAAGGGGCTGGGCACGCCGGCCACGCGCGCGGCGATCATCGAAGGACTGATCACCGAGAACTACCTCGTTCGCGAAGGCCGCGAGCTGATCCCCACGACGAAGGCGTTCCAGCTGCTCAGGCTGCTGCGCGGGCTCGACGTCAACGAGCTCACCGCGCCCGAGCTCACCGGCGAGTGGGAATACAAGCTGTCGCAGATCGAGCGCGGCGGACTCGCACGCGACGAGTTCATGCGCGAGATCGCCGAGATGACGCGGCAGATCGTCGAGCGCGCGAAGAACTACGAGACGATCGACGTACCCGGAGACTACGAGACGCTGTCCACGCCGTGCCCTGCCTGCGGGGGCGTGGTGAAGGAAACCTACAAGCGCTTCGCCTGCACCAATGCGCAGTGCGAGTTCTCGATCACGAAGATTCCGGGCGGGCGCCAGCTCGAAGTCGCCGAAGCCGAGCAGTTGCTGCGCGAACGAACGATCGGCCCGCTGCAGGGGTTCCGCAGCCGGCTCGGACGGCCGTTCGCGGCGATCATCAAGCTGAACGACGAGCACAAGCTCGAGTTCGATTTCGGCCAGGCAGGGGCAGGCGAAGACGATGCCGAGGCGGTCGACTTCTCCGGGCAGGAGCCGTTGGGCGCCTGCCCGAAGTGCCGCGGGCGCGTCTTCGAGCACGGCATGAGCTACGTCTGCGAGAACTCGGTCGGCCCGGGCAAGCATTGCGACTTCCGCAGCGGCAAGATCATCCTGCAGCAGGAGGTCGCGCCGGCGCAGATGCGCAAGCTGCTGGCCGACGGCCGCACCGACCTGCTCACCGACTTCGTCTCGTCGCGCACGCGGCGCAAGTTCAAGGCGTACCTCGTGCTCGAACCGACGGGCAAGGTCGGCTTCGCCTTCGAGCCGCGCCCGGCGAAGAAGGCTGCCGCCAAGGTCGCCGAAACCGATGCGGCCGGCGCGGCGAAGGCCGCGCGCAGTACGGGCGGGCGCGCAGTCGCCCAGCCGAACGCCGAAAACGCGACGCCCGTCGGAACGACCGCTGCGACGAAGGCCGTCGAGAAAGCGGCCGCGAAGAAGGCGTCCGCGAAGAAGGCGTCCGCGAAGAAGGCGACGAAGAAGGCCACCGCGAAGCGCACCGCTTCGCCGCCCGCATCCAGCCGATCCCGTCGCAGCTGACCGCAACGGCGGCACTGCCATCGGATGCGTGCCGCCGAGTCAGACAGTACACTGAGCAAATGACGACTATCGATTACCGGTCGCTGAAGCCCGGCCACCTGATCCGCCGTGCGCAGCAGATCGCCGTTGCGATCTTCATGGAAGAGTGCGCCGGTTTCGGCCTGACGCCGGTGCAATACGCCGCGCTCTCGGCGATCGATGCGAACCCGGAACTCGACGCCACGCGGCTGTCGTACCTGGTCGCGCTCGACCGCTCGACTGTGGGCAGCGTGCTCGAGCGGCTGCAGGCGAAGGGGCTCGTCGAGCGCGTTCCGAGCGCCGACGACCGGCGCGTGAAGCGCCTGCGCATCCGCCCGGCCGGGCACAGGCTGCTCGCGCAGGTCGATTCGGCGGTCGAGCGCGCGCAGCGGCGCATCGTCGAGCCGCTCGCTGCCGACGAGCGTCGCACCTTCCTGCGGCTGCTCGCGCAACTGGTCGAATGCAACAACGAGTTTTCGCGGGCGCCGGCCCGTCATCGCGGCGAAGTCCTGCCCGCCGAGCAAGGAGCGCGATCGTGAAAGACAACCGCGTGGTGGTCGTCGGAGGAGGAATCGGCGGACTGGCCGCCGCGCTCGTGCTCGCGCGCGACGGCTGCCACGTCGACGTGCTCGAACAGTCGGACGCCTTCCGCGAGATCGGCGCCGGCATCCAGATCGGGCCGAACGCGTTCCGGATGTTCGATCGGCTCGGACTCACCGGGCAGATCGATCGGGTGGCGTACTACCCGCGCGAACTGCGCATGAACGACGTGCGCACGGGCGAACTCGTCGCCGAGGTGCCGGTCTCGGCAAGCGCGAAAGGAACCTACGGCTTTCCGTACGGCGTCATCTACCGCGTCGACCTGCACAACGTCTTTCTCGATGCGTGCCGCGCGTTGTCGAACGTGACGCTGCACACGCACGCGAAGGTCGAGCGCGCCGAGCACGATGCCGAAGGCGCGACGGCGCACCTGGCCGATGGGCGAACGGTGCGCGGCCATGCGCTGATCGGCGCCGACGGGCTGTGGAGCGCGGTGCGCAAGGAGATCGTCGGCGACGGCGCCCCACGCGTATCCGGGCACATCGCCTACCGGGCGGTGCTGCCGATCGACAAGGTGCCGAAGCACCTGTACAGCCCCGACGTCGTGCTGTGGGGCGGCGAGAAGACGCACCTGGTGCACTACCCCCTTCGGCGCGGCGAGCTCTACAACCTCGTCGCGGTGTTCCACAGCGACCGCTACGAGGAAGGCTGGAACACCTACGGCGACCCCGAGGAACTCGCGCAACGCTTCGCGCAGGCCGCCGCGCCGGTGCGCGAACTGCTGTCGATGATCGAGACCTGGAAGATGTGGGTGCTGTGCGATCGCGACCCGGTGAAGAACTGGACGAAGGGGCGCATGACGCTGCTCGGCGACGCGGCGCACCCGATGCTGCAATACCTCGCGCAGGGCGCGTGCATGGCGATCGAGGATGCCGCCGTGCTGGGCGCGTCGCTGAAGCGCGCCGGCGGAGACTTCGAGCGCGCGTTCGCCGAGTACCAGCAGTTGCGCTACCTGCGCACCGCGCGCGTGCAACTCACCGCGCGCTTCTACGGCGATATCTATCACGCGGCCGGCGTCACGCGCGAGCTGCGCAACCAGCTATTCCAGTCGGGCGCGGAGAGCGCCGGATTCGCCGGCCTGTCCTGGTTGTACCGCGGAATCGACGCCGATGCGGCGCCCGCCTGAAGGAGGATCGCGATGAACGCGCCAACGCAAGACCCTGTCCGCAAGGCGCGCGAGCGGCTGTACGCCGACATGCGTCCGTCGAACCTCACGCCGCTGTGGGAGTCGCTGCACGCGCTCGTGCCGAAGAGCCCCGCATCGCCGTGCGTGCCGGCCTTGTGGCGCTACGACGAAGTGCGCCCGTTCCTCTCGCGCGCCGGAGACGTCATCTCGGCCGAAGAAGCGGTGCGCCGCGTACTGATCCTCGAGAACCCGGGCATCCCCGGACAATCGGCGATCACCCAGTCGCTGTACGCCGGACTGCAGCTGATCCTGCCCGGCGAGGTCGCGCCGAGCCACCGTCACGTGGCGACGGCGCTGCGCTTCGTCGTCGAAGGCGCCGGCGCGTTCACCGCGGTGAACGGCGAGCGCACGACGATGCACCCGGGCGATTTCATCATCACGCCGAGCTGGACTTTCCACGACCACGGCAACGAGTCCGACACGCCCGTCGTCTGGCTCGACGGACTCGACATCCCCATGGTTCGCCTGCTCGATGCGGGTTTCGCCGAAGACTTCCCGGCAAGACAGCAGCCGGTGCAGCGTCCCGAAGGAACGAACCTCGCCCGCTTCGGCGAGAACCTCGCGCCGATGCCGGGCGACGCGGGCGCAAAGCCCCACGGCGCAACCTCGCCGCTGTTCGCGTATCCGTATGCACGCGCGCGAGCGGCGCTCGCGCGGCTGCGCGGCGATGCACCGGTCGATGCCTGGCAAGGCACGAAGATGCGCTACGTGAACCCGGCCACCGGCGGCTGGCCGATGCCGACGATCGGCGCCTTCCTGCAGCTGCTGCCGGCCGGCTTCGAAGGAAAGCCGTGGCGGCAGACCGACGGCATCGTCTACAGCGTCGTCGAAGGCCGTGGCCGCGCGACGATCGACCGACCCGGCGAAGGCGCGCCCACCGTGTTCGAGTTCGGCCCGCGCGACCATTTCGTCGTACCGTCGTGGCACGTCTGCCGGCTCTCGGCGCGCGACGACACCGTGCTCTTCAGCTTTTCCGACCGGCCGATCCACGAGGCACTCGCGATGCACCGCGAAGAGCAGCTCGACTGACGCCCCCGAATCGAGAAAGGAGAACCACCGTGAGCCAATACGTCGTGCCGGCTGCCCCTGCCGTTTCGCTGCCCGTCGTGGGCAGCGACGCGCGCTTTCCCGTGCGCCGCGTCTATTGCGTAGGGCGCAACTACGTCGCGCACGCGCAGGAGATGGGCTTCACCGGACGCGAGCCGCCGTTCTTCTTCCTGAAGCCCGCCGATGCGGTCGTGCCCGCGCCCGCGAGCGAGTCGATCGAGATCGACTACCCGCCGCTGACGAAGGACCTGCACCACGAGATCGAACTCGTCGTCGCGATCGGCGAAGGCGGCAAGCAGATCCCGGCCGCGGAAGCGATGCGCCACGTCTTCGGCTACGCGGTGGGGCTGGACATGACGCGTCGCGACCTGCAGACGGACATGAAGAAGCAGGGCCGGCCGTGGTGCATCGGCAAGGCCTTCGACCAGTCGGCGCCGATCGGCGCGATCGTGCCGGCGAAGAGCGCCGGCGACATCGCGCACGCGCGCATCGCGCTCGAAGTCAACGGACAGGCGCGCCAGCACAGCGACATCTCGCAGCTGATCTGGAGCATCGGCGAGATCGTCGAGCACCTGTCGAACGCGTGGACGCTGGCGCCGGGCGACCTGATCATGACGGGCACGCCGGAAGGCGTCGCCGCGGTCGTGCCCGGAGATCGGCTGAAAGGCACGGTGAGCGGGTTGCCGTCGATCGACGTGCGCATCCGCGGATAGCAGCAACGGGCGGTGCCGCGCGCTTCCGACGTGCGGCGGCAGCGGCGCGCGCGCGTCGCGTTACCATGCCTGCAGCATGCGCGGTCTCTTCTTCGACGTCGATTGGGTCTTCGGCTACGGGTCGCTGATCTGGAATCCGGAGATCGAGTACGAGCAGGCCAGCCTCGCGCGCCTTCACGGCTGGCACCGCTCTTTCTGCGTGAGTTCGACGCACTATCGCGGCACGGCCGACGAGCCCGGCGTCGTGCTCGGCCTGGACCGCGGCGGAAGCTGCGTCGGCGTTGCGTACCGGCTGCGCATCGAGAGCCGTGAGGACGCGATCCGCCATCTGTACGAGCGCGAGATCCCCGATTGGGACACGCGCGTGTATCGGCCGCTGCTGGCGGAGGTGCGCCTCGACGGCGAGCGCAGCGTGCAGGCGCTCACCTTCGCCGCCGATCGCGATCGCCCGAGCTACGCCCGCCTTTCTGACGACGAGATCATCCGCCGGCTGCATCTGTGCTGCGGGCGGCGCGGCGCCAATCGCGAATACGCGATCAACACGTGGCGCGCCCTGGAGGCGCATGGCGTGCGCGATGCGCGCCTCGCTCGACTGGTGCGCCGGCTGCTGGCCGAAGCAGCGCAACCGGCGCAGGAGGAGGTGTCGTAGGTCTGCGCTATGCGGGGAGCGCCTGCGCCCCCTCGTGAAGCCGCGAATGCCGCGGCACGCCGGCCATCAGGAATTCCATCTGGTCCGCTAGGATGCGCCGATTGCGCAGGATGAACCCCTCGTGCAGGTTCGGCACGTACGGCACGTACAGCAGCGGCATGCGCGCCTGCTCGGGCGTGCGGTTGCCCTTGCGAAGGTTGCACGGCTTGCAGGCGCTCACCAGGTTGGTCCACGTGTCGCGACCGCCGCGGCTTTGCGGCTTCACGTGTTCGCAGGTGAGATCGCCCGGCCGGAAGCGGCCGCCGCAGTAGGCGCAGATGAAGCGGTCGCGCGCGAACAACATCTCGCGGGTGAGTGCGGGCACGTAGTGGAAGCGCGTGCGCTTCGACGCATCGCCGCGCACCGCGACGATCGAACGCAGCGTGAGCATCGAGCGCAGGCCGGTGGCGCGACTCGTTCCGCCGTGCAGCGTGAATGCATGGCGACCGAGGTCCCAGACGACCTGCTCCTTGTAGTAGTAGCCGACCGCGTCCTCGATGCCGAGCCAGCGACGCGGCGTGCCGCTCGCGTCGAGCACGAGGATGCTCACTGCTGCACTCGGCATTTCCATCGCGGGTTTCGACCTCCATCACCGCCGCGCCCCGACGTTGCACATTGTGCAGCACGGCGGCAAGACATGCCCGGATCCTTTCGCTCGTTCCGAAGCCGACACACTGTGGTATAGTTACAACAGATCGCAGCGCCGACGAGCCGGCGCGGGTTCGTGCCGGCGAAGGCAGCAGCGGTCGATCTTCTCAGAGGTGTCCCCATGTCGATCCGTGCCTCCCAGCACGGGGACAACGCAAGGCGCCCGGTCTATACGATCTTCCTTGCGTTTCTCCGCAACCGCGAATCCCGCAACAAGCTTCTCTACGCGTGCGCGCAGGCTGCCGCACCGGTCGCACTCGTTGTCGGCCTGGTAATGGCCGGCTCCGGGTTGCGCGAAGCGGCGATGCTCGCCGCTGCAGCCCCGCCGAACGGCGGCGCGCCGCTCGTCGTGTCCAGCGCCGTCCCGTAGCGATTCGTCGCAGTCGCGATCCAGTCCGCGCCACTGCCGAGGCGCGCCGGGCGAGCGCAGCGCGCCCCGGTGGCGGCGCCTGACATAATCGGCCTTCCATTTCAAGGCGACTCTCCGAACAGAGAGGGATTTCGAATGCACTACACCAAAACGCTCGCCGGTGCGCTCGTCGCGTTGGCGGCGCTGCTCGCCGGTTGTGCGGCGCCGTCGACGGCCGGTCACACGTACACCGCCAGCGAGGCGCGGCGCCCGATGCAGGTGCAGACCGGCGTCATCCAGGCGATCCGCGAGGTCCGCCTCGAGCGCGACCAGCCGACGAACGTGGGCACCGGCGCAGGCGCGATCGTCGGCGGCGTGGCCGGATCGAACGTCGGCGGCGGCAAGGGCAGCGTCATCGCCGGCGTGCTCGGCGCGGTGGCCGGCGGCGTGCTCGGCAGCCACGCCGAACAGTCGCTCAGCAACCGGACCGCGCTGGAAATCACCGTTCGCACCGACAGCGGCAACACGTTCGCCGTGGTCCAGGAGGCCGGCGGCGAGCAGTTCGCCCCCGGGCAGCGCGTTCGCATCATCACCGACCCGGCCCGCGGCACCACGCGCGTCTCGCAATGATCGGGCAGCCCTTCCGCGCACTACACGGACGACGACGATGATCGAGACGACGATCGAACGATTCCAGGCCGACGTGATCGACGCGTCGATGAGCACGCCGGTGGTGCTCGATTTCTGGGCGCCGTGGTGCGGCCCGTGCAAGACCCTGGGCCCGATGCTCGAGCGGCTCGAGCAGCAATACGGCGGTCGCTTCATGCTGGTGAAGGTCGACACCGACGCGCAGCCGGAACTCGCGCGCCACTTCCGGATCCGCTCGATTCCCACCGTGTTCGGCATCGTCAACGGCCAGCCGGTCGACCAGTTCCAAGGCGTCGTTCCCGAGACGCAGTTGCGCGAGTTCATCGACCGCCTGCTGCCGAATCCGGGTGACGTCGAGGTCGAGCAGGCGCTGCAGGCGATCGAGCGCGGCGAGATCGACGTCGCCGAGCAGCACCTGAAGAAGGCGATCGCCAACGACGGCGGCAACGACAACGCGCGGCTGATGTACGCGCAGTTGCTGCTGCAGCAGAAGGATCCCGGCGCGGCGCTGGCGCAGCTCGAGTTCGTCTCGGCGGAGGCACGGCAGGACCCGCAGGTGGCGGCATTGTTCGAACGCGCGCAGCGCGAATCGCAGGAAGGCGTCGAGCCGCCGTCCGACGACCTGCTCGATCGCGTCGCCAACGACCCAGCCGACCTGCAGGCGCGTCTCGAACTGGCGCAGCACTACATGGAACAGAAGCACTGGGCGCCGGCCTTCGAGCAGCTGCTCGAGATCGTGCGGCGCGATCGCACGTTCGGCGACGACGTCGGTCGCCGCACGATGATCGAGGGCTTCGAGAAGGCGGCCGCACAGCCGCAACTCGTTTCCGAATGGCGGCGCCGGCTCAGCTCGGTGCTGTTCTGACGCCTCGCGACGGGGCGCCACCAGCCCATCAGGAGGACGTCATGGGACGCTGGATCGAGGTGATCTCCGAGGACGGCCATCGACTTCCCGCCTGGGAGGCGACACCGGAGAAACCGGCGCGCGGCGCGATCGTCGTCATCCAGGAGATCTTCGGCGTCAACAGCCACATCCGCTCGATCGCCGACGGCTTCGCCGCCGACGGTTATCACGCGATCGCGCCTGCACTGTTCGATCGCGTGCAGCCGGGCTTCGAGACGGGCTACGCCGATGACGACATCAAGGCCGGACGCGCACTCGCGCAGAAGGCCGGCGTCGACGACGTGATGAAGGACCTGGCCGCGACGGTAAAGCTCGCCAGCGGCGCAGGCGCCGGAGGCGCGCATCCGGGATCCGCGCCGGGCGCGGCAGGACGGGTGGGAATCGTCGGCTACTGCTGGGGCGGCACGATGTCGTGGGTCGCCTCGTCGCGCGTCGACGGTCTGGCCTGCGCGGTGGTGTACTACGGCGGCAACATCGCGAGCTTCGTCGGCGAACAGCCGAAATGCCCGGTGCTGTGCCACTTCGGCAAGAACGACCGCACGCCGTCGCCCGAGCAGGCGCGATCGGTGCTGGCGGCGCACCCGACCGTGGAAGGGCACTTCTACGAGGCAGGGCACGGGTTCAACTGCGACCAGCGGGGGTCGTACGACGCGGATGCGTCGAGGCTGGCGCGGCGTCGGACGCTGGAGTTCTTCGCGAAGCACGTGGGGTGACGTGGTCGTCGGCTCGGGCAAAGGCGCGGGCCGCCTGCCGCGGGCGCTCAGGGTGCGCCGGCCCCGCTACGCGAGCTCCGGTAGTTCAAGTGCCGGACGCCCCTGCGGCGGGGGTTGCGTGGGCGGCTTCGAGCGCGGCTTCGCGTTCGCGCAATTCGGTCTTCAGGACCTTGCCGTAGTTGTTCTTGGGCAGGGTTTCGATGAAACGGTAGCGGCGCGGGCGCTTGAAGCGGGCGATGTTCTCGATGCAGTGGGCGTCGAGTTCGGCTTCGGTCACCGGTGCGCTGGCGACTACCCAGGCGACGACCGTCTCGCCCCATTCGGCGTCCGGCACTCCGATGACGCTCGCCTCGGCGACGTTCGGATGACGCAGCAACGCTTCCTCCACCTCGCGCGGATAGATGTTCGTGCCGCCGCTGATGATCAGGTCGCGGCTGCGATCGAGCAGCGTGAGAAAGCCGTCCTCGTCGAGGCGCCCGATGTCGCCGGTGCGCAGCCATCCTTCGCGGATCGTCTCGGCAGTGGCGTGCGGATTCTCCCAGTACCCCTTCATCACGACCTCGCCGCGCACGCAGACCTCGCCCGGCTCGCCGATCGCCAGCGGCGTTCCGTCGTCGGCATGAATGGCGACCTCGACCATCGGCTGTGCGTAGCCCACCGACGCGAGGCGCTCCATCCAGCGCGGATGCGCGCGGTCCTCGATGACGTGTTTCGGCAGCACGGTGATCGTCATCGGGCTCTCGCCCTGGCCGTAGATCTGCGCCAGGTGCGGGCCGAGCGCCTCGCGCGCTTCGAGAACGTCGGCGAGGTACATCGGACCTCCGCCGTAGACGACGGTGGCGAGGCCGTCGATCGGTGTCGCCTGCCGACGGGCCCAGTCGACGAGGCGCTTGACCATCGTCGGCGCGGCGAAGAACGACGCGTTGCGCCAGTGCGCGGCGAGCGCGGCGACTTCGGCGCCGTCGAAACCGCCGGAGCCGGGCACGACGTTCACGCCGCCACGCAACACGTACGCGAGGTGGTAGAGGCCGGACCCGTGCGACAGCGGGGCCGGATGCAGGCAGGCGTCGCCCGGCGCAACCGCTTGCACCTCGGCGAGATAACCCATCGTCGCCCAGCGAAGATTGCGCGCAGTCAGCCGCACGCCCTTCGGCTTGCCGGTAGTGCCGCTCGTGTAGAAGAGCCAGGCGTCGTCGTCCTCGCTGCACGCGACGACCGGCGCGGGCGCGAGCGAACGATCATCGAGGAAGCCGTGCTCGTCGATGACGCGGCAGGCGCCGGGAACGAAGCCGGCCAACGCATCGGCGTGGCTGGGATCGACGAAGCACAACGTCGCGGCGCAATCGGACAGCATGAACGCCGCTTCGCTGCCGTGCAGGCGCGCGTTGATCGGTACCGCCACCAGGCCGGCCCACCAGACGCTCCACAGCAGACGCAGGTAGTCGGGGTGGTTGCCCAGGAAGAGCCCGACCCGGTCTCCCGGCTGCAGCCCCTGCTCGGCCAGCCACTGTGCGCCGCGCGCCGCCGCCTGGGCGAATTGCGTGTACGAGGCAGCCACATCGCGGCCCAGCGCGAGCGCCGGCCGATCGCCGAAGACGGCCGCGCTGCGCTCGAGCCAGTGCGCCAGATTCATTGCCTCGCTCCACTGCGGGCACGGGTACCATCGACGATTCTGCCATGCAGCCCGTCCCGCCGCAGGAACGCGAAGCCTCGCACACGATGCCCGAACCGCACGACGCCCGCGCGACCGATCCGCACTCGCGCGATGCGCCCGCCAGGCGCGCGTGGCCTTCGATCGTCGTCGTCGCCGCGCTGCTTCTCGCCGGTGCGCTCGGCTGGTGGTGGTGGAGCCAGCGAGCCGGGGCGCCCGCCGAAACTCCCGCGGCCAGCGGAACGGCACCCGGCGCGCGCGGCAGTGGCGGCACGGGGCCGCGCGGCACCGAGGCAGCGCGCGTGCTGCCGGTCACCGTCGTCGCCGCCGCACGCGACGACGTTGCGGTCGTGCTCGATGCGCTCGGCACGGTCACGTCGCTGCGAACGGTGGTCGTTCGCCCGCAGGTCGACGGCCAGCTGCTGCGCGTCGGGTTCCGCGAAGGGCAGCTGGTGAAGGCGGGCGAGTTGCTGGCCGAGATCGATCCGCGACCCTTCGAAGTGCAGCTGGCGCAGGCGCAGGGGCAGTTTGCACGAGACCGCGCGCTGCTGGAAAACGCGAAGGTCGACCTCGAACGCTACCGCACGCTGGTGCGGCAGGATGCGGCCAGCGCGCAGCAGCTCGACACGCAGGCGGCACTCGTGCATCAGTACGAGGGTGCGCTGAAGAGCGACCAGGCGCAGGTGGACAACGCGCGACTGCAGCTCGGTTATACGCGAATCACCGCGCCCTTCGCGGGGCGGCTCGGGCTGCGACTGGTCGATCCCGGCAACCTGGTGCGCGCGGGCGACGCGACCGGGCTCGTCACGATCACGCAGGTCCAGCCGATCGGCGCCACTTTCTCCATCGCCGAGAAGGACCTCGCGCCGATTCTCGAGCGCTACCGCGCCGGCCGCGAGATGAAGGTACAGGCGCTCGATCGCGACCAGCGCGAGGTGCTCGCCAGCGGCCGTCTCACGACGATCGACAACCAGATCGACACCACCACCGGCACGCTGAAGATGAAAGCCGAGTTCGCCAACGCGGACATGGCGCTGTTTCCGAACCAGTTCGTCAACGTTCGGGTGCAGGTCGACACGCTCGCGGACGCGACGGTGATTCCGGGCGCCGCCGTGCAGCGCGGCTCGCCGGGCACCTACGTCTACGTCGTGCAGGCCGGCAACACCGTTGCGCTGCGTCGCGTGTCGCTCGGGCCCTCGGACGGGCAGCGCACGGTCGTGCGCGAAGGCGTATCGGTCGGCGAGCTCGTCGTCGTCGACGGCGTCGACAACCTGCGCGAAGGTGCGCGCGTCGAGCCGATCGACAAGGAAGCCGCCGAACGCGCCGCCACGCAACCCGGCGAACGCAAACGCCGACCGGGCGCGCGCTCCTGAGGGGCGCAGTCACGACAGGAGCCGGCCGCAGGTGAATCCTTCGCGCCCGTTCATCCTCCGTCCGGTCGCCACCTCGCTGCTGATGGTCGCGATCCTGCTCGCCGGGCTCGTCGGCTACCGGCTGTTGCCCCTGTCGGCGCTGCCCGAGGTCGACTACCCGACCATCCAGGTGACGACGCTGTATCCGGGCGCCAGCCCGGAAGTGATGGCGTCGTCGGTCACCGCGCCGCTCGAACGGCAGTTCGGCCAGATGCCGGGCTTGAAGCAGCTGTCGTCGACGAGCTCGGGCGGGGCGTCGGTCGTCACGCTGCAGTTCGATCTCGCGCTCGCGCTCGACGTCGCCGAGCAGCAGGTGCAGGCGGCGATCAACGCGGCAACGACGATGCTGCCGAACGACCTGCCTGCGCCCCCGATCTACAGCAAGGTGAATCCGGCCGATGCCCCGGTGATCACGCTGGGCATCACGTCGAAGACGATCCCGCTCACGCGGTTGCAGGACCTCGTCGAGACGCGGATCGCACAGAAGATCTCGCAGCTCGCCGGCGTCGGCCTGGTGTCGATCACCGGCGGACAACGCCCGGCCGTGCGCGTGCACATCGACCCGCGCGCGCTCGCCGCAGCCGGCCTTTCGGTGGAGGACGTTCGCACGGCAATCGTCAATGCGAACTCGAACCAGGCCAAGGGCAGCTTCGACGGCCCGCAGCGCTCGGCGACGATCGACGCCAATGACCAGATCCGCGCGGCGGAAGGCTACCGCAGCCTGGTGCTCGCGTACCGCCAGGGCGCCCCGCTGCGGCTGTCGGACGTCGCGCGCATCGACGAAGGCGCCGAGAACGCGCAGCTGGCTGCCTGGGCGAACGACGAGCCGGCGATCGTGCTGAACATCCAGCGCCAGCCGGGGTCGAACGTCATCGAGGTCGTCGACCGCATCCAGGCGCTGCTGCCGTCGTTGCGCGCGTCGCTGCCGGGAGCGGCCGAGCTGCACGTACTCAGCGACCGCACGGTGACGATCCGCGCATCGGTGCGCGCCGTGCAGTTCGAGCTGATGCTCGCCATCGCGCTCGTCGTGATGGTGATCTTCCTGTTCCTGCGCAACGTCGCGGCGACGGTGATCCCGGCCGTGGCGGTGCCGCTGTCGCTGGTCGGCACCTTCGGCGTCATGTACCTGGCCGGCTTCTCGCTGAACAACCTCACGCTGATGGCGCTGACGATCGCCACCGGCTTCGTCGTCGACGACGCGATCGTGATGATCGAGAACGTGACGCGCTTTCGCGAGGAAGGCGATTCGCCGCTCGAAGCGGCCTTGAAGGGATCGAAGCAGATCGCCTTCACGATCGTCTCGCTGACGGTGTCGCTGATCGCCGTCCTGATCCCGTTGCTGTTCATGCGCGAGGTCGTCGGGCGGCTGTTCCGCGAGTTCGCGATCACGCTCGCGGTGGCGATCCTGATCTCGGCGGTCGTGTCGCTCACGCTCACGCCGATGATGTGCGCGCGGCTGCTTCGCAACGGCAGACGCAGCGACGGCTCGCAGGCCGCACGCGCCACCGGCCACGACGAGGACGACCGCATCGACGGCCAGGCGAGCCCCTCGCGCCGCCCCGGATGGTTCGACCGGCTCGTCGCCGGCTACGGGCGCTGGCTGTCGTGGGTGCTCGACCACCAGCCCGCGACGCTGCTCGTCGCCGTGGCCACGCTCGTGCTCACCGTGCTGCTGTACCTCGTCGTGCCGAAAGGGTTCTTTCCGGTGCAGGACACCGGCCTGCTGCAGGGAATCTCCGAGGCGCGGCAGTCGATCTCGTTCCCGGCGATGGCCGAACGCCAGCGCGAACTCGCGCGCGCCATCCTGCGCGACCCGGCCGTGCAGGGGCTGACTTCGTTCATCGGCGTCGACGGCGCGAATCCGACGCTGAACACCGGCCGCATGCTGATCGACCTGAAGCCGCGCGCCGAACGCGACCTGGACGCAAGCGGCGCCATCCGGCGGCTGCAGCAGCGCGTCGCCGACGTGCCCGGCATCACGCTGTACCTGCAGGCGGTGCAGGACCTGACGATCGAGGACCGTCTCGCGCGCACGCAGTTCCAGTTCACCGTCGAGGAGCCCGATGCGCAGCGGCTGGCCACCTGGGTTCCGCGCCTGGTCGAGCGCATGCGCAGGCTGACCGAGCTCGCCGACGTCGCCAGCGACCTGCAGGACAACGGTCTGCAGGCCTTCGTCGAGATCGACCGCGACGCCGCTGCGCGCCTGGGCGTGTCGATGACGGCGATCGACCAGGCGCTGTACACCGCCTTCGGTCAGCGCCAGGTGTCGACGATCTTCACGCAGGCGAACCAGTACCGGGTCGTGCTCGAGGTCGAACCGCAATACGCGTCGAGCCCTGCGTCGATCGCCGCGATCCACGTCGCCGGCCGCGACGGAACGCTGGTGCCGCTGTCGAGCATCGCTCGCGTCGTCGAGCGCCCGGCGATGCTCGCGATCCATCACCTGGGCCAGTTCCCGTCGGCGACGATCTCGTTCAACCTCGCGCCCGGTGTCTCGCTCGGCCAGGCCGTGGAGGCGGTGCACGCGGCGCAAGCGCAGCTCGGGCTGCCGCCGAGCATGCAGACCGGCTTCCAGGGCGCGGCGCTGGCGTTCCAGGCGTCGCTCGACAGCACGGTGCTGCTGATCGTCGCCGCGCTCGTCACGATGTACATCGTGCTCGGCGTGCTCTACGAGAGCTACGTGCACCCGATCACGATCCTCTCGACGTTGCCGTCGGCCGGCGTGGGCGCGCTGCTCGCGCTGATGCTGTCGGGCAGCGACCTGGGCATCGTCGCCGTCATCGGCATCGTGCTGCTGATCGGCATCGTGAAGAAGAACGCGATCCTGATGATCGACTTCGCGCTCGACGCCGAACGCATCGAGGGCAAGCCGCCGCGCGAGGCGATCTACCAGGCGGCGCTGCTGCGCTTCCGCCCGATCCTGATGACGACGCTCGCCGCGCTGCTGTCGGCGCTGCCGCTGATGCTCGGTACGGGAGTGGGCTCCGAACTTCGCCACCCGCTGGGCGTCACGATGGTGGGCGGGCTGCTGCTCAGCCAGGTGCTCACGCTGTTCACGACGCCGGTCGTCTACCTCGCCTTCGACCGCTCGGCGCGCTGGGTGGCGCGTCGCGGCCGCGCCGCCTGATGGGATTCTTCGAGACCTTCGTGCGCCGGCCGGTGGCGACGACGCTGCTGACGCTGGCGGTCGTCCTCGCGGGTCTCGCCGCACTGCGAATGCTGCCGGTGGCGCCGCTGCCGCAGGTCGACTACCCGACGATCTCGATCTCCGCATCGCTGCCGGGCGCCAACCCGGAGACGATGGCGGCCACCGTCGCCACGCCGCTGGAGCGCGCGCTCGGCAAGATCGCCGGCGTCACCGAGATGACGTCGTACAACTCGCTCGGGCAGACGCGCATCACGTTGCAGTTCGACCTCGATCGCAGCATCGAGTCGGCGGCAGTCGACGTGCAGGCGGCGATCAACGCGGCGCGCGCGTCGCTGCCGTCGAGCCTGGTGCGCAACCCGACCTATCGCAAGGTGAACCCCGCCGAGGCGCCGATCCTGATCATCGCGCTCACCTCCGACTCGATGACGCAGGGCCAGATCTACGACGTCGCCTCGACGGTGCTCGCGCAGAAGCTCTCGCGCGTGACCGGGGTCGGGCAGGTCGTCGTCGGCGGCAGTTCGCTGCCGGCGGTTCGGGTGTCGGTGAACCCGCTGCAGCTCGATCGCTACGGCATCGGCCTCGAAGCGGTGCGCCAGGCCGTCTCCGACGCCAACGCGAACCGCCCGAAGGGCGCGCTGGCCGACGGCGAACGGCGCTGGCAGATCGGCGCCAACGACCAGTCGCGCGTGGCGGCTGACTATGCTCCGCTCGTCGTCGCATGGCGCAACGGCGCCGCGGTGCGGCTGTCCGACGTCGCCTGGGTGCGCGAATCGATCGAGGACGAGCGCCAGTCGGGATTCGCCAACGGGCGCCCGTCGGTGCTGCTGATCGCCTACCGCGAGCCTGCGGCGAACATCATCGAGACGGTCGACCGCATCCGGGAGCTGATGCCGTCGCTGCAGGCCGCTGCGCCCGCGTCGATGGACCTCGTCGTCACGATGGATCGCACGACGACGATTCGCGCGTCGCTGCGCGAAGTGCAGCACACGCTCGTGCTGTCGGTCGTGCTCGTCGTGCTCGTCGTGTTCCTGTTCCTGCGCAGCGCGCGCGCGACGCTGATCCCGGCGGTGGCGGTGCCGACTTCGCTGATCGGCACCTTCGGCGTGATGTACCTCGCGGGCTTCAGCCTGGACAACTTGTCGCTGATGGCGTTGACGATCGCCACGGGCTTCGTCGTCGACGACGCGATCGTCGTCGTCGAGAACATCGCACGCCGGCGCGAGATGGGCGAAGGGCGCTTCGAGGCGGCGATCCACGGCGTGCGCGAGGTCGGCTTCACCGTCGTCGCGATCAGCCTGTCGCTGATCGCCGTCTTCATCCCGATCCTCGCGATGGGCGGACTGGTCGGACGCTATTTCCGCGAGTTCGGCATCGTGCTGTCGGTGGCGATCCTGATCTCGCTCGTCGTCTCGCTGACGACGACGCCGATGCTCGGCGCGCGTTTCCTCGGGCCTCGTTCGCGTGCGGGCGGGCCCGAGCCCGGCGGAAGCGCCCGACGCCTTGCGCGCCGCGGATTCGAGCGGCTCGCCGCGGGCTATGCGCGCAGCGTGGGATGGGCGCTCGATCATCGCTGGCTGATGCTGCTCGTGCTCGCGGCGACGATCGCGTTGAACGTGTGGCTGTACACGATCGTGCCGAAGGGATTCTTCCCTGCGCAGGACACCGGTCGCATCTACGCATCGATTCGAGGCGACCAGAGCATCTCGTCGCGGGCGATGCGCGAGAAGCTGCAGTCGTTCATGGAGGTCGTGCGCCATGACCCTGCGGTGGCCAACGTGACCGGCTACACCGGGGGCTCGCGCCTGAACGGCGGGTCGATGTTCATCTCGCTCGTTCCGCTGGGCCAGCGCGGCGAAAGCACCGACGACGTGATCGCCCGCCTGCGAAGGGCGACGTCGAAGCTGCCCGGAGCGCGGCTGTACATGGTCGGGCAGAGCGAGATCCGCGTCGGGGGACGCGAAAGCAGCTCCACTTACCAGTACACGCTGAAGAGCGACGACCTGAACGAACTGCGGCTGTGGGAGCCGCGAATCCGCAACGCGATGAGCCACCTGCCGCAACTCGTCGACATCGACACCGACGCCGAGGACAAGGGCAGCCAGGTCACACTGACGATCGACCGCGACGCGGCGGCGCGCCTGGGCATCCGCACCCGACAGATCACGAGCCTGCTCAACGACGCGTACGGGCAGCGACAGGTCTCGACGATCTACGAGGCGCTGAACCAGTACCACGTCGTGCTCGACGTGGCCTCGCAGTTTCGCGACAGCCCGCAGGACCTGGCGAGCCTGAGCGTGCTGAACGCCGCCGGCGAGCCCGTGCCGCTGTCGATGTTCGCGAGCTGGCGCCCGACGACGACGCCGCTGGGCGTCTCGCACGACGGCGGTTTCGTCGCATCGACGATCTCCTTCGGGCTCGCCGAAGGCGTGTCGCTGTCACAGGCGACCGACGCGATCGACGATGCGATCGCGCGGATCGGCGCGCCGTCGACGCTGCAGCGCGGCTTCGAAGGAACCGCCAGCGCCTTCCAGAAGTCGGTGGCCAACCAGCCGCTGCTCATCCTCACCGCGCTCGTCACCGTCTACCTCGTGCTCGGCATCCTCTACGAGAGTCTGGTGCACCCGCTCACGATCCTCTCGACACTGCCGTCGGCTGGCGTCGGCGCGCTGCTCGCGCTGATGGCCACCGGCACCGAGTTCAGCGTCATCGCGCTGATCGGCGTCCTGCTGCTGATCGGCATCGTGAAGAAGAACGCGATCATCATGATCGACTTCGCGCTCGCTGCCGAACGCGAGCAGGGACTGTCGCCGCGCGAAGCGATCCATCGTGCGTGCCAGTTGCGCTTCCGCCCGATCCTGATGACGACGATGGCGGCGATGCTCGGCGCGGTGCCGCTGGCGCTGGGTACCGGCGACGGGGCCGAGTTGCGCCAGCCGCTCGGCATCGCGATCGTCGGCGGCCTGGCAGTGAGCCAATTGCTCACGCTGTACACCACGCCGGTGGTCTATCTCACGCTCGACCGGTTGCGGCAGCGATGGGCTCGGCTGCGCCGCGCCCCGGGCGGCACGGGCGCACCGCTCGCGCATCCGCTGCGCCTGCTCGCGCTCTTCGCCGTCGCGCTGCTGTTGGCCGGCTGCGCCGCGGCGCCGCAATACGAACGGCCGTCGATCGCTGTCCCCCCGGAATACAAGGAAGCGCAGCCGACCGGCGTGTGGCAGCCGGCGCAGCCCGGCCTGCACACCGCCTCCGTCTCCTGGGATGTCTTCGACGATCCGGTGCTCGAGTCGCTGATCACCGACGCCGATCGCGCGAACCAGAACCTTCGCATCGCCGAGGCGCAGCTGCGCCGCGCGCGCGCGACCGTCGTCGCCGCTCGCGCGGGCCTGTACCCGGGCATATCGGCGGGCGCCTCGGCCAGCCGGGGCCGGTCGCCCGGTGGAGTCACCGGCGACAGTTACGGCCTGGACGTCACGGCGGGATGGGAAATCGACCTGTGGGGGCGCGTACGGTCGGACGTCGCGGCGGCACGCGCCGGCGCCGAGGCAAGCGCGGCGGACCTGGCCGCCGCGCGTCTTGCCACGCACGCGCTGCTCGCGCAGAGCTACTTCCAGATGCGCGTAGCCGATGCGCAGCAACGCCTGCTCGCCGAGACGGTCGCCTCGTACCAGCGTTCGCTGCAGCTCACGCGCGACCGCCTGGCGGCGGGCGTAGCGACGCGCGCCGACGTCGCACAGGCCGAGGCGCAGTTGAAGACCGTCGAAGCGCAGCGCATGGACGTGGGCATCGCGCGCGCACAGCTCGAGCACGCGATCGCGGTGCTCACCGGGCGGGCGCCGTCGGCGTTCGCGCTCGACGAGCAGCCGCTGCGCGCGACGGTGCCCCCGGTACCCGTTGGGCTGCCGTCGCGCCTGCTCGAGCGCCGACCCGACATCGCCGCTGCCGAGCGACAGGTGGCGCAAGCCAATGCACGCATCGGCGTCGCGCGCGCGGCCTATTTCCCGTCGCTCACGCTGTCGGCCGACATCGGTCTGCGCGCGAGCCGTTTCGGCGACCTGTTCGCGCTGCCGAGCCGCGTGTGGTCGCTGGGCCCGGCACTCGCCGCGCTGCTTTTCGATGCCGGAGCGCGCGGCGCAGTCACCGAACAGGCGCTGGCCGACTACGACGGCACGGTCGCCGCGTACCGGCAGACCGTGCTGCAGGCCTTCCAGGAGGTCGAAGACAATCTCGTTGCGCTGCGCGTGCTGGCCGACGAAGAGGGTGTGCAGCGCCAGGTGCTCGACGCTGCCCGCATCTCGTTGGACATCGTCACGCTGCAATACAAGGCGGGCACGGTCTCGTACCTGAACGTGATCCAGGCGCAGACGACGGTGCTGCAAAGCGAGCAGGCGCTGCTGTCGCTGCGCGGTCGGCGCCTGGGCGCGACGGTGGCGCTGCTTCGCGCGATCGGCGGAGACTGGTAGCGCGCAGGCCGCGCCCTTGCTGCGGCGCTCGTTCCGGATTAAAGGGGTTCGTCGATGCCGAAGACACAGGCGCAGGAAGACCGCGCGAAGATCGAGCAGGTCGAGAAGCGCGCGACGCCGCCGTCGCCGATCATCTACGAGGCCGTGCGCCGCAACGGCGAGGAGGAGATGGCGCGACCGGCGGTCTCGCTGTGGTGGTCGGGGTTGGCCGCCGGACTGTCGATCAGCTTCTCGCTCGTCGCGCAGGCCGTGCTGCTGCGGCACCTGCCGGAGATGGCGGGTCGCGAGCTGCTGGTCGCCCTCGGCTATCCGATCGGATTCCTCATCGTGATCCTCGGGCGCCAGCAACTGTTCACCGAGAACACGATCACCGTCGTCCTGCCGGTGATGGCCGCCCCCACGGCGGCGAACTTCGCCGCCGCCGCGCGCAACTGGACGATCGTGCTCGCGGCGAACCTCGCCGGCACCTTCGTCTCCGCCGCCTTCGCGACTTTCCTGCCGGCCGTTCCGCCCGAAACCTTCGATGCGATGCTCGCGGTCAGCGAGCACGCGATCGGAGGCCCGTGGTTCGAAGTGACGGTCCGCGCCGTCGGCGCCGGCTTCCTGATGGCGACGCTGGTGTGGATGATGCCCGGTGCCGGCCACAGCCAGACGGCCGTGGTGCTCGTGATGACCTGGCTCATCGCGGTCGGCGGCTTCGCGCACGTCGTTGCGGGCAGCATGGAAGCGTGGTTCCTGCTGCTGAACGCTCGCATCGGCATCGCAGAGTTCGTCGGCGAGTTCCTGCTGCCCTCGCTCTTCGGCAACATCGTGGGAGGCACGGCGATCTTCGCGCTGCTCGCCTATGCTCAGGTGATGAAGGAAATTCCGGCGCGCTGAGCGCGCCCGGAAGGGACAGGAGATGACGACGAGCTGCGATCGCAGAGAGTTCCTGCAGGCGTGCGCGGTGCCGGCGCTCGGCGCGCTCGTCCCCATTGCCGCCGCCGCTGCGCCCGCCGGTGATGACCCGACCGCCGCTGCGCCCGCCGCCGACAACCCGGCGGCCCAAAGCCAGGCTGCCGAGAACCGTGCCGCGGCGCAGCCGCCGCGCGACGAGGCAGTCGACAGGCGCGTCCCTCGCGCAGAGGCGCCCGATCCACTCGTCACGCGAATGCTGCAGCTCGCGCAGGTCGTCGCATCCGATCTGCTCGTCGACCTCGGTACCGGCGACGGCAGGATCGCGATCGCCGCGGCGCGCGACTTCGGCGCCCGCGCGCGCGGAATCGACTACGACCTGAACATCGTCGAACTCGCGCGACGAAATGCCGAGCAGGCAGGCGTCTCGGCGCGCGCGACCTTCGAGCAGGGCGGCCTGCTCGCCGCCGACCTGTCGTCGGCCGACGTCGTCACCATGTACTTGACGTCCCAACTCACGCTGCAGCTGCGACGCACGCTGCTCGCATTGAAGCCCGGCACGCGCATCGTCTCGCGCGAGTTCCTGATGGGCGACTGGGAGCCCGAGGAAAGCTCCAGCATCGGCCTGCGCTCGATGCACCTCTGGGTCGTGCCGGCGAATGCCGGCGGCCACTGGAAGCTGCAACTGAGGCAGTCCGACGGAACGATCGACGCCACGATGACGATCCGGCAGCGCTTCCAGATTCTCGACGGTCGCGTGATGCTCGCCGGCGTCGAGACGACGATGCGCGACGCACGAATGCTCGGCGACCAGGTGCACTTCGCGTTCACCGACACCGAAGGCGCGCTGCGCATCGTCGACGCGCGAATCGAGCCGGCCCGGATGATCGGCGCCGTCGCGACGCGCGACGGAGATGTCGCACCCTTCCTTGCCGAGCGGGTCGGCGAGGCACCGCCGATCGAGGCGGCGTCGCCGAACGCTGCCCCCACGCGCTAACCCGCATCAGCATCTTCGGCGCGCGCATATTGCATTCGGCGCCGCCCGGCGCTGGCAGAATCACCGGTTCGCTAGCAGGCCCTTCCCGGCCGGCTGCGCCACCCGAACCGGAACCCGCCATGCGCATCGAAACCCTGGCCGTACACGCCGGCTACAAGCCGGAGCCGACGACGAAATCGGTCGCCGTGCCGATCTACCAGACCGTCGCCTACGCGTTCGATAGCGCGCAGCACGGGGCAGACCTCTTCGACCTGAAGGTACCGGGCAACATCTACACGCGAATCATGAATCCGACCGAGGACGTGCTCGAGCAGCGCGTCGCGGCGCTCGAAGGCGGAGTCGGCGCGCTCGCGCTCGCCTCGGGAATGTCGGCGGTCACCTACGCCATCCAGACGATCACCGAGGCGGGCGACAACATCGTCTCGGCCAGCACGCTGTACGGCGGCACCTACAACCTTTTCGCGCATACGTTCCCGCAGCAGGGCATCGAAGTGCGCTTCGCCGACGCGAGCAAGCCCGAGAGCTTCGCGGCGAAGATCGATGCGCGCACGAAGCTGATCTTCGTCGAGTCGATCGGCAACCCGCTCGGCAACGTCGTCGACGTCGCCCGGCTCGCCGAAGTCGCGCATGCGCACGGCATCCCGCTCGTCGTCGACAACACGGTGCCGAGCCCGTACCTGTTCCGGCCCTTCGAGCACGGCGCCGACATCGTCGTGCACGCGCTCACGAAATACCTGGGCGGACACGGCAACAGCATCGGCGGCGCGATCGTCGACAGCGGCAAGTTCCCGTGGGCCGAGCACAAGGCGCGCTTCAAGCGGCTGAACGAGCCCGACGTAAGCTATCACGGCGTCGTCTACACCGAAGCGCTGGGGCCGGCGGCGTACATCGGACGCGCACGCGTCGTGCCGCTGCGAAACACCGGTGCGGCGATCTCGCCGTTCAACGCATTCCTGATCCTGCAGGGGATCGAGACGCTGCCGCTGCGCATGGACCGCATCTGCGAGAACTCGCCGGCGATCGCCCGGCACCTGCAGAAGCATCCGAAGGTGGGCTGGGTGCAGTACGCGGGGCTGCCCGAGCACCCCGATCACGCGCTCGTGCAGAAATACATGGGCGGACGCGCGTCGGGGATCCTTTCGTTCGGCGTGAAGGCCGGTGCGCAGAAGGCCGGCGGCCGCGAAGCGGGCGCGCGGGTACTCGACGCGCTGCAGCTCTTCACGCGGCTGGTCAACATCGGCGACGCGAAGTCGCTCGCCACGCACCCGGCTTCGACGACGCACCGGCAGCTGGCGCCCGAGGAGCTCGCAAAGGCCGGCGTCAGCGAGGACATGATCCGCCTATCGATCGGCATCGAGCACATCGACGACTTGATCGAGGATCTGGATAGGGCGCTGGAGGCGGCTTGAGGGTCTACGGCGTCGCATTCCACAGCCTACCGGCCGACGGCGTCGCAGGCACCGGTTATGGCGCGGGAAAGCGCCAGCCTTTGGCTGGACAACCCGACCGCGCCCCCGGCGGTCCCAGGCGCAACCTCGAGGGCCCCTGCCCTGTCGGGCAGATGCGTAACGGCCTGGCGGTGACACTCCTTCGGGTGCTTCCGGTCGCCCCGGGGCCGATGACCCCTCGACCCCTCAAAGCGCCGAAACCGCCTCCCGACGACCGCGGTTCACCTCTGCGAACGCCGCGCGCTCGGCAAGCATCTTCAGGTAGCTCTTCAGCGGACCGATCGGCTCCAGCACGTCGCGTCCGTAGGCGGCCTTCGAGGCCAGAGACACGACCGGCAGGTGCACGAACGCCGCGCAGTCGGCGAGGGTGAGTTCGGCGCCGGCGATGTAGGGGTCGAATTTCGCCAGGCAGGCGAGGCCGCGGACGCCCTTGTCGAGTGCGCGCTCCACCTCGCGCTTCGTCTCGTCGGACACCTTCCCGCCGAAAAACGTTTCGCGGTACAGGCGCCGCGCGACCAGTTCGACGTGCAGTTCGATGTAGCGGTTCAGTTCGCGCACCTTGGCGCGCTGTAGCGGATCGCGCGGCAGCAGCGGACGCTGCGGATAAGCATCCTCGAGGTATTCGCAGATGACGTCCGATTCGGTCAGCACCGAGTCGCCGACCTCCAGGAACGGCACCTTGCCCAGCACCGAGCGCTCGAGGAAGTCTGCCTGCTGCGACGGCTTCTGCGCATCGTCCTCCTCGTGCGCGATACCCCGCTCGAGCAGCACGAGCCGTACCTTGTTGTGGTAGTTGCTGATGCGGAATCCGCAGAGCTTCACGTTCGTCTCCCAGGTCGACACGCCGAAATCCTAGCGCGCGCGGGGCGCATCGCGCTGCAACGGTAGTTCGGGAAGCGGCATGCGAGCCACTGCGAGCGCTTCGTCGAAGTCCATGCCGAGTCCGCGCAGGACGGTGGCCGTCGCCGCGATCGCATGCCGCGGCGGCGCGTGGCCGGCCGCGATGCGACGCAGCGCGTACGCGATCGTGCCCCGGATCAGGTCGAGCGCGACGGCCTCGCTGGCGACGCGGAAGGCCTTCTGCCGCACGCCGAGGCGCAGGTCGGCGAGCACGAAGGGCTCGAGCGTCGCGGAGAATTCGGGCGTCGCCTCGCCGAACTCGAGCAGGAGCATCGCCCATTCCGGGCTCGTCTCGGCGAGCCACAGGTAGCGCCGGTTGCCGATCGCCATCCGACGAGCGCCCTCGTCGACGTTCTTCTGGCTCTCGGCGATGCCATGGCTGAGCGTTTCGGCAACGCGCACGCCGAGCTGGCGTGCGATGTCCTCCTTGGTGCTGAAGTGGTTGTAGACCGTTCCCACGGTCATCCCGGCGGCGACTGCAATCTCCTGCATCGTCGCCGCGGCGATTCCCCGCGCCGAGAAGACGCCGAGCGCAGCGGCGAGCAACTGTCGACGCGTGCGCTCGCGCTTCGGCAACCCCGGCTCGACGGCGAACATCGAAGACACGAGGTTTTCGGGCAACGCCCGCATCGACCCTGCGGATGTTTTGGTCATAGCATTCGTTTTTGAATATGCCATGCAAAAATGTAATCTCAGTCAACAACTCCATTCTACGGGAGACTTCGATGAACACCGCCGCTGCTGGCTTCTCCATGCGCCTCGGATACCTGGTGTTCGGCGTTCGCAGCGTCGCGCGCCGGGACGTCTTCGCCCGCGAAACCCTCGGGCTGTCAGCGTCGTCGTTGCGACGAAACGAGGCACCACCCCGGCGACTGCCGGACCGCTTTCTCGCCACGGGCCGATCACGCGCGAGCGCCGCATCCGGCAGGCATCGCCAACATTCCCGGATCGACGCGGGCGGCGTATAACGAATACGAATCGCAACAACGCCGCTCCTGTCGATCAGCGGACACGAGGCCTTCGATGCGAACGTGGATCGCGGTTCTCGCTGCCGCTGTTCTTGCTGGCGCCGCTCAAATCATGATGCCGTGAGGTGAACGATGGCGTCGATTCGCGTCGAAAGTTTCTCTCTCTCGCTGGACGGGTACGGCGCGGGCCCCGGGCAGAGCCTGGAGAATCCGCTGGGCCGCGGCGCGATGGCGTTGCACGAGTGGGCCTTTGCCACGCGCACCTTCCGCAAACGGATCCTCGGAGCCGATGACGGCGAGAGCGGCGCCGACGACGACGTCGCGGCGCGCGGGTTCGACGGCATAGGCGCGTGGATCCTCGGGCGCAACATGTTCGGTCCGGTACGCGGCCCGTGGCCCGACGAGAGCTGGAAAGGCTGGTGGGGCGACGAGCCGCCGTACCGGTGCCCGGTGTTCGTACTGACTCATCACCCCCGCGCGTCGATCGAGATGAGCGGCGGAACGACCTTCCACTTCGTCACCGACGGAATCGAGCGCGCGTTGTCGCGCGCGCTCGACGCAGCGAAGGGCGAAGACGTCCGAATCGGAGGCGGCGTGTCGACGATCCGGCAGTACCTGCGGATGGGCGCGATCGATCGGATGCACCTCGCCGTCGCGCCGGTGCTGCTCGGCTCGGGCGAGAACCTCTTCGTCGGTCTTGACCTCCCGGCGCTGGGCTACCAGTGCGTCGAGCACGTTGCGACGCACCGCGTCACGCACTTCGTTCTCCGCAAGACGGACACGGGCCGATGAAGATCGACGGCAGCTGCCACTGCGGAAAAATCTCGTTCACTGCCGAGGTGGACCCGACGCGCGTCTCGGTCTGCCACTGCACCGACTGCCAGGTGCTCTCGGGTTCACCGTTTCGCGTCTCGGTCGCCGCTTCGGTCGATCGCTTCGAGCTGCACGGCCAGGCGAAGCGCTACGTGAAGGTCGCCCAGAGCGGCAACCATCGCGTCGCACAGCGCGCCGCGCTCGCGCCGGGCGAGCAGATCTGGACGGCTTCGGCGCTACCCTGGGTGTCGCGCATGAACGAGTTGCCCGACGCGGGGCAGCGCTGAAGCCGGAGGCCGACGAATCCATGCCCCTTCTCTTTTCGTACGGAACGTTGCAGCAGGAAGACGTCCAGCTGGCGACCTTCGGCAGGCGCCTCGCCGGTACGCCCGACGCGCTGGTCGGCTACGAGCAGTCGTTGCTGCGCATCGACGACGAGGCGGTCGTCGCCGCGAGCGGACGCACGCACCATCCGATCGTGCGGCATTGCGACGACCCCGACAGCCGCGTGGCCGGAACCGTCTTCGAAATCACCGACGACGAGCTCGTGCACGCAGACCGCTACGAGGTCGACGCCTATCGTCGCGTTGCGGCGCAACTGGCGTCGGGCCGGACCGCGTGGGTATACGTGGATGCGCGCATCGATTGAACCGAACCCCCCTAAGCCATGTATCTCCCGAAGCCATTCGAGGAACCGCGCACCGAGGTGCTGCATGCGTTCCTGCGTGAGCATCCCCTCGCAACGGTCGTGATGCACGCCGAAGGCGAGTTGCACGCCGATCACGTTCCGCTGTTGCTGAAGCCGCAAGCCGCGCCGAACGCAATGCTGGTCGGCCACGTCGCCCGCGCCAATCCGTTGTGGCGCCGCGCCGGCGTCAAGGAGCAAAGCAATGAAGGACAATCCCGTCGGCTGGTTCGAGATCTACGTGCGCGACATGCCGCGAGCGCAGCGCTTCTACGAAACCGTTTTCGCGTGCAGCCTGCAGCAACTCGGCGGCGCCGAACTCGAGATGCTCGCGTTCCCGATGCGGATGGGCGCCGCAGGCGCAGCCGGTGCACTGGTACGAAAGCCGGGCTTCGACGGCGGCGGCAACGGCGTGATCATCTACTTCAGCTGCGAGGACTGCGCCGTCCAGGCGGCGCGCGTGGCCAACGCAGGCGGACGGCTGGAGCGAGGGAAGTTCGCGATCGGAGAGTACGGCTACATCGCGCTGGCCGTCGACACGGAAGGCAACATGATCGGGCTGCATTCGCGGCAATAGCGGCGCTGGATGCCGCCGGCCTCGGAGGGCGAATGCGCGTGCAGCACCAGCAGGGCGCGCGCGCCGGCCATTCGGTCTTCGCGGCGCTGTACATCGCGCTCTCGCTCGTCGTGTTCTTTTCGGTCACCTTCCCGGTCAACCAGGCGATGCAGGACTGGGAGACGCTACCCGCGAACCGGGAGGTGCTGCGCGCACGCTGGGAGTACTCGCACGCGGCCGGCGCCCTGCTCTACCTGTTGGCATTGTCCTCGCTCGTGCTGGGCGCGCTCGCCAGGCGCGCCTGATCGTCCGGGTGAGCGCCTGGACCGGACTGCGACGGCGCGGCGTCCAACGCCGGTTGCCAGCCGCCCCCGAGTGCGCGCACGAGCGCAACGGTGGCCAGCGCGCGTTCGCGGTCGGTCTGCAGCGCCGCGCGTTGCGCGGCCAGCACCTGCCGCTCGGCGTCGATCACCTCGAAGTAGCTGACGTAGCCTTCGCGGTACCGCGTCGACGAGAGCTGCGCCGCGCGGCGCGCCGATTCGACCGACCGTGATTCCTCGCGCGACTGCTCGGCGAGAATGCGCAACGCCGACAGGTTGTCCTCGACTTCGCGCAGCGCCGTCAGCACCGTCTGCCGGTAGTCGGCGACGGCACGGTCGTAGTCGGCAGCAGCGCCCGTCTCGACCGCTTCGCGCCGCCCGCCGTCGAAGATCGTCATCGACAGCATCGTTCCCACCAGCGGCCCGAGCGCCCAGGTGCGGCTCGCGCTGCGGAACAGGTCGCCCAGTTCGCCCGACTCGAAGCCGAGCAGCCCGGTGAGGGACAGCCGCGGGAAGTACGCCGCGCGCGTCACGCCGATCCGTGCGTTGGCCGAGGCCATCGCCCGTTCGGCAGCGGCTATGTCGGCACGCCGCTCGAGCAGCGCCGATGGGACGCCGGGCGGAATCGCAACGGGGCGAAAGACGATCGGCTCGGCCTCGATCGTCAATTGCGCCGGCGCCATGCCGAGCAGCACCGCGAGCGCGTGCTCGATCTCGGCGCGCGTGCGCGTGAGCGCGATCCGATCCGAACGCGCATTGGACAGTTCCGTGCGCGCACGCGCGAGGTCCAGTTCGCCCGCCTCGCCTTCCCGCACCCGGCGGTCGATGATCCCGACGGCGTCGGCGCGAAGCGCCACGGTGTCCTCGAGCAGGCCGATCTCGGTATCGAGCCAGCGCAGCAGCAGGTAGTGCTGCGCGACGTCGGCCTGGATCGCGAGAAGCAGCGACCGCAGCAGCGCCTGGTCTTGCTCGGCATCGGCCTGCGCCGCCGCGAGCGCGCTCTTCACCCGTCCGAACAGGTCCACCTCGTAGCCCGCCCCCACGTTCGCGCGCCACGCGGTCTGCGGCGACACCGCGGCATCGGCGGGCAGCCCGAGCGAGGCCGGCGACGCGCGAAACCGCGTGACACCCGCGCCGACGTCGATCTGCGGGAAGCGATCCGCGCCGGCTGCGCGAGCCAGCGCGCGCGAGCGCTCGACGCGCGCGATGCCGGCCTGCAGCGTCTGGTTTGCCTGCAGTGCCTGGCGCTGCAGTTCGTCGAGCCGCGGATCGCCGAACACCGTCCACCAGGCACCGCGGGCGGCGCCATCGCCCGGTTCGGCGGGCTTCCACGCCGCGGCATCCACGTCGCGCGGGGCCTCCTTGAAGACGGCCGGCAGCACGGGCTGCGGCGGATCGTACGGGGGCGCCACGCTGCACCCGGCCAGCGACAGCAGCAGGAACAGCGGCGACAGCCTGCGAATGGGCATCTTCGTCATCCTCGCGAACGGTCGTCGTGCGGGGCGTCGTAGCCGCGCGCGGTCGCACCGGAAACGCCGCTCGGCTGCGACGCCGCCGGCGGCCGGCGCTCGAAACGCTGCGCCAGCCGACGGAACAGCACGTAGAAGAGCGGCGTGAGTGCCAATCCGAAGAGCGTCACGCCGAGCATCCCGTAGAACACCGCCACGCCGATCGCGCGCCGCATCTCGGCGCCCGCGCCGGTGGAGGTCGCCAGCGGCACGACGCCCATCACGAATGCGATCGACGTCATCAGGATCGGCCGCAGGCGCAGCCGGCTCGCCTCGATCGCCGCGTCGACGACGTCGTGGCCGCGACGCTCGAGCGCATGCGCGAACTCCACGATCAGGATCGCGTTCTTCGCGGCCAGGCCGACCAGCACGATCAGCGCGATCTGCGTGAACACGTTGTTGTCTCCACCGGTGAGCCAGACCCCGGCGATCGCCGAGAGCATCGTCATCGGAACGATCAGGATCACCGCCAGCGGCAGCGTCCAGCTCTCGTACAGCGCGGCCAGCACGAGGAACACGAGCAGCACGGCGAGCGGAAACGCGAGCAGCCCCGCATGACCGGCGAGGATCTCCTGGTAGGTGAGCTCGGTCCACTCGAACGAGATCCCGGGCGGCAGCGTCTGCTGCGCGATGTGCTCGGCCACCTCGCGTGCCTGCCCGGAGCTGTAGCCGGGCGCCGGCGCGCCGCTGATGTCCGCCGACGTGTAGCCGTTGTAGCGCATCACCCGATCAGGGCCGAAGCTCGGCTGCACGTCGAGCAAGGCCGACAGCGGCACCATCTCGCCGCGGTCGTTGCGGGTCTCGAGCCGACCGATGTCCTCGGCGCGCGCCCGGTATCCGGCGTCGGCCTGCAGCTTCACCTGGTAAGTGCGGCCGAACCGGTTGAAGTCGTTGACGTACAGCGATCCGAGGTAGATCTGCATCGTCTCGAAGACGTCGTCGACGGCCACGCCGAGTTGCTTGGCCTTCACGCGATCGACGTCGGCATGGATCTGCGGCACGTCGCTGCGGTATCCCGAGAAGGTGCCGGCAAGCTCGGGCGACTGCGCGGCGCGCGCAACGAAGGCGTCGGTCGCCTGCTGCAGCGCGTCGTAGCCGAGCGCGCGGCGATCCTCCAGTTGCATCTTGAATCCGCCGATGGTGCCCAGTCCGGGGACGGCAGGCGGGGGGAACACCGCGATGAACGCGTCCTCGATCCCGGCGAACTTCTGATTGAGCGCGCCCGCGATCGCGAAGCCCGACAACGAAGGATCTTTCCGCTTTTCGAAGGAGTCCAGCGTGACGAAGACCACGCCCGCGTTCGAAGCGCTGGCGAAGCCGTGGATCGACAGGCCGGGGAACGCCACCGACGACTCGACGCCCGGCTGCTCGAGCGCGATCTTCGACATCCGGCGGATCACCTCGTCGGTCCGGTCGAGGGAGGCGCCGTCGGGCAGCTGGGCGAAGCCGACCAGGTACTGCTTGTCCTGCGGGGGAACGAATCCGCGCGGGACCATCTGGAAAGCGAAGATCGCCAATCCCACCAGCACGACATAGACGCCCATCGCCGCCGCCTTGTGCCCGAGCACGCGCGAGACCGCGCCACCGTAGGCGGTCGATGCGCGGCCGAAGACGCGGTCGAAGCCGCGGAAGAACCAGCCGAGGCTGCGCTCCATCGCGGCGCCGAGCCGGTCGTTGCGTTCGCCGCGCGGCTTGAGCAGCAGGGCCGCGAGCGCCGGCGACAACGTCAACGAGTTGAAGGTCGAGATCACGGTCGAGATCGCGATCGTCAGCGCGAACTGGCGGTAGAACTGCCCGGTGAGCCCGGGGACGAAGGCGAGCGGGACGAACACCGCAACGAGCACGAGGCCGATCGCGACGATCGGTCCGCTGACTTCCTCCATCGCGCGATAGGTCGCCTCGCGCGGCGCGAGACCCCCTTCGATGTTTCGTTCGACGTTCTCGACGACGACGATCGCATCGTCGACGACGATGCCGATCGCCAGCACGAGCCCGAACAGCGTCAGCGCGTTGATCGAGAATCCGAACGCGAGCATCGGCGCAAAGGTTCCCACGATCGATACCGGCACTGCGATCAGCGGAATGATCGAAGCACGCCACGTCTTCAGGAACACGATGACGACGACGACGACGAGCAGCACCGCCTCGAGCAGCGTCTTGACCACCTCGTCGATCGAGCTCTTCACGAAGCGCGTGGTGTCGTAGACGATTCGCCACTCGACGCCTTCGGGCATCGCGCGCCCGAGCTCGGCCATCGCCTGGCGCACGCCGTCGGCGACCTGGATCGCGTTGGAGCCCGGTGCCTGGAAAATCGCGATCGCGACAGCCGGCTGGTTGTCGAGCAGGCTGCGCAACGAGTAGTCTTCGGCGCCCAGTTCGACGCGGGCGACGTCGCGAAGGCGCGTGACCGCGCCGTCGGGCGAGACCTTGACGACGATGTCGCCGAACTCCTGTTCGCTCGTCAGCCGCCCGCGTGCATGCACGGGCATCTGGTAGTCGACTCCGGGAAGCGACGGCGACGCGCCGACGACGCCGGCAGCGACATTGGCGTTCTGCTCGCGGATCGCGGCCGCGATGTCCGAAGCGGTCAGGCCGCGCGCGGCGACCTTGGTCGGATCGAGCCAGACGCGCATCGAATAGTCGCCGGCGCCGAACACCTGCACCTGGCCGGCACCTTCGATGCGCCCGAGCACGTCGCGCACGTTGAGAACCGCGTAGTTGCGCAGGTAATTGACGTCGTAGCGCCCGTTCGGCGAAACCAGATGCACGACGAGCAGCAGGTCGGGCGAGCTCTTCGCGGTCGTCACGCCCAGCCGGCGCACTTCCTCGGGCAGGCGCGGCAGCGCCTGCGAGACGCGGTTCTGCACCAGTTGCTGCGCCAGGTCGGGATCGGTGCCCAGCGCGAAGGTCACGGTGATCGCGAGCTTGCCGTCGGCGCTCGCCTGCGAACCCACGTAGAGCATCCCGTCGACGCCGTTGATGGCCTCCTCGAGCGGAGACGCGACGGTTTCGGCGATCACCTTCGGGTTCGCGCCCGGGTAGCTCGCGTTCACCACGATCGCAGGCGGCGCGACCTCCGGGTACTCCGACACGGGCAGGTTCCAGATGCCGATCGCGCCGGCGAGGAAGACGAGGATCGACAGGACTGCGGCGAGGATCGGCCGGTCGATGAACCAATGCGGCAGCTTCATCGCGCGTTCCCCGCCGTCGCGCCCACCTCGGCCATCGCGACCGCCTGCGGCGCCACGCGCATCCCGGGCCGGACCCGCTGCAGGCCGTTGACGACGACGCGCTCGCCCGGATGCAGCCCCTCGCGCACGACACGCAGCCCCTGGGCCATCGGGCCGAGCTTCACTTCGCGCCACTGCAGCTGGTCGCCTTCACCGACGACGAGGACATAGCGTTTGCTCTGGTCGGTTCCGATCGCACGGTCGGCGACGAGCAGTGCGTCGCTCGAACCCGAGCCGCCGACCTTCAGCCGCGCGTACATCCCGGGCTTCAGCCGCCCGTCGGCGTTGTCGAACACGGCGCGCAGCAGGATCGTCCCCGAGCGCGGATCGATCCGGTTGTCGACGAACTCCAGGCGTCCACGGTGCGGGTGTCCGCTCTCGTCGGCGAGTCCGAGGAAGATCGGCACCGAGTCGGACCCGGCCTCGACGCCCTCCGCGCCGGCGTGGGCCGCGTATCGAAGGAAGCTGCGTTCGTCGACTTCGAAGGTCGCGTAGATCGGCGTGTCCGAGAGAATCGTCGTCAGCCGGGGCCCGCCGGCGCCCGCGCCCACGAGGTTGCCTACGGTGACCTCGGCGCGTCCCACACGACCCGAAATCGGCGCGGTGATGCGGGTGTAGCCCAACTCGAGACGCGCGCTGTCGAGCGCGGCCTGCGCGCCCTGCACGGCCGCCTGCGCTTCGCGGTGCGCGTTTTCGCGTTCGTCGAACTCGCGGCGTGCGATCGCGCGGTCATCGAGCAGTCGCTGCGCGCGCCCCAACTCCGAAGCGGTCAGCACCAGCCGCGCACGGGCCGCTGCAAGCGACGCCTCGGCGCGCGCAACCGCCGTCGCGAAAGGTCGCGGGTCGATGACGAACAGCGTGTCGCCCTTCTCGACGAACGATCCCGGCTCGAACTTCACGGCGTCGATGTAGCCGGCAACGCGCGGGCGAACCTCGACCTCATCGACGGCCTCGAGCCGCCCGGAGAATTCGTCCCATTCGGTGACCGAGCGCTCGACCACCTCCGCGACGCTGACCGGCATCGCGTCCTGCGTCGTAGCCTTCTGCTGCGCGGTCGCACCGACCGGGTTCTCGTACGAGACCCAGGCGCCGGCTGCCGCGAGCAGGCCGGCAAGCGCGACCGGCCCTGCGAGACGCCTGCGCGCGTTCATGTCGCGAACGCCGGCATGCGGTTGCCGTCTGCGCTCGCGCTGCGGGCGCGCGGAACGACCACTTCCGCGGGCGGCGCAAGCACGATCAGGCGCGTGTCCTGCAGTGCCTGCACGACGGTCATGCGCGAGCCCTCGAGCTGCATCGATTCGCCGTCGGCCAGGAACGTGTCGCGCGGATGCGCGTCCTGCGTGACCCAGACGAGGCCTTCGAGAACGGTGACGACCTGTCCGTGCCCCTTCCGGATGCGCATCAGCGCATCCTTCGAAAGGGTCCGCGCCGCCGGTGCGATTTCATCGAAGTACATGGTGACGACTCCCGCGAACGACTTGTCCGAGTCGCCATCGTCTTCGGCCGCGATTGCACGTTCGTTTCACGGCACTTGGGAAAAATTTCACATGAAACACCGAGGCCGACCGTGGAATCGGGTCGCGCCGCACCGGCGGGGTACGATTCGCCGATCCGCCGATCTCCAGAGAAAGCCATGCCGATCACCGACCTCCTCGCGCGTACGGGTGCGCTGCAGTCGATCGCCCGAGAGCTCGGCGTCGACGAGTCGCAGGCGGCGGGCGGCGTCGAAGCGCTGCTGCCGGCGATCCTGGGAGGTTTCCGCAGGCAGGCGGAATCGGGGGCGCAGGGCAGCGAAGGGCTCGAGCAACTGCTCGGCCGCCTGGGCGGCGGCAGCCTGCTCGACGACGTCGTCTCGCCCCAGCCGACCGACCCGAGCCGCGGCAATGACATCCTCGGGCAGATCTTCGGCTCCAAGGACGTCAGCCGATCCGTCGCGCAGCAGGCCTCGTCGCAGTCGGGGCTGGACCCGTCGTTGTTGCGACGCATGCTGCCGATGATCGCGATGCTCGTCGCCGGCTACGTGTCCAAGCAGGGCGGCGGCAGCCAAGCCGCCGGCAGCGCGCCGGCGCAAGGCGGCGGGCTGCTCGGCAGTCTCGGCGGGCTGGGCGGACTCGCGTCGATGTTCGACACCGACGGCAACGGCAATCCGCTCGACGACATCCTCAGGGCGATGCGGAAGTAGTCACGAGCTGTGCAGACGGTGCGGGGGCGAGGACGAGGATTCGCGAGTCCTCGAGCGCCTGCACGAGCGCCATCGCGGAGCCGTCCAGCGTGAACAGCTCTCCGTCGCCGAGGAAGATGTCGCGCCGATCGCCGTCCTGCGTGATCCACACGAGTCCTTCGAGAACCATCACGGTCTGGCCGCGGCCACCGCGAATGCGCAGAAGCGAATGCCTGGCGAGCGATCGGGCCGCCCGGTCGAAATCGATGGATTGCATGGCCTTCGACTCCTCGTTTTCGATGACTCATCGTCGCGCGCCACCGTTGCGTCGGAATTTCATCGCCGTGCGAAGGAGTTGCAGCTGAAATGAACCGTCCGGCAGCAATGCCGGCGACGCTCAGGCCGTCGTGCGCAGCGCGTTTGCCAGGCTGCGCGCGATGTCGCGCGACGCGAGCGGCTTGCCGAGGATCTCGACGACGTCGAGATCTTTCGCTCGCGCAGCCAGCGCAGCACTGACGTATCCGCTCATCAGGAGAATCGGGATTTCAGGCCGGATCGACCGGATCTGCTGCGCCAGCTCGGAGCCCGTCATGCCCGGCATCGCCTCGTCCGAGAGCACCAGGTCGAAGCGCTTCGGCTCGGCGCGGAAGCACTCGAGCGCCTGCACGCTCGAGTCGAAGCCGACCGGCTCGTAGCCGAGCTGCGCGAGCAGCTCCTCGTCCAGGCGCACGAGCGGCACTTCGTCGTCGACGAGCAGCACGGTCTGTCCGTTGCCCAGTTCCACCGGCTCCTCGTCGACCTGAGGCGCCACGACGAGCGCTTTCTCGCGCGGCAGGTAGACGGTCATCGACGTGCCCTCGCCGGGACTGCTGGCGACGTCGATGCCGCCGCCCAGGTCGGTGACGATGCCGTGAACGAGAGACAGGCCCAGGCCGGTGCCCACGCCGATGTCGCGGGTGGTGAAGAACGGATCGAAGATGCGCTCGAGCAGGCGCGGCGCAATGCCGACGCCGCTGTCGCAGACGAGCAATCGGACATAGGGCCCGACGCCGAGTTGGCTCGTCGTGACGCACCGGGGGGCGTCGAGATCGACCGTGTCGACGCTGACGCAGACCGTTCCCTTCGCGCCGACCGCCTGTACCGCGTTCGCACAAAGGTTCATCACCACCTGGTGGATCTGCGTCGCATCGCCGAGGACGGCTGCGTCGCCGGCGTCGAGCATGCGCTCGAGCCGGATGCCGCGCGGCAGCGACGCCGAAACCTGGTCGAGCACCTCGGAGACCACCGACTCGACGTGCACGGGCGTCTGCTCGCCCATCCCGCTGCGGCTGAAGGCGAGGATGCGCTCGACGAGCGACTTCGCGCGCATCCCCGCACTCAGCGTCGCGTCGATGTGGCGGCGCAGCTCGGTACCCTCGGGGGCGTCCTTCTGCGCCATCTCGCCGTAGCCGAGAATCGCCGCGAGGATGTTGTTGAAGTCGTGCGCGATGCCGCCGGCGAGCGTGCCCATCGCCTCGAGCTTCTGCACCTGTCGCAACTGCTTCTCGAGACGATCGCGATCGGCCTCGGCGTTCTTGCGATCGGTGACGTCCTCCATCGAGCCTGCCATCCGGTAGGCGCGCCCCTTCTGGTCGCGCAGCGCGATGCCGTGCTGGCGGTACCAGTGCCAGGTGCCGTCGGCGTGACGCAACCGGTACTCGACGTCGAAGTGCGGCGTACTTCCCTGCAGGTGGGCGCGCAGTGCCTCGCGGGTGCGCGGCATGTCGTCCGGATGATAGGTTGCCAGTGCGATCCAGTCGCGACGTAGACGCCGCGGTTCGCCGCCGCCTTCGAGCGAAAGCACCTGCTGCGCGCGCGGCGACAGGTACAGCTGGTCCGACGGCAGGTCCCAGTCCCAGAGCCCTTCGTTGGCGCCGTCGACGGCGAGCTGGTAGCGCTCCTCGGACTCGCGCAGCGCCTGCTCGCTCTGGCGCAGCGCCTCCTGCGTACGCTTGCGCTCCGAGATGTCGACGGTCGCGCCGGCGACGCGCTGCGCGCGACCGAGCTCGTCGCGGAAGCACTGCCCGCGCGTCTGCACCCATCGATACGCGCCGCTGGAGCGATCGAGCACGCGATACTCCACGTCGATGCGCGGCGTGCGGCCCGCCAGGTGCTCGTCGACCGCGTCGACGAGCAGCCGCCGGTCGTCGGGGTGCAGCGGCACCGAGCTGAGCCAGTCGCTTCCCTTCACTGGCAGCGTTTCGGGCGTCAGCCCGACCATCGTGGCGAGGTTCTTCGAGGCGAAGACGTCGTCGCTGTGCACGTCCCAGACCCAGTGCGCGACGTTCATTCCGATCATCGCGATCGCATAGCGCTCCTCGGACTTCCGCAACGCCTGCTCGGCGCGCTTGCGCGCATCGATGTCGCTGATCGAGCCGGCGATCCGAAGCGGGCTTCCGGCGTCGTCGCGAATGCACACGCCGCGCACGTGGATCCAGCGGATCGAACCGTCCGGGTGCGTCACGCGATACTCGCCCTCGAAGGCCGGCGTCGTCCCCTTCAGGTGCGCCTCGAGCGCCGCGTCGCGCCCCTGCACGTCGTCGTCGTGCATGCGCACGCGCTGGAAGAGCGAATCTTTCGACTGGACCTCGTCGCTGTCCGGGACGCCGAGCAGCTCGCGCGCGCGCGCCGACAGATAGACGCGCTGCGTGACGAAGTCCCAGTCCCAGATGCCGTCGTCGGAGCCGGCGACCGCGAGCGCGAAGCGCTGGCGCGAGGCCTCGAGCGCGTCGCGCGCCGCGCCTAGCTGCAGCAACTGGTGCAGCAGCAGCCACAGCAGCAATCCCGCAAACGCTGCGAGCGCGGCAGTGCCGAGCATCTCCCCGGAGCGCAGTGCCGTCCACGCCATCGACGCGAGGAACAGCACGCCGAGTATGCCGATCGCGCGCCGCACCCCCGGCTTCGGCGCGACGCCGCGCAGGCTTCGCGACAGGCTCATGGGTCGGCGGGCAGCAACGGCCGCAAGGCGTCGAGCAGCGCTTCGCGCGCAATCGGTTTCGGCAGCACCGCCGTTACGCCGAGTTGGCGCGCACAGCAACCCGATCGATCGACGTTGGCGAAGAACGCCGAGGACAACGCGACCACCGGCCTGCCGTCGTGGCGCGCCATCAATGCCTTCATCCGATCGCAGCCCCCCTCGCGGGGGAAGGCGACGTCGACCAGGACGAGATCGCATTGCGCCTGCACGTCGTCCTGCGCGTCGATGCCCGCCGTGGCCAGCCACTCGGAAAGCAGCCCGAAAAGCGCGGGGTCGGCACCGACGATCAGCACTCGCGGACGTTGATTCGGCAAAAGATTCATTCCTCGGTTCACTTCGCTTCGATGCCCCATTGGGCCCGGGCGATCTTGCGCGTGCATTGCGGCTCGGCGGCGCCAGATTACGTCTGAAACACACGCGTCGAGGGGGTATCCCCTGCGCCGTCTTTCGTTGTAGGCTGCCAGGTTCCGACCCGGTCGGAGCGCAGATGAAACCGCACGTGCTTGCACTGGACGACGACCCGTCGATCCGGGACATCCTCGCCACCTATCTCGCGCAGAACGAGATGCGCGTGACCGCGGTCGCCGACGGAGACGGGCTGAGCGAAACGCTCTCTCGCGAGGCGATCGATCTCGTCGTGCTCGACCTGCGGCTGCCCGGGGAAGACGGCATGCAGATCATGCATCGGATCCGGCAGCGCTCGTCCATTCCCATCCTGGTGTTGACCGGCGTCGCGGAAGAGGCCGATCGCGTGATGGGCCTGGAGCTGGGCGCCGACGATTACCTGACCAAACCGTTCAGCCCGCGCGAGCTGCTTGCGCGAATTCGCGCGCTGCTAAGACGCGCGAAGACACAGGTGACGATGGCCGAGCGAATGGCCGAGGTGCGTGCCTGGCGTTTCGGCGACTGGGAACTCAACGCGGGGCTGCGCAAGCTGCGCGGACCGGGCGGGCGCCTGGTCGACCTCACGAACGGCGAGTTCAGCCTGCTCGCCGCGTTGTTGTCCGCGCCGCAGCGGATCCTCAGCCGCGACCAGCTGCTCGAGCTTTCGCGACTGCACAATGCCGAGGTATACGACCGCACGATCGACGTGCAGATCCTGCGACTGCGACGCAAGATCGAGGACGACCCCTCGCATCCGAAGTACATCCGCACCGAGCGGGGGGCCGGCTACGTCTTCGACGCCGAGGTTCAGGTGTTGCGCTGAGCGCGCCGGCGACGCCGGCGCGCGGAAACTCAGCGCAGCGTCACGACCACCTCCAGGTATTGCCCGGGCACGACCATCGTGCCGTCGTCCGATCGGTCGAAACGGGCAATGAGCGCTAGCAGGTCGCGATGCAGCGCCGACTGGCGCTCGGGATCCAACGCCGCGAAGGCCTTCAGCACCGGCCCGTACCAGGTGGCGAACAGGTGAATCCAGTGCTCGGGCGAGCGGTAGCGGAAGACGAAGTCGCGCGGCGCGGCGTGTATCGATGCCGCCCGCGAGCCGAAAAGTTCGTCCAGCCGCGCGCGCGTTCCCCACAGCGCCGGCGACTTCGCCCCGGGAGCGGGCGGGACGTGGCTTCCGATCGTTCGGAACAACTGGCCGATGAAGCCGTCCGGAGTCCAGTTCGCGAGCCCGATCCGCCCGCCGCGCCGGCACACCCGCGCGAGTTCCGACGCCGCCTGCTCCTGGTTCGGCGTGAACATGACGCCGAACGTCGACACGACATGGTCGAAACTTTCGTCGTCGAAGGGAAGCGCCTCGGCGTCGGCCTCGCGAAATTCGATCGTCAGCCGTTCGGCCTCTGCGCGCTCACGCGCGCGCTCCAGCAGTGCCGGCACGTAGTCGGTGGCGACGACCTCGCAGCCCCGGCGTGCCGCCGCCAGAGAGACGTTCCCGTTGCCGGCCGCGACGTCGAGCACGCGCTGCCCGGCACGCACGTCGAGCGACTCGCAGAGCTGCTCGCCGACGATCTGCAGCGTAGTGCCGATGATCGAATAGTCGCCCGAGGACCAGGCGGCGCGCTGCCGGGCCTTCAGCGCTTCGAGATCGACGGCGGACGCTTCGGCACGCTGACGCGCCGAAGTAGTGGTGGCAGTATCCATGTTGCTTCTCCGTCTGGTTCGAGGGTCTGGCTCGCCTGCGCGAGCATTGGAAGTGCAGCCGCGCACGACGCGGCGCGCCTCACCATTCACGGTACGAAACGCCCGGGGATGCGAGCGTGGGAGCCGACGTGGAATTTCCAACGCAGCCGCAGGATGTGCAGCCGAGCGACGCGCCTGCGAGTACGCATCCGATCAGTCTGCGGCTGCTCGGGCCGATCGCGATCCGCCGGCGCGGTGAGGCGGTAGCGCTGCCCGCTTCGCGCAAGGTCCGCGCCCTGCTCGCCTGGCTCGCGCTGGCGCCGCGCGCGGTCACGCGCGAAGCGCTGTGCGACCTGTTGTGGGACGCACCGAGCGATCCCCGCGGCGAGCTTCGCTGGTGCCTGAGCAAGATCCGCAGCCTCGTCGACGACGAGGACCGCCGTCGCCTTCGCGCGCAAGGCGACGACGTCCGGCTCGATCTGTCCGACGCATTCGTCGACGCGGTCGAGGTCGAACGCGCGCTCGCGCGTGGACTGCCACGGATCGCGCCGCAGTCGCTGCAATCGCTCGCCTCGTCGTTCGCCGGCGAGTTCCTCGACGGCCTGTCCCTCGCGCGCACGCCCGTCTTCGACGCGTGGCTCGCGGCACAGCGGCGCCGATTTCGAAGCGCTCACGCGACGCTTCTCGAACAACTGGCGACGAAGGCGGAAGCAACGGATGCCGTGCGGTATCTGGAGCAGTGGCTGATCGTCGAGCCGTTCGAACTGCGCGCGCATCGTGCGCTGCTCGACCGGCTTGCACGAAGCGCGCGCTGGCGTGACGCGGAGGCGCACTTCGAGCTCGCGCAGCGGATGTTCGACGGTGAAGGGCTCGACCCCGGGCCGCTGAGAGCGGCGTGGCGCGCGTTGCGCGAGCAGTTTCGCCCGGGCATCGTGGTCGTCGAGGCGCAAACGTCCGCCGCGGGCGTCGAGGCGAGCGGCGAGCACCCGACGGGCCGTGCGTCGATCGCCGTGATGCCTTTCGCCGACGAAGATGCTGGAATGCGCGCGGGCGGCGGAACCGCGACGGCGCTCGCCCACGACGTCGTCACGCGACTGGCGAAGCTGCGCAGCCTGTTCGTGATCGCGCAAGGCAGCGCAACGGCATTGCACGAGCGCGGCGTGCACGCACCGCAGGCCGCGCGGCTGCTGAACGTCGACTACGCGTGCAGCGGTGCGATTCGACGCGACGCCGGACGCGAGTCGATCGAGGTCGAGCTCGTCGACACCCGGACGTCGCGCGTGGTCTGGACGGAGCGCTTCGATCTCGGCGACCCCTTCGGGGTTCTCGACGAGATCGGCAACCGTATCGTCGCCTCGCTCGCGGCCGAGATCGAGGCGCTCGAGCGAAACCGCGCGATCCTCCTGCCGCCCAGTTCGCTCGATGCCTGGAGCGCGCACCACCGCGGCCTGTGGCACATGTACCGCTTCGACGAGCCCGACAACGCGGCGGCCCGCCGGTTCTTCGAGACGGCGGTTCGACTCGACCCGACCTTCTCGCGCGCCTGGGCGGGGCTGTCGTTCACGCACTTCCAGAACGCGTTCCAGGGCTGGACCGAACGCGAACCCGAGGTCGAGCGCGCGCACCGGGCGGCGGCGCAGGCGCTGATGGCCGACGAACGCGATCCGTCGGCGCACTGGGCGATGGGCCGGGCGCTGTGGTTGAGCGAAGGCCTCGATGCATCGGTGCGCGAACTCGAGCAGTCCGTCGACCTCAGCCCCAACTTCGCGCTGGCGCACTACACGCTCGCGTTCGTGCAGGCGCAGTCCGGCGATCCTCGCGCAGCGATCGCGGCGTCCGACCGTGCAAGACACCTGAGCCCCTTCGACCCGCTGCTGTTCGGAATGTACGGCGCTCGTGCGATCGCGCTCGTTCGGCTGGGCGAGTTCGGCGAAGCGGCGCAGTGGGCCGTTCGCGCGGCGGAGCGCCCGAATGCGCATCCGCACATTCATGCGATTGCCGCGTTCGCACTCGCGCGCGCGGGCCTGCTCGACGCCGCGCGGCGGCACGCCGCCGCGATCCGCAAGGTGCTGCCCGCGTATCGCTACGCCGACTTCGCCGCCGCCTTCCGCCTCGACCCCGAGGCGAGCGCGCGTTTCGAGGAAGGTGCAAGGCGCATCGGCATGTGAAACCGGAAGCGACGAGAACCCGTGGAACCACGCATCTCGCTCATCACGCTCGGCGTGGACGATCTCGATCGTGCCGTCGCGTTCTATCGGCCGCGAGCCAGCCTTGCGCACGATTGTGGGCTGGCGATCGGCCCCCGGAGCGCGACCGAGTTCGCGCTCGCGCACAACGTCGCCTCGCGGGAAGAGGTCGACGCGGTGATCGAGCAGGCACGCGTGGCAGGCGCGACGATCCCGAAGCCGGCCGGCGACACGTTCTGGGGCGGGTACGCGGGCTACTTCCTGGACCCGGATGCACACCTGTGGGAGGTGGCGTGGAATCCGCAGTGAGACGAAGGCCTGGACTCCTGATTCGGATGACCACCGCAAACTTCCGTTTCTACGAGGAACTCAACGACTTCCTCGCGCCGCAGCACCGCCGCCGAAGCTTCGAGCGCGCGTGCGCAAGGGCGGCCACCGTCAAGCACGAGATCGAGGCGCTCGGTGTGCCGCACACCGAGGTGGAGTTGGTTCTCGTGAACGGCGAATCGGTCGGCTTCGACCGCACGATCCGGGACGGGGATCGCATCTCCGTGTACCCGAAGTTCGAAGCCTTCGACGTCTCGTCGCTGCTGAAGGTGCGCGAGAAGCCGCTGCGTCGGCCCCGTTTCGTCGCCGACGCGCATCTCGGCGGCCTGGCGCGCCTGCTGCGTCTGACCGGTTTCGATACCGTCTACCGCAACACGATCGACGACGACGAGATCGAGCGGCTGTGCGTGCAGGACGAGCGAATCGTGCTGACGCGAGACCGCGAACTGCTCAAGCGCCGCACGATCACGCATGGCTGCTACGTGCGGGCGCTGCGGCCCGAAGCGCAGTTGCGCGAAGTATTCGTGCGGCTCGACCTCGCCGGAAGCGCCCGGCCGTTTTCGCTGTGCCTGTCGTGCAACCTGCCGCTGCTGCCGATCGGCAAGGAACAGGTCGAGGCGCGGCTGCCCCCGACCGTGCGCAGGTGCTACGACCGCTTCAGCAGTTGCGAAGGCTGCGGCAGGGTGTACTGGGAAGGTTCCCACTGGCGGCGCTTGCGCGCCGTCGTCGACGAGATGGTGGCGACGCGCTGACGCGCGCCGCGCGCGGGGAGCAGCGGCACGTGCAACGCCACGGCCACCAGCGCCAGCGCGACGTCGAGCGACCAGAACCAGTCGTAATGGCCGCTGAGTTCGAATGCGAGCCCGCCCAGCCACACGCCGAGCGCACTGCTCAACTGGTGCAGCAGCATCGCCAGCGCGAACAGCGCAGTGAGGTTTTCCGCGCCGTAGCGGCGGGCCAGCAAGCCGGTCGTCGGCGGCACCGTCGCCATGTACGTCGCGCCCATCCACAACGCGAAGCCGAGCACCGTTGCCGTGGTCTTCGGCGCCGCCACGAACAGCAGCACGCCCGCTGCCCGGGCGGCGTACAGCACCATCAGCATGCGCGGCATCGAGTACCGCTGCGTGAACGCGCCCGAGACGAGGCTGCCGGCGATGTTGCAGGCGCCGACGATTGCGATCCACAGGCCGGCCAGCGTCGGCGCCATGCCGCAGGATTGGAGGACGCCGGGCACGTGGACCGTCAGGAAACCGATGTGAAAACCGCAGATCGCGAAGCCGCCGCACAACGCCCAATACAGCGGGTCGCGCAGGGCGGCGCGCCGTGCGGCAGCGCGCGTCGCCGCCGACGACCGGGCGGGGGAATCGCCGCACTGCGCCGGACGCTGCGCGGCGTGCGTGGCCGACGAAGGGCCGGTGCTGCGGAACGCACGCGCCAGCGGCGCCACGGCGAGCGTCATCAGCGCCATCAGCAGCATCGCGCCGATCCACCCGGCGGCGGCGATGGCGCCTTGCGCCACCGGGGCAACGACCATCTGCCCGGCCGAGCCGCCCGCGCCGAGGATGCCGCTGGCCAGGCCCCGACGCCGGGGCGACACCCGCTGGACGACGAGTCCCATCAGCAGCGATGCGCCGCCCGCGGCTGCACCGGCCGCGCTGCCGAGGCCGATCGCCAGCGACATGCCGACGACGGTCGTGACGAACACGACCGCGACGTTGCCCAGTGCGCAGAACACGGCGCCCAGCGCAATGACGCGTGCGGCCCCGTAGCGCTCGGCGAGCGCGGCCGACAGCGGTTGTGCGAGACCCCAGGCAAGCTGCCCGATCGCCACCGCCAGGCTCAACGACGCGAGTCCGATGCCGGTCGTGGTGTTCATCGGCGGGAGGAACAGGCCGATCGACGAACGCTGACCCATGACGACGGCGAGCAACAGGGCCGCCGGCAGCGTCACGGTGCCGATTCCGCCGGAGAGCAACGAGCGCGCCGTCGCGGCGAAGCGGCGCGACAAGGCCTGCGGCCCGCCGGATGTCGCGACGTTCAACACAGCGCCGCCTCGATCTCTCGGGGCGCTCGTGCGCCGACGCCGCGCTCGGGTTCCAGATCGCGCCACGCGATCACCAGGTGCGAATCGTCCGGATCGCGGCGGATGCGCCACCCGCGCGCGAGCATCAGGTGGCGCATCGGCTCGTTGTCGGCGAGCACGCTGCCTTCCAGGCGACGGACACCGGCGGCGCGCGCACTGGCCAGCAGCGCGTCGAGCATCCGGGAACCGAGGCCGCAACCCTGCCATCCGTCGGCGACCGCGATCGCGAAGTCGGCAGTGTCCGCGTCGTCGGCGTCGTCATCGCCCTCGCGCCGCACGTAACGCACTTCGGCCACCTGCACTTCGTCGCCGCGCGCCTCGAAGACCTCGGCGAGCAGCGCCAGGTGCGAGCGGTAGTCGACCTGCGTCAGGTAATCGAGCATGTCGACCGACAACTCGCGCAATCCGGAGTGGAAGCGGCGATAGCGGCTCGTCGGCGTCAGGTCGCGCACGAACTGCTGCTGCAGCGCCGCGTCCTGCGGCAGCACCGGGCGAACGAGCACGCTGCGACCGTCGGCCAAGGTGAACCGATCGATCAGCGACGCCGGGTATCGATGAATGCAGAAGCGCGTCGCAGCGAGATGCGCCGGGATGCCGCATCCGGAACGCGGCACGCCCGCTTCCGACAGGTGCTCCTGGCTCATGTCCATGACGCGTCCTCCTCGTGGGGTCAGTCGAGGTTCGGGTCGCCCCGCGCCGGTTTCGGCGATGCGGGAAGGCACGAGCGCAGTCTGCGAGGCCGCCGTGTTCGCACGATTACCGCTTGGCAACGCCGTGTTGCCGGTTTGGCAATGCCGTGTTTCCGTCCCGCCGCAGGGCAAACGCTGGCGCCGCGCAGACGGGCGCCGCTATACTTGGGCGCCTCGCAAGGGCCCCGGGCGAGCCCATCGCGGGCATCCACCCGGGAACGGGGGCGCGCACGTGGCGGACGCCGGACGCGTACTGGTCGTCGACGATGACGATTCGCTGAGCCAGATGCTCCGCGAGTACCTCGGCTCGCACGGCTACGAAGTGAGCGCTGCCGCCAGCGGCACGGCGATGCGCGCGGAGATCGAGCGCTCGCTGCCCGACGTCGTCCTGCTCGACCTGCAGCTGCCCGGCGAAGACGGGCTGACGCTCGCGCGGTACCTGCGCGAGCGCTACGACGTCGGGATCATCATGGTCACCGGCGCAGCCGAAACGGTCGACCGCGTGATCGGCCTGGAGATCGGCGCCGACGACTACATCGGCAAACCCTTCGACCCGCGCGAGCTGCGCGCACGCCTGAAAAGCGTGATGCGACGGCTGCAGGCGCGCACGGCATCCTCAGCCGGCGTGCCGTCGGCCAACGCCGCGCGGCGCATTGCGATGGCCTGCTGCACGCTCGACACCGTCTCGCGCCAGCTGTTCGATCGCGACGGTCGCGAGATCGCGATCACGACGATGGAATTCGACCTGCTGAAGGTCTTCGCCGCGCATCCGAACCAGGTGCTTTCGCGTGACCGACTGCTCACGCTGACGAGCCATCGCGGATGGGAACCCTTCGATCGCTCGATCGACATCCGCATCGCCCGATTGCGCCGCAAGATCGAGGCCGATCCGGAGAACCCGCAGTCGATCCGCACGATCCGCGGCGTGGGCTACCTGTACGTCCCGCCCGACAGCGCGCCGAAGCTTCTGTAACCAGCTTGTTTCGATGGTTTCCACGCGGTAACTGTCCGATGCACCGGGACGTTTCGTCCCTAAACTGGCCGCAGGAGCAGCCCTCGGAGTGGCCATGAGCGAGTCCCTGCCGGTCGTCGACGACCTGATCCGCGCGAAGGACCAGCGCACCGACGAAGCGCTGCATCACGCCGCGCTCGCCGTCTCGAGAGCCGACGGCGAAGGCCTCGTGCAGGTGCTCACCCGCTACCTTGCGACGATCCTGGGCACCGATTTCGCGTTGATCGGCGTCCTCGAAGGCGACGGTGACGATCGGCGCGTGCGCACGATCGGCGTGTACGGCAACGGCCGCTACCTGGGGAACTACGAAACGCCGCTGCATTCGGTGCCCTGCCGCACGGTGCTGGAAGGCTTCCGCTGCTACCGCAGCAATCTGCGCGAACTGTTTCCAGAGGCGCGCGTGTTGCTCGAGGCCGGGCTCGACAGCTATGCGGGCTACCCGTTGCGCGGCTCGGACGGACATCTGCTCGGCGTGATCGCGGTGCTGTCGTATGCGCCGCTGGAGGACGAGGCGCTGATCGAGTCGGTGTTGAAGATCTTCGCGGGGCGTGCCGCCGGCGAGATCGAGCGACGGCGCGCGGAAGACTCGTTGCGCACTTCGGAGGCCAGCTACCGCGCGATCTTCGACGCCAGCGAGGAGGCGCTGTTCGTGCACGACTGGGATACCGGAGTGATCGTCGACGTCAACGCGAAGGCGTGCAGCGCCTACGGATACACGCCCGACGAGATGCGCCGACTGCCTTTGTCCGAGCTCGGCTCGGGCGAATTCCCGTACACGCCGGAAAAGGCGACGGAGTTGCTCGAGCGAGCGAAAGCCGGACAGCCGACGACCTTCGAATGGCGCCGCAGCACGAGGGACGGATCGTTGCACTGGGACGAGGTCCACATCAAGCCGGCGCAGATCGCCGGCAAGCGCCGCGTTCTCACCTTCACGCGCGAGATCACGCCCCGCAAGCTCGCCGAGCAGGCATTGCGCGAGAGCGAGGAGCAGTACCGGTCGATCTTCAACGCGTCGGTGGATGGGCTGCTGCTGTGGGACTCGTCGGGAAAGGTCGTCGACGTCAACGAGGCCTTTCTGAAGATGCACGGCTTTACGAGGGAGCTTCTGCTCGGCGCCGATTGCGAACGCTTCCTGCCCGAAGAGCGGCGCGAATACTGCAAGCGGATCGTTCGCGCGGCGCTCGACGGCAACGCGTACAGCGGCGAGACGGTCGCGCGCCGCCACGACGGAACGACCTTCGACGTCGAGGTCCACGTCGTGCCGATGCCGTACCGAAACCAGCCGCACGTGCTCTCGATCGTGCGCGATCTCACCGAGCGCAGGCGCGAGGAGAACCGCCGCGCGCAACTCGAGGCGCAGCTGCGACAGGCGCAGAAAATGGAGGCTATCGGCCACCTGACCGGAGGCATCGCGCACGATTTCAACAACCTGCTCGCGTCGATCATGGGCTACGTCGTCCTTGCGAGCGAACGCCAGGGCGCTAGCGGCGATGCGAAGCTCACGCAGTACCTGCAGCAGGCGCAACTGTCGTGCGAGCGCGCACGCGACCTCATCCGCCAGATGCTCATGTTCAGCCGCGGCCAGCGCGGCGAGCCGCGGCCGATCGCGCTGGCCGCGGCGGTGCGCGAGGCGACCAAGCTGCTGCGTGCATCGTTTCCGTCGACGGTCGAGATGGGCATCGATCTCGACGCCGAGTTGCCCGCGGTGCTGATCGATCCGGTGCAGTTCCAGCAGATGCTGATGAACCTGTGCATCAATGCGCGCGATGCAATGCACGCGATCGGTGCCGTCCACGTCTCCACCGCATGGCGCAGCGGGTGGCGAGGCGTGTGCACGTCGTGCCGGCAGAGCGTCGACGGCGACTTCGTCGAACTGTCGGTGGGTGACAGCGGCCCGGGCATCGAGCACGAGGTGCTCGATCGCATGTTCGAGCCGTTCTTCAGCACCAAGGAGGTCGGCAAGGGCAGCGGGATGGGCCTGGCGATGGTGCACGGCATCGTGCACGATCACCACGGCCACATCGTCGTCGAGACGCAGGCAGGAGGCGGCGCGACGTTTCGCGTGCTGTTGCCGCCGCTCGATCCGACGATCGCCGGTGCGGACCCGGGCGCGTCGCGTGCGGCCGCCCATCGTTCGCAGCCGCCGAAATTCGACGGACGCGTCGTTCTCGTCGACGACGAGCCGTCGGTGCTCGGCTTCATGCGCGAGCTGCTCGAAAGCTGGGGTCTGCGCGTGTCGGCCTTCTTCGACCCGGAAGACGCGCGGCGCCAGATCACCGACGACGACTTCGATTTCGACCTGCTGATCGCCGACCAGACGATGCCACGGCTCACCGGAACGCAACTCGCGCGCGCGGTGGCGCTGGTGAGACCGAACCTGCCGATCCTTCTGTACACCGGCTACCGCGATCCGATGGCGACGCCGGATATCGATCTCGCCGGAATCCGCGCGGTACTGGAGAAACCGGTCGATCCCCAGGTGCTGTACCAGCACTTGCGGCGAAACCTGGGCCGCCCGGCAGGCGCCGACGCCGCGGCGTCCGTCCCCGCCTGAATCGGCTCAGCTCGCGTCGTACTTGCGCGCGCTCCCGCGGGAGCGCTCGACCGGGTACCTGCGGGCGTTGACGTCGATCTTGCGCCGGGCCGCCTGCGCCAGGTCGACGTCGAGCACGTCGGCGAGGCGCACCAGGTAGAGCAGCACATCGGCAAGCTCGTCGGCAACGCGGTGCACGACCTCGGGGGCGAGCCGTCGCGATTCGTCGTCGCCGAGCCACTGGAACGGCTCGAGCAGCTCGCCCGCCTCGACGATCAGCGCGCTGGCGAGGTTCTTCGGCGAATGGAAACGCTCCCAATCCCGCTCTGCCGCGAAGCGACGCAGCGCGTCGCGCAATTCATGCAGGGAATCGGCGCCTTCCTGGGCTTGCTCGTCGGACATTTGCGCTCTCCGGAATCGGGCACCGCAGCCGGGCGCCACGTTTGCGCCGGAATTCTCCGGCTTTTCTCGACGAGACGGACATGAAGATCGCGCAGGTCGCCCCGCTGTACGAAAGCGTCCCGCCGCATCGCTACGGAGGAACCGAGCGGGTGGTGTCATACCTGACGGAGGAACTGGTGCGGCTGGGACACGAGGTGACGCTGTTCGCCAGCGGCGACTCGTCGACGCGTGCCCGTCTCGTCCCCGGATGTTCGCGCTCGCTGCGGCTCGATACCGGCTGCTTCGATCCGCTGGCGCACCATACGCTGATGCTCGAGCGCCTGTTCCAGCGAGCAGCGGCATTCGACGTCGTGCACTTCCACGTCGACTATCTGCATTTCCCGTTCGCGCGCGCGCGGCCGATACCGCACGTGGCAACGCTGCACGGTCGCCTGGATCTGCCGGAGTTGCACCCGCTGTTCGAGGAGTACCGCGAGATGCCGGTGGTCTCGATCTCGAAATCGCAGCGTGCGCCGCTTCCCCGCCTGAACTGGCAGGCGGTCGTGCATCACGGCCTGCCGGCCGAACGCTACCGCTTCCACCCCGATCGCGGCGAGTACCTCGCGTTCCTCGGCCGCATCTCCCCGGAGAAGAGGGTCGATCGCGCGATCGCCATCGCGCAGCGTGCAGGCCTTCCGCTGCGCATCGCGGCAAAGGTCGATCGCAGCGACCGGGAATATTTCGAGAACGTCATCGAGCCGCTGCTCGACGTTCCCAACGTCGAGTTCATCGGCGAGATCGGCGACGACGAGAAGTCCGACTTCCTCGGCAACGCGCTGGCTCTGGTGTTCCCGATCGACTGGCCCGAACCTTTCGGGCTCGTGATGATCGAGGCGATGGCCTGCGGCACGCCCGTCGTCGCCTACCGCAACGGTTCGGTGCCGGAGATCGTCGAACACGGCGCGACCGGCTTCGTCGTCGAGCGGCGCGACGACGCGATCGCCGCCGTCCGGCAATGCGGCGCGCTGAGCCGCGCGCGCTGCCGCGAATCCTTCGAGCAGCGCTTCACCGCGCAGCGAATGGCGGCCGACTATCTTCGGCTCTACGAGCGCCTGGCCGAAGCGATGCCGCACGCATCGGCCGCATGAATCCCGATGCCCGACGAAACGATCCTCATCCGCGACCAGTACTACATCCGGGCGGGCTCGGCTCGCATCGACGATCGCACGCGCGTGCTCAAGCACGGCGACACCTTCGCCGTGTTCGACCGCTTCGGGGACATCGATCCGCTCGGCCCCGGCGCACTCGGCCTGTACCACGGCGATACGCGTTTCCTGTCGCGGCTCGTGCTGCGCCTGGAGGGCCGCCGCCCTTTGCTGCTCGACTCGTCGGTGAAGGAAGACAACGCGCTGCTCACCGTCGACCTGATGAACGCGGATACGCTGCGCGAGAACGACGGCGCGATCGCGCGCGGCTCGCTGCACGTCTTCCGATCCAAGGTGCTGTGGAACAGCGCCTGTCACGAGCGCGTGCGACTGCACAACTATGCACGCGAGCCGATCGCCTTCGCCTTCAGCATTCAGTTCGACGCCGACTTCGTCGACCTCTTCGAGGTGCGCGGCATGCCACGGGCGCGCCGCGGTCGAATCATCGAGCCGCAGGCAGGCGAGCGATCGCTCGTTCTCGGCTACGTCGGCCGCGACGATCGCACGCGCCGCACCCGGATCGTCCTCGACGCCACGCCCGAATGGGACGGCTCGCGGGCGATCTTCCACGTTCGACTCGACGCGCACGAGGAAAAGAGCTTTCGGTGGGCGATCGCCTGCGAGGTCGACGGCGATCGAGCGGACGCAGGTCGGCCGCACCCTATCTACGAAACGGCTTCCGAGCACGCGTCGCACGCGCTCGTTCAGCTGCGGTCGCGCGAGCCGACGATCGAGAGTTCCAACCCGCAGTTCAACCGGTGGATCGACCGCTCGCTCGCCGACATCCAGTTGCTGCGCACGGAGACGCCCTACGGGCCGTATCCGTACGCCGGGGTACCGTGGTACAGCACCGCATTCGGCCGCGATGGAATCATCACCGCGTTGCAGTGCCTGTGGATGAACCCCGATCTGGCGCGAGGCGTGCTCGCCTGCCTCGCCGCGACGCAGGCGGAAGCAGAGAGCGCCGAGCAGGACGCCCAGCCGGGCAAGATCCTGCACGAGACGCGCGCCGGCGAGATGGCGGCATTGGGCGAAGTGCCGTTCGGGCGCTATTACGGCTCGATCGATGCAACGCCGTTGTTCGTGATGCTGGCTGATGCCTATCACCAGCGCACCGGCGAGCTCGGCTTCGTCGTCGAGCTGTGGCCACACGTCGAGCGCGCGCTCGAATGGATCGACCACTACGGCGACATCGACGACGACGGCTTCTACGAGTACTCGCGCCGCTCGGGGACGGGGCTGCTCAACCAGGGATGGAAAGACTCGCAGGACGCGATCTTCCACGCCGACGGCGCGCAGGCCGAAGGGCCGATCGCGCTGTGCGAGGTGCAGGGCTATGTGTACGCGGCCAAGCGCGCGGCCGCGCGCCTGGCCGAGAACCTGGAGATGCCCGAACGTGCCCGAGCGCTCGAGCAGCAGGCGTCGCTGCTGCGCGAGCGCTTCGAGGCGGCATTCTGGTGCGATGACCTCGGTACCTACGCGCTCGCGCTCGACGGCGCCAAGCGCGCCTGCCGCGTCGTCTCGTCCAACGCCGGACACTGCCTGTTCACCGGCATCGCCAGCTTCGAGCGAGCAGCGCGCGTCGCGCGCACGCTCACCGACGAGGCGAACTTCTCCGGATGGGGCATCCGGACGATCGCAAGCACCGAGCGCGGCTTCAACCCGATGTCGTATCACAACGGTTCGGTCTGGCCACACGACAATTCGATCATCGCCGCCGGCTTCGCGCTGTACGGGCTGAAGGACGCCGCGGTGAAAGTGCTCGACGGGCTGTTCGACGCCGCACTGCAGTTCGAGTTGCATCGCCTGCCCGAGTTGTTCTGCGGCTTTCCGCGCCGTCCGGGCGAGGCGCCGACGCACTACCCGGTGGCCTGCTCGCCCCAGGCATGGGCGGCCGGCGCCGTGTTGCTGTGCCTGCAGGCATGCCTCGGCCTCGAGGTGCGCGGCCCGACGGCCACCGTGAAGTTCTCCAATCCGGTGCTGCCCGCCTTCGCCCGGCGTCTGCGCATCAATGGCCTGCGCGTGGGCGATGCGAGTGTCGACCTGCTGCTCGCGCGGCGCGCGGGCGACGTGGGAGTCAGCGTGCCGCGGCGCACCGGGTCGGTAAGCGTCGTCACGGTGAAGTGACGAACGCGTTCGTCGCAGCGGGCGGCGATCAGCGTGTGCCGAGCGTCGCGAAGTCCGCGCGTTCGAGCAGCAGCGAAACGACGACGCCCGCCACCAGCCCCCAGAACGCGGCGCCGACGTTGAAGATCGAGAGATCGGCCACCGTGACGAGGAAAGTGACCAGCGCGCCGAGCGTGAAGCGTCCGCCGAAGGACGTGACGAAGGCGGTCTGCAGCACGCGCAGCATCGCCAGCCCTGCCAGCGTCGCGATGAACGCCGGCGGCGTCGCGAGCATCAGCCGCGTGAAGAACGGCGACAACAGGCCGAACGCGAGCGCCAGTGCGCCGACGACGAGGCCGCCCGTGTAGTGCCGCTCGCGCTCGCCCGACGACGAGATGATCGCGTTGGTCGGCCCGGTCAGGCAGGTCGAAACCGTGCCGACGAAGGCGGTGACGATCGATCCGGCGCCGCAGGCGACCGTTACCGCGTTGACCGGCGCGCGGTGCCCGACCGCCTGCAGCACCGCGACGCCCTGCCCGTTCTGCACGACGAGCACGGTGATCACCAGCGGCAGGACGAGTTCGACCATTGCCTGCAGCGACCAGATGGGCAGGTACAGGTTCGGTCGCGCGAGCACGGCACTCGCGGACAGTTCGGGCGCGAAGCGGCCCGACACCGCGACCGCGATCGCGCCCACGAGAAGCGCGCCGAGCATCGGCGGCATTCGACGCCCGAAACGGGGCGATGCGTTCAATGCGAGGAAGGCGATTACCATCGGTGCGGCGATCGCCGCGTCGTCGTGCAGCGAACGCACGAGGTCGATGCCGAAGCGCAGGAATACGCCGGCGACCATCCCCATGACGATGGGCATCGGCACGGCCGCCATCGCGCGTCGCACCCAGCCGCTGAAACCGAGCAGCAGCATCACGACGCCCGATGCGACGAAGGCGCCGATCACTTCGGGAAAGCTCAGGTGCGCGAGCGCCGGCCCGACGAGCACGGTGCCGGGAATCGTCCAGAAGAAGGCGAGCGGCTGTCGATACAGCCAGCAGAACAGCAGCGTCACCAGCCCGTTCAGGAAGAACGAGCCGAAGATCCACGACGCGAGGTCGGACTCGGACAGCCCGCCGCGCAAGCCCACCGACAGGATCACCGCGACCGGGCCGGTGGCAGCGAAGATGAAACCGATCAGCCCGTTGACCGCATAGACGGTTCCCGAATCGCGCAGGACATCGCGCCAACTCGTCGGCGGCTGGATCGGGGCTTCGAGCGGCATCGCGCGAAATGGTACGACACTGCCCGCCGCCGAATCAGCGCGACCCGCGGGGCGCGAGGCCGGCCAGGACCTCGGCGAGGAATTCGAACTCCTCGGTGCGCGTCGTGCTGGTGCGCGCGGCGAGCGCAATCCGTCGCGTCGGCACGGGCGGCGCGAAGCGCTTGGGCAGCACCGACGCGCCGGCGAGGAAGCCCGAATCGATCGCCATCTGCGGCACCAGCGCGTCGCCGAGCCCCGACTCGACCATCTGCACGAGCGTGACGAGACTCGTCGCCTCGATGCCGGACGGATTGGCGCGTTCGGCGAGGCCGCAGGCCTCGAGCGTGTGCTCGCGCAGGCAGTGGCCTTCCTCGAGCAGCAGCAGCCGCTCGGGATCGAGAAGACTGATCTTCGGTCGACGCGTGCTCTCGCGCGCGCCCTGGCGCATCGAGCTGATCAGCCACAACTCCTCGGCGAAGAGCTCGCGCACGAGCAGCCCCCGCGTGTCATAGGGCAGCGCGATCAGCGCGAAATCGAGCTCGCCGCCGCGCAGTCGCTCGAGCAGCGTCGCGGTGCGGTCTTCGCGCAACACGAGCTTGAGCTCGGGATGCATCTCGCGCGTACGGCGAACGAGGCCGGGAAGCAGGAACGGGGCGATCGTCGGAATGGCGCCCAGCCGCACCAGACCGGTCATCGGCGCGGCGGACGCGCGCACGAACCCGACGAGATCGCGCGCCGAACCGAGCAGCGCCCTGCTTCGCTCGACGACTCTCTCGCCGAGCGGCGTCAGTCGCACCGATTGACGGTCTCTTTCGACGAGCCGCGCGCCGAGCGTGCTCTCGAGCTCTTTCAGCCCGGATGAAAGCGTCGACTGCGTGACGAAGCAGTCCTGCGCGGCCTGCGTGAAGCTCAGCCGATCGGCAATGGCGACCAGGTAGGAAAGCTGGCGAAGCGACGGCAGGAGGTTCGACATCGGACGGACAGTCGGATCGAGGGAAGAAAGATCGACAAAATCGATTTAGATTAACGGAATAATTCGTTTGATCGATTATACGCGGCAGCTGACACTTCGTCCGCACCCCGGCATACCGATCAGGACCCGCAACGGAGAACGAACATGAACGGACGATCGATCACGATCCAGAACCTCGAAGCGGCATTTGCCGGCGAATCGATGGCGCATATCAAGTACCGGTACTTCGCGCGCGTCGCTCGCGCCGCCGGCGACGAGGAGACCGCGCGGCACTTCGAGGCCACTGCCGACCAGGAAGTGCAGCACGCATTCGGTCACCTCGACCTGCTCTACCCGGCCGATCGGCTCACGCCGGCACGCGCGCTCGAGTTGGCGATCGAAGGCGAGACCTACGAATACACCGAGATGTACCCGAAATTCCGCCACCTGGCCGTCGAGGAAGGCAACCAGGCGGCGGTCGCGGAGTTCGAAGAGCAGATCGCCGAGTCGAAGGAGCACGCCGACGCGTTTCGCGCGGTGCTCCAGAAGGCGGCCAAGCGTTTCGCGGCGCTGACGAAGGTCGAGGAACGGCACGCCAACGCCTATCGCGAAGCGCTCGATCGCGTGAACGCCGCGGCTCGGGCGCAGGCCGTCGAAGCAGCCTGACGGGAAAGCGCGCCGCTTGCGGCGGAAACGCAAGCCGGGCGGCGCGCATCCAAGAGAACCAACCGGTACAAGCAACGAACGGGAGAACGACATGAAGAGCTGGCAATGCATCGTCTGCGGTTTCACCTACAACGAAGCCGACGGCCTGCCGTCCGAGGGAATCGCGGCCGGGACGCGATGGGAGGACATCCCCGACGACTGGTCGTGCCCCGATTGCGGGGTGGCGAAAGCCGATTTCGAGATGGTCGAGATCACCGCCTGATCCGCTCGCGATGACTACCCCGATCGTCGTCGCCGGCAGCGGGCTGGCCGGGTACACGCTCGTTCGCGAGTTGCGCCGGCTCGACGCATCGACCCCCATCGTCGTCGTCACGCGCGACGCCGGCGCCGTCTACTCGAAGCCGACGCTGTCGAACGCGCTCGCCGCCGGCCGCACGCCGGAGATGCTGGCCACCGCCGACGCGGCCGGCGCGGCGGCGCAGTTCGGCGCGACGGTGCTCGCGCGAAGAGCGATCGAATCGATCGACGTCGCCGCGCACACGCTGCGGCTCGAAGACGGCGAACGCATCCCGTACCGCGCGCTCGTGCTCGCCGTGGGCGCCGATCCGATCCGCGTTCCGCTCGAAGGAAACGGCGCCGCAGACGTATTGGCCGTGAACGACCTGGACGGCTACGCGCGGTTCCGCGACGCGGTCGAAGCGGCGCGCCACGTGACGATCCTCGGCGCCGGGCTGATCGGCTGCGAGTTCGCCAACGATCTACGGGCCTCGGGGCGCGACGTGCACGTCGTCGAGCCTGCGGCGTGGCCGCTCGGACGGCTGCTGCCGCAGCCGGTGGGCGACGCCTTCGCTCAGCGATTGCGCGACGCCGGCGTCGGGCTGCTGCTCGAGACGACGGCGACCTCGATCTCGCGGCGCCACGACGGCGGATACCGCGTGGGGCTCGCCGGCGACGCGTCGATCGACACCGATCTCGTGCTGTCGGCGATCGGACTGCGCCCGCGCACCGCGCTCGCCGCCGCGGCCGGCCTTCTCAGCGATCGCGGCATCGTCGTCGACCGCTTCCTGCGCACGAGCGATCCTGCGATTTACGCGCTCGGCGACTGCGCACAGGTCGACGGCCTGGTGCTGCCGTTCGTGATGCCGATCATGCATGCGGCGCGCGCGCTGGCGCGCACGTTGTGCGGCGACGAGACGCGCCTGAAGTATCCCGCGATGCCGGTCGTGGTGAAGACGCCGGCTGCGCCGCTGACGGTCGCCCCGCCCCCGCTGGGCGCGCGCGGCTCGTGGCAGTGCACGACTGCGGCCGACGGCAGCCTCGAGGCGGCCTTCGTCGACGCACACGGTCGCCTGCTCGGCTTCGCGCTGCTCGGCGGCACGCCCGCCGCGCGGCAGGCCCTCGCCAAGCGCCTTCCGGCCGTGCTCGACTAGCGCTGCGAAGCAGCCGACCGGCTCAGCCGAAAGGCCGCACGCCGATCAGCGGCCCGTGCAGGTAGATCGCGAACACGTACCAGGCGACGGTGCCGACGACCACCGATGTGAGGTCGTTGCCCCAGATGCCGGGCCGCGTGCGCCCTTCGAGCCGGTCGCGCCGGCGCAACGCGACGAACTGCACCACCGACCAGGCGAGGAACGCGCCGAACAGGACGAGATCGGCAACGCCGCCGTTGGCAAGCAAATGCGCCAGCGCCCATAGCGAAGTGCCGAGCAGCATCGGGTGGCCGACGAGCGCACGCAGCCGGCTGCGCGGAACATAGGCTGCGACGATCAGCACGAAGGCGACCAGCGTCAGCGGCGACGCCAGGTGCCGCGACCCGGTCGGCGGCGACCACAGCGGTGCGCCTGCGCTGGCCCGCGCGAGCCCGTAGCCCCAGACGATCAACGCCAGGCCGACCAGCGAGGCGAGCGATACCAGTCCCTTCCAACGCCCCTCGCCCGTCGAGGCGATGCGCGCGGTGCGCCAGTCGTCGGCAACCAGGCGCACCGAGTGCGGGCCGAGGAACAGCAGTAAACCCACGACTAGAACGGTCACGGTCTTCTCCGGGCGACCCCGAAGGCTACCCGATGGGCCGGCAACGCGCATCGAATCGTCGGATAATGGCGCGATGCGCGTACTTCAACCGCTGTTCCAGAACAACCGCGAATGGTCCGAACGCATCCGTGCGTCCGATCCCGCCTTCTTTCAGCGCCTGTCGCAGCAGCAGAGCCCGAAGTACCTGTGGATCGGCTGCTCCGACAGTCGGGTTCCGGCCAACGAGATCATCGGCCTGCCGCCGGGCGAGGTGTTCGTGCACCGCAACGTGGCCAACGTCGTCGTGCACACCGACCTGAACTGCCTGTCGGCGCTGCAGTTCGGCATCGACGTGCTGCAGGTCGAGCACGTGATGGTCGTCGGCCACTACGGATGCAGCGGAGTGCGCGCGGCGCTCTTCCAGCAGCGCATCGGACTGTCCGACAACTGGCTCGGGCACGTGCGCGACGTCGCCGAGCGGCACGAGGCACGCATTCGCCCGATCGCGCACGACGGCGATCGCGCCGATCGCCTGTGCGAACTGAACGTCGTCGAACAGGTGCGCAACGTCTCGCGCACCACGATCGTTCGCGACGCGTGGGAGCGCGGCCAGAAGCTGTCGCTGCACGGCTGGATCTACAGCCTGCGCGACGGGCTGCTGCGCGATCTCGGCGTCACCGCGCAGAGTCTCGACGAATGCAACGAGCGACACGCGGCCGCGCTGCAAGCGTTGCAGCAATGAGGCGCGCCGCAGCGGCGCGTGTCGTCCGCGGATGAAGGTCGTCGTCGTCGGCGCCGGCGTCGTGGGCGTCACCACCGCCTGGTTCCTCCGCGAACAGGGCTTCGACGTCGTCGTCCTCGATCGAGGGCAGGAGGTGGCCTCCGAGACGAGCTTCGCCAACGGCGGGCAGATTTCGGTAAGCCACGCCGAGCCCTGGGCGAATCCGACTGCGCTGCGGCGTGCGGCGCACTGGCTGCTGCGCGCCGATGCGCCGCTGCGCCTTCGGCTGCGCGCCGATCCGCGGCAGTGGCTGTGGCTTGCCGGTTTCGTGCGCGAGTGCACGAGCGAGCGTGCCCGGCACAACATCGGCGAGCTCGTGCGCCTGGGCACGTACAGCCGCAAGGTCCTGCAGCGGCTTCGCGCCGAAACCGGCATCGACTACGACGAGCGCCTGCGGGGCATCCTGCATTTCTACACCGATTCCCGAGAGTTCGAAGCGGCGTACGAGCCGGCGCTGCTGATGCGCGAGCTCGGCTGCGAGCGCAGCATCGTCTCGGTGGAAGAGGCGATCGCCATCGAGCCCGCGCTGCGCAGCGCCCGCCCGCTGCTCAAGGGGGCGACGTTCACGCCGGCCGACGAGTCGGGCGACGCGCACGCATTCACCGTGCAACTCGCCGCGCGCTGCCGAGCCGCAGGCGTCGAATTCCGGATGGGCCACCAGGTTACGGCGCTACGCGCGAGCAGCGGACGCATCGACTACGCCGAGACGATCGACCGGGAGGGACGTTACGAAGCGATCCGCGCGCAGCGCTACGTGCTCGCGGCGGGCAGCTTCAGCGCGCTGCTCGCCGCGCCGATCGGCGTGCGGCTCGCGATCTATCCCGCGAAGGGCTACTCGGTAACGATGCCGGTGCGCGACGCCTCGCGCGCCTTCGAGGTCTCGCTCACCGACGACGAGCGCAAGCTCGTCTTTTCCCGGCTGGGCGACCGCCTGCGGATCGCCGGCACCGCGGAACTTGCGGGCTACGGCCGCGCGCTCGACCTCGATCGCTGCCGGGCGATCCTGCGCCGCGTCGAGCAATTGATGCCCGGCGCCGGCGACGCCACGGCAGCCGAGTTCTGGTCCGGACTGCGCCCGACGACGCCGTCGAACCGCCCGTACGTGGGCGGCACGCGCCTGCCGAATCTCTTCCTGAACACCGGACACGGGACGCTGGGGTGGACGCTCGCCTGCGGTTCGGCGAAGGCACTGGCCGACCTGATGGCGGGCCGCCAGCCCGACGTCGACTATGCTTTCTGCGGTCAGGCCGTCAAGCACGGCAAGTCGACCGTCGTTTCCGAGACGATCGCGCAATGAAAATCGCCGACAAGCAGCAGGACGTCCCTACCTACCCGTTCGACGCTCCGCCCAAGCATGGGCAGGCGGTCGAGGTAGCCCCCGGCCTGCTGTGGATGCGCAAGCCGCTTCCGCCGCCGCTGTCGCACATCAACACGTGGGCGATCGACGACGGCGCCGGCTGGGCCGCGATCGATACCGGGCTGCAGAGCCCCGAAACCGCGGCCGCCTGGGCCGAGGCGATCGCCGGTCCGCTCCGGCAACGGCCGGTCACGCGCGTGTTCGGCACGCACATGCACCCGGACCACGTCGGCATGGCCGGGTGGCTGACGCGCCGCTTCGACTGCCGGCTCTGGATGACGCGGCTCGAGTACCTCACCTGTCGCGTGCTCGTCGCCGACACCGGACGCGAAGCGCCGCTCGAAGGCGTCGAGTTCTACCGGCGGGCCGGATGGGACGACGACGCGATCGACCAGTATCGCGCCCGCTTCGGCGGCTTCGGCAAGGCCGTCTACCGGCTGCCCGACAGCTATCGGCGCATCGTCGACGGCGAACGGCTGGCGATCGGCGAGCACGAATGGACGGTCGTCATCGGCAGCGGCCACTCGCCCGAGCACGCCAGCCTGTATTGCCCGGCGCTGCGCGTGCTGATCTCCGGCGACCAGGTACTGCCGCGCATCTCGTCGAACGTCTCGGTGTTCCCCACCGAGCCCGAGGCAGACCCGCTGGGCGACTGGTTCGACTCGCTCGCGCATTTCGAGCGCATCGTGCCCGACGACGTACTCGTGCTGCCGTCGCACAACGAGCCGTTCACCGGGCTGCATTCGCGGCTGCGCTCGCTCGAGCATGGGCACCAGCGCGGTCTGGATCGCCTGCGGAAATCGCTCGCCGAACCGCGGCGCGTCATCGACCTTTTCGGGGCGCTGTTCGCGCGGAACGTCTACGCCGATCCGCACCTGCTCGGAATGGCCACCGGCGAATGCATCGCGCACCTGAACTACCTGGAGCGGCGCGGGGAGATCGCGACCGACGTCGACGACGCCGGCGTGGCCTGGTACCGACGGCGCTGATCGCCCACCGCCGTACCGGGGTGGCGATGCGCTTCGCGCCTGGCGAAACGCGTCGATCGATTCGACCGGACAAGTCGCGTCCAGACATCCCTACAGACGAACCAGCGGCAAGTTCGTAGAGTCCCCCGGAGGCCGGCCGCAATCAGGCGCGCCCGCCCACGAGGAGGAGACGATGCGCCAGTCCCGGCAGGATGCCCCGTTCCCCGGCCCGAGCACCGGCGACGCCGGCCATCGTTACGTCCTCAGCCGACTGCTCGCGATCACCCGTCGTCACTACGGCGCAACGCCTGCGATGGCACGACCACCCGTTTCGCCGCTGGCCGTCTGCGACGGCGCCGGCTTCGAGGATCGCCTTCACGCAAGCCTCGTCGCACTGGCGCTGAACAGGAAGTCCGCTGCAACGACGGCGCCGGCAAGCGGTCGCGCACCGCTGCGCGCGCTCTCGCGCAGCGCGGACGCGTCCCCGCAGCGTGGGCCGGACGGCGGCATCGTCGCGTGGATCGAGTTCGATGCGCTCGAATCGATCGAACCCCACCTGCGGGAGCCGGCCGCCGATGAGCTGCACCGCTCGGTCTGCGCGCGAATCGAGAACTGCGCGGGCGTCGACGAAAGCTCCGTGGGGCGATACGGCGACGAGTCGTTCGCGTGGACCCGTCCGGGCGCGATGCCGCTCGGGAAAACGGTGGCGCTGGCCGACGCGATGCTCGAAACGCTGTCGACGCCGCTGCGGATGGCCGGAGCAGACCGCCACCTTCGCCCCAGCCTCGGTTTTACCTACTTCCCGCAGGACGGCTCGAACCCGGCCCTGCTGCTGACGCGTGCCTGCGCGGCGATGCGCCGGGCGAGGCATTACGAAATGGGCTACGCGTTCTACAGCCCGATGCTGGACGCGGCATTCGCGTCGCCGGTGGGACTCGCGCGCAGCACGGCGCACAATGCGCGCAGAGCCTGGACGGACGGCGCTGCGAGCTCGGCGGCCGCTTGACGATCCCGGGAGAATCGCTGCGCAGGAGCCGAAAGACCTGAAGGACGCCACGTGAGGTCGCTGCCGCTCGATCGAAAAGTCCTGCTCGGTTTCGGATTCGCGGCGGTCGTCGTGATCGTCGTCGGTGTGTTCTCGTACCTGACGACCAGCCGCTTCGTCGACACCTCGCGCCAGGCGCTGCAGAACGCCGAACTCGTCACGCCGCTCAAGCGCGTGCTCGCCTTCACGTACGAGACGGAAGCGGCGCAGCGCAGCTTTCTCTACACCGGCGAACAGTCCCACCTCGAGCAGCGCGCAGCGGCGATGGAATCGGCGCGCCGTACGCTCGCCGAACTGCAACGACTCGTGCGCCACGACCCCGACCTGTTCGCGCGCATCCAGCGGCTCGGCCCCATCATCGAGGCCCGATTCGATCTGCTCGACGAGGTGCTCGCGGTGCGCCAGCGCTCGGACGACGAATCGAAGGCGCTGATCGCGCGCGGCATCGGGCGCGATCAAATGGCCAGGCTTGCCCACGAGGTGAACGCGATCGCCGACGAGCAGCACGCCGAACTACGCGCCAACGCGCAAGCCGCGCGTCGCCTCGGCGAGGGCGTCTACTCGATCTTCTTCGTCGCGCTGGCCGGCGTCGTCGCGTTGCTGCTGCTGCTGCAGCAGCTGATCCGGCGCGAGATCGCGGCGCGGCAGCGGGCGCACGCGGAGCTCGCGGAAAGCGAATCGAAGCAGGCGACGCTGCTGCGCGAGCTGCAGTCGGCCAACGAGGAACTGGCGAATTTCGCGTATGTCGCATCACACGACCTGAAGGCGCCGCTGCGCGCGATCGCTTCGCTTGCGCAGTGGATCGCCGCCGACTACGCCGATCGCTTCGACGACGAGGGGCGCGAGCAGCTCGCGTTGCTGCTCGGACGCGTCAAGCGGATGGACCGCCTGATCGACGGCATCCTGCAGTACTCGCGCGTGGGTCGGGTGCGCGAGACGCGCACCGTGGTCGACCTCGGCGAACTCGTCGCCGAGACGGTGGACCTGCTCGCGCCGCCTGCGCACGTCCATGTCCACGTCGGCCCGTTGCCCACGATGACGATCGAGCGCACGCGCGCGCAGCAGATCTTCCAGAACCTGATCGGCAATGCGATCCAGTACATCGACAAGCCCGAAGGCCAGGTGCACGTCGGCTGCGAGCGCTCGGCCGTCGACTGGCATTTCACGGTCAGCGACAACGGACCGGGCATCGAACCACGTCATTTCGAGCGCATCTTCCAGATGTTCCAGTCGCTGGCGCCGCGCGATCGCACCGAAAGCACGGGAATCGGCTTGTCCCTGGTCAAGAAAATCGTCGAAAGCCATGGCGGCCGCGTCTGGGTAGAGTCGAAAATCCACGAAGGAAGCATCTTTCATTTCACGCTCCCGCTTTCGATGTCGGGCGCTTCAACGGAGGGAGACCGCGTTGCATCTGACGAACAGCTCGATCCTGCTGGTCGAGGACGACGACGTCGACGCGATGACCGTACGCCGGGCGTTTCGCGAACTGAAAGTCACGAATCCCCTCGTACAGCACATCAACGGAGAGGCGGCGCTCGAATTCCTCGAGAGCAGGGCAGCTCATGAAGTGCCGTGCCTGATCCTGCTCGACCTGAACATGCCCGTGATGAACGGCATCGAGTTCCTGCAGGTCGTCAAACAGCACCCGCGGTGGCGGCGCATCCCGACGGTGGTGCTCACCACATCACAGGAAGAGCAGGACAAGATCGACAGCTTCGACCTGAGCGTGGCGGGCTACATGACCAAGCCGGTCGACTACGCCAAGTTCGTCGACGCAATGCGTACGATCGATGCGTACTGGACGCTCAGCGAAGTCGCGCCGGCCTGCTGAGCACGCCGCGATGAACGGGCTGCGCTGAAGCCCGAGGGCCGGCACGTACTCGTGGAACGCACGCTGCGGATCCTGATCGTCGACGACGATACGGTCGATCGCCGGATCTGCCGTCGCGCGCTTGCACGGCTCGAGCCGTCGCCGGTCTTCGTCGAAGCCGAAACCGCCGGGCAGGCGCTGCGAGAAGTCGACAGCCATGTCGTCGACTGCGCACTGCTCGACTTTCGCCTGCCCGACATGGACGGTCTCGAATTGCTCGTCCGGCTGAACGAGCGCGCCGTCGAGCGCCGCGTTCCGATCGTGATGCTCACGGGTGCCGACGACGTCTCGGTGGCGGTCGAAGCGATGCGCAACGGCGCCAGCAACTACGTCGTCAAGGACGTCGATGGCCGCTACCAGGAGCTGATGCCGACGATCGTGCAGCACGCACTGCGCGACCGCGAGCTGCAACTGGCCCGCTGGCGCGACGAGCAGGCACTCGCGCGCTATCGCGGCGACCTTTCCGATCTCGCGCAACGGCTGATGGACACCGAGAAGACGACGACGCGAGCACTGGCGCAGATGCTGCACGACCAGCTCGGCCAGACGCTGGCGGCGATCCGACTCGGCTTCGATGTCGTTGCGGCCAACTGCGCCACGGCCGGCGCGCAGGCGCAACAACAGGCCGCTCGCGTGAGCACGCTGATCGACCAGGCGGTGCGCGAAGTGCGTCGGGTCCTCGTCACGCTTCGTCCGCCGCTGCTGGACGACCAGGGACTGGTCGACGCGCTCGACAACGAGTTGCGCATGCAGCCGCTTGCGCGCGACGACGTCGAGCTGCGCTTCGAGCCTCCCGCGGGAATGACGCGCAACCGGTGGCCCGCCGACGTCGAGTACGCCGCGTTCATGATTGCGCGCGAGGCGATCGCCAATGCACTGCGGCACGCCAACGCCACGCTCGTTCGTGTGGCCGTTGACGGCGACGCGCACTCGCTGCGCCTGCAGATCGCCGACGACGGCAGCGGCATCGCGTCGAGTTCGAGTCGCCCCGGCCACCTCGGGATCGTCGGGATGCGCGAACGCGCGCTGGCGATCGGCGCACGATTCGCGCTCGATTCGATGCCCGGCAAGGGCACGATCGTGAGTCTCGACTGGAGTGCGGCATGAGCCGCCTGTATCTCGTCGACGACCATGCCATCGTGCGCGAAGGCCTGCGCGCCGTGCTCGAGGCGGCAGGGCATCGCGTGATCGGCGAATCGGCCGATCCCGTGCTCGCGCTCGCCGATCTCGCGCGCGATCCACCCGATGTCGCGCTGGTCGACCTGAGCCTGGGCGAGCGCTCAGGGCTGGAGTTGCTCGCCGAGCTGCAGCGACGCTCGCTTCCGGTGCGTTGCATCGTGCTGACGATGTCGGCGCAGCCGCACCACGTGGGCGAGGCAATGCGCAGGGGCGCGCTGTCGTACGTCCTCAAGGGCTCGCCGACGACCGAGCTGCTGCGTGCCATCGACGCGGCGACGCAGGGTCGACGACACCTGGCGCCCGAAGTCGCGAACCTCGCAGTGGAAGCGCTCACGGTCGGAAGCGACGACGGTTTCGCGACGCTGTCGCCGAGAGAGCGACAGATCGTCGCGATGGTCGTGCGTGGGCAGAGCAGCGCGTCGATCGGGCAGGCGCTGCACCTGTCGCCCAAGACTGTCGACACCTACCGCAGTCGACTGATGAACAAGCTGGGCGTGGGCGATGTTCCCTCGCTCGTGCGCCTGGCGATCCGCCACGGATTGATCGACGTCTAGCAGTCGGCCGGGCGCGGCACGAATCTCGTCCGCGACGCCGCGTGCGGCGACGAAGAGGGCGCCGCGTGGGGCGACGAGATCTGGGCCGATTGTCCCAAATCCGGAATCTAGAATCCTGATCTGATGACTTTTTAATCCGATATTGAAACAGTACAGTACGACGGTCGTCTCCACTCCTACTCCCCTGGGGGAATCAAGTGAACACATACACCTCGTACGTTTCGGTCATCGGTCGGTTCCTGCTCGCGCTGATGTTCATCCTTTCGGGCTACGCAAAGCTCGGCGACATATCGGGCACTGCCGGGTACGTCGCCAGCGGCGGACTGCCGTTTCCGACGCTGCTCGCGGCGATCGTGGGCGCATTCGAACTGCTCGGCGGCATCGCGCTGGTTGTCGGTTTCCGTACGCGCATCGTCGGGCTGGCGATGGCGCTGTTCACGCTCGCGGCGAGCGTCATCTTCCACGCGTACTGGGCGGCACCCGCCGAGCAGCAGTTCGTCGCGCAGTTGCTGTTCATGAAGAACCTGTCGGTTGCGGGCGGCCTGCTGCTGGTTTCGGCGCTCGGGGCAGGGCCGTGGAGCCTCGACGCGACGAAATCGGTTTCGGCGGGCGGCGCCAAGGCTTTCGCATGAATCGACGGTGACGCAGACCGCCGGGATCTCCGCAGCCCACGCAAGGGTTCCGGAGATCCCGAAGCCCCGGATGCTGCGAAACGCAGCAAACGACCTCACACGTCGATATTGCGCGCCACGAGCGCGTTCTCCGCAATGAACGCCCTGCGCGGTTCGACGTCGTCGCCCATCAGCGTGGTGAAGATCGCGTCGGCGGCAATCGCGTCGTCGATGCGCACGCGCAGCAGGCGCCGCGCCGCCGGATCCATCGTGGTCTCCCACAACTGCGACGCGTTCATTTCCCCCAGCCCCTTGTAGCGCTGGCGCGAGACGCCGCGCTCGGCTTCCGCGAGCAACCAGCGCATCGCCGCACGGAAGTCGACGATCGGTTGCGACTTCTGCTTCTCGCCTTCGCCCCGCCGGATCTCGGCACCGACGCCGATCAGGCCGCCGACGGTCTGTGCGAAACCCGCGATCGCTTCGTAGTCGGCCGAAGCGACGAACTCGGCGTCGATGACGCTCATCTTCACGTTGCCGTGATGGCGCCTCTCGATCGCAAGCATCCACTTTTCCTGCTTCTCGCTGAAGCGGGCGTGCACGGTCGGAGGGCCACCGTTGTTCGGCGGCGCATAGCGCGCCATCGCTTCGGCGAGCTGCGCTGCCGACGCCTGTGCGCTCTGCTCGTTGGCGAGGTCGATCTCGGTGCCATCGACGATGGAGCGAAGCGCGTCCTCGTCGATGATGCGCGACAGGCGCTCGACGACGCCTTCGGCGACGATGTACTTGCGCGCGAGCTCGGCGAGCGCGTCGCCGACGATGGGCTGCGCTCCGGCGCTGGGCAGCAGCGAAGCGCCGTCCAGCGCGTGGCGCAGCATGTACTGGTTCAGCTCGACATCGTCCTTCAGGTATCGATCGTCGCGGCCGTGCTTCACCTTGTATAGCGGCGGCTGCGCGATGTAGATGTGGCCGCGCTCGACCAGGTCGGGCATCTGCCGGTAGAAGAACGTGAGCAGCAGCGTGCGGATGTGGCTGCCGTCGACGTCGGCGTCCGTCATGATGATGATGCGGTGGTAGCGCAGCTTTTCGACGTCGTAGTCGGGGCCGATGTTCGTGCCCAGCGCGGTGATCAGCGTGGCGATCTGCTCGGACGAGATCAGCTTGTCGAAGCGCGCCTTCTCCACGTTCAGCACCTTGCCGCGCAGCGGCAGGATCGCCTGGAACTTGCGGTCGCGCCCCTGCTTGGCCGAGCCGCCGGCGGAGTCGCCCTCGACGATGAAGAGCTCGGAGAGCGCGGGGTCCTTCTCCTGGCAGTCGGCGAGCTTGCCGGGCAGGCCCACGCCGTCGAGCAGGCCCTTGCGACGCGTCATCTCGCGCGCCTTGCGCGCGGCCTCGCGCGCTCGCGCCGCATCGACGATCTTGCCGCAGATGATCTTCGCGTCGGACGGCTTTTCGAGCAGGAACTCCTCGAGCGTGGCGCCGACCACCTCCTCCACCGCGGGCCTCGCCTCGGAGGAGACGAGCTTCTCCTTCGTCTGGCTGGAGAACTTCGGGTCGGGCATCTTGATCGACAGCACGCACGCCAGGCCTTCGCGCATGTCGTCGCCACTCGTCTCGACCTTCGCCTTCTTCGCGAGCTCGTTGCTCTCGATGTACTTGTTGATGACGCGCGTCATGGCCGCGCGCAGCCCGGTGAGGTGCGTGCCGCCATCGCGTTGCGGGATGTTGTTCGTGTAGCAGAGAACCTGCTCGTTGTACGAGTCGTTCCACTGCATCGACACTTCGACGTAGACCCGGCGCAACTCGCCGCCCACCTCCACTTCGCGCTCGCCGCTGGCGTGGAACACGTTCGGATGAATCGTCGTCTTCGAGCGATTGATGTATTCGACGAAGCCCTTGACGCCGCCGGCGAAGGCGAAGTCTTCCTCCTTGCCCTGGCGCTGGTCCACCAGGCGGATGCGAACGCCGTTGTTCAGGAAGCTGAGCTCGCGCAGCCTCTTGCTGAGGATCTCGTAGTGGAAATCGACGTTTCCGAAGATCACGTCGTCGGCGAGGAAATGCACTTCGGTGCCGCGCAACTGCGTGTCGCCCAGCGTCTTCATCGGCGAGACGACGACCCCTTCGCGCTGCTCGACCAGCCGGTTCTGCACCAGGCCGCGCGCGAACTCCATGAAGTGCACCTTGCCGTTGCGACGGACGGTGAGACGCAGCCATTTCGACAGCGCGTTCACGCACGAGACACCCACGCCGTGCAGGCCGCCCGAGACCTTGTAGCTGTTCTGGTTGAACTTTCCCCCGGCGTGCAACTCGGTCATCGCGATCTCGGCCGCGCTGCGCTTCGGGACGTGCTTGTCGTCCATCTTCACGCCGGTAGGGATGCCGCGCCCGTTGTCGACCACCGAGATCGAGTTGTCGGTGTGGATCGTGACGACAATCTCGTCGCAGTAGCCGGCAAGGGCCTCGTCGATGGAGTTGTCGACGACCTCGAAGACGAGGTGGTGCAGGCCGGTGCCGTCGGAGGTGTCGCCGATGTACATGCCTGGACGCTTGCGCACCGCCTCCAGGCCTTCGAGGATCTGGATCGACGAGGAATCGTATTGTCGTTCGGCTTCGGTCATGTTCACCTTCGGGGTCAGATGCGCATCGGCATCACGACGTAGCGAAACTGCTCGTCGCCGGGCACCGTGAGCAATGCGCTCGTGCCCGAATCGCCGAACTCCATCTGCACGGAAGCGCAATCGAGGTTGGCCAGCACGTCGAGCAGGTAGCTGACGTTGAAGCCGATCTCCAGGTGCTCGCCTTCGTATTCGATCTCGAGCTCTTCGACGGCCTCTTCCTGCTCGGCGTTGCTCGTCTGGATCTGCAGCGTTCCCGGCGAAAGACTCAGCCGAACGCCCTTGAACTTGTCGGTGGTGAGGATCGACGCGCGAGCCAGCGACGCAGCGAACGCCTCGCGCGACAGCACCACGCGCTTGGTGTACCCCTGCGGAATGACGCGCTGGTAGTCGGGGAACTTGCCCTCGACGATCTTCGAGACCATCTCGACCTCGCCGAAGCGAAGCCGCACCTGGTTGCCCGAAACGTCGATCGCGACGCCGTCGTCGCTGTCGGCGAGCAGCCGCTGCAGTTCGAGCACCGTCTTGCGCGGAATGATCACTTCGGCACGCGCGAGATCGGCGCCGTCGACCGTCGCCTCGCAGTACGACAGCCGGTGTCCGTCGGTGGCCACCACCTTCACCAGCGAGCCGTCGGTGACGAGCAGCAGGCCGTTCAGGTAGTAGCGGATGTCCTGCTGCGCCATCGCGAAATGCACCATGCGGATCAGGTGCTTGAGCTTGCGCTGCGGCAGCTCGAACGACGCGACGAAGCGATCGGCGACGGCCACGGTGGGGAACTCACCGGCGTCGAGCGTCTGCAGCGCGAAGCGGCTGCGACCCGCCTGGATCGTCGCACGCTTGTTCTCGATCTTGATCGAGACGTCGGCTCCATCGGGCAGCGATCGCAGGATGTCGATCAACTTCCGTGCGGACAGTGTCGTGCCGCCGTCTTCGCGGCCGGCGCCGAGCTGGGCCGTGGTCTCGATCTGGATCTCGACGTCGGTGGCGAGAAACGAAACGTCGGGACCCTTCTTGCGAAGCAGCACGTTCGCGAGGATCGGCAGCGTGTGGCGTCGTTCGACGATTCCGGCCACGGTCTGCAGCGGCTTCAGGATCGCATCGCGGTTTGCCTGGATGAACTGCATTAGTTCAGATTCCTGTTGCTGTTGTTGGATGTACGTGCAACAACCCTGGGGACAACCGCAGCGGGCCCGCGCCGCTGCTCGTTCTGCGACCGTTTTTCGGCTGTGGAGAGCGTGTTCCGGCCGCTGTGGACGCAGTCGAACAACTTTGCGCTGCCCGGGAAAACGGCACGTTGTTCACAATCGCTCCCGCGGTTGTGCAGGCCTTTCGCGCCCTTCGATCCAGTCGTTGCACGGTGCCGGGTTCAGCCACGGAGCGTCTGCTCGAGCACGTGCAACTGCCGGTTCCACTCCTGGTCGTGCTGGCGCAACTCGGCAATGCGCTTGACCGCGTGCATTACCGTGGTGTGGTCGCGTCCGCCGAAGGCCTCGCCGATTTCCGGGAAGCTCTTCTGCGTGAGTTCCTTGGCGAAGTACATCGCGATCTGGCGCGCGCGTGCGATGTGCGCCGGTCGCCGCTTGCTGTACATGTCGGCGACCTTGATCTTCAGGAAGTCGGCCACCGTTTTCTGGATCGATTCGATCGAGATCGGCGGGCGGTTCAGTTCGAGCAGGTCTTTAAGCGCCTCCTTGGCGAGATCGGCGGTGACCGGCTTGCTGCGAAAGCGCGCGAAGGCGATCACGCGCAGCAGCGCGCCTTCGAGCTCGCGGACGTTCGAGCGCAGGTTCTTCGCGACGAAGAAAGCCACTTCCTCGGGAAGCTTCTCGCCCGACTGCTCGGCCTTCTTCAGCAGGATCGCGACGCGCATCTCGAGCTCCGGCGGCTCGATCTCCACGATGAGCCCGGAGCCGAAGCGCGAAACGAGCCGGTCTTCGAAGGCGGACAGCTCCTTCGGATAGGTGTCGCTCGTGATGATCAGCTGCTTGCGCGCAGTGAGCAGCGCTTCGAACGTGTAGAAGAACTCCTCCTGGGTACGGTCTTTTCCGCCGAGGAACTGGATGTCGTCGACGAGAAGAAGATCGAGCGACTGGTACTTCTGTTTGAACTCGTGCAGCGACTTGCGCTGGATGCCGCGGACCATCTCGTCGAAGTAGTCCTGCGCATGGATGTAGCGCACGCGCGCGCCGGGCATCCGATCGCGGATCGCGTTGCCCACCGCGTGCAGCAGGTGCGTCTTGCCCAGGCCCACGCCGCCGTAGAGGAACAGCGGGTTGTACGAGGTGCCCGGGCGCTCGACGACCTGCAGCGCGGCCGACCAGGCGATCTGGTTCGCCTTGCCGTGCACGAAGTTCTCGAAGGTGAGCTCCGGACGCAGCCGGGTGCGTGCATCGGGCGCAGCGCTGGACGGAAAGGCGGGCGCCGGTGCTTCTGCGCTCGCTTCGGTGAGCACGTCGGCGTCGTCGGAGCGGGCGTCTTCAGCGATTGCGCCGGCGTCGGCGGCGGACCACGCGCGTGCGCCGGGAAGCGCGTCGATCATCGGCGCGGGCGGTACTGCGGACGACGCAGAGCGGTGGATCTCGAAGCTTACGCGCAACTCGGGCTCGATCGTTTCGCGTGCCGCCGATTCGATCTGCGACAGGAATTGCGATCGAACCCAGTTCAGCTTGAAGTGGTTCGGAACCCCGAGTCGCAGCAGCCTTTCGCCCTCGTCGTATCCGAGAAAGACGAGCGGCTTGATCCAGGGCTTGAACTGCTGAGCGGGAATCTCGTTCTGTAGCCTTGCCACGCAGGCGAGCCAACGGTCCATCATGTTTTCGAGCGGTTCGCGGGTGCGGGCAAACCGGCATTTTACCTCGCAACGCCATTGCGGCGCCATCGCCAAATTGACAAGCAGTGCGGTAATGCGTTGTAATGAAAGGCTTTTCGCTTCACTTCGAGCTCAACGTCGAGGCACCGGCCGATGAAACGCACCTATCAACCGTCCGTCGTGCGCCGCAAGCGCACGCACGGCTTCCTCGTACGCATGAAGACCCGGGGTGGACGAGCCGTCATCCGTGCGCGCCGCGCAAAAGGCAGGAAGCGCCTCGCCGTCTGAGCGGCCGGTTCCGCAGACCGGCTCCCGTCGGCGACCTCGCGCTACCGCTTCCGCGCCAGTGCCGCCGGGCATCGTACCGATGCTGCTGCGCACTCGTCCAGTCGCATCCGGACCGCATTTCGGCTTGCACGTGAACCAGGTCGCAGACGACGCAACGGGGCTGCGCGGCCGATTGATCGTCGCGGCGCCGAAGCGCGTCCTGAAACGAGCGGTGGAACGCAATGCGATGCGCCGGGTGGCGCGCGAAGCGTGGCGTGCCGCCGGACTGGATCGAAGTACCGTCGTGGGCCTGTTGCGCGTGCGTGCCGCCGTCGCGTCGGCGCAGAGCGGTACAGGGCTGCCGGCGCGCAAACGGTTGGCGCGCGAGGAACTTGACCGGCTTTTCGTCGGTGCGAACGCCTGGCTGAGCAAGCGCGGGTCGCTGCGATGAAACGCATCCTCACCGGCGCGATCCGCTTCTATCGGGCCGCGATCAGCCCGTTCCTCGCTCCGCGCTGCCGCTTCCTGCCCACCTGTTCCGATTACGCGGTGCAGGCGATCGAACGCCACGGCGCCTGGCGAGGCGGCTGGCTGGCATTGCGGCGCATCGCCCGTTGCCATCCGTTGAACCCGGGCGGCATCGATGAAGTACCGCTCCACTTGTCGTCGCGCTGCCGGTGCCGCTGGCCTGCGTCGATGCGCGACGACCCTCCCGTCGAATCCTGATTTTCGAGACCATGCAGACCCAACGAATGATCCTGTGGATCGTGTTCTCGATGTCGCTGCTGTTCCTCTGGGACTCGTGGCAGCGACATCAGGGACATGCGTCGTTGTTCGGCGGACCGCCGCCCGCCGAGCAGGGGGTTCACGAAGGCCCCGGCGGCCGCTCGCCGGCAACGCTCGGCACGGGTTCCGATGCGGCGATCCCGCCGGCGACGAGCGCCGCGCCGGGCACCGCGGCGACCGGCACTGCACCGCCGGCGGCGCCGACCAGCGGCGCGGCGGTCACTTCGGATCAGACGATCCGTCTCGCCAACGACGTGCTCACCCTCGACATCGACCTGATGGGCGGGCAGGTGCGCCGAGCGGAACTGCTCGGGCATCGCGAGGAGAACGGCGAGCAGGAGCAGAACCTCGTGCTGCTGCAGTACGCGCCGGGTCGCGTCTACCTCGCGCAGAGCGGGCTGATCGGCGACGCTCCGGCGGGAACGTCGTTCCCGACGCATCGAACGCCGATGACGGCAGTGGACGGCGACGCGCCGCGCACGCTGGGCTCGGGCAACGAGGTGCGGTTGAAGCTGCAGGCCGAAAGCGGCGGCCTGCGCCTCGTTCGCACCTATACGCTTGCGCGCGGCGATTACGTCGTGCACGTGAAGGACGAGGTGACGAACGCCAGCCAGGCGCCGTTGAGCCCCGTGCTGTACCTGCAGCTCACGCGCGACGGCGAAGCGCCTCCCGGCGGCTCGAAGTTCTACAGCACGTACACCGGTCCGGTCGTGTACACGGCCGAGGAAAAATTCCAGAAGGTGTCGTTCAGCGACATCGAGAAGGGCAAGGCGAGCTACGCGAAATCGGCCGACGACGGCTGGGTCGGCATCATCCAGCACTACTTCGTTACCGCGTGGATCCCGCAGCAGGGGGCGCAGCGCGATTACTACGCGCGCAAGGTCGACACGAACCTGTACTCGGTGGGCATCAAGGAGCCGCTGGGCACGCTCGCGCCGGACGCGACGACGAGCGTCGAGTCGCAACTGCTGGTCGGCCCGCAGAAGCAGCGCATGCTCGAAGCGATCGCGCCGGGACTGGACCTGACGGTCGACTACGGCTGGCTCACCGTCATCGCCAAGCCGATCTACTGGCTGCTCGAGAAGCTGCACGGGCTCGTCGGCAACTGGGGCTGGGCGATCGTGCTGCTTACCTTGCTGATCAAGACGATCTTCTTTCCGCTGCAGGCCGCGAGCTACAAGTCGATGGCGCGGATGAAGGCCGTCACGCCGCGGCTCACCGCGATCCGCGAGCGCTACGGCGACGATCGCGTGAAGATGAACCAGGCGATGATGGAGCTGTACAAGACCGAGAAGATCAATCCGCTCGGCGGGTGCCTTCCGATTGTCGTGCAGATCCCGGTCTTCATCGCGTTGTACTGGGTGCTGCTTGCGTCGGTGGAGATGCGCAACGCTCCGTGGATCGGCTGGATCCACGACCTGTCGGCGCCCGATCCGTTCTTCATCCTGCCGCTGGTGATGGCCGGCACGATGTTCATCCAGGTGAAGCTGAACCCGACGCCGCCGGATCCCATCCAGGCGAAGATGATGATGATCATGCCGCTGGTGTTCTCGGTGATGTTCTTCTTCTTCCCGGCGGGACTGGTGCTCTACTGGCTGGTGAACAACGTCTATTCGATCGCGCAGCAGTGGGTGATCAACAAGAAGCTGGGCGTTCTGCACAAGTGAAGGGTGCTAGGCGTGTGCTTTCGCCGCCGCGTCCCGCGCGCGCAGGATCGTGATCGTTTCGCGCAGCGTCTGCTCGAGCGGGATCGTCGGCGTCCAGCCCAGCACCTCGCGCGCGCGGCGGTTGCTGAAGTTCCAGATCCTTCCCCGGTAGGTGCGCATCATCTCGTGCGTCAGCGTGCGAGGCGTGTGCAGCGTGAGTTCGTTCAGGCGATCGAAGAAGGGCAGTGCGCCTACCGCGAAGTCGGGGATCGTCACCCACGGCAGCGGGATCGATCGATCGATCGATCGCGTGCATCGTCTCGAGCATCGTGCGAAAGCTCGGCGCGACGTCGCCGCAGGCCGCGAAGCGGCCGTCGCACAACCTTGCGCACGCCTGCGTCGGCTGCCGCAGTCACCGCCGCCTGCGCGCCGCGGATCGAGCTATCGAGAATCTCCCGTTCCCGGTCGCCGTGTACGTTGACGTAGGCGGCGGCGGCGTGGAACAGGCACTCGACGCCCTCCATCGCCGCGCGCAGCTGGTCGGGCCGATCGAGCCGCGCCTCGACCAGTTCCACGTCGCCGAGCGCACGCAGGCGAGCGGTTCGCGATGGGTCGTCGAGCGTGCGAACGCTGGCCCGGACGCGATGCCCGCCGGCGAGCAGCTGTTCGACCAGGTTGTAGCCGAGATGGCCGTTGGCGCCGGTGACGAGCACATGCATCGCAGCCTCCGCGTGGGGAGCCGCGATAATGATGAGCCGACTCTGACAACTTCGGAAGACCTTGCCCGTCCTTGATCTTGCGCCCGGCCGTGAACCCATCGCCGCCATCGCGACCGCTGCGGGGCGGGGGGGAATCGGCGTGGTGCGCGTCTCCGGCAGCGGGTTGCCGGTGGTGATCGAGGCGCTGCTGCAGCGCACGCTCGCGCCGCGGCACGCGACCTACGGACCATTCTTCGCGGGCGACGGTGCGGTGATCGATCGTGGCATCGCGATCTTCTTTCCGGCGCCGAACTCGTATACCGGCGAGGACGTGCTCGAGTTGCAGGGCCATGGCGGGCCGGTCGTGCTGCAGTTGCTGTTGCGACGCGTGCTCGAGGCGGGCGCCGCGCTCGGCGTGCGGCTGGCCGGGCCGGGCGAGTTCACGCAGCGCGCGTTCCTGAACGACAAGCTCGATCTCGCGCAGGCCGAGGCGGTTGCCGACCTGATCGATGCGAGCACCGAGCAGGCGGCTCGCTCGGCGGCGCGTTCGCTGTCGGGCGAGTTCTCCGATGCCGTGCACGCGCTGGTCGAGCGGCTGATCGAGTTGCGCACGCTGGTCGAGGCGACGCTCGATTTTCCCGAGGAGGAGATCGACTTCCTCGAGGCGTCGGACGCGCGCGGGCGGTTGGCGGCGTTGCGTTCTCGACTCGATGCGCTGCTCGCGCAGGCGCGGCGAGGTGCGCTGTTGCGCGAAGGGTTGAACGTGGTGCTGCTCGGCGAGCCGAACGTGGGAAAGAGCTCGCTGCTCAACGCGTTGGCGGGAGCCGAGATCGCGATCGTCACCGACGTGCCGGGGACGACGCGCGATCGCATCGCGCAGCCGATCCAGATCGACGGCGTGCCATTGAACGTCGTCGACACGGCGGGGCTGCGCGAGACCGAGGACGTCGTCGAGCGGCTGGGCATCGCGCGCACGTGGCACGAAGCGGGCAGGGCGGACGTCGTCGTGCATCTGTTCGATGCGCGCGAGGGCGAGGCGGCGGGGGCGCGGGCGATCGAGAGCGAGCTCGAGCGCAGGCTCGAGCGGCACGTGCCGGTGGTTCGGGTGTTCAACAAGATCGACCTGGTCGGGGGCGAGGCGCGGATCGAACGGTCGGCGGCGACGCCGATGTCGACATCGATGATGCCGACGAAGCGGGGCGATGGTGATGCGCAGGAGTCCATCGACGTCGTTCCCTCGGGAGAAGAGGGCCTCGTCGAGGCTGCGGTGTGGCTGTCGGCGAAGACCGGCGACGGAATCGAGTTGCTGCGCGGGCTGCTGCTCGAGCTTGCCGGCTGGCAGTCGGGCGGGGAGTCGACCTTCATTGCGCGCGAGCGTCATCTCGTTGCGTTGCGCGCGGCGCGCGAGCATCTCGAGGCGGCGGCCGCGCGGGCTGCAGCGGGCGATCTTCAGCTCGATCTTTTCGCAGAGGAACTGCGGCTCGCGCAGGAGCGGTTGAACGAGATCACCGGGGAGTTCGGCGCGGACGATCTGCTCGGGGTGATCTTCAGCAGGTTCTGCATCGGGAAGTAGACGGGCTTGCGGGGAAGTCATCGCTACAACGGAACGCCGAACCGTCGGAGCACCCAGACAAGAGCGAAGTACAGACCGACCGTTACGAGGCACGAGGCGCCGAGTGCCGGCCAGAACGAAACACCGCTTCTGAGCAAGGCCGGCAAGACGAGAAACATCGGCAGTGATGCCAGGACGAGCCAGAAGATGCCCTGCGAGAGCGAGGCAACTGCTTCGGCATCGCCCGTACCTCGATAGAGCCAGACGAACGCAAGCAGCGACGTGAGCGGAAGGGAAGCGAGGACTGCGCCCCAGAAGGAGCTGCGCTTGGCCAACTCCGAGACGGCCACGACGACGATCGCCGTGACGAGAACCTTGATCGCGTATTGCAGCACGGCTTGCTCGTTCGGCTCCACGCAGGCGGAAGTACGCCAACCCAGCCAAAATTGCGCGGATCTCGCGCGTTTTCACGAACGCGCTTACCGCCCCCCGTGCAACCTCGCCAGCAACTCGATCAACTGCCTGCGCTCCTCCTTCGTCAACGCGGCAGTGAACTCGTCCTCGTGCCGCAGCATCAGTGTCTTCATCCTCCGCAGCGCCGACGCGCCGGCGTTGGTGAGCCGGATGCTGTAGCTGCGCTTGTCGTGCGGCGAGGGTTCGCGAACGATGAGGCCGCGGTCTTCGAGTTGGTCGACCACCTTGACGATCGCCGAGCGATCGACTTCCATCGCTTCGGCGAGCCGGCTCTGTGCCAGGCCGGGGTTGGCCTCGATCACCTGCAGCATCCCGAGCAGGCCGGGTGTGATGTCCATCTCGGCGCCGACCGTGCGCGAGAAGTGCCGGAAGATCGCCACCTGCGTTCGACGCAGGTGGTAGCCGAGCACCTGCGGTAGCAGGCCGAAGGACAGCGCCTGGGCACCGCGCAGGGCGCCTGCACCGACCGCCGGGTCTTCGGACGCCCCCGCCGCTCGCTTCACGCAGCGTCTCCGTGGTTCCACAGCCCGTCGACCAGCGGACGAGCGACGGCGCGCATCACGCGCCGGCGATATTTCGCGCTGACGACGGTGGTGCGCAACGGGTTGCCGGTCTTGCCGAGCAGCGCGGCGAGATCGGAAGCCGCCGAATCGTCCCAGGCGCGTCCGCTGAACTCGTCGGTCGGCACCATCAACGGCGCCGAGTTGGTGCCGGTGACGGCCACCCGCAACTCGCCGATGCGATCGCCGTCGCGGCGCAGCGCGGCGGCGACGCCCGCGAGCGGAAAGTCGACCGCGTCACGCACACGCACCTTCGCATAGCCGGCACGCCATCCGTCGACGCGCGGCAGGACGACCGCGGCGAGCGCCTCGCCGGAGGCGAGCGTCAGGTGCGCGGCGCCGTCCTCGCGGTACAGGTCGGCGATCTTCGCGCGGCGCGCGGTGCCCGGCGCGGCGATCACGGCCTCGGCGCCGAGCACCATCAGCACCGGCGCGATGTCGCCGTGGTAGGTGGCGTAGCAGCGGTCGCTCTTGACCACCACGTGGCATTTGTCGCCCTTGTACTTGAGGCAGTAGCCGTTGCCCTTGCGCCACCATTCGCTCTGGTTGAAGAAGATGCAGCGCGTGTCCTGGCACAGGTTGCCGCCGAGCGTCGCAGCGGCGCGGTGGTTCGGGCCGGCGACCTGCAGCGCGGCCTGCGCTACGGCGGGGTAGTCGGCGAGCACCTCGGGGTGAGCCGCGAGATCGTCGAGCGTGACGCCCGCGCCGAGCCAAAGAGCGCCTTCGACGCGTCGTACCGAGGCGAGATCCGCCACCGCGCCGAGGTCGATCAAGTCGCCGGGCTCGCCCAGACCGCGGCGCAGGTTGATGAGCAGGTCGGTGCCGCCGTTGACGAAGCGCGAGCCGTCGAGCGTGGCCTTCAGGCGCACGGCCTCGTCGAGCGTCTCGGGGCGGTGAAAGCGCAGTTCGGGCATCAGGTTCATCGCTGCGCTCCTTCGCGCGCTTCGAGCAGGTCGCTGACGCACTCGGGGCTCAGCGGCATCGCGTAGGCCCGCACGCCGACGGCTTCGTGCAGCGCGTCGGCCAGCGCCGGCAGGAAGCCGGCGAGCATTCCTTCGCTCGCTTCCTTCGCGCCGAAGGGTCCGTTCGGATCCATGCTCTCGACGATCAGCACTTCGATGTCGGGGCTCTCGACCATCGTCGGCACGCGGTAGTCGAGCAGGTTGCCGTGCATCATCCGGCCCTCGCTGTATCGCGTCTGCTCCGACAGCGCCTGGCCCATGCCCATCCAGACGCCGCCCTGCACCTGGCCTTCGACAGCGAGCGGGTTCAATGCGCGGCCGACGTCGACCGCAACCCACACTTTCTCGGCGGTGACCTTGCCCGTGATCTCGTCGACCGAGCACTCGACGACCTGCGCGGCGTAGCAGAAGCCCATCGTCGCGCCGATCGCGCTGGCCCGGATCTCCTTGCTGCCCATGAACTCCTTCGGGCTGGTGAAAGTGCCTTTCACCGTGATCGGTCCGGTGTCGACGAGCGCCGCCTTGACGACGTCGTGGAAGTGCAGCTGCCGGTCGGTACCGACGACGCGGAACATCTCGCCGTCGCGCTCGATGTCGCCGGAGGCCGCTTCGAGCTTGTGTGCGGCGGCATCGACGAGGATTCGTTCGAGCTGCCGCGCGGCGTCGATGGCGGCGTTGCCGACCATGAAGGTGACGCGCGACGAATAGCTCCCGTTGTCCTTCGGCGTGAGTGCGCTGTCGGCCGATACGACGCGGATGCGCTGCCAGTCGACGCCCATCACTTCGGCGATCATCTGCGCGGCCATCGTGTTCGAGCCCTGGCCGATGTCGGCCGCACCGGTGAGCACGGTGATTCCGCCGTCGAAGTCCAGTCGCAGGTTCACCACCGCGTGCGGTTCGCCCGTCCAGTGTTTCGGCGTCGTCGTCCCGGAGACGAAGTGCGAGCAGGCGATGCCCAGGCCGCGCCCCCTGGGCATCCTGCCGCGCCGCTCGTTCCAGCCCGACGCCTTCTTCACTCGCTCGAGACACTCGGGCAGGCCGTAGCTCATCACGCGCTGCGCGTAGGCGGTGACGTAGGGGATCTCGGGCAGCAGGTTGCGCTGGCGGACCGTGATGTGGTCGATGCCGAGCTCGTCGGCCATCTCGTTCATCAAGGATTCGAAGGCCGCCCGTGCGTCGACCGTGCCGTGGCCGCGCTGCGCGCCGCACGGCGGCAGGTTCGTGTAGACGCGCCAGGCGTCGTGCTTGATCGCCGGGATCTCGTAGATGCCGTGCAGCAGCGAGCCGGTGTAGAGAATCGTGATGATCCCGTAGCCCGCGTAGGCACCGCCTTCCTGCGTGGCCTGCAGGTGGCAAGCGGTGAGCTTGCCGTCTCGCGTCATGCCGAGCTTGACGGTGATCTTCGTGTCGGGACGGCCACGATGCGCGAGGAAGGTCTCCTCGCGCGTCTGCAGCAGGCGCACGGTACCGCCGGCCTTGCGCGCGAGCAGCGCGGCGATGATCTCGAAGTGCAGCGCCTCGGTGCGCTGGCCGAAGCCGCCGCCGAGGAACGGCTTGACGACGCGGATGTGCGCCTGGTCCATCTCCAGGCACTGGGCGACCTTCAGCAGCACGTAGTAGGGCACCTGCGTGGTCGTGTGCAGCGTCAGGTGGTCGCGTTCGGGATCGTATTCGGCGAGTGTCGCGTTCGGCTCCATCTGCGCGTGGCAGACCTCGGCGTAGTCGTAGCTTTTCTCGCGCACCAGGTGCGCGGCGGCGAAGCCGGCCGCCGTGTCGCCGAACTCCGCGTGCACTTCGCGCAGCACGTTGTTCGGTTTTTCGGCGTGGATCGGCTCGGCGCCGGGCTTCATCGCCTTTTTCGCGTCGAAATACGCCGGCAGCTCCTCGTACTCCACGCGGATCAGTTCGAGCGCGCGCGCGGCGGTAGCATCGTCGACCGCGGCGACGGCGGCCACCGGATCGCCGCGATAACGCACCTTCTCGCGCGCCAAGGGAAACTCGTTCTCGGCGATCGGCAGCACCCCGAACGGGATGCGGCAGTCGTCGCCGGTGACGATCGCGACGACGCCCGGTAGCGCCGCGGCCGCCGCGGTGTCGACGACGCGCAGGCGAGCGTGCGGCACGGTGGAACGCAGGATGCGCCCGCACAGCGCGCCCACGGCGGGCAGGTCGGCCGTGTATTTCGCGCGGCCCGTGACCTTGTCGACGCCGTCGATCAGCGGCGTGCGCACGCCGACCGTGCCGACGCGCGACTTCTCGAGTTGCGCGATGCTCATGGCGCCACCTTGCGGACGGCGGCGGCGGCCTCGACCGATTCGATGATCTTCACGTAGCCGGTGCACCGGCACAGGTTGCCGCCGAGCGCCGCCTTGATCTCGTCGCGGCTCGGATCGGGGTTGCGGCGCAGCAGCGCTTCGGCCGTGGTGATCATTCCCGGCGTGCAGAAGCCGCATTGCGCGCCGAGCTTCTCGTGAAAGGCCTGCTGCAGCGCGCTCATCCGCCCGCCGTGCGCCAGCCCCTCGACGGTCTCGATGCGCCGGCCTTCCATCTGCACCGCGAGCGTCGAGCAGGAAAGCCGCGGCTTGTCGTCGACCAGCACGGTGCAGGCACCGCATTCGCCGCCGTCGCAGCCCTGCTTGGTGCCGGTGAGGCCGACCACCTCGCGCAGGTAGTCGAGCAGCAGCATGCCGTCGGGAACGACGTCCTCGCGTTCGCGTCCGTTGACGATCGCGTTGAGGATCGTGCGTGCGCGCTTGTGCTTCTTCGGGGCGGTCGCAGCGGCGCCCGGCGCCTGTGCCGTCGCAACGCCTGCCGTCGGATTCGATGCCATCGGCTGCCTCCTGTCGTCTCGGGCGACGACTGCCGACTCGGTCGAGCCGGCGGCGAGATTGTTGAACAGGTAAACATTCTGTCCGCGCCCGAAACGCGCGCCTTTGATGTGCATCAAGACAGGCGCCGGGTCCGAACTACCGGGGTGTCGCCGCACCGCATCGACGAACGGGCGCCCGTTCGCTTTTCGCGCGAACAGTCGGAGCAGGAGGCGCAGGTGCGCGCGCTGCGCCCATTCACGGAAGCGGGGCGCGCCGGCCGCCGTGTAGCATCCGGGATCGCGCGCGCCACCGGGCATCGGGTTGCCCGGCGGCGGCCCGCGTTTCGTTTCCAGCGTGCCCTTCGTTCGCTTGCCTGCAGGAATCCCGTGACGATTGCCGACGATCGCGCGCCCGACGATGCGCGCCTGCTCGATCTTTTCCGCACGATGTGCCGCATCCGCGCCTTCGAGGATGCCGCCGAGGAGGCGAGCCGCGGAGGAGTGGCGGCCTTCGGCCAGGCGGCCGGCGGCCACGCCAACGTACGGGGGCCCCTGCATCTTTCCACCGGCCAGGAGGCAGTCGCCGCCGGCGTCTGCGCGCACCTGCGTGCCGGGGACTGGCTCACGTCGACGCACCGCGGACACGGCCACACGATCGCCAAGGGCGCGAAGATCGAATCGATGATGCACGAGCTCTTCGGGCGCGCGACGGGCTTCTGTCGCGGCAAGGGCGGCTCGATGCACATCGCCGACTTCTCGGTCGGAATGCTCGGCGCCAACGGCGTCGTCGCGGCGGGGATTCCGATCGCCGTCGGTGCGGCGCAATCGATGCGCGTGCAGGGGCGCGATGCGATCGCGGTTACATTCTTCGGGGATGGCGCATTGAATCGCGGCCCCTTCGCCGAGGCGTTGAACTGGGCGGCCGCATTCGCGCTGCCGGTGCTGTTCGTCTGCGAGGACAACCAGTGGTCGGCGACCACGCGCACGGCGCAGATGTCGGCCGGCGAAGGCGCGGCTGCGCGGGCGCTCGCCTTCGGCGTGCCGGCGACGCAGGTCGACGGAATGGACGTCGCCGCGGTGTGGGCCGCTGCGGGGTCGCTTGCGACGGACGTGCGATCCGGCGCGGGCCCGCGGCTGCTGCACGCGCGCACCTATCGCTTCAAGGGGCACGTGTCGGTCGATCCGGCGGCGTATCGCGATCCGACCGAGCTCGCGCAGGCGATGCGCGAGGACCCTCTGCTCGTTGCCCGCGCGCGGCTCGTCGAGCGCGGGGTGGCGGTCGCGAGGATCGACGCCGGCCTGCTTGAAGCACGCGCGGAAGTCGCGCACGCGCTGGCATCGGCCGACGACGCGCCCTGGCCGAACGAGGCGTCGGCCTTCGAGGACGTGCAGGACATCGGGAACGGCAGATGGTTCAGTTGACGACGGGCGAGATGCGTGCCGCGAGCGGCGCGGCACGGATCATGACCTACGCCGCTGCAGCGGCCGACGCGCTCGCCCGCGAGATGGAAGGCGATGGACGCGTCGTCGCGCTCGGCGAGGATCTCGGCCGCGGAGGCATCTTCGGCCAGTATCGGGGACTGCTCGAGCGCTTCGGCCCCGAGCGCGTCATCGACACGCCGATCTCCGAGGCGACGATCGCCGGCGCTGCCGTCGGCATGGCGCTCACCGGATTGAAGCCGGTCGTCGAGATGCGCGTCGTCGACTTCGCGCTGTGCGGGATGGACGAGATCGTCAACCAGGCCGCCAAGAACCGCTTCATGTTCGGCGGGCAGGGGCGCGTGCCGATGGTCGTGCGCATGCCGATCGGGATCTGGGGCGCGTCGGCCGCGCAGCACTCGCAGTCGCTCGAAGCGTGGTTCGCGCACGTGCCGGGACTCGTCGTCGTCTGCCCTTCGACGCCGCAGGACAACTACTCGCTGCTGCGGGCGAGCCTGGCCAGCGGCGATCCGGTCGCGTATCTCGAGCACAAGGAGCTGTGGGGGATCGAGGGCGCGGTGCACGTCGATGCATCGGTGGAACTCGGGCGCGCGTGCGTCGTGCGCGAGGGGCGTGACCTCACGCTCGTGTCGTGGAGCCGTACCGTTCACGAATCGCTGACTGCCGCACGTTCGCTTGCCGAGGACGGCATCGAAGCCGAGGTGATCGACCTGCGCACGATCTGGCCGTGGGACCGCGAGACGGTCGAGGCGTCTGCGCGCAGGACCGGGCGGGTGCTCGTCGCGCACGAGGCGGTTCAGGTGGCGGGTTTCGGCGCGGAGATCGCTGCAACGCTCGCCGAGCGCGCTGCGGCGCGCGTGGCGCGCATCGGTGCGCCGCGCGTTCCCGTCGGCTACTCGGCGCCGCTCGAGCAACTCGTGCGGGTGGACGCGCCGAAGATTGCCGAGGCCGCCCGGCGGTTGCTGCGCGGATAGGTCAGCCGAGCGACTCGAAGATACCGGCTGCGCGGTTCTTGCGCACGTCGGACCACGCACGCGCGACGCCGTTCATCGCGACCCATACGCCCTGCGCGAGCGAGCGTGCGAACGCTACCGCAGCGCCGAGATTGAAGCTCGCGTCGGAATCGTCGACCGAGAAGGGCACCATCGCGCCGGTGAGCACGATCGTCTTGTCGAGCGCGGCCTTGCCGAGCACGGAGGCGGTCTCGACCATCGTGTCGGTGCCGTGCACGACGACGATCGACTTTTCCGGCGCCGCGCGGCACGCGTCGAGTACTTTCCGGCGGTGCTCGTCGTGCATCTCGAGGCTGTCGATCAGCATCGCGACCTGCAGCCGCACCTCGCCGGCCAGCCGCGCGCGCTCGACGATCGACGCAAGATGCGATTCACCGAAGCCGAGCTCACCGGTGACCGGATCGTAGCGTTTGTCGAAGGTGCCGCCGGTGGCGAGAATGAGCAGTGACATGGTGGGGCGAGTGTAGCGCGGCGGTGCGCGCATTCGCGTACGAGGAGCGACACGTGTTCGAGCAGGTGGTCTTCGCGGGCGGCGGCAACCGCTGCTGGTGGCAGGCGGGCTTCTGGGAGATCGTCGCGCCGGCGATCGGGCTCGCGCCGCGCGTGATCGCGGGCGTGTCGGCCGGAGCGGCCACCGCGTGCCTGCTGCATGCCAACGATACGCAGGCGGCGCTCGCGTACTACCGGCAGGCGCTGCGCAGCAACCCGCGCAACGCGTACCCGATGAACGCGTTCCGGCGCGGGATGCGTGTCTTTCCGCATGACCTGATCTACCGCGCGGCGCTGCGCACGCTGCTCGGCGGCGAGCATTTCGCGCGACTGATGCGAACCGCACCCGAGATCCGCGTCCCGTTCTCGCGGCTGCCGCGAGGCCTGGGTCCGCGCGCGGGGGTTGCGCTCGGCATCGTCGGGTACAACGTCGAGAAGTATCTGTTGCGCCCGCTGCATCCGCGTTTCGGCAGCGCGGTCGGTTTCACGCGCGAGGTCGCACGCGTGCAGGACTGCGGCGATGTCGACGAACTCGTCGAACTGATCATGGCGTCGAGTTGCACGCCTCCGTTCACGCCGCTCGTGCGCCGGGGCGGCGAACCTGCACTCGACGGCGGGCTCGTCGACAACGTCCCCGTGGATGTCGTCGACGAAGGCGGCGGAGCGACGCTCGTGCTGGCGACGAGGCGCTACCCCAGGTACCCCGACGTGTTCGTCGAGGAGGGTCGGGTGTACGTGCAGCCTTCGCGAAAGGTGGCCGCGTCGAGCTGGGATTACACGGCGCCGGATAGGTACGAGCAGACCTGGCGGCAGGGGAGGGAGGATGCGCAGGGGTTCCTGAGGTGGGTGGAGGTCGACGGTCGCGTTTTTGCGGGTCGCGCGGCGCGGGATGCGGTTCCGCGTGCGGGCTGAAGGTCTGCGCTCTTCGACGGGCTCGACGTGCGAATGGCGTAGTCCGTTCGCACCGATGCGCGAATCGTCCGAGGGCGGCAGGATGAGCGCACTCGTTTCGCATGATTCGCGTGATGAGCGAAAGCACCGACTCCCGCATCGAACTGCTGCACCTTGTTGCCCGCGCCGCCGACCGCGCACAACCGTTGCGCACGCGGGCGGCTTGCGCTGATCTCTGGTCGCGCAGCGCTCATTCGGCGGCGATCGAGTTCGACATTCGCGAGCGTCGCCTGTACCTGCTGTCGGCAGCGAAGTGGACCGGGTATCGGGCGCCGCAGTTGGCGAGGTCGATCGGCCTTCACCCGGCGTCGGTTCGGCGGTTCCTGCGGTGCGTCGAGGTCGAGGCCGCCGCGGACGCGGAGGGCGGTTCGCAGGCCGACACGGCGGGGACGCGAGCTTCGATCCGGCATCGAATGAACAACGACGAGGTCCGCGCGATCCCGATGACGCTGGCCGACGAACGCCTGCGCTGGAACGTCCTGTCGTCGGCGTTCCGGTGAGGCAGGAGCCGTGCATCGGCGTCGCCGTCCCGGCGCGAGGAGAAATGCAAGGAACTCGCGCGCGTTTCTGTTCAGCCGATTTCCAGGGTTCGCGAAAGTGGGCGCATAACGAACGTTTTCGCCTGCGTTGACAGCTGGCGCTAGTGGGACGCGCGGGAAGCGCGCATTCCCGCTCACGTTGGAGCGCGGGCGACGGGCAGGCGAGAACGCGCTCGCCGCCCAGACTGATCAGATCCGAGGGCTGCTCCTGGAGTTCGCACTGGTGATCGCGATCGGAATTCGGCACGTCTTCGAGCGAGCTCGGCGATTCGAGGTTCTGCGCCGCAGGCTTGTCCACCGGCGGCGTGGCGCATGCCACGCAGCGCCGGCCCGCCTCGGGCTTTGTACGGAAGATGCCCCATTCGTAGCGGTGTGCGCCTTCGCCGACCCCGACCGCCCGCCACCCCTACCCTCGCAACGCTCCCCAGACCTTCTCCCGCACCAGCGGCATCTGCAAGCCCAGCGCCCTCTCCCCCGCGCCCGCCCGCCATAGCGCATCGACCACCGCATTGAACACGCACGGCGTCGCTCCAATCGTGCCGAGCTCGCCGACTCCTTTGACGCCCAATGGATTCGTGCGGCACGGGATCGACGTGTCCATCTCCATTCGGAACGGCGGCGCGAGTTCGGCGCGCGGCAGCGCGTAGTCGAGGAAGCTCGCCGACAGCAGCTGCCCGCTGTCGGCCTCGTAGGCGACGCCCTCGCACAGGGCCTGGCCGATGCCCTGCATCGCTCCGCCTTCGAGCTGTCCGCGCACGATCGTCGGGTTGACGACTCGACCGACGTCGTTCATCGACGCGTACGCGACCACCTCGACGTCGCCCGTTTCCGGGTCGATCTCGACCTCGCTTACGTGACACGCGTTCGGCCAGCTCGGCGCGTCGACGGCCGTTGTCGAGTCGACGCTGATGCGTTGGTCCGGCGCGCGGCCGGCGAGTTCGAACAGTCCGATGCTGCGGTCGGTGCCGACGATGCGGAATGCCCCTTCGGCGTACTCGACGTCCTCGACCTTCGTTTCGAAATGTTCGGCGGCCAGTTCCTGCGCCTTGCGCACGGTTCGCTGCGAACCGACCTGCACGGCCGAACCGCCGGTGAACAGCGAACGAGAGCCCGCACTGCCGAAGCCGGTGGCGCGATCGGTGTCGCCTTGCACGATGCGGATGCGCTCGATCGGCACCTGGAAGACGTCGACCGCGAGCTGCGCGTACGAGGTCGCGATTCCCTGTCCCATTGCCTGCGTCGCCGAAGCGATCTCGATGATGCCGTCGGGCGTGACGTCGATCGTGACGCGCTCCTGCAGCGCGTTTCCGCCGGTCCATTCGAGGAAGGTGACGAGTGCGCGGCCTCGAAGCCGCCCGCGCGCCTTCGAATGGGCAAGCCTCGCATCGAAGCCGTTCCAGTCGGCCATCGCGAGCGCCTGCTCGAGCATCGATTCGAAATGTCCGCTGTCGTAGACCTGTCCCATCGGGTTGCGGTAGGGCATGCGCTGCGGCCCGATCAGGTTGCGACGGCGAAGCGCCACCGGGTCGAGCGACAGGCGGTGCGCGGCCGCGTCGATCAGGCGCTCGATCAGGTAGATCGCTTCGGGTCGTCCCGCACCGCGGTAGGCGCCGGTGGGCGTCGTGTTCGTGAGCACCGCGCGGAACTCGAAGTCGATCGTCGAAATGTCGTAGACGCTGGTCTGTACCCACGGTCCGACCAGCAACTGGATTGCGACGCCGGTGGGCGTGGCGTACGCACCGACGTTCGCTTCCGAGCGGATCCGCAACGCGAGGATGCGGCCGTCGCCGTCCAGCGCGAGTGCGGCATGGCTGTGCAGGTCGCGTCCGTGCACCGCGCCGAGGAACTCGTCGCTGCGCTCGGCACGCCATTTCACGGGTCGCTGCAACTCCTGCGCGCACCACGCGACGACCGCGTCTTCCGGGTACAGGCCCGTCTTCATGCCGAAGCCGCCGCCGACGTCGCCGGCGAGCACGCGGATGCTCTCAGGCGTGCGGCCGAGCAGTGCGGCGAGCGTATCGCGAGCGCCTCCCGGCATCTGCGTGCTCATGCGCAGCGTCAGGCGGCCGCTGTCCCGATCGGGCATTGCGAGCACGGTGCGCGGCTCCAGCGGAGATGGCGCGAGCCGCTGATTGACGATCTCCTGCTCGACGACGTATGCCGCCGAAGCGAAAGCGGCGTCGGCGGCGGCTCGATCGCCGTAGCGCGTCATCGCCGCGACGTTGCCGGGCGCGTCGTCGAAGACGAGCGGCGCGTCGACAGCGAGCGCCCCCACTGCGTCGACGACCGCGGGCAGTGGATCGTAGTCGACGAAGATCGCGTCGCGCGCTTCCTGCGCAATCGCAACGGTCTCGGCGACGATCGCGGCAACGGCTTCGCCGACGAAGCGCACGCGCTCGACGGCCAGCGCGTGCCGCACGGGCGAGGCGGCCGGCGCGCCGTCGGGGCGCTCGAACGGCGGCCCGGGAAATGCGGCGACGCCCGCGGCAACAAGGTCTTCGCCGATGAAGACCGCGACGACTCCCGGCATGCGTTTCGCGGCCTCGGCGTCGATGGAGACGATCCGGGCGTGCGCATGCGGCGAGCGCAGCAGGCACAGATGCGCCTGTGCGGGCACGCTGAAATCGTCGGCGAACGCGCCGCGTCCGGTGACGAGCGTGTAGTCCTCCAGGCGGCGCACGGCCTGGCCGCTGCCGTAGCGCCCATAGGCGGGCGTACTCATTCTTCGTGTTCCTCCGGCGAGGTGCGATCGATGGCCTGATGATCGCCTGCCCGATGCTACTGCCAACGCAACCCCACGGTTGCGTGCGAGCGCGAATCGGAAGACGATTGCCTTCCCCCAAACCCACCGATCGACCGGACATGCGCCCGACCGCCGCAGGCTTCGCCGCCGGCTGTGCCGCGCTCGTGCTCTCGAGCGCCGGCAGCGCCGCTGCTTTCGAACTTTCCAGTTCCGACCTGAAACCGAACTCGACGATCCCCGACCAGAACGTCTACAACGGTTTCGGCTGCAAGGGAGACAACGTCTCGCCGGCGCTTTCGTGGAAGGACGCGCCGAAGGACACGAAGAGCTTCGCGCTGATGGTGCACGACCCCGATGCGCCCACCGGCGGTGCCGGCTGGTGGCACTGGGTCGTCTACAACCTTCCTGCCGACACGGCGTCGCTGCCTGCCGGCGCGGGATCGGTGGACGGCAAGAGCCTGCCCCAGGGGGCAGCGCAGCAGGCCACCGATTTCGGCGTCCCGGGCTGGGGCGGCCCATGCCCGCCCGCGGGCGACAAGCCGCACCGATACGTCTTCACGGTCTACGCGCTGAAGGTCGACAAGCTCGATATCCCGGTCGGCGCGACGGCCTCTTTCGTCGGCTTCATGGTCAACGCGAATGCGCTGGGCAAGGCGCGCCTGACGGCGAAGTACGGGCGCCCGAAGTAGCGGACGAAGTGGCGGACGCCCGCGCACGCCCCGCAAGTTTTTCGGCAGCGGCGCGCGTGCGAACGGCATTTCGCCACACCAGCGGGCGTATTGCCGGGCATCCCGTTTGACGCAGGTTGCCGATTGCCGTCCGGCGCCGCATCCCGCGCTTCTGTTGCGCAGCGCGCGCCGCCCTCGTCCTCGATTGTTTGCGCGGCCTTCCGATGACCACCGAAGCGCCCGCCTTCGGGCGCAACAACCTGATCATCGACACGCTGTGGACGGTGCTGCGCCGCCATCGACGCGCCGCGCTGCTCGCCGCACTGTTCCTGGTCCTCGCGAAGGTGGCGAGCGTTGCGGTTCCGCTCGTGCTCAAGCGCATCGTCGATGAATTCACGATTGCAGAAGGCGCGCGCAATGCGGCGCTGGCCGGAAATCCCCCTGCGATCGCGCCGCTGGTCGCCGTGCCGGTATTCCTGCTGATCGGCTACAGCCTGCTTCGCTTCTCGAGCACGTTGTTCGTCGAACTGCGCGACATGAGCTTCGTGCGCGTGACGCTCGATTCGATCTCGGGCACCGCCGAGCGCTCGCTGCTGCACCTGCTGCGGCTCGGACCGCGCTTTCACGCCAGCCGCAACTCGGGGTCGCTGCTGCACGACGTGAACCGTGGTACCGCCGCCGTGGGCTTTCTGCTCGGTGCAGCGCTGTTCACGCTGCTGCCGACGCTCGTCGAGATCGGCGGAGTGCTGATCGTGATGATCGGCGGCTACAGCCTGTGGTTCACCGCGATCATCGTTGCGACCTTCGGTGTCTACGCGTTCTACACCTTCGTGATGACGAAGCGACGCGTGGAGTTCGAGGCGCGCGTGAACGCGACCGGAGCGCGCGCCGAAGGCAGCCTGCTCGACAGCCTGCTGAACTACGAAGCGGTCAAGATCAACGTGCGCGAGCGCCACGAGTCGAGCCGCTATGCGGCGCTGATGAACGAGTGGTCGCAGCTCAGCGTGCAGAGCCAGTACGCGTTGTCGCGGCTGCACCTCGGGCAGGGCGCGATCATCGCCGCCGGCGTCGCCGCGATCATGCTGCTCGCTGGCGAATATACGATGCAGGGCGCGATGACCGTCGGCGATCTCGTGCTCGTGAACGCCTACGTGCTGCAGATCTGCATGCCGTTGAACGCGCTGGGCTTCCTGTTCCGCGAGACGCGCGACGCGATGGTCAACATCGACCGACTGGCCGTGCTGTTGCGCAATCGGGTCGAGCCCGACGACGATCCGCCGCACCGTGCATTGGCCGAAGGCGATCGGCCTCGCGTGGCTTTCGAGGACGTGGAGTTCTCGTACGAGCCCGGCCGACCGATCCTGCAGGGCGTGAGCTTCACGATCGAGCCAGGCAGGACGACGGCGGTGGTGGGCGGCAGCGGTTCCGGAAAGTCCACGCTCGCGCGGCTGCTGATGCGGATGTACGAAGTGGACGGAGGTCGAATCCTGATCGACGGCACCGATGTCCGGCGCATCGGGCTGCCGAGCCTGCGTGCAGCGATCGGCGTCGTTCCGCAGGACACGGTGCTGTTCAACGACACGGTGGCCTACAACATCGCCTACGGGCGTCCGGGCGCGGCGCATACCGACGTGATCGACGCGGCGAAGGCCGCCCAACTGCACGAGCTGATCATGTCGCTGCCGCAGCAGTACGAGACGGCGGTGGGCGAGCGCGGATTGATGCTCTCGGGCGGCGAGCGCCAGCGGTTGGCGATCGCGCGCGCGCTGCTGAAGGACCCGCCGATGCTGATCTTCGACGAGGCCACGTCGGCGCTCGATACCCGCGCCGAGCGCGCCATCCAGACCGAGATCGATCGCATCGCGCGCGATCGCACGACGTTGATCATCGCGCACCGCCTGTCGACGATCGTCGGCGCCGACGAGATCATCGTCCTCGATCGAGGCCGCATCGTCGAGCGTGGCCGACACGACGAGCTTCTGGGGCGACGCGGCCTGTACGCGCAGTTGTGGAACCTGCAGCAGCAGCAACTCGACGTCGAACGCACCGAGCGGCGGCTCGCGCGCCAGTCGGTGAACGTCGCGGTGGTCCTCGCCAGCGTGCTCGACGGCGTGCGCGGGATCGTCGAAGAGCGCTCGATCCAGATCTTCACCGACATCGAACTGGCGCAAGCGCGCATCACGGGCGATCCGAGCCTCCTGTCGCAGGCACTGTGGGATCTGACGCTGCACGCGCTGAACGCAACGCCCGACGGCGGGCGCATCGAGTGGGCGATCACGCGTCATGAAGGCTCGGCGCGACTGGTCCTCACCGATGGCGTGCGTTCGTCGGGCGAGCGGCGCGCGCCGACACCCGACGGCGCGATTTCGGCCGATCCGCTGCAGCTGCGCAGCGTGTTCGAGCGCCACGGCGGACGCTTCGCGATCGAGCCTCCGGCCCCCGGGCACGGAACGCGGTACGTCATCGAGCTTCCCCTGCGCGCGATCGACGCGGGGGGTGTTTCGGCGCCGGCGTCGAAAGCGCCGGCGGCGGCAACTGCCGGACGGCGGCTGGTCGGCCTGCGGATCATCGCGATCGACGACGTCGCCGACGTGCGCGAGATGCTGCAACTCACGCTCGAACACGAGGGAGCGAAGGTCGTCACCTTCGCGCGGGGCGCCGATGCGATCGAACGGCTCTCGGAGCTCGCGCCGGCGCGCTGGCCTGACATCCTGTTGTGCGACATCGCGCTGGGCGACGAGGACGGCCACGACGTCGTGCGCGGCCTTCGCCATCTGGAAGCGCGACTGGGCATCAGCCTGGACCGGCGCATGCCGGCAATCGCGCTCACCGGCTTGGCGAAGTCCGAAGATCGGTTGCGCGCGTTGATGGCGGGCTTCCAGGTTCATCTCGCCAAGCCGGTGCAGGTCGACGAGCTCGTCGCGACGATCCGCAGGTTGCTGCCGGCGACGAAGCCCGGGCAGGCACCGCCGCAGGAAGGGCGCGTTGCATCGGAGGAAACGAGCCGCCAACCGTCCCCTTCGACAGGAGATGCGCCGTGACGACACCCCTCACCCCGGCCGTCCTTCGCAGCGAGCTCGGCGTGCGCGGAAGCTGGTACGCGGACCAGGCCTGCGCGCTGCGCGCGATTGCGCTGGCGTTGCCGGCGATCGAGGCGGCCGTCGCGCGATCCGAGGTCAGCGGCGGCGGTTTCCTGTCGATCGTGGTCGTCGACCCTGCGTTGTCGCCCGGCGACTGCACCTTCGAGGAGGCGATCCTCGCCGAACATCACATCGGCGATCGCACGCAGTGGGATGCCGACTACAACGCGTTCGCGCGGGCGAAGGCGCGACAGGCCTGGCGGCACGCGACTGACACGCATCGGGTGCAGGTACTGCAGCCCCATCGGCTGCGCGTGGGCGACGTCGCGGTGTGGGGCGCGGTGTGCGTCGACGGCATCGTGGTCGGCGTGAGCGGCGCGCATCCGTGGTACGACGAGGCGTTCGCGACGATGGTCGCCGCTTCCTTGCGCGCGCTCGTCAAGGAAGCCGCTTCACGACAGCAGGCGCCCTTCGTCGGTCCGCGGCCCGCAGGCGCTGGCGAAGCGGGCGCAGAAGGCGGCTGATCGCGGTTGCAGCGCTGCGCCGCAGTAGGAATTGCCGCACGCAAGAAACTTGCGGCGCGCGGGCACTGCGCCCCGGTAAAGCGCGTTGTCGCCCGGGCGCGCCGCAGTGTTCGGCAACGGGCACGCTCTCTGCTTCTCACGCAGACGACAGGCGCTGCGCTTCGGATCCTGTCCCGAAGAAGAGAGAGTCAATGCGAACCATCGCGATCGTCAGCGAACATGCATCGCCACTGAGCGTGGTGGGCGGCGTCGACGCCGGCGGACAGAACGTCTACGTGGCGAACGTCGCACGCCAACTGGCAAGCCTCGGGCTGCGAGTCGACGTGTACACGCGCAGCGACAATGCCTCGCTCGCGCGCGTCGTCGACTGGATTCCCGGCGTTCGCGTGGTCCACGTGCGTGCGGGCCCGCAGGCCGAGTTGCCGAAAGAGAAGTTGCTGGCGCACATGCCCGCGTTCTCGGCGGCAATGCACGCATTCGTGCGAGAGCAGAAGCTGCGCTACGACATCGTGCATGCGAATTTCTTCATGTCGGGCTGGGTCGGACTTCGCTTCGCGCGCACCTTCCGCACGGCTCTCGTCACCACCTTCCATGCGCTGGGGCGCGTGCGTCGCCTGCACCAGGGTGCCGACGACGGTTTCTCCGACGCGCGCTTCGACATCGAGGCGCAGCTCGTCAGGGAATCGCATCGCATCGTTGCCGAATGCCCGCAGGACCTGCGCGACATGATCGAGCACTACGGCGCCGATTCGTCGCGCATCGAGGTCGTGCCCTGCGGATTCGATCCCCGCGAACTGCAGCCGATCGATCGGTGCGTCGCGCGTGCACAGCTGCAGTGGCCGTCGGATCGGTTCATCGTGCTGCAACTCGGCCGGATGGTGCCGCGCAAGGGCGTCGACAACGTGATTCGTTCGATCGCGGTGCTGAAGAACCGCTTCGGGCGCGATGCGCGGCTCGTGATCGCCGGCGGCAACTCGAGCGATCCCGCGACGAATCGAACGCCCGAGCTCGAGCGCCTGGCTCGCATTGCGCAGGACGAGGGCGTGGCCGATCGCGTCGACTTCATCGGGCGGTGCGATCGCGACCGCCTTCGCACCGTCTACAGCGCCTCGGACGTTTTCGTGACGACGCCGTGGTACGAACCCTTCGGGATCACCCCCGTCGAAGCGATGGCGTGCGCGCGTCCCGTCGTCGGTGCTGCAGTGGGCGGCATCCAGGACACGGTCGTCGACGGCCGCACCGGCTACCTGGTGCCGCCGAACGATCCGCTGGCGCTCGCCGAGCGCCTTGCGCAACTCGAGGCGTCTCCGGCACTGGGCGAACGGATGGGCCGTGCGGGTCTGGTGCGCGCGAAAAAACTGTTCACCTGGGAGCGCGTCGCACGCGCGCTGCTCGACGTCTATCGCAGCGCTGCGCTCTGCGCGCGCGCTCGTCCGACGCAGCGTTCGGATGCAACGCCGACGCGCGTTGCGCATCTGCCGGTGCGCGCATCGCGCATCGGGCCCGGATCCGCGTCAGCGATGGGAGGCAACGATGCAGCAGCCGTCGGCTGGAAGTGAAGCGACGCCCACGGGCGCGCAGGCCGCCCAGCCGGGCGAAAGTCTCGCGAACCGTGTCGTCGTCGTCACCGGCGCAGCGAGCGGCCTCGGTGCGGCCACCTGCGCCGAGCTCGGTGCCGCAGGGGCCCGCGTCGTCGTCGCCGACCTTGCGGCCCGGTCGGCTGAGCGCTGCGCGGCGCAGTTGTGCGAGAGCGGTGTGGCCGCGATCGCCGCGAGCGTCGACGTCGGCGACGAAGGGCAGGTACAGCGCCTGTTCGCCACCGTTCTCGAACGCTTCGGTTGCGTCGACGCCGTCGTCAACAGCGCAGCGATCGACGTCACCGCGCCGATCTGCGAATTGGCGGTCGACGACTGGGAACGCATCGTCCGAACGAACCTCGGCGGCGTGTTCCTCGTCGCCCGACAGGCGTGCGCGGCGATGCGCGGGCGCGGCGGCGCGATCGTGAACATCGCGTCGACCGCATCGAAGCGGGCATGGCCGAACGCCAGCGCCTATCACGCCACGAAATGGGGAGTGCTTGGACTGTCGCACGCGCTGCATGCCGAGCTGCGCGGGCAGGGAATCAAGGTCTGTGCGATCGTCGCCGGAGGCATGCGCACGCCGTTCCTGCTCGATCGATTTCCGGACATCGACCCGTCGCTGCTGCAGGATCCGCGCAACGTCGCGCGCGCGATCCGCTTCGTGCTCGAACAGCCCGCCGAGACCGTCATCCCGGAAATGATGGTCCTGCCGATGCGCGAGACCTCGTGGCCGTGAAGTCGCTTCGTCCGGCGCTCTTTCTCGACAAGGACGGAACGCTGCTCGACGACGTTCCGTACAACGTCGATGCGCGGCGCATGCGCTTTGCGGCCGGTGCGGCGCAGGCGCTCGCCCGGTTCGCGGCGCTCGGCGTTCCGTTGATCGTCGTCAGCAACCAACCGGGAGTGGCACTCGGACGCTTCCAGCCGGCGCGGCTCGACGACGTGCGCAAGCAGCTGGCCGCGATGTTCGCGAGCTGCGGCGCATCGCTGGCGGCGGCCTATTTCTGCCCGCATCATCCGCAGGGAAGCGTCGTCGCATACGCCCGCGCCTGCGACTGCCGCAAGCCGTCGCCGGGGCTGCTGCAGCGCGCGGCAGGCGAACACGCGATCGACCTGCGGCGGTCGTGGATGATCGGCGACATCCTCGACGACGTGGAAGCGGGCAAGCGCGCCGGCTGCCGCTCGGTGCTCGTCTGCAACGGCAACGAAACCGAGTGGCTCGCGGGCCCCTTTCGACGTCCCGATCACTTCGTGCGCGATCTTGCCGAAGCCGCCGAGCTGATCGCCGGAGCGAGCGCGCCCAAGCGCGCGCCGATCGCCGCATGAACGACGCGTGGTCGCAGGCCGAACGTGTGCTCTGCGTGCGGCTGGACAACATGGGCGACGTGCTGATGACGACGCCGGCCATCCGCGCGATCCGCGTGGCGAAGCCCTCGCGTCGCATCACGCTGCTCGGGTCGTCGTCTGGCGTGCGCGTGGCAGAGCACGTGCAGGAGATCGACGCGACGATCCACTACGAAGCGCCGTGGGTGAAGAACGCGCGCACCGACGGGTCGGGCACCGACGTCGACCGAGCGCTCGTCGAAGCGCTCGCCTCGCATCGCTTCGACGCCGCGGTGATCTTCACCGCGTACAGCCAGAGCCCGATCGCCGCGGCGCTCGTATGCAGGATGGCGGGCATTCCACTGCGGCTCGCGCACTGCCGCGAGAATCCGTACCTGCTGCTCACCGACTGGGTGCCGGAGACCGAACCCGCGCAGCAGGTGCGCCACGAGGTCGATCGCCAACTCGACCTGGTCGCCGCCTTCGCGCCGCGCCCGGGCGATCTGCGCCTGTCGTTCCGGGTGCTCGCACCCGATCGAGCGAAGCTCGCCGCGAAGTTGCGCGAGGTGGGCGTCGACCCGGCGGCAGCGCGCATCGTCGTGCATCCGGGAGCGAGCGCGCCGTCGCGGCGCTGGCCCGCCGGGCACTTCGCCCAGGCGCTGCGCGAGCTCGCGCAAAGACAGCATCGGGAGATCGTCCTCACCGGCGACGCGAGCGAGGCCGCACTGGTCGCCGAGGTCATCGCGCAGGCCGGCAATCCGGCGCGCGCACACGACCTTGCTGGACGGCTCACGCTCGGCGAACTCGGCGCGCTGCTCGAAGGGGCGGACCTCCTCGTCGCCAACAATACCGGGCCCGTGCACATCGCCGCGGCGCTCGGCACGCTGGTCGTCGATCTGTACGCGTTGACGAATCCGCAGCACGGTCCGTGGCGCGTGCCGGCGCACGTGCTGAATCGCGACGTGCCTTGCCGCAATTGCTACAAGAGCGTGTGCCCGAACGGCACGCAGGCGTGCCTGGCCGGGGTCGCGCCTCGCGAGATGGTGGACGCCGCGCTTGCGCTGCTCGCTGCGCGTCGATCGATGCGCGCGCTCGAAGAACGATTCACGCATCAGGAGCATTGAACCGGATGGCAGCCTTGCCGATTCCACCGAAGATCGAGCGCCGCGGACTGCGCGTTGCGGTGTTCCGCGCGCTGCAGCTGGGAGACCTTCTCTGCGCGGTGCCCGTGCTGCGCGCGCTGCGCCGTGCGCATCCGCACGCGTGCATCACGCTGATCGGACTTCCCTCGTCGGAGCCGCTCGCACGGCGTTTCGGCCATTACATCGACGACTGGATCGGCTTTCCCGGCGCGACGGGCCTGCCCGAGCAGGAGCCGCGCACCGAACAACTTCCGGCGTTCTTCGCGCAGGCGCGCGCGCGTCGCTTCGACCTGGCACTGCAGTTGCACGGCAGCGGCGAACGCACGAACGGCATCGTTCGCCTGCTGGGAGCGAAGCGAAGTTGCGGCTTCGCCCCGGCCGACGACGTCCACGGCGCGGGCGATGATTTCGTCCGGTGGCCGGACGACGGGCCGGAGATCGAGCGCCTGTTGCGCATCGTCGACCATCTCGGCATCGAGCGGTGCGGGCGCGAGCTCGAGTTTCCGGTGCGCGACGACGAGCGGCGCGCTTGGCGCGCAATCGCGCAGCGACATTCGCTCGATCCCGAGCGGCTCGTTCTCGTACACCCCGGCGCCCGCTTCGTATCGAGGCGCTGGCCGGTCGAGCGCTTCGCCGAACTCGCCGATCGGTTGGCGTTGCGTGGATGGCAGATTGCGATCACCGGCAGCGCCGACGAAGCGCAACTGGCGCGGTCGTTGCGTCGCGCGATGCGCACGCCTGCTGCGGACCTCTGCGGTGCGACCGGCCTGGGCGAGCTCGGCGCGGCCATCGAGAGTTGCCGGCTGCTCGTGTGCAATGACACGGGCGTGTCGCACGTTGCAGCAGGCGTCGGTGCGCGCAGCGTGGTCGTTGCCTGCGGCAGCGAGATACGGCGGTGGCGGCCGCTCGATCGAAGCACGCACTCGATGCTGGCCGTCGACATGCATTGCCGGCCGTGCGCCGAGTCGATATGCCCGCATGCCGGACATCCGTGTGCGTCGGCGATCGAGGTCGATGCGGTGTTCGCCCTCGTGCTGCACCAGCTTGCGGTGGGCGAGCAGCGCCGGTTGCCCGCGCTGTCGCTGGCGAACGCCTGACGACGGCAGCCTGATGACCCGGCACGACGGGAATGCGCGATTGCAGGTGCTCACCTGGCACGTGCACGGCAACTATCTCTATTACCTCAGCCAGGCGGCGCACGATTTCCATCTCGTCACTTTGCCCGGCCATCCGCCCGGCCACGCCGGCCGGGTCGGTACATTGCCGTGGGGTGCCAACGTGCACGAGGTCGGCGCCGACGACGTCGCGAACCGACGCTTCGACTGCGTGCTGTACCAGTCACGCCGGCATTGGGACGAAGATCGCTTCCGCTGGCTGAGCGAGTCGCAGCGCGCGCTGCCCGCGGTGTACCTGGAGCACGACCCGCCGCAGCGGCATCCGACGGCCACGCGCCACCCCGCCGGCGATGGAGAAGCGCACATCGTGCACGTGACGTCGTTCAACGAGCTGATGTGGGACAACGGCCGCGCGCGCACCCGGGTCATCGAGCACGGCGTTCTCGTTCCCGACGACGTGCGCTATCGGGGCGATCGCGACGAGGGCATCGTCGTCGTCAACCACCTGCGCGAGCGCGGGCGCCGACTCGGGGCGGACGTGTTCGAGCAGGTTCGCGAGCGTGTTCCGCTGACGCTCGTGGGAATGGGGTCGGAAGCGATTGGCGGTGCCGGCGAGATCGCGAATCTGGAACTGCCCGCGTTCGTCTCGCGCTTTCGCTTCTTCTTCAACCCGATCCGCTACACGAGCCTGGGCCTGTCGGTGCTCGAGGCGATGACGGTCGGCGTGCCGGTGGTCGCGCTCGCCACGACCGAGATGCCCACGGTCATCCGCAACGGCGTGAACGGCTACGCCGACACGAACGTGGACACGCTGGTCGACGTCATGCGAAAGCTGATCGCGGACCCCGACATGGCGCGCCGGTGGGGCGAGGCTGCGCGTGCCGACGCGCTCGCGCGCTTCTCGATCGAGCGCTTCGCCAGGCAGTGGACGCAGTTCCTGCTCGAGGTCGCGCGCGGCACGTGAGCGCGCCGCGCGCAGTGTCGCCGGTGCGGCAGCGCGCGTGTCGATTCGCCCGTCAGGCGGCTTCCGCGGGAACCGCGCTGGCGATCAGTGCCTGCCATCCGGCGGCGTCGGCCGGCCACCCGCGTTCGCCGTTCGCCTGCAACTGTCGCAGGATCTGGCCCAGCTGCCAGGTAGGCGGCTGACCGAGCCCGGCAGGACGCTCGCGCCAGATCCTTCGCACGATGTTGTCGCCGACCGCGAAGCGCTGCGCGATCGCCTCGATCGTCGCGCGATCCTGTCCCGCGTCGATCGCGCGCTTCAGTGCGCCCGCCCAGTACAGGCTGTGGGCGCTGCGTTCGCGTGCGGCGATCGGGCGCAACTCGAAGGTGGCGCGCGCGGGCCTCGACTGCCACATCCGGTCATGTTGCGGGCCGTCGTCGACGTCGCTCTCCGATGCGCAGGCGTCGATCGGAACGAGCGCATCGGCGAAGAAATTGGCGAACGACGGCAGCCGCGCGAGCAGATGCGCGCGCGGTGCTGCGTGACGCGGATCGATGCGCAGCCAGTTGTAGCAGCCCAGGTGCAGCCCGGCGCCGGTCCTCGACAGTTTGGCGAGCGTCACCGGGTCGAGTGCGGATTCGAGCACGGCGCGCACGCGCGCGTCGATCGCATCTTCGCGCAGGTCGACCGAGCGCAGCGCGCGCCCGTAGAACGCGACGTCGATGATCTCGTCGCGCAGCGCGGCTCGCAGGCTCGCGAGGAAATCGGGATGGCGACCCGCGCGGTCGAACAGCGACCCGGGCGCGTGCGTCTCGAGCCGGTGCTCGCGGTCGAGATGCCGTCCCCAGTCGTCGCGCCGGCAGTCGAGCGTGGTGAGCATCTCGTCGGCGAGGGATGCGAAGAGCAGGTCGAGCGTTTCGTTGCCCGCGCGCGCAGCGCCGGGCGCGACTTCGCTGCGGGCGAGCACGTCGACGAGCAGATGCAGCGTCCGATCGGACAACAGCGCGCGAAAGTCGTAGACGAGCTGGTCGCGATCGACGCCGACGACGCGTACGTTCAGCCCCCAGGCGCGCGTGAGGTGCGCGAAGATCGGGTTCGTCATCAGCGACAGCCGCGACGCCAGCGGCAGCATCACGATGAACAGGCGCCAGTCGGAAGACGGATCGCGAAAGACGATCGCGCGAGGGCTGTTGGCGTAGCTGGCCGCCAGCTGCGCGAGCTCCGGGCCGGCGCTGCCCGCGTCCTGCAGTTCGCGGTCGAGCGGGACCGCATCGACCGTGAAAAACTCGACGTCCTTCAACCCGGCCCCGCCGTCAGAACGCTTGCAGGTCCATCGGCGCGTTCGTCAGTCGGCCTGCTTCGCGAAGAAGAGCAGGCCGCCGCCGAACAGCAGCAGGGCGGTGGCCATCAGGATTCGCGTGATCGATCCGCGCCACAGCGCTTCGGCTGCGAACAGCGCCCCCGCCGTGAGCACGATGCGTGCGGTACCGGCGGTGCGCTGCGCGGGACTGAGGCGGGTCATGTCGGTAATCTACCGTAGAACCTGTGACGATGTCCGGTTTCCATCGACGGTGCGAATCTCGAGCCCGGGAAGTTCTACGCCTTCGATGCGGCTGTTCCAGCGTTGCCCGACGAACAGCGGTTGCGCGTCGGTGAGCGTGCCGGTGCTGACGAGCGATCCCGGCTCGATCGAGTGACCGCGCAGTGCCAGTTCGTGCGCGAGATGTGCGACCGCGTGTAGCGGACCGTCGAGCGCGTCGCGGCCGCGGCCGCGGGCGACTGCGGCTCCGTCGCGATACAACTCGACTTCGAGCGTCGCGAGTCGATCGATTACCTGCTGCGCGGTGTCGCCGAGTTCGCGCAGGGGTCGATGCGGCCCGACGATCAAGGCGCCGTGCAGGCTCTGCGCGGCGACCGCCTCTGCCGCCGTGAACCGCCAATCGGGGTAAGGACACTGGACGATCTCGAAACCGTGCGCGAACCATTCGGCGGCTTCGCAAACGGCCTGGGGCGTGGGCGCGCGCGGCGTCGCACGCAGACCGACGACGATCTCGGGTTCGAGCCTGGGCTGCACGAAGCGTGACAGGTCGACGTCGATCGCTGCGCATTCGCCGGCGTTGCCCGCTTCGACCTTGCGCAGCGTCGAGTTCCACACCGGGCCCCAGATCGGGTGGAAGACGCCGTACAACGGCCAGATCGAGCGGTTCGTGAAGCCGATCTTGTAGCCCACCGGGCGCTCGCCGCGCGCGATGCGAGCGACGACGATGCCGGTCTGCATCGCCTCTGCCAGGGCCAGGTCGGACAGCGGCGCAAAAGCGTCGCGCGCGAGCGTGCGCGCGTGATCGCACGCGTCGAGAAGGAGCTCCGCGGACAGTTCGGCGGGCATCGGAGGGTAGGGCGGCAGGACTTCAGCCATCAGTCTACCGGGGCGTCGTCGCTTTACGAGCGACAACCGCACCGACGGTTTCTGCCGTTCGTCGGCGATTGCGCACCGCTCGTCCGGTCCTTCATAAATGACGACTATTTCGACGATTTGGCTGATTGCCTCCCGCATACAGTCACGGGCGCTCATGCAGATGCGTGCGCGTACAACGAACAATCGAGGAAGACGAATGTCGAGTACGGGTTTCAGCAGGAAGCGGGTCGCCCTGATTGCGCTGGCGGCTTGTGGTGTAGTGGGACTGGTGGCGTGCGGCGGTGGTTCGGGCTCTTCGGACGACCCCGCGACGGCGAGCCTGTCCCTCGGCGGAACGGCCGCTACCGGGTTGGCGATCGCGGCGCGGCCGGTCGATGCGAAATGCGTCGGCGGCATGGGGAGCGCGACTACGAACGCGAACGGCACCTACACGGTCACGGTCGAAGGCGGCGCTTCGTTGCCGTGCGTGCTGCGCGTGACCACTGCAGACGGCGGGGTCCTGCATTCGCTCGCGACGGGTAGCGGCAGCACCGCGCGCGCGAACATCACGCCCATCAGCGAGTTGATCCTGGCCCGCCTGGCCGGCGGAGACCCGGCGGTGTTCCACGACGGCTTCGATGGTTCGGCCGTACAAAGCCTGAGCGACGAAAGCGTGCAGGCGGCGGTCGATGCGATCGTGCAGGTCCTCGCCAGCGCGGGGATCGACGTCAGTGGAATCGGCGATCTGCTGACCGCCGATCTCGTCGCGGCCACCGAACAAGGCGACCAGGGCAACGCCTTCGACAAGGTGCTCGACAAGCTGGGCGAAGTGCTCGAAAGCACCGGCACGACGCTGGCTCAACTCACCGAGACCATAGCGCACGCTTCTCCCATGTCGACCCGGGTGCCCAACGCGGCCCCGTCGTTGCCGGCGGAGATGTTGCTGAAGCAGGCTGCGGCCAACTGCTCGTCTTTTCGCAGCGGCACGTATCGAATGCTCACGCCGATGGAGGAAGTCCCGGCGAGCCGCGCCATCACCTTCGATTTCGACGCCGCCACGATGACGGCGACGTTCTCGGACGAGGGGACGACGACTTTCGTCGCCGATGGCGACTGCAAGTACCAGTGGACCGACAACGGCGGCATCGTGAAGGCCGTCGTCTCGGCCGCAGGGGTCGGCGTGCTCAGTACCGATTTCGGTAACACGTCGCCCTACCGGATGGTTCTGTTCTTCCCCGAGCAGAAGGTTCCGCTTGCCGACCTGGCAGGCACCTGGAATACGCTCGAGTGGGAGCGCAACGACAGCGTTAGCCCGTTCGCGGCGTTGATGTCCGAGTTCACTGTGGGCACCGATGGCCGCTTCACGCACTTCAAGGACTGCGTCGGTCCGGACTTCACGGTCTGCGAGGAGGAAGTCCATGCGACCGAGAACGGCTTCGTCGTGAACCCGGCGGGCGGCTTCGGGTGGGTTGGCGAGGAGTTGTCGGATCTCTCCCCGCGCATCTTTGCCTATCGGTCCGGCGGCGGCGAGTTGATGCTGACGATGGTCGATTCGACGGGCACGCTGGTGGTCGGCACGAAGCAGCGAGTCCTGACGATGAGTCCGGCGGGAACGGTCAGTTCGTTCTGGAGCGCAGCGGTTCATCCGGATGGCCTCACGACCGACGGCGGAGCGGTCGGGATCCCTCCGGTCGCCGGAGATTTCCGCGCCGCTTCATGGACCATCACCGCGATCGATACGCCTGCACCGGGCAGTTTCGTCCGCGCGGATGCGCTGGGAGCCGAGCAAACGCTGACGATCAACGCGCCTCGCGACGGGCTGATGCGTCGCGCCGCAGGACCTGCAGGATCGCCGCTGGTCATGATGAACCTGCACGGGATGGGCGTGACCGCCAGTGCGCGAATCACCGCAGACCCCGCCCAGGGGTTCTTCATGCTGAGCGTCGGCAAACAGCCGTAAGCGGCACAGGCGCCGGCCGCACGACTGCGACATACGGGCGGCCGGCGCCGTCGTGCCAGGCGCCGGCTCGTGCAAGGGGCGCCCGCGCTGCGCCGCACTTGCCGGCACGTCGGCACGTCGGGTTGTACAGTGCCGGTCCGGAGGTGCGTACAACTGACCGTCTTCGAGATCGTCGTCATTGTTATTGCCGGCTTCCTTGCCGGCGCGGTCAATTCGGTGGCCGGCGGCGGAACCTTCTTTTCGTTTCCGGCGATGCTCGCCGTCGGCGTGCCGCCGGTCATCGCCAATGCGAGCAACGCGGTTGCGTTGTGGCCGGGCAGTCTCGCCGGGGCGTGGGCCTTTCGTCGCGAACTGCGCCGCTTCTCCGCCAGCCTGCCGGCGTTGTCGGCGGTCGCCCTCGTCGGCGGCATCGCGGGTGGGCTGCTGTTGCTGCGCACGTCGAACGATCGCTTTTCGGCGCTGATTCCGTGGCTGCTGCTGCTCGCGACGCTGCTCTTCGCGTTCAGCGGCCCGTTATCGAGCGGCATGCGCGCGCTGCTTGGTCGTGCGACCGAGCGCGCGCGCGAGCGCGATACCGAGCCGCCCGCCCCACCTGTCCGGCACTTCGGCCTCGGCGGATACCTGTTCCAGGGCGTCGTCTCGATCTACGGCGGCTTCTTCGGCGCCGGCATGGGCATCCTGATGATCGCCGCACTGGCGATTCAGGGCTTCGACGACCTGTACGAGATCAATGCGCTGAAGAACTGGCTGTCGGCGGTGATCTACAGCGTTGCGGTGGCGACCTTCGTGCTGGCCGATGCGGTGTCGTGGCCGCACACGCTGGCGATGCTCGTCGCGGCTACGGTGGGCGGCTATCTCGGCGCGGCGTGGGCGCGGCGAATCCCGGCCCTCTGGTTGCGCCGCTTCATCATCGGTTTCGGTGCGTTGCTCACCGCCTGGTACTTCCCGGATGCCTTCGCGTGAGGACGGGCCGGCGTCGGCGGTCGTCGCCACCCCGGCGAACGCTGTCCGCGCCGGTCTTCGCGCGGCACGCCCGGTGTAAACTGGGCAACCCTTTTCGTGCCGGGATCCCGCCTCGCCGGTGCGCCGCGAGGCCCCGAGATCCCGGCCGCTGCTTTTGCGGCTCACGGAGCCGGCATGCCGAATCAGCCGAGAAGAATTTGCGGCGCGTTCCGTCGCGCAGGCGCACGGAATGCCGCGTGGCAAGGGCCAGGCCGTTGCCCGAAGATTCCCATCAAGGAGATTGATCCATGTCCCAGGTTCGCGCCGAAGCGCCTTCGAACCGACCGTCGGCCGCGAGTGCCGCCATCGATGCAGGTGGCATAGCCCCGCACGAATCGGAAGCGACCTTGCGCTCGCGCCTCGGCGCCCCGGACTGGATGCGCAACCGACGGCTGCTCGAATGGGTCGGCCGCATCGCCGAACTGGTCAAGCCCGAGCGCGTCCATTGGTGCGACGGCTCGCAGGCCGAGTACGACCGCCTGTGCGAGGCGATGGTCGAGGCAGGAATGCTGCGTCGGCTGAACCCGCAGAAGCGGCCGAACTCGTTCCTCGCGCTGTCCGATCCGAGCGACGTTGCGCGCGTCGAGGACCGCACTTTCATCTGCAGCGACAGGCCCGAGGACGCCGGCCCCACCAATCACTGGGTCGATCCCGACGAGATGCGAGCGACGCTCGAGGGGCTGTTCGGCGGCGCGATGCGCGGGCGCACGCTGTACGTCATTCCGTTCTCGATGGGGCCGCTGGGCAGCCACATCTCGCACATCGGCGTCGAGCTCACCGACAGCCCCTACGTCGTCGTGAGCATGCGCATGATGACGCGCATCGGCCGAAGCGTGGCGGAGTTGCTCGGCGAGGACGGCGGCTTCGTTCCGTGCGTGCATTCGGTCGGTGCGCCGCTGGCGCCTGGGCAGGCCGACGTACCGTGGCCGTGCAACGACACGAAGTACATCGTCCACTTTCCGCAGACGAGCGAGATCTGGTCGTACGGCTCCGGCTACGGCGGCAACGCGCTGTTGGGCAAGAAGTGCTTTGCGCTGCGCATCGCGTCGAACATGGGCCGCGAGGATGCAGGCCGTGGCGGGCCGGGCTGGCTGGCCGAACACATGCTGATCCTCGCCGTGACGTCGCCCGAGGGCAAGCGCTACCACGTGGCCGCCGCGTTCCCGTCGGCCTGCGGCAAGACCAACTTCGCGATGCTGATCCCGCCGAAGGGCTTCGACGGCTGGACCGTGTCGACCATCGGCGACGACATCGCATGGATCAAGCCGCACACCGACGGGCGGCTCTACGCGATCAATCCCGAGGCGGGGTTCTTCGGCGTGGCCCCGGGCACCAGCGAGAAGACGAACCCGAACTGCATCGCGATGCTGCGCGAGAACACGATCTTCACCAACGTCGCGCTCACCGACGACGGCGACGTCTGGTGGGAGGGTCTGTCGGAGCCGCCGGCGCATCTTGTCGACTGGCGCGGCAACGACTGGACGCCGGCCGACGGCAAGGCCGGGCGCAAGGCTGCGCACCCGAACTCGCGCTTCACCGTTGCCGCCGCACAGTGCCCGTCGATCGACCCGCGCTGGGACAGCGTCGACGGCGTTCCGATCGATGCGTTCATCTTCGGCGGTCGGCGCTCCACGACGGTTCCGCTCGTCACGCAGGCGCGCAACTGGACCGAGGGCGTCTACATGGCGGCGACGATGGGCTCGGAAACCACCGCCGCGCAGGCGGGCGCCACCGGGGTCGTACGCCGCGATCCGTTCGCGATGCTTCCGTTCTGCGGCTACCACATGGGCGACTACTTCGCGCACTGGCTCGCGCTGGGCGAGCGGCTCGAGCGCAGCGGTGCCAGGCTGCCGGCGATCTTCTGCGTCAACTGGTTCCGCACCGACGAAAACGGCAAGTTCGTCTGGCCCGGTTTCGGCGAGAACATGCGCGTGCTGAAGTGGATGATCGATCGCATCGAAGGTCGCGCCGACGGCTTCGAGCACGTGTTCGGAACGAGTCCGCGCTACGACGACGTGCACTGGGACGGCCTGTCGTTCTCGCGCGAGGCCTACGAACGGATCACGTCGATCGATCGCCAGGCCTGGAAGCACGAGTTCCGGTTGCACGGCGAGTTGTTCGAGCGCCTCGCGCCGCGATTGCCCGGCGCGCTGGAACAGACGAAGAAGCGGTTCGAGGAACGCCTGGCCGGTTGAGTCGGCCGATCAGCGTCGGGCCAGATAGTAGGCTTCGTCGAACAACCGCACGCTGCGCGGCGCGAACACGACGAGCAGCGTGGTGAGCATGCCTTCGAGCCAGGCTTCGCCGGCCGACAGCAGCAGCGCGTAGGGCAGTGCGAGCCGAAGGTGCTGCTCGAGCGCGTGCGCCGACGCGGCGTGGGCGCCACCGGCGCCCGGCGGCAGCACCAGCGCCAGCGCGTCGATCGTTGCAGCGGCGAGCAGTGGCAGCGCATAGGAAGCGAACAGGCCGAGGAAGCCGACGCCGATCAGGAAGACGAACGGGTTCGGCGGCAGCAGGCGGCGACAGCCGCTAGCGAGCGCCCACATCAACCATGCCGGTGCGACGGCGAACAGCAGGACGTCCAAGCCGAGGGTAGCCGCCGGGCGCGCACCGAGCAGTACCTCGATGGTCGTAACCATCGTGACCGACACGACCGCGCGCGGATAACCGAGCAGCAACGTCAACCACGCCGTGCCGACGTACTGCAGTGGAAAGTCGCCGGGCATCGTCACCGTTGCTTGACGCGCAATCAGCAGCGCGACGGTAGCGAGCGCCCACGTCACGCGATCTCGCGGCAGCATCGCCCAGTGGACTCGTCGAATGGCTTCGACCAGCGCCGCCGCGGCCAGAAGGCCGGCGAGCCACAAAATAGGCGCCGGGTGCGTCATTCGAAGCAAGCAAGCGCCCGCTTACGAAATCGGTCCGGGTAACGGCGACGACATCAGCGCTGCCTGCCGGATCGCAGCGACGAGGCTGGCCGGATCGGCCAGGCCTTTGCCGTCGGCGCCCGGTCGTCCGGCCTTGTCGAAGGCGGTGCCGTGATCGGGACTCGTGCGCACGAACGGCAGACCCAGCGTGACGTTCACGCCATCGTCGATCCCGAGGTACTTCACCGGAATCAGTCCCTGGTCGTGGTACATCGCGACGACGAGATCGAATTCCCGCATTCCGCGCGCGCGCATGAACACGGTGTCGGGGGCGAAGGGGCCGCTTACTTCAATGCCGTTCTCGCGTGCGTGGGCGATGGCCGGACCGATGATCTCGATTTCCTCGCGCCCGAACAGTCCCCCTTCGCCGGCGTGCGGGTTCAGTCCGGCGACGGCGATGCGCGGGCGCGCGAGGCCGGCTCGGCGCAGGGACGCATCGGCGATCTCGATCGTACGCAGGATGGTCGTTCGGTCCAGCCGCTCGACTGCCTCGCGCAACGCGACGTGGATCGAAACGAGCACGACGCGCAGCTCGGGATTCGCCAGCATCATCCGCACGTCGACGCCGCCGGCGAGTTCGGCGAGCAGCTCGGTGTGGCCGGGGAAGCGGTGCCCGGCCGCGTGCATCGCCTCCTTGGCGATGGGTGCGGTGACCACTGCCGCCACTTCGCCGCGCATCGCCAGCTCCGCGGCACGCACGATGCAGCGGTAGGCCGCGTCGCCGGCGCGTTCGTCGATGCGGCCGATCGGCAAATCGTCGGGGAGCGAAACGACGTCGTCGACGTCGGACGGCATCGGCAATGACAGCCGGGCCGCTTCCCTTGCGAGCCGGCGAGCATCGCCGACGACGCGCAGCGGGAGGTTCAGCGAGCGATCCGCGCAGGCCTTCAGCACGATCTCGGGCCCGATCCCGCACGCATCGCCCATCGTTATGGCGATGGGCAGTGCAGGGCGTTCGCGCGCGGCGGGGGCAGGCATCCGTCCGATTCTACGGCCGTGACGCCGGCTCGGGCATCGGCTCGAGGCTTAGACTTGAAGCAGTGCCAGACACGAAGGGCCGGCTGGCGGAGCGTCGGGCCAGTAAGGAGGAGAGCGAGTGAACAGCAGGAATGAGGCAGTCGGCGCGACGCCGACGCGCCGGGCGCAGGCGACGGACGCAGCCGCCGGGGCCCTCGGCGAGACGGCGCCGGTCGAGGTCGGACACTGGATCGGAGGTTCGGTCGCGCCGCCGCGCGCCGATTCGCGCTGCGCGACGTTGTGGAACCCGGCAACCGGCCGCGAGCGCGGTCGCGTGGTGATGGCCGTGCGCGAGGAAGTCGATGCTGCAGTGACCGCTGCCGCAAATGCGTTCCCGAGTTGGGCCGCTACGCCGCCGGTTCGGCGCGCGCGCGTGATGTTCCGGTTCCGCGAGCTCGTCGAGGCGCATCTCGACGAGCTCGCCGGGCTGATCGTCGCCGAGCACGGCAAGATCCTCTCGGACGCGAAAGGCGAGGTGCAGCGCGGACTCGAGGTGGTCGAGTTCGCCTGCGGCATCCCGCAACTGCTCAAGGGCGAGTTCAGCGAGCAGGCCGGGCCGGGGATCGACGCGCATTCGGTGCGCCAGCCGCTCGGCGTGTGCGTCGGCATCACGCCGTTCAACTTTCCGGTGATGGTGCCGATGTGGATGTTCCCGGTCGCCATCGCCTGCGGGAACACCTTCGTGCTCAAGCCCTCCGAGCGCGATCCGTCCGCTTCGTTGCTCATCGCGCAACTGCTGCGTCGCGCCGGGTTGCCCGACGGCGTCTTCAACGTCGTGCAGGGCGACCGCGAGGCGGTGGATGCCCTGCTCGCGCATCCGAAGGTTTCGGCGGTTAGCTTCGTGGGTTCCACGGCGATCGCGCGCTCGGTGCACGAGACGGCGTCGCGCCACGGCAAACGCGTGCAGGCGCTGGGCGGCGCGAAGAATCACATGGTGGTGATGCCCGACGCCGATCTCGACCAGGCGGTCGATGCGCTGATCGGAGCAGCCTACGGTTCGGCGGGCGAGCGCTGCATGGCGGTATCGGTGGCCGTCGCGGTCGGCGGCGTCGCCGATGCGCTGGTCGCGCGTCTCGCACAGCGCGTGCCGAGCATCCGCGTAGGCGCGGGCACCGATCCGGCAGCCGAGATGGGGCCGCTGGTCACCGCGGCACACCGCGACCGCGTATTGCGATACATCGATGCCGGCGTCGACGAGGGCGCGACGCTCGTGGTCGACGGACGGGGTATCGCGGCGCCGGACGCCAACGACGGCTTCTTCGTCGGGGGAACGCTCTTCGACCATGTCGAGCCCGCGATGTCGATCTACCGTGACGAGATCTTCGGGCCGGTGTTGTCGATCGTGCGCGCGGACAGTTTTGAGGAAGCGCTTACTCTCGTCAATGCGCACGAATACGGTAACGGAGTGGCGATCTTCACGCGCGACGGCGATGCCGCGCGCGAGTTTGCGTCGCGCGTGCAGGCGGGGATGGTCGGCGTCAACGTGCCGATTCCGGTTCCGATGGCCTTCCATTCGTTCGGCGGCTGGAAGGCGTCGCTGTTCGGCGACCATCACGTCTACGGCCCCGAGGGTGTGCGCTTCCATACCAAGCTGAAGGCCGTGATGCAGCGCTGGCCGACCGGCATTCGCGCCGGCGCCGACTTCTCGATGCCGAGCTCGGAATGAAGCGATGAGCACCGCGAAGGCGTGGACCTGGCTCGTCGTCGCCGGGCTGTTCGAGATCGTCTGGGCGCTGGGCCTGAAGTACAGCAACGGATTCTCGCGCCTGTGGCCGTCGGCGATCGTGGTGGTTGCGGCGGCGGCGAGCTTCTGGCTGCTTGCGATTGCGATGCGCGTGCTTCCGGCCGGTACCGCGTACGCGGTCTGGACGGGGATCGGCGCCGCGGGCACCGCGCTGCTCGGCATCGCGTTGCTCGGCGAATCGGCCAACGCGGCACGCCTCGCCTGCATCGGGTTGATCGTTGCCGGCGTGCTCGGCCTGAAGGCGACGGCCGGCAATTGAATATTCTGGAGTTTCCTGTTCGGGAGCAACGACGATGACGATGCAACTGAAGGACATGCGGCTGCTCAAGCGCAACGGCTATGTCGACGGCAAGTGGGTCGACGCCGATTCGGGCAAGAGCTTTCGCGTCACCGATCCGGCCAGCGGCCAGACGATCGCCGAACTGAGCGACATGGGCGTCGCCGAGACGAAGCGGGCGATTGCGGCGGCGGCGCGCGCGCTGCCGGCGTGGCGGGCGAAGACCGCAAAGGAGCGCGGCGCGATCCTGCGTCGCTGGTACGACCTCGTGCTCGCGCACGCCGAGGACCTCGCGCTGCTGATGACGACCGAGCAGGGCAAGCCGCTCGCCGAAGCACGCGGCGAGGTCGCCTACGGCGCGTCGTTCATCGAATGGTTCGCCGAGGAAGGGCGTCGCGTCTACGGTGACGTCATTCCCGCCACCGCGCCCGATCGGCGCCTGTTGGCGATCAAGCAGGGAATCGGTGTGTGCGCGGCGATTACGCCGTGGAACTTTCCGATCGCGATGATCACGCGCAAGGTGGCGCCGGCTTTCGCCGCGGGATGCACCGTGGTGGCGAAGCCGGCCGGCGCGACGCCGCTGTCGGCGCTGGCGCTGGTCGAGCTGGCCGAGCAGGCAGGTTTCCCGGCGGGCGTCTTCAACATGATCGTCACCGGCTCGCAGTCGTCGAAGATCGGCGAAGAGATGTGCACCAATCCTACCGTGCGCAAGGTGTCGTTCACCGGCTCCACGGAGGTCGGACGGATCCTGCTGCGACAGTCGGCCGACACGATCAAGAAGCTCTCGCTCGAGCTCGGCGGCAATGCGCCGTTCATCGTGTTCGACGACGCCGACCTCGACGCCGCCGTCGAAGGGGCGATCGCCTCCAAATACCGCAACGCCGGGCAGACCTGCGTTTGCGCGAACCGCATCTACGTGCAGGCCGGCGTCTACGACGCGTTCGCGCAGAAGCTCGCCGCGCGCGTCTCGCAGTTCAAGGTCGGAGCGGGTGTCGAGGAGGGCGTCGTCATCGGGCCGCTGATCGACGAGAGGGCCGTCGAGAAAGTCGAGGAGCACGTCGCCGATGCGCTCTCGCAGGGCGCGAAGATCACCTTGGGCGGCAAGCGACATGCACGGGGCGGGCTGTTCTTCGAGCCGACGATCCTCACCGGGGTGCGATCGTCGATGCGCGTGGCGCGCGAGGAAACCTTCGGTCCGGTGGCGCCGCTGTTTCACTTCGAAACCGATGACGAGGCGATCGCGATGGCGAACGACACCGAGTTCGGCTTGGCGGCGTATTTCTATTCGCGCGATGTCGGGCGGATCTTCCGCGCGGCCGAGGCGATCGAGTCGGGAATGATCGGCGTGAATACCGGGCTCATCTCCACTGCGGAGGCGCCCTTCGGCGGTGTCAAGCAATCGGGGCTCGGCCGGGAAGGCTCGCGATACGGGATCGACGAGTATCTCGAGATCAAGTACCTGTGCCTGGCGGGAATCTGAAATCGGCTGACATATCGCGAACGATCGAACCGCGAATTAGCCCAGGAGACGACGATGACGATGCGGATGCGCGCGGCGGTGCTGCGCGAGATCGGCCTGCCTGCGCCTTACGCGCAGAGCAGGCCGTTGTCGATCGAGGAAGTCGAGCTCGACGGGCCCGGTCAGGGGGAGATCCTGGTGCGGATCCATGCCGCCGGGCTTTGCCATTCGGACCTGTCGGCGATCAACGGCGACCGGCCCTGGCCGTTGCCGATCGTGCTCGGGCATGAGGCTGCCGCCGAAGTGGTCGAACTGGGCGACGGCGTCGTTGATCTGTCAGTGGGTGATCACGTCGCACTCGTCTTTCGGCCCGGTTGCGGTGCTTGCGCGCGTTGCGCCGTCGGTCGGCCGGCGCTGTGCATCCCGGGGGGACAAGCGAACAACGCCGGGTCGCTGCTCGGCGGGTATCGACGCCTGCGCACGGTGTCGGGCGGCGCGGTGGATGGCGCGCTGCATCATCACCTGGGTTGCGCCGCGTTCGCCGAGTACGCGACTGTCTCTCGCCGGTCGGCGGTGCGCATCGATGCGGATCTTCCGTGGGAGGAGGCGGCGCTCTTCGGCTGCGCCGTGATTACCGGCGCCGGCGCCGTCGTCAACACCGCGAAAGTGGAAACGGGGTCTACCGTTGCGGTGGTTGGCCTGGGGGGAGTCGGATTCTCGGCGTTGCTCGCGGCGCAGGCGGCCGGCGCCCGCACCGTCGTAGCGGTCGACCGGCTGGCATCGAAGCTGGCGAAAGCACGCGAACTCGGCGCAACGCACTGCTTCGACGCGGCATCCCCGGACATCATCGCTGAAGTCAAGGAAGCGACCGCGGGTGGCGTCGATTACGCGTTCGAGATGGCCGGGAGCGTCGCAGCGCTCGAACTAGCGTACCGCCTTACCTGCGCCGGGGGAACGACGGTGACTGCAGGACTGCCGAACCCGAATGCGCGGTGGGCGTTGCAGGCCGTGTCGTTGATCGGCGAGGAGCGGACGGTGAAAGGAAGCTACCTCGGATCGTGTGTGCCGATGCGCGACATTCCGCGCTTCATCGCGCTGTATCGCGCCGGCAAGCTTTCGGTCGATCGTTTGTTGTCCGAGCAGATCACGCTGGACGAGATTCACCCGGCGCTGGACCGCCTGGCGAGGGGCGAGTCGATCCGTCAGGTGATCCGGATGGATTGAAGGAACGTTCCACGTGAAACGTGAGTAAGGTGCCGCACCTCGGCAACTCCGCGTCCAACCGCCGATGGATCGCGTCGAAAGCGTAGTCATCGGAGGGGGCGTGGTGGGATTGGCAATCGCCCGCGCGCTCGCCGCCTCCGGACGCGAGGTCGTTGTCGTCGAGCGGGAGAGCGTCTACGGGACCGGCGTCAGCTCGCGCAGCAGCGAGGTTATCCACGCAGGTCTCTACTATTCGCCGGATTCCTTGAAAGCCCGACTGTGCGTGGAAGGGGCGGCGCGGCTCTATTCGTACTGCAGCGAGAAGCAGATTCCCCACCGGCGCTGCGGCAAGCTGATCGTCGCTTGCGAGGCGAACGAGCGCCAAGCCCTCGAGCCGATCGCAAGGCGGGCGGCCGAAAGCGGGGCCGGCCAGTTGCAGTGGCTCGAGCGAACCGACGTCGCGGTGCTCGAACCCGCGCTGCATGTCGATGCAGCGCTTCTTTCGCCGAACACCGGGATCGTCGACAGCCATGCGCTGATGCGGGCGTTGCTGGCCGATGCCCAGGATCGAGGGGCAATGCTTGCGGTGGCCAGCGAGGTGACGGGCATCGTTCCGGTCTCGAGCGGATTCGTCCTTCGCGTCGCCTCCGGCGGCGTGGAGTTTCGGCTCGAGGCACGCGAGGTGGTGAATGCGGCGGGCTTGGGCGCCCAGCGAGTGGCCTCCCGTATCGACGGTCTGTCGGCGGAGACGATCCCGCCGCTGCATCTCGCAAAAGGCAACTATTTTGCGGCGGCTCGGCGGGTTCCGTTCTCCCGTCTCGTCTATCCGCTGCCCGACGAGGCCGGACTCGGTGTACACCTGACGGTCGATCTCGCCGGCCAGGCGCGTTTCGGCCCGGACGTCGAGTGGGTGACGAGCCTCGATTACCGCGTGGATCCGCGCGGTATGACGGCTTTCGAGCACCAGGTGCGCCGGTACTGGCCGTCGCTGCCAGCCGATTCGCTGTCGCCCGCTTATGCCGGAATTCGTCCCAAACTCGTCGGCCCAGGGAAGCCGGCGGCTGATTTTCGAATCGACGGCGCCGCGCGACACGGCTTGTGCGGGCTCGTGTCGCTGTTCGGTATCGAATCGCCGGGCTTGACGGCGTCGCTCGCGATCGGCGAGCGGGTGCGGGAGGAACTCGACGCCGCCCGGTAGCGCGCCTGGTAGCGCGCCCGGGCGGAAGCGCAGATGGCCGTCAGACTTCCTTGCGGTTCATCGAACGGGTGTTCATGCCGAGCAATCCGTAGATGGGGCATCGGCCGACGAGGCCAGTGACGAGAGGCACGATGCCGATCCATCCCCAAGCGCCGATCGTTCCCATCAGCGTCAGCGCGATCAGGACGAGCCCGGCGACGATCCGAAGCGCTCGATCCCAGGATCCCACGTTGCAGTTCATCCAAGCCTCTCTGGATGGCAGTGTAGATATTTCATTCTCGGCCGGTGCGGCGCGGGGGTCTTGAGGGCGATCAACTGGTGTGCACTTCCGGTGCAACGTTGTTCCACGTGAAACGTTTTCGATCCTGGCTTACCACCGCTCGGCTGCAGCGACTACCCGTCCTATAATCTCGCCCTGATCCGTCTCCGCTTCGCGCCGGTCTTCGAAGCGAACACCCCGGACTCCCGCCTTGCATTCGATCGACTATCCGCAATCCTTCGACGTCATCGTTGTCGGAGGCGGGCACGCGGGCACCGAAGCCGCGCTCGCCGCTGCACGGATCGGCGCGAAAACGTTGCTGCTGACGCACAGCATCGAAACGCTCGGCCAGATGTCGTGCAACCCGTCGATCGGCGGGATCGGAAAGGGCCATCTGGTCAAGGAGGTCGACGCACTCGGCGGCGCGATGGCGATGGCGACCGACGAGGCGGGGATCCAGTTCAGGATCCTGAATCGCAGCAAGGGGCCTGCGGTGCGAGCGACGCGCGCGCAGGCCGACCGGGTCCTCTATCGGCAGGCGATCCGCTCTAGACTGGAGCGCCAGCCAAATCTGTGGCTCTTCCAGCAGGCGGTCGACGATCTCATTCTCGAGGGCGACCGAGTCGCGGGCGCCGTCACGCACCTAGGGCTGCGATTCCGCGCCCGAGCCGTGGTACTTACGGCCGGCACCTTCCTCAACGGTCTGGTCCATGTCGGGCTTTCGCATCACTCGGCCGGTCGTGCCGGCGATCCCCCGTCGATCTCGCTCGCGCAGCGGCTGAAGGAGCTGAAGCTGCCGCAGGGTCGGCTGAAGACGGGGACGCCACCGCGCATCGACGGGCGAACCATCGACTTCTCGCGTTGTGAGGAACAGCCGGGCGACCTCGACCCGGTGCCCGTCTTCTCGTTCCTCGGTCGACCCGAGCAGCATCCGCGCCAGTTGCCGTGCTGGATCACGCACACGAACGAGCGCACGCACGAGATCATTCGCGGTGGCCTGGATCGCAGCCCGCTCTACACCGGGTTGATCGACGGCATCGGCCCGCGCTACTGCCCGTCGATCGAGGACAAGATCCAGCGTTTCAGCGGCAAGAGCGCGCACCAGATCTTCCTGGAGCCCGAGGGGTTGACGACGAACGAGTTCTACCCGAACGGCATCTCGACCAGCCTTCCCTTCGACGTGCAGCTCGATCTCGTGCGCTCGATCTGCGGCCTGGAGAACGCGCACCTGCTGCGTCCCGGCTATGCGATCGAGTACGACTACTTCGATCCGCGCGCCCTGCGGCGCTCGCTGGAGACCCGCGCGATCGGCGGCCTGTTCTTCGCCGGGCAGATCAACGGAACCACCGGTTACGAGGAAGCTGCTGCGCAGGGGCTCCTGGCCGGCGTCAACGCGGCGCTGCAGGTGCGGGAGCGTGAACCGTGGTGTCCCCGTCGCGACGAGGCATATCTCGGGGTGCTCGTCGACGATCTGGTTACCCGCGGCGTTACCGAGCCGTACCGGATGTTCACCAGTCGTGCCGAGTATCGTCTCAGCCTGCGCGAAGACAACGCCGACCTGCGGCTGACGGCTGCCGCTCGCGCGCTTGGCTGCATCGACGACGTGCGATGGGCCGCCTTCGAACGCAAGCGCGAAGCCATCGAGCGGGAGTTGCAGCGGATGCGCGGCACGCGGCTCGGCGCGCTCTCTTCGGGCGCCGAAGCGGCAGCGGCGCTCGATCGGGATCAATCGCTGGCCGACCTGATGCGCCGCCCGGAAATCGACTACAGCGCGCTCGGGTCTCTGGGGTGGCCGTGCCCCGACGACCCGGCCGTCGCCGAGCAGGTCGAGATCCAGCTGAAGTACGCCGGCTACATCGCCCGCCAGCAGGCGGAGATCGCGCGCAGCGAGCGCAACGAGACGTTGGCGATTCCCGTCGATTTCGACTATTCGGTCGTCAACGGACTGTCCTTCGAGGTGCGACAGCGCCTGGCCCAGCAGCGACCGGAAACGGTCGGCCAGGCCGCGCGAATCTCGGGCGTCACCCCGGCGGCCATTTCGCTTCTCCTCGTGCATCTGAAGAAGCGGCAGCGCGGTCGACCGACGCCGGAGGACGGCGGCCAACGTGCAGCTTGAGGCGGCGACGTCGCGCCTGAGTTCGGCGCTGCAGGCGCTCGGCGTCTGGCCCCGAGACCCTTCCGCGCAGCGAGCGTTAGCTGATTCGCTGCTACGGTACGTCGCCTTGCTCGTGAAGTGGAACCGGACGTACAACTTGACCGCAGTCCGTGAACCCGAGCAGATGCTCGTACAGCACGTGTTCGATTGCGCGGCGATCGTCGCGCCGCTGAAGGAGCTGGTCCAGGAACGTCGAGCGCTTCCCGATGCCGACGGTGCGCGATGGCGAATCGTCGACGTGGGCAGCGGCGCCGGGCTGCCCGGAGTCGTGCTCGCGCTGCTGTGGCCCGAGGCCGACCTCGTTCTCGTCGAGCCCGTCGCCAAAAAGGCGGCCTTCCTGCATCAGGTCAAGACCGAGTTGGCGCTTGCCAATCTCACGATCGCACGATGCCGTGTCGAGGATCTGCCGGCCAGCGACGTGCCGCCGGACGCAATCGTCTGCCGCGCTTTCGCCTCGCTGGCCGACTACGTTGCGGCGCTGGGGCCGCTCCCCGGGCCTCGCACGGTCGTCGCGGCGATGAAGGCGCATGTCGACGAAGCCGAGAAGTGCGCGCTCACAAACCAATGGCGCATCTGCCGGGACATACCGCTGCACGTCCCGGAACTGGGTGCCGCGCGCCGACTCGTCGTGCTCGAACACAGCACGCTCATCGCCCAAAAGCAGGAAACGCATGAACGAAACTGAAAGCGTGCGCTTACCTGCGCCGAAAATCTTCGTCGTCGCCAACCAGAAGGGCGGCGTGGGCAAGACCACCACGTCCGTGAATCTGGCCGCCGCGCTCGCCCGGCACGGCAAGCGAACGCTGCTCGTCGATCTGGACCCGCAGGGCAACGCGACGATGGGAAGCGGGATCGACAAGCGTTCGCTCAAACGCTCGGTGTACCACGTGCTGATCGGCCTGGCCGACGTTGTCGACGCCACGCAGCGAGCCGAGAAGTCCGGCTATGACGTGCTGCCGGCGAACCGTGATCTCGCCGGCGCGGAACTCGACCTCGTCGATTTCGACGAACGCGAGTCGCGGCTGAAGGACGCGCTCGCGCCGGTGCTCGGGCAGTACGACTTCGTGCTGATCGACTGCCCGCCGTCGTTGTCGCTGCTGACGCTGAACGGCTTCTGCGCTGCGCACGGCGTCGTCATCCCGATGCAGTGCGAATACTTCGCGCTCGAAGGGCTGTCGGACCTGGTCAACACGATCAAGAAAGTGCATGCCAACTTCAATCGGGATCTGCAAGTGATCGGGCTGCTTCGCGTGATGTTCGATCCGCGAGTCACGCTCACGCAGCAGGTGTCGGCGCAACTCGAGCAGCACTTCGGCGACAAGGTGTTCCGCACGATCATTCCGCGCAACGTCCGACTGGCCGAAGCGCCCAGCTACGGACTGCCGGGAATCGTGTTCGATCCGCAATCGAAAGGCGCACGCGCCTATCTTCAATTCGGCGCGGAACTCGTCGAACGCGTCGCCGGGTGGTCTCGACGCCCGCTGTCGCAGCCGGCCGCGGCACAGGCGCCGAAACCGTCGCCCGAGCCGCGATCCGTTTCCGCCGTTCCCGATTCCCCGGAGTCTTCCCGATGAGCAAGAGCCCCAAGCTTCGCGTCAAGGGCCTGGGCCGCGGACTCGATGCGCTGCTCGGCGGCGACGAGCAGCGCCAGCCGGAATCGGCGCACAGCGACGAGCCGACCCGCGCACTGCCGCTGAACGCGCTGCAGCCAGGCCGCTACCAGCCGCGCACCCGCATGGACGAGTCGTCGCTGCAGGAGCTCGCGGCGTCCATTCGCGGCCACGGCGTCATGCAACCGATCGTCGTGCGCCCGGCCGGCGAGGGCCGCTGGGAAATCATCGCGGGCGAGCGCCGGTTTCGCGCCGCCGGCCTTGCCGGTCTGGACGAGGTGCCGGTGGTCGTGCGCGAGGTGTCCGACGAGCAGGCGCTCGCGATGGCGCTGATCGAGAACTTGCAGCGCGAGGACCTCAATCCGCTGGAGCAGGCGCAGGCGATCCGTCGACTCACCGCCGAGTTCGGCTATTCGCACGAGCAGGCCGCCGACGCACTCGGCCGCTCGCGCAGCGCGACGACCAACCTGCTGCGCCTGCTGCAGCTGGCCGAGCCGGTGCAGACGATGCTGCTCGCCGGCGACCTCGACATGGGACATGCGCGGGCGCTGCTGGCGCTCGACAAGGCCGAGCAGATCCTGCTCGCGCAGCGCGTGGTCGACAAGCGCCTGTCGGTGCGCGAGACCGAACAACTGGTGCAGCGAACGCTGGCCGAAGCGCAGGGGATCCACGGGGGCGTCTCCGCCCGCCGTCGAACGCCCGACCGCGACGTCGAACGCCTGCAGGAGCGCATCGCCGACGCGCTCGCCACCCACGTGTCGCTGCGCGCCAACGCCGGCGGACGCGGCAAGCTGACCATCTCGTTTTCGAGCAACGAACAGTTCCAGGGGCTGCTCGAGCGGCTGGGCGTCGAGGTCGATTGACCTGCGTCAAAGAGTCGTTGCTGCGTTGCACAAGCGGTTTGACCCATCTGGCAGCAAGGGCTAGAATCTCGCGTCTTTGCCCATGCGGGCCAATGGCCGCAGCCGATCCGTAATCGTCATGTTGGCTGCCGTTGGACTGCAGATCGCTGCTGTCGCAGTCCTGGCCTTGTCGGCCGGGGGCTGGGCAGGCTGGGAGAGCGCCCGGTCGGTCGTGCTGGGCGGAGCCGCGGCGATCATCCCGAATGCGTTGTTCGCGCTGCGCCTGACGCTGCACAGGAAACGCACGCCGGAGTCCTACCCGGTCGTCTTCTTCCTGTGGGAGTTCGTCAAGATCGGACTCACGGTCCTGCTGCTGTTCTGGATCGTGAAGACGCAGTCGGACATCCGGTGGCTTTCGCTGCTGCTCGGGCTGATCGTTGCGTTGCAGGCTCCGCTGTTCTCGATGGCCCTCGAGCGCAATCCCCTGTCGAAGGGCAGGTCGTGACGATCCGATAACGGTTTCCGATACCGCACACGAGTCCCATGGCAGCTGCAGCGAACGCACCGACCGCCTCAGAGTACATCGTTCACCATCTGACGCACCTGAACTCCTCGGGCGGGGCGCAGAAGAACATCATCGACTTCGCGATCGTCAACTGGGACACCGTGTTCTATTCGGTGCTCACGGCGGTGCTTACGGGATGGCTGATGTACCGCGCGGCGCGAATGATCACCGCCGGCGTGCCGAACCGCTTCGTCGGCGCGATCGAATCGGTCGTCGAATTCGTGCACGAGCAGGCGCGCGCGATCGTGAAGGGCGACCTCACTTACGTCGCGCCGCTGGCGCTCGTCTCGTTCGTCTGGATCTTCCTGATGAACGCGATCGACCTGATCCCCGTCGATCTGTTCCCGTGGCTCGCCGCGAAGGTCGGCATCCACTACATGCGCGCGGTGCCCACCGCCGACCTGAACGGCACGCTGTCGCTCGCGATGGTCGTGCTCGGCTCTTCGATCTACTACGGCATCAAGACGAAAGGAGCCGGAGGCTTCACGCACGAGCTCTTCACCGCGCCGTTCGGCTCGCACTTCCTGCTGTGGCCGATCAACCTGCTGATGCAGATCATCGAATACCTGGCCAAGACCGTCTCGCTCGGCATGCGGTTGTTCGGGAACATGTACGCCGGCGAACTCGTTTTCATGCTGATCGCGCTGCTCGGCGCCACCTTCACCTGGTGGGGCTTCAGCCTGCATTTCCTCACCGGGCTGGCCTGGGCGATCTTCCACATCCTGATCATCACGCTGCAGGCGTTCATCTTCATGATGCTGGCGCTCGTCTACGTCGGCCAGGCCTTCGAGCATCACTGAGCTTTCCGTCCTTTCCTCCACAGCAACAGCAACAGTCTCTTTTCACCGGAGTCCTAGAACCATGACCAACGTTGCTCTCGTCGCCGTCGCATGCGGTCTGATCATCGGCCTGGGTGCCCTCGGCGCCTGCGTCGGCATCGGCATGATGGGCGGCAAGTACATCGAGGGCGCAGCTCGCCAGCCCGAACTGATGGACAAGCTGCAGACGAAGATGTTCCTGCTCGCCGGCCTGATCGACGCGGCGTTTCTGATCGGCGTCGGTATCGCGATGATGTTCGCGTTCGCCAATCCGTTCCAGGGCTGATCGCCGGGATCCCGTCCATCCAGTTTCCAGGGGGTCTCACGTGAACCTGAACGCGACGCTCATCGTCCAGATCGTCGTCTTCCTCGCGTTGTGGTGGTTCACCGCGCGCTTCGTCTGGCCGCCGATCACGCGCGCGCTCGATGCGCGCTCGCAGAAGATCGCCGACGGCCTGGCCGCCGCCGACAAGGCGAAGGCCGATCTCGTCGCCGCCGAGCGTCGCGTCGAGCAGGAGCTGCAGCAGGCTCGCGCCGGTGCCTCCGAGGTGCGCACGGTCGCCGAGCGGCAGGCTGCGGGCATCGTCGAGAACGCGCGCGACGAAGCCGCGCAGATCGTCGCCGCCGCGCGCAAGGCGGCCGAGGAAGAGGCGGTGCTTGCCGCGCAACGCGCGCGCGAGCAGTTGCGCGAGCAGGTCGCCACGCTCGCGGTTGCGGGCGCCGAGCGGATCCTGCGCCGCGAGATCGACGCGAATCGCCATGCCGAGTTGCTCGCCAACCTGAAGAACGAGCTGCACTGACATCATGGCCGAGTCGCTGACGATCGCACGACCCTACGCCGAGGCTGCCTTCGATCTCGCCCGCGAGACGGGCGCGCTGCCTTCGTGGTCCGACGCACTGCGCCGCCTGGCCACCGTCGTCGCCACCGACAGCGCGCGCGAGCTGATCGGCAACCCGCGGCTCTCCGTCGAGCAGGTTGCACGGCTCGTCGCCGACGTCAGCGGCCAGTTGAGCGCCGAACAGGGCAACTTCGTGCAGGTGCTCGCCGAGAACGAGCGCCTCACGGTGCTTCCCGAAATCGCCGAGCTCTTCGAGCGGCTGCGCAACGAGCACGAGGGCGTGCTCGATGCGCAGATCCGGTCCGCATATCCGCTCGTGCAACAACAGATCGACGACATCGTCGCGACGCTTGCCCAACGATACGGCAAGCAGGTCAAGCCGTCGGTCACCGTCGACGCCAGCCTCATCGGCGGCGTCGCGGTGAAGATCGGCGACGAGGTGATCGACGCTTCCGTGCGCGGCAAGCTGGCCCGGATGGCCAGCGCGATGAAGCTTTAAGCCAAGGGGTATCCCATGCAACTGAATCCGGCCGAAATCAGCGAACTGCTGAAGTCGCGCATCCAGAACCTGAACATCGGCGCCGACACGCGCAACCAGGGTTCGGTCGTCTCGGTCACCGACGGCATCTGTCGCATCCACGGCCTGTCCGAGGTGATGCAGGGCGAGATGATCGAGTTCCCCCCCGCGCCCGGGCAGGCCGCCACCTACGGGCTGGCGCTGAACCTCGAGCGCGACTCGGTGGGCGCGGTGGTCATGGGGCCCTACGAGCACATTTCGGAAGGCGCCACGGTGAAGTCGACCGGCCGCATTCTCGCGGTGCCGGTCGGTCCCGAATTGATCGGCCGCGTCGTCAACGCGCTCGGCGAGCCGATCGACGGCAAGGGCCCGATCAACGCGAAACTCACCGACGTCATCGAGAAGGTCGCGCCGGGCGTCATCGCGCGCAAGTCGGTGTCGCAACCGGTGCAGACCGGCCTGAAGTCGGTCGACGCGATGGTGCCGATCGGCCGCGGGCAGCGCGAACTGATCATCGGCGACCGCCAGACCGGCAAGACCGCGGTGGCGATCGACACGATCATCAACCAGAAGGGCAAGGACCTGACCTGCGTGTACGTCGCGATCGGGCAGAAGGCCTCCACCATCGCCAACGTCGTGCGCAAGCTCGAGGAAACCGGTGCGATGGCGTACACGATCGTCGTCGCGGCGAGCGCCTCCGAATCGGCGGCGCTGCAGTACCTGGCGGCGTACTCGGGCTGCACGATGGGCGAGTACTTCCGCGACCGCGGACAGGACGCGCTGATCATCTATGACGACCTGACCAAGCAGGCGTGGGCGTATCGCCAGATCTCGCTGCTGCTGCGCCGTCCGCCGGGTCGTGAAGCCTATCCGGGCGATGTCTTCTACCTGCACAGCCGCCTGCTCGAGCGCGCCGCGCGCGTCAACGAGGACTACGTCGAGAAGTTCACCAACGGCGAGGTCAAGGGCAAGACCGGCTCGCTCACCGCGCTGCCGATCATCGAGACGCAGGCGGGCGACGTTTCCGCTTTCGTTCCGACGAACGTGATCTCGATCACCGACGGCCAGATCTTCCTCGAGACCGACCTCTTCAACGCCGGCATCCGCCCGGCCATCAACGCCGGCATCTCCGTGTCGCGCGTGGGCGGCGCGGCGCAGACCGACATCATCAAGAAGCTGGGCGGCGGCGTTCGCCTGGCGCTGGCGCAGTATCGGGAGCTTGCGGCCTTCGCGCAGTTCGCCTCGGACCTCGACGAAGCCACCCGCAAGCAGCTCGAGCGCGGACGCCTCGTCACCGAGTTGATGAAGCAGCCGCAGTACCAGCCGCTGCAGGTCTGGGAGATGGCGCTGACGCTGTTCGCCGTGAACAACGGCTATTTCGACGACATCGAGGTGGCGAAGGCGCTCGACGCCGAGCGCGCGATGCGTGAGTTCGTGCGCAGCAAGTACGGCCCGCTCGTCGAGTCGATCGAGCGCGACAAGAAGCTGTCGAAGGAAGTCGAGGCGCAGCTGCACGAAGCGGTCAAGGACTTCAAGAAGACCGGCGCGTATTGAAGAACGTACGAATGAACCTACTGCGCGTCCCGATCTCGCCGCTGCGATGCTCGCCGCACTCACGTACGGCTGCGCTTCTCGCTGCGACCTCGGGTCGCTCGCTACGGTTCCTTCGCCCGTTTTAGAGCGCTAACCAGGAAGGCACATGGCGGGCAGCAAAGAGATCCGCACCAAGATCAAGAGCGTGCAGAACACGCGCAAGATCACGAAGGCGATGGAGATGGTCGCCGCGTCGAAGATGCGCAAGGCGCAGGAGCGCATGCGCCATGCGCGTCCGTATGCCGACAAGGTGCGCAACATCGCGGCGCACCTGGCCGACGCGAATCCCGAGTACCGTCATCCCTTTCTCGTCGTGCGCGAGCAGCAGCGCAACGTCGGCGTGATCGTCGTCACCACCGACAAGGGGCTGTGCGGCGGGCTGAACACGAACGTGCTGCGCGCCGTCACCAACCGGCTGCGCGAGCTCGAGCGCAGCGGCGTCGGCGTGCAGGCCACCGCGATCGGCAACAAGGGCTTCGGCTTCCTGCAGCGCATCGGCGCCAAGGTGGTCTCGCACCTGGTGCAGCTCGGCGACACGCCGCATCTCGATCGGCTGATCGGCCCGGTGCGCGTGCAGCTCGAAGCCTACGAGCGCGGCGAGGTCGACGCGGTCTACCTCGCGTACACGCGCTTCATCAACACGATGAAGCAGGAGCCCGTGCTCGAGCAGTTGCTGCCGTTGTCCACCGAACGGTTGCAGGAGGACACGCGCGAGTTCTCGTGGGACTACCTCTACGAGCCCGACGCGCAGGCCGTGCTCGACGAACTGCTGCTGCGCTACATCGAGTCGATCGTCTACCAGGCGGTTGCCGAGAACATGGCGAGCGAGCAGAGCGCGCGAATGGTGGCGATGAAGTCCGCGTCCGACAATGCGAAGAAGGTCATCGACGACCTTCAGCTCTCGTACAACAAGGCGCGCCAGGCGGCGATCACGAAGGAGCTGTCCGAGATCGTCGGCGGCGCCGCAGCGGTCTAACGAATCCAGGAAGGAACCCGAAATGGCAGAAACCGCAGAAGCGACGCGCCAGGCGCAGCAGGCGAAGGGCTCGGTCGGCGAGATCGTCCAGTGCATCGGCGCGGTCGTCGACATCCAGTTCCCGCGCGAGCACATGCCGCACATCTACGATGCGCTGGTGCTGCAGGACAGCGGCACGTCGCTGGCCGAGAAAGGGCTCACCTTCGAGGTGCAGCAGCAGTTGGGCGACGGCGTCGTGCGCACCATCGCGCTCGGCTCCTCCGACGGACTGCGCCGCGGGATGAAGGTCGCCAACAGCGGCGCCCCGATCTCGGTGCCCGTGGGCTCGGCTACGCTCGGCCGCATCATGGACGTGCTGGGCCGCCCGATCGACGACGCCGGTCCCATCGCCACCGAAGAGCGCCGCTCGATCCACCAGCAGGCGCCCACCTTCGAGGAGCTCAAGCCGTCGGTCGAGCTGTTGCCCACGGGAATCAAGGTCATCGACCTGATCTGTCCGTTCGCCAAGGGCGGCAAGATCGGCCTGTTCGGCGGCGCCGGCGTCGGCAAGACCGTCAACATGATGGAGCTCATCAACAACATCGCGAAGAGCTACGGCGGCTACTCGGTGTTCGCCGGCGTCGGCGAGCGCACGCGCGAGGGCAACGACTTCTATCACGAGATGGAGGAGTCGAAGGTTCTCGACAAGGTCGCGATGGTGTTCGGCCAGATGAACGAACCGCCGGGCAACCGCCTGCGCGTCGCGCTCACGGGCCTGACGATGGCCGAGCAGTTTCGCGACGAAGGCCGCGACATCCTGCTTTTCATCGACAACATCTATCGCTACACGCTCGCCGGTACGGAAGTCTCGGCGCTACTCGGACGGATGCCTTCCGCGGTGGGCTACCAGCCGACGCTCGCCGAGGAGATGGGCCGCCTGCAGGAGCGCATCACGTCGACGAAGACCGGCTCGATCACGTCGATCCAGGCCGTGTACGTTCCCGCCGACGACCTCACCGACCCGTCGCCGGCCACGACTTTCGGCCACCTCGACGCCACCGTCGTGTTGAGCCGCGATATCGCCGCGCTGGGGATCTACCCCGCGGTCGATCCGCTCGACTCCACGTCGCGCCAGCTCGATCCGCACGTGATCGGCGAGGAGCACTACAACACGACGCGCCGGGTGCAGGCGACGCTGCAGCGCTACAAGGAACTGCGCGACATCATCGCGATTCTCGGCATGGACGAACTCTCGCCCGAGGACAAGCTCGCGGTGGCCCGTGCGCGCAAGATCCAGCGCTTCCTGTCGCAGCCCTTCAACGTGGCCGAAGTCTTCACCGGCTCGCCCGGCAAGATCGTCGCGCTGAAAGACACGATCCGCGGCTTCCAGATGATCGTCGACGGCGAATGCGACCAGCTGCCCGAACAGGCGTTCTACATGGTCGGCACGATCGAAGAGGCGTTCGAGAAGGCGAAGACGCTTCAGTGAAGGGTCAAGGGTGAAGGGTGAAGGGCGCCGAGCCGGTGCCTCTGTCCATTCACCCAGGACCTTCATTGTTTGAAACCGACCGAACGAGGGATGTCGATGATGAGGTGAAGCCCGAAGGCGGCCGCAGACAGCTCGGCCCCCTTTACCCTTCACCCTTCACCCTTCACGACGCTTGGACCCCGAAATGCACACAATCCATGTCGACGTCGTAAGCGCCGAGCGCTCGATCTTCGAGGGCAAGGCGGAGTTCGTCGCGCTGCCGGGCGAGGCGGGCGAGTTGGGTATCTATCCGCAGCACACGCCGCTGATCACGCGCATCCGGCCGGGCGCGGTGCGGATCAAGGTGAAGGGGCAGGCCGAGGAGGAGTTCGTCTTCGTGGCGGGCGGAATCCTCGAGGTGCAGCCGAACCGGGTCACCGTGCTCGCCGATACCGCGATTCGCGGACGCGACCTCGACGAAGCGAAGGCCGAGGAGGCCAAGCGCGCGGCCGAGGAAGCGCTGGCGAACCGCGAGGGCGCCATCGACTACGCGAAGGCGCAGGCCGAACTCGCCGAGGCGATCGCGCAGATCGCCGCATTGCGCAAGTTCCGCAGCCGGAAGTAGTGCGGCCTGACGGGCCCGGAGCCGTCCACTTCATCGGCGCCGTCTGACGGGCCGCGCGCAGCCGCAAGGCCGGCAGTCACGTCAGGCAGCCGGGGTGATTGGGCTGCTGCCCGCCCTCAAGACCGTAGACTGCGCCTTTTCCGAGGAGGGCTCGTTGCGCTCGCCCACGACGCACCGTCCTGGACGCGTTCTCGGCGCAATCGCGCTGTCGTGCGTGTTGCTCGCCGGATGCGGCGAGCGCAGCGGTTCGCAGCCGCAGGCTGCGGCGCAGATGCCGCCGCCGCAGGTCACCGTCGTCACGCTGCATCCCGAGTCGGTCCTGCTCACGCGCGAGCTGCCGGGGCGCACCAATCCCTTCCTCGTCGCCGAGGTCCGCCCGCAGGTCGGCGGCATCGTGCGCGAACGGTTGTTCGTCGAGGGCGGCCACGTGAAGCGCGGACAGCCGCTGTACCAGCTCGAGGACGCTACGTACCGCGCCGATCTCGCCAGCCGTGAAGCCGCGGTCGGGCGCGCGCAGGCGACGCTCGAGTCGGCGCGGATGAACGCGCGGCGCACGAGCGAGCTTGCGAAAGTCAACGCGGTGAGCAAGCAGGACAACGAGAACGCGATCGCGGCGCTGCGGCAGGCGCAGGCCGACCTGAAGGCGGCCGAAGCCGCCGTGCGGACTGCGCGCATCACGCTCGGTTACGCGCGGATCCATTCGCCGATCGGCGGGCGTATCGGCAAGTCGGCGGTTACCGTCGGCGCGCTGGTCACCGCGAACCAGGCGACACCGCTCGCGACCGTGCAGCAGTTCGACCCGATGTACGTCGACCTCACGCAGTCGGCCAGCGAGTTGTTGCAGTTGCGCCGCGAGGTCGAGGCAGGAACGCTGAGCGCGATCGGGGACGTGCCGGTGACGATCCTGCTCGAGGACGGTTCGCGTTACCCGCATCCCGGCAAGCTCACCTTCGCCGACTTGAGCGTGGACCCCGGCACGGGCAGCTTCCTGCTGCGCGTGCAGGTGCCGAACCCCGACGAGATGCTGCTGCCCGGCATGTACGTGCGCGCGATCATCGGCGTCGGCGAGCGGGCGAACGCAATACTCGCGCCGCAGCAGTCGATCGTTCGCGACCCGAAAGGCAATGCGTCGGCGATGGTGGTCGGCGCCGACGGCAAGGTCGAGGCGAGACCGGTACAGGCCAGCCGCACGGTGGGCGACCGCTGGCTGATCGACTCCGGCCTGGCGGCCGGCGACCGCGTGATCGTCGAGGGGCTGCAGAAAGCCAGGCCCGGCGCGACGGTGCAGGCTTCCGTGCCGGCGCCGCCGCCGGCCGGGACGCCGCAGCCCGACGGTTCCGCGCCGGCGGCGCCCGAGTCGGCAACGGCCGGAGGCGCCGCGCGCTAGCGCGTCGCGATCGCTGTGTCGCAGTTCTTCATCGGTCGGCCGATCTTCGCGTGGGTGCTCGCGATCGTCGTGATGATCACCGGCGGCCTGTCGATCTTCACGCTGCCGATCTCGCAGTACCCGACGATCGCGCCGCCGGCGGTTTCCATCGCAGCGACCTTTCCGGGCGCCTCCGCGAAGGACGTCGAGAACTCGGTGACGCAGATCATCGAGCAGAGCATGAAGGGGCTCGACGGGTTGCTCTACCTGTCGGCGACGAGCGACTCGAACGGACGCGCCGAGATCACGCTGACCTTCGACAACTCGGTGAACCCGGACATCGCGCAGGTGCAGGTGCAGAACAAGCTGCAGCTGGCGATGCCGCTGCTGCCGCAGGAGGTGCAGCGCCAGGGCGTGAACGTGACGAAGTCGCGCAGCGGCTTCCTGATGGTCGTCGGTTTCGTGTCGGGCGACGGCAGCATGGACCGCAACGACATCTCCGATTACGTCGTCGCGAACATCGTCGATCCGCTCAGCCGGGTGCAGGGCGTGGGGAGCATCCAGGTGTTCGGCGCGCAGTACGCGATGCGCATCTGGCTCGACCCGAACAAGCTCGCCACCTATTCGCTCGCGCCCACCGACGTGGTCGCCGCGGTTCAGGCGCAGAACCAGCAGCTCGCCGTCGGGCAGCTCGGCGGAACGCCGGCGGTGGAAGGCCAGCAGCTGAATGCCACGATCACGGCACAGGGCCGGCTGCAGACCGCCGAGCAGTTCCGACGCATCGTCGTGCGCAGCGAGCCCGACGGGTCCGTGCTCACGCTCGGCGACGTCGCGCGAGTGGAGCTCGGCGCCGACACGTATTCGTTCCTGAGCCGCTACAACCGCAAGCCCGCCACCGGCGTGGCGATCTCGCTCACGTCGGGGGCGAACGCGCTCGACACGGCGCGCGGCGTCGAGCGGCGACTCGCCGAACTGCAGCCCTTCTTCCCGGCCGGACTCGAGGCGGTCGTTCCGTTCGACACGACGCCGTTCGTGCGCGTGGCGATCCGCGGCGTCGTCACGACGCTCGCCGAGGCGATCGCACTCGTGTTCCTCGTGATGTTCCTGTTCCTGCAGAACTTCCGCGCGACGCTGATCCCGACGATCGCGGTGCCGATCGTGCTGCTCGGCACCTTCGGCGTGCTCGCGGCGCTGGGCTTCTCGGTGAACATGTTGACGATGTTCGCGATGGTGCTGGCGATCGGCCTGCTGGTCGACGACGCGATCGTCGTCGTCGAGAACGTCGAGCGCGTGATGACCGAGGAGAAGCTCGGGGCGGTCGAGGCGACGCGCCGCTCGATGAAGGAGATCAGCGCGGCGCTGGTCGGCATCGGCCTGGTGCTCGCGGCGGTGTTCGCGCCGATGGCCTTCCTCGGCGGCTCCACCGGGATCATCTATCGGCAGTTCTCGGCGACGATCATCTCGGCCGTGTCGCTGTCCGTGCTCGTCGCGCTGATCCTCACCCCTGCGCTGTGCGCGACGATGCTGCGCGCTTCCGACGTGCAGCACGAGCCGCGGCGCGGCTTCTTCGGCTGGTTCAACCGTGGTTTCGAGCGTACGAGCGCGCGCTATCGCCGGGTGGTCACCGGTCTTCTCGCGCGCCGCTGGGTCGGCCTGCTCGTCTTCGCCGCGCTCGTCGGGCTTGCGCTGTTCCTCTTCTTCCGGTTGCCGACGGCGTTCCTGCCGCAGGAGGACCAGGGCGTGCTGTTCTCACAGGTGCAGGCCCCGGTGGGCGCGACGCAGCAGCGCACGCTCGATGCGATGCAGCGCGTCGAGAACCATTTTCTCGACCAGGAGAAGGACGCCGTCGCCTCGGTGTTCAGCGTGCTCGGCTTCAGTTTCGGCGGCACCGGGCAGAACACCGGCATCGCCTTCGTCAAGTTGAAGGACTGGAGCGAGCGCGAGGCGGCGTCGCTGGGCGCGGCGTCGGTGGCGCAGCGCGCGATGGGCGTGTTCTCGCAGATCCGCGATGCGCTCGTCTTCGCGTTCACGCCGCCGGCGGTGCCCGAGCTCGGCCGCTCGGGCGGCTTCGTCTTCTACCTGAAGGACAACGCCGGGCGCGGCCATGCGGCGCTGATCGACGCGCGCAACCGGCTGCTCGGCGCAGCGTCGCAGGATCCGCAGCTGGCCAACGTGCGTCCCAACGGACAGGAGGATTCGCCGCAGCTGCAGCTCGACATCGACACGCGCAAGGCCGGCGCGCTCGGCCTGTCGATGGGCGACATCAACACTACGCTGTCGATTGCCTGGGGCGGACGCTACATCGACGACTTCCTCGACCGCGGGCGCGTCAAGCGCGTCTATCTGCAGGCCGACGCGCCGTTCCGGATGCTGCCCGAGGACTTCCGCCTGTGGAGCGTGCGCAACGGCAACGGCGAGATGGTGCCGTTTTCGGCCTTCGCCAACTGGCGCTGGGACTACGGCTCGCCTCGGCTGGAGCGCTACAACGGCGTTTCGGCGGTGGAGATCAACGGCGAGGCGGCACCCGGCGTCAGTTCGGGCGAGGCGATGCAGGCGATCGAAAAGATCGTCGCGCAGCTGCCGCAGGGCTTCGGCATCGAGTGGAGCGGGCTGTCGTACCAGGAGCGGCAGGCAGGCGCGCAGACGCCGCTGCTGTACACGTTGTCGGTGCTGATCGTGTTCCTGTGCCTGGCCGCGATGTACGAGAGCTGGACCATCCCCACTGCGGTGCTGCTCGTCGCGCCGCTCGGCGTGCTCGGCACGACGTTGTTCGCGTCGCTGCGCGGCCTGGAGCGCGACGTCTACTTCCAGGTGGCGATGCTCACGACGGTCGGCCTCACGAGCAAGAATGCGATCCTGATCGTCGCGTTTGCGCAGGAGAACCTCGACCGCGGCATGGCGCTGATCGACGCGACGATGCAGGCGGTGCGCGACCGGTTGCGCCCGATCGTGATGACCTCGCTCGCCTTCGGCTTGGGTGTGCTGCCGCTGGCGTTGGCGAAGGGCGCCGGCTCGGGCGCGCAGAACGCCATCGGCACCGGCGTGCTCGGCGGAATGTTGTTCGGCACCTTCCTGGGGATCTTCTTCGTCCCGCTGTTCTTCGTCGTCGTGCGCACGCTGTTCCGGCGGCGCGGCGCGCGTCCCGAGCGCGAGCCGCCGCAGGCGGGGCAGCCGTGATGAAGACGATGGGCGCCGTGCTGCTCGCTGCCGTGCTCGCGCTCGGTGCATGCACGACGCTCGACCCCGAACCGCCGGTCGCCGACGCGTCGATTCCCGCGCAATGGCCGATGCCGCCGACGACGGCGGGCGCCGCGCACGGCGAGGGCGCACAGGGCGAGTTCGCCGGCGCGCGCGGCGTCGTCGACGTCGGTTGGCGCGACTTCTTCGTCGACGAGGCGCTCGAGCGGCTGATCGAGCAGGCGCTGGCAAACAATCGCGACCTGCGCGTGGCCGCGCGAAATGTCGAGCGCGCGCAGGCGCTGTACCGCGTGCAGCGCGCCGACCAGTTGCCGTCGATCGGCGTGCAGGGGGCTGCGACGCGCGCAAGCGGAAACGGGCCGCAGTTTCGCGACCAGTACTCGGTGAGCCTCGGGCTGGCCGCCTTCGAGATCGACCTGTTCGGCCGCGTGCGCAGCCTCTCGCACTCGGCGCTGCAGCAGTTCTTCGCCACTGAAAGCGCGCAGCGCGCGGTGCAGCTCACGCTGATCGCCGAGGTCGCGAATGCGTACCTGACGTGGATCGCCGATCGCGAATCGACGCGCGTGGCGCAGGCCGCTCTCGTGAACCGCGAACAGGCGCTCGATCTCACGCGAAAACGCTACGACTACGGAGCGGTGTCCGCGCTCGACGTCAGCCAGGCGCAGACGTCGGTCGAGCAGGCACGCACCGACGCATCGCGCTTCGCAGGGCAGGCGGCGCAGGACCTGAACGCGCTGCGCCTGCTCGTCGGCGGGCCGATCGACGACGCGTCGATCCCCGATCGGTTCGATCTGGCGGTGAGCGGGCTGCGCGCGCTGCCCGCCGGCGTGCCGTCGGAGGTGCTGCTGCGCCGTCCCGACGTGCTGCAGGCCGAGCACCTGCTGCTCTCGGCGAACGCGAACATCGGCGCGGCACGGGCGGCGTTCTTTCCGTCGATCCGGCTCACCGGTGCGATCGGCACCGCCAGCGGCGATCTCTCCGGGCTGTTCGGCTCGGGCTCGCGCTTCTGGACCTTCGGCCCGCAGCTGAACCTGCCGATCTTCCAGGGAGGCGCGCTGCGCGCGAACCTGCGCGCGACGCAGGCCGAGCGCGAGATCGCGCTCGCGCAGTACGAGCGCGCGATCCAGTCCGGCTTTCGCGAAGCGGCCGATGCGCTCGCGCTCACGCGCACGCTGGCCGAGCAGAAGGCGGCGCAGCTTGCGCTGGTGGCCGCCGCGCGCCGCGCCGAGGAGCTCTCGCGCTCGCGCTACGAGGCCGGTCGCGACAGCTATCTCGTGCTGCTGGACGCGCAACGTACGTTGTACGGCGCGCGCCAGTCGCTGATCGCTACGCAACTCGCCGAGCAGGCGAACCGGGTGACGCTGTATCGCGTGCTCGGCGGGGGTTGGTACGAGCAGACGCAGTGATCTTTGGCGGCGGGCGTCCCGTCGTTCTATCCTTGCGTCCAACAAGGAACAACAGAGGGCCGCCATGTCCGTCGATCGCCGCAGCTTTCTCGCCGCCGCCGGAGCCGCCGGCCTGTCCGCGGCCGGCCTTTCGCCGTTCGCCGGGCCGGCGCTGGCCGCCGACGGCGGCGCCGATCTCGCGAAGGCGCGCGCCGAAGGCAGCGCGGTGTTCTACGCGAACATCACGGCAGTGCAGCCGATCATCGAGGCGTTCAGCGCAGACACCGGCATCCAGGGCCAGTACACGCGCATCTCGAGCTCGAAGTTCGTCTCCACCGTCGCCACCGAGTCTCAGGCGGGCAAGCTGCTCGCCGACGTGCTGCAGGCGCCGTTGCCGGTGCTCGAGTTGCTGCGCGACAAGGGCGTGCTCGCGCCGTACCGGTCGCCCGCCGCCGACGGCTATCCCGACTGGGCACGGCCGGACGACGCGATCCAGCTCTTCGGCGTCGAGTACGTCTCGTACCTGTTCAATACGAAGCAGGTGCCGCAGGCCGAAGCGCCGAAGCGCTACGAGGACCTCGCCGATCCGAAGTGGAAGAACCAGATCGTGATGGCCAATCCGTCGAGCCACGCGTCGACGATCTCGTGGCTCGTCGGCCTGCAGGAGAAGAAGGTCTTCGCCTCGGAAGCCGACTGGATGAATTTCGTGAAGGCGCTCGCGGCGAATCGTCCGATGTTCGTCGCATCCTTCGGCCCGACCCCGGCGCCGGTCGAGAGCGGCGAGAAGCGCATCGGAATCTCGATGCCGAAATACATCGTCACGAAAGCGCCGGCCCCGCTCGACTGGGGACCGCGCGGCGGACAGCCGCTGCTCGGCACGCCGCGCGCAATCGCGTTGGCGGCGAAAGCGCCGCACCCGGCGGCCGGGCGCGCCTTCGTCGACTACTGGCTGTCGAAGAAGGCGATGCAGCTGCTCGCCACCCAGGTCGGCGAATACGTGCTCGCCCCCGGCGTGCATCCGCCGATCGACGGAATCGACCAGGTGAAGGTGCTGCCGATCCGCGATCTGTCGGACGACGAGATCCGCAAGTGGGGCGCGGAGTTCAAGAAGATTTTCGCCGCCTGAACGCGCGAGCGAACCGGTCGAGGTTGCTTCGCACGTCCGCAATCATGGGGATCCGGGTCGAGGGACTGCGCAAGCATTACGTCTCCGAGGGGCGAGAGGTCGCGGCGCTCGACGGCGTGGACCTGAGCATTCCGGCGGACTCGATCTTCACGCTGCTCGGCCCGAGTGGTTGCGGCAAGACGACGCTGCTTCGCTGCATCGTCGGGCTCGAGACCCCGGACCAGGGCGAGATCGCGATCGGCGACGAGGTCGTGTTCTCGTCGAAGCGCGGCATCGCGGTTCCGGTCGAAAAGCGCGGCCTGGGGATGGTGTTCCAGACCTACGCGATCTGGCCGCACATGTCGGTATTCGACAACGTCGCGTATCCGCTGCGCGTGCGCGGGATGCCGAAGGCGCGCATCGCGGAGCAGGTCGCCGATGCGCTGCGCTTCGTGCAGCTCGAGGGCGTCGAGCACCGATCGGCGACGCGTCTTTCCGGCGGGCAGCAGCAGCGCGTCGCACTGGCGCGGGCGCTGGTCGCGCAGCCGAAGGTGATCCTCTTCGACGAGCCGCTGAGCAACCTCGACGCGAAGCTGCGCGAAGAAACGCGCAAGGCGCTCGAGCGTTTCCTCGACGAATTGCAGATCACCGCGGTCTACGTCACGCACGATCGGGTCGAGGCGCTCGCGCTGTCGGATTCCATCGCAGTGATGCGCGCCGGGCGAATCGTCGAGATCGGCTCGCCGCAGCAGATCTACTTCGACGCGAAGACCCGCTTCGTCGCCGATTTCATCGGGCGAGCGAACCTGGTCGCGGCGACGGTGCGGGCGGCGCAGGGCAACGAGCTCGTCGTCGACAGCCCGCTGGGCTCGCTGCTCTGCGCGCGGCGCGGCACCGCGCGGCTGGGCGAGGCGACGCTGTGCATCCGCCCGGAATTCATTCATCTTCGGCCGGGCGACGGCGAAGCGGGGCCGAACGTCGTGCACGGCTGCATCGAGTCGCTCGCCTTCGTCGGCGAGTTCTACGAGGCGGAGATGCGGGTGGGCCAGGCGCTGCTGCTTGCGCGCACCGAGCCCGAGATCGAGTTGCGCGTGGGCGACCGCGTGCATTTCGCGCTCGACCCCGCGCATGGCCTGCTGCTCTGGCAGTAGCGGCGGGCAGCGCGTCGCTGGCGGCACCGCTCGTACCCGATGACGCCAACCCGCACGGTTCCGCTCCCGACGCTCGCGCTGATCGGCGTCGTCGCGCTGCTCAGCGTTGCGCCGGTAGCGATGCTCGCCTTCGGCAGCTTCTCAGCCGGACTCGACCGCTTCGGGCAATTCACGCTCGCCAAGTACGCCGCCGCGTACACCGACCCGGCGCTGCTGCGCGTTGCGCTGGACACCGCCGTGTTCGTGGTCGGCTCGACGCTGTTCTCGACGGTGCTTGCGCTCGTGCTCGCGTACCTGAACACGCGCACCGACATTCCGTTCAAGTTCCTGTTCAACGTGCTGGCGATCGTCCCGATGATGATCCCGCACCTGCTGTTCTCGGTGAGCTGGGCGCTGCTGCTGAACCCGTCGAACGGGATGGTCAACGTCGCGCTGATGCAGGCCTTCGGTTGGGACGCGGCGCCCTTCGACGTCTACTCGATGGGCGGGATGATTCTCGTCGAGGGCCTGCTCAACATGCCGATCGCCTACCTGATCCTCGCTCCGGCGATGGCGTCGTTCGACGTTTCGCTCGAGGAGTCGTCGCGCGTGTTCGGGGCCGGCACCTGGCGCACGCTCGTGCGCGTGACGTTGCCGGTGCTGCGGCCGGCGATCCTCGCGGCGCTGGTGCTGGGCGTCGTGCGCACGCTCGCTTCCTACGCGGTGCCCCGCGTGCTCGGAACGCCGGGACGCGTGGAAGTGCTCGCTACGTGGCTCTACGAGATGATAGCTACGGGTTTCGACCCGGACTACGGCCAGGCCGCGGCGCTCGGCATGAGCGCACTGGCGATATCGGTCGTACTGATCGTCGTCTACCGTCGGCTCACTGCCGAGGGCGAGCGTTTCGTCACCGTGTCGGGGCGAGGCTGGCGCGCGTCGATCATTCCGCTCGGGCGTTGGCGCTGGCCGCTGTTCGCCGCGGTCGCGCTGCTGTCCTTCGTCGTCGTCGTGCTCCCGGTCGGGGTGCTGCTGTACACGTCGCTGGTGCCGTACGCGATGGTGCCGAGTTCCGAGGCCTTCGCGCAGATGAGTTGGCGACACTGGATCGAGGCCTTCGAGGATCCGATCTCGCGCCTGGCGCTGCGCAACAGCGTCTTCCTGGCGGTGGTCGGCGCGACGCTGGGTGTGACGCTGTCGCTGTTCATCGCCTACGTCACCGTGAAGTCGAAAGCGCGGGGCGCGGGCCTATTGGAAGCGCTCACTTTTCTTTCGTTCTCGTTCCCCGGCATCGTCATCGGGATCGGTTTCCTGTGGCTGTTCGTGCAGACGCCGATCTACGCGACGCTCACTGCGCTGCTCATAGGGTATGTAGCCACTTACTTGCCGTACGGGGTTCGTCCGCTGGCGAGCGCATTCGTCCAGTTGCATCCGCATCTCGAGGAGTCGTCGCGCGTCGCCGGCGCCGGCGCGGCGACGACGATGCGTCGCATCGTCGTGCCGTTGCTCGTGCCGGGTGTCGTCTCCGCGTGGATCCTGATGGCGACGATGTTCCTGCGCGAACTCACGCTTTCGGTCGTGCTGTCGCGCCCGGGCAGCGAGGTGCTGGCTACGCAGATCCTGTCCTTCGCCGATGACGGGTTGTGGGGGAAGCTGTCCGCGCTGGGGATCGTGATGATCGTAATCTCCACCTCACTGGTCGTCCTCGCCGCGACGGTGGGCGCTCGCTTTCGTGTACAGGCGGCGCCGGCGGGCTGAGCCGAGAGCGTGCGCGGTTTCCATGTCGCAGCGTCGAGAACGCTGACGCCGTTCCCGGTGCGGGCCCCGAGCAGCTCGTTTCGCTCTGAGCCTTGCGGGTATGCGGAATGCGACATCGACGCTCGGCGGGCGTCGCACGGCGGCCGCCGCCGCACCGCATCGAAGGGAGGACGCTCATGCCCGATCCGAACGCCGCGCCGCGGGCGCAGGAAATCGAGGACATCTACCGCCAGTTGATCCGTGGACTGGGTCACGAGCGGGTCAACGACGACAACGTGTTCGAGTTGATCCGGCGCGCCGAGCAAGACGGGCGCAACGTGCTGGCGCAGGAACTGCGCGAGTGGCAGTCGCCGTGCGACCCCGACGCGCCGAGCACCATCGCACCGACCCCCGGGTTCAACCGCGAGAATACGAAGCACTGATCACTCGGAGCGGCGCCCTGCGGCGCCTGCCGAGGAAGGAGGCCGTACGATGCCTGCGCGCACCACCTGGGTCGTCGTCGCCGACGAGGCCCTTGCCCGGATCCTGGAAATCCCCGGACGCAACGAGGATCTCGTCGAGGTCGAGACGCTCACTTTCGCCTCGGGGCGGGCGGACGCCGCCGACCTGCGCCGCGACGCTTACGGACGGCGGGCAGGTTCCGGAACGCTGTCGGGCTCGTATCCCACCGCTTCGGCCGGCGAGGACGAATTGCACCACGAGGCGGAACTGTTCGCACGGCGCCTGGCGCAGTGGCTCGTCGAGAAAAGGCGCGCGAACCGCTACGAAGCGCTGAAGATCGCTGCCGCGCCTCGCTTCCTCGGACTGCTGCGCAAGGCGCTCGATCCGCAGGTGGCGCAAACGGTCGTCGAGGAACTCGACAAGGACCTGATCAAGCTCGACCGGCGCGAACTGACGCAGCGACTCGGTTCGCTGCGTCCGCCGCTGCCGCCGGGCTGACCGGGCCGGCCGTTGCGCCGCGACGCCGCGGCGTGCCGTCCTAGGGCTGCGCCACCGCCTCGATCTGGATCAACAGGCGCACCCGATCGGGCACACCGCGGTCGATGCCCCAGCTCATCCCCCACTTGCTGCGGTCGATCGTCGTCTCGAAATCGCCGCCGCACACGCGTGCTTTCACGATCGGCGAGTCGTAGCAGTTGAAGTGGCTGGCATCGAGCCGAACGGGCAGCGTCTTTCCGAGCATCGTGAGCTCGCCCACGAGCGAGATGACGCGCTCGCCGAAGAAGCGGAAATCGGTGCTGTGGAAGCGCGCCTTCGGGTAGCGTTCGACGTCCAGGAAGTCGGCGTTGCGCAGGTGCGCATCGAAGGCTTCGATGCCCGAGCTGATCGACCCCGTGTCGATCGTGATGTCGGCCTCGCCTCGCTTGCCCGCGGCGTCGACGACCACGAAGCCGTCGATGCGGTCGAAGCGCGCGCGAACCGTCGACGTATTGAAATGCCGCACCTCGAGATTCACGAAGGTGTGGTTCGGCTCGACCAGGTAGCGCACCTGGGCGGCTGCTGGCGTCGCGCCGCTGAAAGCGGCTGCGAGGCCGAAAAAAGCCGCGGCGAAGGTCGACGGTTTCGCAAATGCTATTGCAGGCAAGAAGATCTCCCGGTTTTTCGTCAGCGAATCATCGGCGGACGCGCAGCCGCTGGGCGGTATGCGCATTTGCCGGAAAGAACGACTCGATCGCAAGCTCCGAGAGCGTCACGTCGAGTGCGGTGCCGAAGACGGTGGTCGTGCTGAAGAAGTCGAGCACGGTGTCGCCGAATTCGAGTTGCAGCGCGACGACGGGGCCGCCCGCCGGCAGGCGTGTCGACGTCGACGACCTTGCTGCGGCGGCGCCGACGGCGAAAGCGACATCGGGCCTCTCTTCGGGATAGCCGCGCAGCTCCGCGAGCAACTCGATGAGCGCCGGGTCGCCGCTCGCATCGATGTCGTGCTGCAGCCTTGCGAGCAGGTGCGCGCGCCACTCGCGCAGGTTGACGATGCGCCGAGCGAGCCCTTGCGGATGCAGGCTCAGTCGCAGCACGTTCACCGGTGCGTCGAGCAGCGACGAATCGACCCCTTCGAGCAGCGGCGCAACGGCCCCGTTCGCGTGAACCATCGCCCAGCGGCGATCCACCGCCAGCGCCGGGTACGGTTCGTGTCCGGCAAGCACGAGCTCGACGGCCTCGCGTGCCGGGCGCAGCGCCGGGTCGTCCAGCGCACGCGCGGCATACGGCGGCGCATAGCCCGCGGCCGCGAACAAGCCGTTGCGCTCGCGCAGCGGCACGTCGAGGCGCTCGACGAGCTGCAGCAGCATCTCCCGGCTGGGCCGCGCGCGACCGGTCTCGACGAAGCTCAGATGCCGGGTCGAGATCTCCGCCTCGCCGGCCAGCTCCAGCTGGCTCATTCGTCGGCGCAGCCGCCATTCGCGCAGCAGCGGACCGACCGGCGAAGACGCGCCGGATCGAAGCGCGACGGAAGCGGCAGAGGCGTTCACGGACCGAACGATAGCGCGAAGCGCGCGCAGGACCCATTACCCGGGAGGTAATCGACTCGCGGCCTGCGGCGCGCGAAATTGCGTCGCAGCGGACCGCGGTCGCGTTCCGCAAGAACACGGAAACCCGGTGCACCGAGGAGGTTCCCATGCCCCGTCTTCGCTCGCTTCTTCGTTTCCCCATGCTTCTGCGTCATGCCCTGCTCGGCGACGCGCTCGCCAGCGGCGCGACCGGCCTGCTGCTGGTGCTCGGCGCCGCGCCGCTTGCCGCGCTGTTCGGTTTTCCCGAATCGCTGCTGCGCACCGCAGGCGCGAGCCTGCTGCCTTTTGCGGCGCTCGTCGCGTGGACCGGCTCGTCGGCCTCGCCGCCGCGGCGGGCGGCGTGGGCGATCGTTGCCCTCAACACGCTCTGGGCGGGGGAGAGCTTCGGGCTGCTGTGGATCGGCGGGTATTCGCCAACCGCGCTCGGCACCGCCTTCGTCGTCGCGCAGGCGCTGGTCGTCGCGTCGTTCGCCGAGTTGCAGTGGTTCGGGCTGCGCGCCGCCCGCTCCGCATTCGCGTGAAACGACGGCCCGTCAGCCGGCGGCCGGCATGCCGGCAACGGGCGCCTTCGGCCCTGCGACCCCGAGCAGTCGCGCGAGCGCGGCGATCAGCACGAGCGTGACGACGACGCGGCCGACGAGCACGACCCACAGGTTCGCGCCGAGCGCCAGCAGCAGGATCGTGTCCTCGATCAGCGCATGCGACAGGCACAGCCAGGCCAGCGCCAGAAAGCGCGTGCGCGCCTCGAACTGCTGCTTCTCCGACTCCTCGATGATCAGTGCGCCGCCGTAGGTCAGGCCGAGCAGCACGCCGACGGTGGTCACCGGCGCCGCCCGCGCATCGAGCCCCGAGAAACGCAGCAGCGGCGTGAGCATCGTCGTGATGCGCCGGGTAAGGCCGGTGTGTTCCAGCGCATCGAGCAGCACGAGCAACGCGACGAGGATCACGAAGGTCATCGCCAGCGACAACGCGGTCGATTGCGCCCAGGCGAAAAGACTAGCCTCGCCCTGGCTCGACGCCGACGCCTGCATCCAGGCGAGCGACACCGGCTCGCTCATCACGCCGGTGAGGCGGCTGAGCCAGGCGACGGTTCCTCCATAGGCGAGCGCCACCGCTATCCGCAGCGCGCCGGTCGCCCAGAAGCTCGCGCCCGCGCGACGCACGATCGACTGCTCGACCGGCAGCGCATGCGCGAACAGCAGCATCGCGCACAGCGCGCTCAACTGTCCCGACGTGAGCTCGAGCTGCGCCGCCAGGCCGATCATCGCCGCGATGGCGCCGTAGATGCCGACGAAAGCACCGGTGATCCAGATCAGACCCGCTTCCGGCGGCAGCGCGAGCCAGGCCATTGCCGGCGCGATCGCATGGCCAAGCGCGTCGACCCAGCCCCAATGCTGCGCGAGCTGCACGGCGATCATCACCGGCAGCATCACTTTCATCAGCGAGACGAAGAGGTGGCGGCTGCGCGCAAGTAGCCGCATGACATAGGCGATCAAGGGGAGCCTGCTACAGGGCAAAGGTGCAGACTGCGAGGATAGCTCGCCGCGGCCGGTCCGGCCGCGAAGGCTTCGCGCGCAAGCAACGCCGGCTGCTGCACGCGGGCCCCACGATCGCCGGCGAAGGAGCCCTCCGTGAAAGCGTTTTCCCCGCTCCCGGTCCTGTCGGCGCTCGCGCTCGCGCTCGGCGCCTCCGGTGCCTGGGCGCAGTCTTCGACGTCGGGCACGCAGACCGCCCCCGTGACGCCGCCCGCGGCATCGTCGTCCACCGTGCCGCCGGCAGCAGGCGCGCAGTCTTCCGGTTCTTCTTCCAGCGCCGATTCGTACGCGAACGATGCGTCGGGCGCGCGCTACGGCCGCTACGGCAGAGGGCCGGGAATGATGGGCGGCTACGGACCCGGAATGATGGGAGGGCCCGGCCCCGGCTACGGCGCCGGCTACGGCCCAGGCTATGGAATGGGCAGGGACTACGGTCCTGGACCGGGCGCCGGCGCGGGGCCCGACGGTGGCTGCGGCTGGGGCATGGGCCCGGGAATGATGGGTGCAATGGGCTGGAACATGGGTCCGGGAATGATGGGCGGACCGGGCTGGGGAATGGGCCCGGGAATGATGGGCGGCTACGGCCCCGGCTGGGGAGCCGGTCCCGGACGAGCGCTCGGTTCGCTCGATCTCGACGACGCGCAGCGCAAGCAGTTGCGCGAACTGCAGCAACAGCAACGCCACAAGCACTGGGCGTTGATGGGTCAGATGCACGACGAAATGGAGAAGCTGCAGGACGCCTGGGACGGCGAGACCGGCATGCGCGACCGCGCGGCGATCCTCGCAGCGAGCAAGCGCCTCGCCGACCTGCGCCAGCAAGGGCTCGAGTCGAGGCTCGACGCGGCCGAGCAGTTCGACAAGATCCTCACGCCCGAGCAGCGCGAGCAATTGCGCTCGCAGTGGGGCGGGGCCGCGGGCCGCGGGCGTCGCTGACTCCGGCGCCGGAATCGGCGCCGGAGGGCTGCTGCGAAGGCGAGGGGCGCGCGTCTCGAATGGCGCGTGCGCCGCGGCATGCCGCCCGCGCAGTCGCACATATAATGAGCCTTGCTTACTAATAGGCCGTCTGCGCCCGTGGGCCCTTCGCAGGACAACCTCGGCTTTCTGCTCGCCGACGTGTCGCGCCTGCTGCGACGATCGATCGCGCAACGCCTGGAAGGCAGCGAGCTCACGTTCGCGCAGGCACGCGTTCTCGTGCACCTGGCGCGCGCCCCCGGGTTGCGACAGGTCGAGCTCGCCGCGCGACTCGAGGTGCAGCCGATCACGCTCGCGCGCCTGATCGACCCGCTCGAGCAGCGCGGGTTCGTCGAGCGTCGCATCGACCCGGACGATCGGCGCGCCTGGCGCGTCTTCGTCACCGCGCAGGCGCAGGATTCGCTCGCTTCGATCCGCCGCATCGGCGCTTCCGCGCGCGCGCAGGCGCTGGCCGGGATCGATCCGGCGGGCGTCGACGTCCTGCTGCACGCGCTGACGCGGATGCGGCACAACCTGGTCGACGGCGCGAACAGGTCCGCCGGCCGGAAGCGGGACGAATGAACGACGAGACGGCAACCGGCCTGCGCGGGCGCGCCGATCCGGCGGCTCGGGAAGAGGTGCCGCCCGAGGCGCCGGCCCACAACGAAGCGGGGCAGCGCACGACGCGCGACCTGCCTGCGCGCGCGCCTGCGCGTTCGCGCCTGCAGCGCCGCCGCCGCGCGCTGCGCTTTACGCTGCTCGTCGTCGTTCCGCTCGTCGCAGTGATCGTCGGCACCGCGTTCTGGCTGCTCGGCGGGCGTTACGTCGAGACCGACAACGCCTTCGTCAAGGCCGACAAGGTTCCGGTCAGCGCGGAAGTCTCGGGCGCCGTCGTCGAGGTGCTGGTGCGCGAGAACGAAATCGTCCGAGCCGGCCAGCCGCTGTTCCGGCTCGATCCGGCGCCTTTTCGCGTCGCGCTGTCGAAGGCCGACGCGAAGCTGGGCGAGGTTCGCACCGACCTGGCGGCAATGAAGGCGAGCTATCGCGAGAAGCAGGCGCAGATTGCGCTCGCGCGCACGAACCTCGAGTTCGCGCGCAAGGAGCAGGCGCGACAGGCGGACCTCGCAGCGCGCAACTTCATCTCCGCGTCGAAGCTCGACGACGCGCGCAAGGCCGTCGAGGTGACGGAGCGACAACTGCAGGCGCAGCAGCAGGACCTGCAACGGATCGCCGCCGCGCTCGGCGGCGGGATCGACCTTCCGGTCGCGTCACATCCGACGTACCGGGCGGCGCTGGCCGAACTCGAGCAGGCGCGCCTGGACCTGTCGCGCATCGAGGTCCGCGCGTCGATCGACGGCACCATCAGCCACCTGCCGCAGCCTGGGCAGTTCCTCTCCGCCGGCGCGACGGCCGCTTCGCTGATCGCCGACGCGCGTCCGTGGATCGAAGCGAATTTTCCGGAGAAGGATCTCACCTGGGTGCATCCCGGCCAGCCGGTCGAAGTACACATCGACATGTTCCCGGATCGCGCCTGGGCGGGCGTCGTCGAAAGCCTCAGTCCGGCCACCGGCTCCGAGTTCTCGATCCTTCCGCCGCAGAACGCCAGCGGCAACTGGGTCAAGGTCGCGCAGCGCGTGCCGCTGCGCGTGCGGCTCGATGCGCAGTCCGGCGCCCCGCGCCTGCGCGCCGGCATGAGCGCGACGGTGCGCGTCGACACCGGTCATCGGCGCACGCTGCTCGGATTCGCGCTCTGAAGCGATCGCGATGACGAGCGCAGCGCCGAGCGCGTCGCCCCCGGTCGCGCACCGGGGCTTCGTCACCGTCTCGGTGATGCTGTCGACGATCATGCAGGCGCTCGACACGACGATCGCCAACGTCGCGCTGCCGCACATGCAGGGAACGATGGGCGCCACCTACGAGCAGATCTCGTGGGTGCTCACGTCGTACATCGTCGCGGCGGCGATCTGCATGCCGCTCACCGGTTTCCTCGCCGCGCGCTTCGGGCGCAAGCGACTGTTCCTCTGGTCGGTGGTCGGGTTCACGATCACTTCGATGCTGTGCGGCGCGGCGCAGAACCTCGACCAGATCGTGCTGTTCCGGCTGATGCAGGGCGTATTCGGCGCGAGTCTCGTTCCGTTGTCGCAGGCCGTGCTGCTCGACAGCTATCCGCGCGAGCGGCACGGTTCGGCGATGGCGCTGTGGGGCCTGGGCGTGATGGTGGGCCCCATCCTGGGGCCGACGCTGGGCGGCTGGCTCACCGAGTACTACAACTGGCGATGGGTGTTCTACATCAACCTGCCGTTCGGCATCCTCGCTTGGCTGGGCATCGCCGCCTATGTGCACGAGACGCCGCTGCAGCGCGAGCGTCGCTTCGACTGGTTCGGCTTCGCGATGCTCAGCCTCGCGATCGGCGCCCTGCAGATGATGCTCGACCGCGGCGGCACCCTCGACTGGTTCGCCAGCGCCGAGATCGTCTCCGAGGCGATCCTCGCTGCGTCGGCGCTGTACCTGTTCGTTGCGCACACGCTCACGCACGAGCATCCGTTCCTCGAACCGCAGTTGTTCCGCGATCGGAACTTCATCGTCGGGCTGTTCTTCATATTCGTCGTCGGCATGATTCTGCTGACGACGATGACGCTGCTGCCGCCGTTCCTGCAGGGCCTGATGGACTATCCGATCGTCGACGTCGGACTCCTGCTTGCGCCGCGTGGCGTAGGCACGATGGCGGCGATGCTCATCGTCGGCAGGCTGTCCGGGCGCGTCGACGTGCGCCTGCAGTTGCTCGTCGGGTTGTCGCTCACCGCGATCTCGCAGTGGGAGATGACGCACTTCAATCTCGACATCAGCGGCTGGGACATCGTGCGCACCGGCATCGTCCAGGGCCTGGGACTCGGCTTCCTGTTCGTTCCGCTGTCGACCGTCACGTTTTCGACGCTCGCGCCTTGGCTGCGCAACGAGGGAACCGCGCTCTACAGCCTGATCCGCAACATCGGCATGAGCATCGGCGTGTCGGTGGTCATCACGATGCTCGCGCGCTGGACGCAGTCGGGCCACGCGGCGCTCGTGCAGTACATCAATCCGTTCAGCCTGCCGCTGCGCGCCGCCGTCGACGCGGGCGCGCTCGACGCGCAGTCGTTGCAGGGCCTCGCGCTGATCGACGCGGAGGTCACGCGCCAGGCCGCGACGCTCGCCTACCTGCAGGACTTCCGACTGATGATGTGGGTGACGCTGGCGGCGATGCCGCTGATCGTGCTGTTGAAGCCGAGGAAGGCGGCGACGGGCGGGGCGGCAGTCGCGGTGGCCGAGTAGCTGCGTCGTTGACAGGGGTCGGCCGCGAGCGCATCGTCGGCGCGTTCTCCGTCTGTGGTGGAGCGCCAGCAGATGCAACCGATACCGCAGGAGGCGGACGCATTCAAGTCCGCGATGCGCGCGGCCTGGGACGGCGCAGCCGAGGGCTGGGATCGCCACGGCCCCGCCATCCGCGACTGGCTGTCCTCGGCCACCGAAGCGTTGCTCGACGCAGCGCAGATCGGGCCAGGCGCTCGCGTCCTCGATCTCGCGGCCGGTGCCGGAGACCAGACGATCGATGCCGCGCGTCGCGTCGGCCCGAGCGGCTCGGTGCTCGCTACCGACCTGTCCGACGCCATTCTCGATATCGCTGCCCGCCACGCGAGAGAGCAGGGACTGACGCAGATCCGGACGCGACAGGCCGACCTCGAGAACCCCGGCCTCGACGGCGAGACCTTCGACGCGGCCGTGTGTCGACTCGGATTGATGTTCTGCCGCGATCCCTCGCGCGCATTGCGCTCGGTGCATTCGGTGCTCGCACCCGGTGGGCGCTTCGCCGCACTCGTCTTCTCCGAACCGGCCCGCAACCCCTGCGTCGGCATCGCGATCTCCACTGCGTTGTCGCACGCCGGACTGCCGCTGCGCGATCCTTTCGAGCCGGGCGCGCTGATGAGCCTCGGCAGGCCCGGGCTGCTCGAATCGCTGATGCGCGACGCGGGTTTCGTCGACGTGCGTGCAACGAAGCTCGCCGCGCCTTTCCGACTGCCGTCGGCGGCCGACTACGTCGAATTCCTGCGGTCGTCGACGCCGCCGCTGCGCGCGGCGCTCGCCCGGCTCGACGAAAGCGACCGAAAGCAGGCGTGGGCCGACATCGAGCGCAAGCTCGAGGCTTTCCGGACGGACGACGGATGGGAGGGGCCGAACGAACTGCTGCTCGTCAGCGGAGCGCGAGAGTCGTAGGCGCTCGGGCGGCTGGGTCACGGAAGGACGAGATGTCAACGAACGTCGAGTAGCGCCTCGAGGGTTCGAAGCGTATCGGCCTCCTCGACTCTCTTGTCCGGCCGACGCCGCAGCATTCGCGGAAATCGCACCGCGATCCCCGACTTATGTCGCGTCGATCGCTGGATGCCTTCGAAACCGAGCTCGAAGACCATCGATGGAGCGACGACGCGTACCGGCCCGAAGCGCTCGATCGTCGTGCGGCGCACCCTCGCGTCGACGTCGCGGATCTCTTCGTCGGTGAGCCCCGAATACGCCTTCGCGAACGGAACGAGCGTGCGCGTCGCGTCCTCCGGCGGGCCGCTCCAGACAGCGAAGGTGTAGTCGGTGTACAGGCTCGCGCGACGACCGTGACCGGGCTGCGCGTACACGAGCACGCAGTCCACCGAAAGCGGATCGATCTTCCATTTCCACCAGTCGCCGACGGCGATCGACTTCGTCCGTCCGACGCCGTAGGCCGACTGCGCTCGCTTGAGCATCATTCCTTCGACGCTGCGGCTGCGCGAGTCCTCGCGCAGCTGCGCGAGCGCGTCCCAGTCCGACGCGTCGATGCGCTGCGACAGCAGCAGCGCCGGGGTCGTCCTCGGCTTGACGATCGCTTCGAGCAGGGCGCGCCGCTGCACGAGCGGCGTATCGCGAATGTCCTCGCCGTCGTGCTCGAGCAGATCGAACGCGAGCAACGCGACCGGCGCTTCGCGCAGCAGCCTGGGCCCTAGCTTCAATCGTCCGATCCGCCGCTGCATCGTCGCGAAGGGCAGCGGTCGTTCAGCCTGCGCGTCCCAGGCGAGCAGTTCGCCGTCGAGCACCGTGCCGTCGGGTAGCGCGTGCGCGGCCTCGATCACTTCCGGAAATCGTTCGGTGACGAGCTCCTCGCCGCGCGACCACAGCCAGGTCTGTCCGCAGCGGCGCACGAGCTGCGCGCGGATGCCGTCCCATTTCCATTCGACGATCCAGTCTGCAACGGCACCGAGCGTCTCGGGCGGCTGCTGCAGCGGATGCGAGAGGAAGAACGGGTACGGATGTCCGCGGGACGCGTTGCCGTCCGCGTCGTCGGGCGACACGAGGGCACGAAACGAATTCGCGTCGGGCTCGTGCGTGCTGTCGGCGTAGCCGACGAAGCGGTGCGCCAGGCGCTTCTCGTCGACGCCGAACGCGCGCGCCAGCGCGCGCAGCACGAGCTGGCGCGAGACGCCGACGCGAAACTCGCCGGTGAGCAGCTTGTTCAGCACGAAACGCTCGTGCGTATCGAGCGACTGCCACATCGCTGCGATTGCGCTTTCGATTTGCGCGGGCTGTGCGCCGCGCAGCGGCAGCACGTGCCGCGTCATCCACTCGGCAAGCCCGCGATCGACCCGGTGCGCCGGTTCGGGCAGCAGCAGCGCCACCGTCTCGGCGAGATCGCCGACCGCGTCGTAGCTCTCGGCGAACAGCCACTGCGGCAGCGCGTTCGCGCGCAATGCCGCATCGACGAGCGCGCGCACGGGAATCAGCCGTCGGGGGCGCCCGCCGGCGAGGAAATACGCGGCCCATGCGGAATCGGCCGCCGGGGCGTTCGCGAAGTAGCCGGCCATCGCGTCGACCTTGCGCGTCGTCGATGTCGTCGCGTCGAGTCGGGCATAGAGGTCGGCGAAGGCCTTCATTAGGGCGCGAGTTCCGGGTCGCGGGATGCCGGTTCCTTCTTGCCGCCTTCGTCCTCGCCGTCGTCTTCGACGTCATCGCCGTACTCGGTCGCGAAGCGGCCGGCCTCGAGTCCGCGCTCGCGCAGCCAGCGAACCAGCACGTCGGCGTAGCCATGCGTGGCAACGACTCGCGCAGCGCCGGTTGCATCGATCGCCGCATTCAGTCCCGGCCAGTCCGCGTGGTCGGACAGCACGAAGCCGCGATCGATCGCGCGGCGTCGACGCGTGCCGCGCACCTGCATCCAGCCGGACGCGAACGCGTCGCCGGCCGCGCCGAAGCGACGCAGCCACGGCGAGCGTGCCGCCGACGGCGGAGCGAGCACGAGCGCGCGGCGCAACGACGCGCGATCGACGGCGTCGACGACAAGCGTGTCGGGCAGCGCGATGCCGCTTGCGCGGTAGGCGCGATTCATCGCCTCCACGGCACCGTGGCAGACGATGACGCCGGGCAGCGACGCGCCGGCGGCGTCTGCCAGTCCGGCGAGGATGCGCTGCGCCTTGCCCAGGGCGTAGCAGAACAGCACGCTCGCGCGCGATGCTTCGGCGTTCTCCGACCACCAGCGCAGCATCTCGTCCATGACTTCGCGTTGCGGCTTCCATCGATAGATCGGCAGCGCGAAGGTCGACTCGGTGACGAAGACATCGCAGCGCAGCGGCGCGAAGGCGGTGCAGCTGCGATCGGCTTCGAGTCGGTAGTCGCCCGAGACGACCCATGTCTCGCCGTCGTGCTCGAGCCGGATCTGCGCGGCGCCGAGCACGTGGCCTGCGGGGTGGAACGAAACGCGCACGCCGTCGACGTCGATGGACTCGCCCCAGGCGAGCGTCTCCAGCGCGATGTCGCCGAGTCTCGCGCGCAGCACGTGCTCGCCCTCGCGAGCGGCGAGATAGCGGTTGCTGCCGACGCGGGCGTGATCGCCGTGCGCGTGCGTGATCAGCGCGCGCTCGACCGGCCGCCATGGGTCGATGAAAAATCGGCCGGCTTCGCACCACAGGCCCTGGGGGCGCGGAACGATCAGATCGGGCATCGGTCCGGGGGAAGGGGGAACGCAAAAAGCTTGCAGTTATGCTGCCCGGGCACCGGCCGGCCCGAGCGCACCGCGCCAGCCCAAAACGCAGTGAAACGCTGCGTTCCCGGCTGTGCAAGTTGCGCCCCGGCTCAAAATGCAGCGGTTTGCAGCGAAATGGGGCGCAGGCGCCGGTCGCCCGACAGCGAACACCGAGCGCCGAGCAGCGCTCGGCGCCGCCCCCTCCCTTGACTTACCCCTTGCCCAGCATCAGATCCGGCAGCCACAGCACCGTTTCCGGCACCAGCCACATCAGCGCAACGCACGCGACATAGGCGAGCATGAAGTACATGACGCCCAGGAAGATGGTCGGGATCGGCACGTCGGGCGCCAACCCGTTGACGATGAACACGTTCACCCCGACCGGCGGCGTCACCGCGCCCATCGTCGTGACGATCGTCAGCAGGATCGTGAACCAGGTGGGGTCGTAGCCCAGTGCCGTGGCGAGCGGAAAGAAGATCGGCACGGTGACGACGAGGAAGCCGAGCGCGTCCATCAGCGCCCCGCCCACCAGGTAGATGCCGACGACGACGAGCAGGATCACCGCCGGCGGCACCGGCAGCGACGCCGCCCAGTCGGCGAGTTCGAAGGGCAGCCGCGAGACGGTCAGGAAGCGGCCGAACAGCACGGCACCCGTGATCAGCAGAACGACCATCGCCGAGATGCGCAGCGTCTCGGCACTCGATTGCACGATCGCCGCGAGCGAGAGTTTCCGGCGGACGAGCCCGATCGCCAGCGCACCTGCCGCACCGGCGGCGCCCGCCTCGGTCGGCGTGAACCAGCCGACGTACAGGCCGCCGATCACCAGCGCGAACAGCAGCAACGTCTCGATGACGCCGGACAGCGACGCGACCTTTTCGCGCATCGAGGTTGCCGGCCCCGGCGGCCCGAGCGCCGGCTTGCGCACACAGATCGCCAGCACCGTGCCGAGGAAGAGCGCCGTGAGGATCAGCCCTGGAACGATGCCGGCGAGGAACAGCCGCAGCAGCGACTGTTCGGTCTGCACCGCGATGACGATCATCACGACGCTCGGCGGAATGACGACGCCGAGCGTGCCGCCGACGGCCACCGCGCCGGTGCTCAACGCGCGGTCGTAGCCGTAGCGGCGCATCTGCGGCAGAGCGATCGTTCCCATCGTCGCGGCGGTCGCCGAATTCGATCCGCAGATTGCCGAGAAGCCCGCGCAGGCGGCGATCGTCGTTCCCGCCAACCCGCCGGGCAGCCGCCCGAACCACTTGTACGCCGCGTCGTACAGCCGTTCGGTGATGCCCGCGCGGAACGCGAACTGCCCCATCAGCACGAACAGCGGAACGACGCTCAGCCCGTACGACGAGAACTGCTCCCAGACGTTCGTCGCCAGCAGGTGCGTCGTCGCCGGCACCGACAGCAGCCATGCATTGCCGAGCACGCCTGCCAGCAGCATCGCGAAGCCGATCGGCATGCCCAGCGCCATCAGCGCGAACATCACGACCAGGCCGAGGGCGGCTACGAGAATCGGGTCCATGCTTGAGGAAGTGAAGGGTGAAGGGGGAAGGGTGAAGGGCGAGAACCGACGCGGTGTCTGGGGAAGCCGGCGCGGCCCCCTTCTCCCTTCACCCTTCACCCTTCACCAAAGCGCGCGCCAGCGCGCGAACGAAATCCGCGAGCAACGCGAGCGCCAGCCCCCCACACCCGAGCGCGACGACGTACACCCACGGGTAGACGACCGCCTTCAGCGTCTCGGAGAGCGAACCGCTCTGGTGCAGGACGATGCCGTAGCCGGCGACGTACCAGGCGACGGCCGCGAACAACAGCAGCGATGCGAGGGTGGTGAGCGCCTCGACGACGGCGCGCGTTCGAGGGTGCAGCCGCTGGACGACGAGGTCGATCGCGACGTGGCCCTTGTGCAGTTGTGCGTAGCCGAGCGCCAGCGCCATCGCCACCGCCGACAGCCAGCCGATGACTTCGTACGATCCGGCGACCGGATGGCCGAATGCGCGCAGCACCATGTCGGCCACCGTGAACAGCATCATCGCGATCAGCGCGAGCCCGGCGACCGCCGCCAACGCGCGGTTCACGAACGCGTCGAGCGCAGCAAGTGCCTTCATCGGCAGCGCCGGCGCGATCGAAGCGAATCGGGCGTCACTGCCGTGAAAACTGGTCGCGCAACTCGCGCAGCCGCTTAAGGTACTGCTCGGCGGGCAGACCCTTTGCCTTCATCTCGTCGACCCACTGCGCGACCATCGGCTCGAGCTTCGCATCCCAGCGCTTGCGCTCGTCGTCGGCGACCGGAACGATCTGCAACTGATGATTCTGCTTCGACCATTCGAGCGCGCGCGCGACGTTCTCCTTGTCGTGGTACTGGCCGGTCCAGATCGCCATCTCGGGGCCGAGCTCGTCGATGACCTTCTTCACGTCGTCGGGCAACTTGTCCCACCGTTTCTTGTCCATCACGGCGGCGAAGGTGACGACGACCGTCGGGTAGTCGGTGACGTACTTCAGCGTCTCGGCGAGCTTGAAGTCCTGCAACACTTCGCGCGACGTCATCGTCCCGTCGATGACGCCGGTTTGCACCGATTGCGGCACCTCGGGCATCGGCATCCCGACGGGTGCCGCGCCGAGCGCCTGCAGCACCGGTACGCCGGTGCCGGCGGCGCGCAGCTTCATCCCCGCGAGCTGCTCGGCGTTGCCCGCCGGCTTGCGCGACTGGATGTAGCCGGGCTCGGTGGTGAACATCGCGATCACCTTGAAGTTCTCGTACTCCTTGGGCTGGAACTCCTTCGTGAGTTCCCACAGCGTGCGACTGGCGACGGTGGCGTTCGCAAAGCCCACCGGCAGCGAGACGCCGGAGGTCAGCGGGAAGCGCCCCGGGTCGTACGACGGAGCCCCCAGCCCGATGTCGGCAACGCCCTTCGAGACGCCGTCGTACATCTCGCGCGCGCCGAGCAGGGTGCCGCCGGGGAAAGTCTTCACGGCGACCTTGCCGTTGGTCCGCTTGGCGAGTTCGTCGGCCCAGTGTTGCATCTGCTTGCCCGGGAACGTTCCGGCGGGTGCGAAGAACGCGTAGGTGAGCGTGATGTCGGCCGCCAGGGCCGGCGCGGGCGCGAACAGCGCGACGGCGCCGGCGAGCAACGGCGCGGCGAGCAGGGGAGCAGCGAGCTTCGAGAACGTGCGGCGCTTCATGCAATCACCTCACTGGGAGCGGTTGGCGGAATCGGGTACGTGGATGTCGATGGCGTCGAGCGAAACCGCACGCACCTTCGCGCGGTCGTAGGCGGGTGTTCTCGGGAACGGCCTCGTGGCGTCGAAACCCACCTTGCTTCCGAAGTAGTCGGGAAAGGAAGGATTGAGACCGTGTCCGAAAACCTTGTCGATCCGCAATATCCCGTGCTCGGGGTCCAGCCGCGTGGCCATCGCCCATTCGACGTCGGACGGATTGCGGATGTCGACGTCGTCGTCGACGACGGTGACCATCTTCAACGGCGGGAACGCGGCGAAAGCCGCCATCAGCGCCTGCTTGGCCCAGCCCGCGCGCTTCTGCGAGATCTGCACGATCGCGTGATAGAAGCCGCAGCCGCCGTGCGAGAAATAGACGTCCTTCACGCCGGGCACCTGCTTTTGCAGCAGCGACAGCACGTTCGCCTCGCCGAGCAGTCCCACCGAATTGAATACCTCGACGCCCGAGAGGATCGTCTGGAAGATCGGCTGGCGGCGCCGGTGGATGCGGCGCACGTGCACGAGCGGGCGCGGTGCGACGGTCGCGTAGTAGCCGGTGACCTCGGCGAAAGGGCCTTCGTCGTGCAGCTCGCCGGGGATCATCTCGCACTCGAGCGCGAACATCGCGTGCGCGACCATCTCCACCGGCGAGACGGTGCCGGGCACGAGCTGCAGCGGCTGGCCGTGGAATTCGCTTGCGATGCCGAGCTCGTCGGTGTCGATCGGCGCGGCCTCCGCCGGAGTGGCCGCGCAGAAATGCAGCCCCGGTCCGACGCCGACGTTCAGCGTGAACGGCAGCGACTCGCCGCGCGCCGCGGCCTTCTCGAGGTAGGTCTCCAGATGCCGGCCGGCGTCGATGTTGATGGCGAGGCGGTCGGCGCCGATGACCATGAAACGCTGGATCGACGCGTTGCGCACGCCGGTTTCCGGATCGCGAGCGATTACGACGCCCGCATCGAAATACGGTCCGCCGTCGTGCTCGGCATGTACGGGAATCGGCAGCTTGGAGAGATCGACGTGCGGCTCCGTGACCTGCAACACGGGCCCCGTCTCGACGACGACCGGCGCGACCGGCCGTTGCTGCCAGTCGCGGATGCATTGCGACACGTATTGCGGCAGCGAGCGCTCCGGGCGATCGAACAGCGCACCGAGCAGATCGCGCGACCAGTACAGGCCGGTGAAGACCGGGTAGCGGCTGCCCTTGACGCGTTCGAAGAGCACGGCGCAGGGGCCGCCTTCGAAGCGCGACGCGATGCCGGCCAGCTCGTGCACCGGGTCGACCTCCGATCGAACGCGCACGAGTCGACCGCGCCGGTCGAGCCACTTGACGATCGCGCCGAGATCGGCGACGACCGGCACGCCTGGCGCGTTGCCGGCCATGGTCTCCTCCTTCGTTGGGTTCTCGTTGTCTGGAGCATCGTAGAGGATGCCCCTGCCCGAGGGAAGAGCGCGCGGCGACACCGTGCAGGGCGCGGGTACGATGGCACGCGGGTCAACGGGGGAGGCGTCGATGTCTTTGCAGCAGTTGCTCGGTATCGCGCTGCCGATCGTGCAGGCGCCGATGGCGGGCGTGCAGGGCAGCGCCCTGGCCGCCGCCGTCTGCGGGGCGGGTGCTCTCGGCTCGCTGCCGTGCGCGATGCTTTCGCTCGATGCGGTGCGCGAGGAGGTCGCAGCGATCCGCGCGCGCACCGATCGGCCGTTCAACCTGAACTTCTTCTGCCACGCGATGCCCACCCCGGACCCCGAGCGCGAAAGGGCGTGGCGCCAGGCGCTGCAGGGGTATTACCGTGAATTGGGCGTGCAGGAAACGGCCGCTCGTGCCGGGGCGTCGCGGATGCCGTTCGGCGACGAGGCGGCCGCGCTGCTCGAGGAACTTCGCCCCCCGGTGGTGAGCTTCCATTTCGGGTTGCCCGAGTCGAAACTGCTCGCGCGCGTGAAGGCTTCGGGGGCGCGCGTGCTGTCGAGCGCGACCACCGTCGAGGAAGCGTTGTGGCTGGAGGCGCACGGCGCCGACGTCGTCATCGCGCAAGGGCTCGACGCCGGCGGGCACCGCGGCATGTTCCTCGCGCAAGATCTCTCGTCGCAACTCGGCACCTTCGCGCTCGTCGCGCAGGTCGCGCGCGCGGTGCGCGTTCCGGTCGTCGCCGCCGGCGGCATCGCCGACGCACAGGGCGTCGCGGCGGCGCTGGCGCTCGGCGCGCAGGGCGTGCAGGTCGGCACGGCCTACCTGCTGTGTCCCGAGGCGGATACCCGAGCCGTGCACCGCGCCGCGCTCGCGAGCAGCGCCGCGCGCAACACTGCGCTCACCAACGTCTTCAGCGGCCGACCCGCGCGGGCGATCGTCAATCGCATCGTGCGCGAGCTCGGGCCGATCTGCGATCGGGCGCCGGCGTTTCCGCTCGCCGCGGCCGACGTCGCCCCGCTTCGCGCGCGGGCCGAGTCGATGGGCAGCGGCGAGTTCTCTCCGCTGTGGGCGGGACAGAACGTGAGCGGATGCCGGGAAGTGCCGGCTGCCGAGCTCACGCGGGCGCTGGCTGCGCGCCTGTAGTCGACGACGCTGCCGCCTTCTTCGAACGGAGTCGAACCATGGATGCGAAGACGAATTCCGCATTGCAGGCGAAGGGCGAAGCCTTTCGCGCGCTGCATTCGCGCAAAGGAAGGCCGCTCGTCATCCCCAATCCGTGGGACGCGGGCACCGCGCGCCTGCTCGCTTCGCTCGGCTTCGAGGCGCTGGCGACGACGAGCGCCGGGTGCGCCTTCGCGCTCGGCGTTCCCGACAACCGCATCGAGCGCGAAGCGGCGATCGAGCACGTCCGTGCGCTGGCCGGCGCCACCGCGCTTCCGGTGAGTGCCGATCTCGAGAACGGCTTCGGCGACGATCCGGAAGCCGTCGCGCAGACGGTCCGGCGCGCGGCCGAGTCGGGCGCGGTCGGCGGCTCGATCGAGGACACGAACACGCGCAACGATCCGCCGCAGTACGAGCTCGGCCGTGCCGTCGAGCGCGTGCGGGCAGCGGCCGAGGCGGCGCGCTCTGTCGGCTTTCCGTTCACGCTCACCGCGCGCGCGGAGAACTTCCTGGCCGGCAATCCCGACCTGCACGATACGATCCGTCGCCTGCAGGCCTATCGTGACGCCGGCGCCGACGTGCTGTACGCGCCGGGCCTGGCGACGCGTGAAGCCATCGTCGAGGTCGTGCGCTCGGTCGACCGGCCGGTGAACGTGCTGATGGGCTCGCCCGGGCTGCGCCTGAGCGTCGACGAACTCGCGGAGCTGGGCGTGCGGCGGATCAGCGTCGGCAGCGCACTGGCGCGCGCGGCGCTGGGCGCGTTCCTGCGCGCCGCGCGCGAAATCCGCGCAAGCGGAACCTTCTCGTTCGGCGCCGACGCGGTCGGCTACGCCGAGATCAACGCGATGTTCGAGTCGCGGGCGTAGCGCCGGGCCGGCGGCTGCGGCGCAGGAACGGACCGAGCAGCAGCGGCGCGAAATACATCGGGATCTGCGCGACCCCGGTGTACAGCGAGAAGGCCTCGCCTGCGCTGCCGGCGGTGATCACGAGCATCAGGCCGACGTTGCGATTGCCGGTCATCAACGAGCAGGTGTAGGCCGTCGAGACGCCCATGCGGCGGAACAGCACCCAGCCCGCGACGTGCATCACGAGGGCGTACGCGCAGGCGACGAACAGCAGCAGCGCGATATAGGTCGGGTCGCGCAGCAGGCGCTCGGTGACGCCGTCCATCACCGCGATCGCGAAGATCACGAGCAGCACGACGTTCAGTCCGCCGAGCAGTTCGTCGTGGCGCTCGAGCCGCGCGATGCCCAGCCAGCGGCGCAGCAACGCGGCGAGCACGAAGGGCAGCGCGACCAGCAACGACACCCGCGCGAAGAAGGCGGCCAGGTCGACCTGCAGTCCGGCACCGGGGAGCAGCGTACCCACGATCGGCGTGAGCGTCAGCGGCAGCAGCAGCGTCGTCGTCACCGTCCCGATCACTGCGCCGACGCCGTCCAGACCCAGGATCAGCGCGAACACCGCGGCCGAGCCGATGGGCGGTGCGGCCGATTGCAGCACGAGCACGCGGCGCAGTTCCGGATCGACATCCGCCGCCGCCGTCAGCGCCCAGACGATCAGCGGAGAGGCGATCAGCAGCCAGGCCGCGAACAGCACCGGCAGCGCCGGGCGGCGCACCGCACCGGCCATCTGCGCCCAGTCCAGGCGCAGCAGCGCCGCGGTGAGCGTGCCGATGACCGCGAAGGTGAGCAGCGGGCGCAGCAACTCGGCGAGCGCCGGCACTGCGATGCCGACGAAGACGCCCGCGGGCAGTGCCCAGCGCGCCTGCCGGCCGAGCACCCCGAGTGCGCGCGCGGCAATCACGCGAGCGTGCGCGGGGGACCGCTGCGGGCGAGGCAGGCTGCGACCTTCGATCCTCGGGCGGCGTGCATCGCCCGAGTCTAACTGCGCGCGAGGCGCGCGCAGTCAGTCGCGCCCCTTGCCCCGTCCGTTGCCGTTCCCGTGGCCCCCCTTGCCCGGATGTCCGTAGCCGCGAGCGTCTCCGCGCGGTGCGCGCTCGATCACGCGCTCGCGCTCGGTGACACGTTCGCGTACGTAGTGCCGCTCGCTGCGGTGGGAACTGCGGTATCGCGGGGCGTAGACGTCCTCGTACCACTGGTCCTGGACGAAATACACGGGCTGGCCGCAGGCCGAATACCGGTAGCAGTGCTTGGACCAGTTCTTCGCATGACCTGGCGGAACGCGAAGGTAGATCGGCTGTCGGGCGACGGCAACCGGCGCCGGCTGCACGAGGATCGGCTCCGGGTAGATCAGCATCGGGCGCGGTGCGTTGCCGAGGTCGATGCGGCCGTAGAAGCCCGGCTGGCCTACCTCCACCGACACGCCGATGTCGGTCGCGGAAGCGGCCGGCGCGAACACCGCGCCGAAGACGAATGCGCCGGCGAGTGCCAGCGCCGTGCGGAAACCCTGGGTATTCATCAGCTCTTTCCTTCGTTCGTGGCTCTTTCCCTCAACGCACTGTGCCCGTCGCACGGCCGACCTGTCGGCCGCCGCGACGGACGGACGGCGCACGGTCCCGGACGGACGTACGAGCGTTGCGCGGGCACCGGCCTTGCGCCTTTGCCGCGGTATCCCTGGGAGACCGAAGATGCAACGCTGCGAGAAATGTGGAAACGAGTACGACAAGACTTTCGACGTCGTGATGGCAGGTGCCACGCATACCTTCGACAGCTTCGAGTGCGCGATCGCGACGCTCGCCCCGACCTGCAGTCATTGTGACTGCCGCATCATCGGGCACGGCCTGGAGGCCGACGGCCGGATCTTCTGTTGCGACCATTGCGCGGAACAGTCGGGGGTTAGGCAGCTTCGGGATCGCGCCTGAGCGCCCGGCTTCGCGACTGCCCCTGGCGGGTATCATCGCACGCGTTCGCGTGCGGGCCGGCTCCGTGCGCTCGCGGCATTCGCACAGGAGGTCCAGATGCCCGTACTGCGTTCGGCCACCGCGCTGGCGGGGCGTAACAATGCGGCGGCGCGCGCGTTGTTTCGCGCCACCGGAGTCGCCGAGGGCGATCTCGGCAAGCCCGTCGTCGCCATCGCCAATTCCTACACGCAGTTCGTTCCGGGCCACGTGCACCTGAAGGACCTCGGCGATCTCGTCGCCGAGCAGGTCGCGGCAGCCGGCGCGGTGGCGCGCGAGTTCCATACGATCGCCGTCGACGACGGCATCGCGATGGGGCACCTCGGCATGCTGTATTCGCTGCCGTCGCGCGAGCTGATCGCCGACAGCGTCGAGTACATGGTCAACGCACACTGCGCCGACGCGCTCGTGTGCATCTCGAACTGCGACAAGATCACGCCCGGCATGCTGATGGCGGCGCTGCGCCTGAACATTCCGACGATCTTCGTTTCGGGCGGCCCGATGGAGGCCGGCAAGGTGCGCTGGGACGGCGCGACGACGAAGATCGACGCGGCGTCGGCGTTCGTCGCCGGCGATCCGCGCGCGAGCGACGCGATGGTGCAGGCCTACGAGCGCAATGCCTGCCCGACCTGCGGCTCGTGCGCCGGGATGTTCACGGCGAATTCGATGAACTGCCTGGTCGAGGCGCTCGGGCTCGCGCTGCCGGGCAACGGCACGATGCTCGCCACCCACGCCGATCGTCGCGCATTGTTCTCGCGCGCGGGAACGAGCATCGTCGCACTCGCGCGCCGCTGGTACGCCGACGACGACGCGAGTGCGCTGCCGCGTTCGATCGCGTGCTTCGAGGCCTTCGAGAACGCGATGCGGCTCGACGTCGCGATGGGCGGTTCGACGAACACCGTTCTGCACCTGCTGGCGGCGGCGAACGAGGCCGGCGCGCCCTTCGGCATGGCCGACGTCGACCGCATCTCGCGCTCGACGCCGAACCTGGCAAAGCTCTCGCCGTCGGACCCGAACTGGCACGTCGAGGACGTGCACCGAGCCGGCGGCGTCTGGCGAATCCTCGGCGAGCTCGATCGCATCGGCGTGCTGAACCGCGAGGTGCCGACCGTGCACGAATCGACCCTGGGCAAAGCGATCGAGCGCTGGGACGTGCGCCGTTCGCCGGCGCCGGAAATCGTCGAGTTCTTCCGCGCCGCGCCGGGCGGCGAGCGGTCGACGCGTGCGTTTTCCCAGGACCGCCGGTGGGAGTCGCTCGACGTCGACGTGCAGTGCGGCTGCGTGCGTGACGTCGCGCACGCGCACAGCGTCGATGGCGGGCTCGCGGTCTTGCACGGCAACCTTGCCGAGCAGGGCTGCATCGTCAAGACGGCCGGCGTCGATCCAAAGTTGCTGCGCTTTCGCGGTCGTGCGGTTGTCTTCGAGAGCGAGGACGCGGCGCGCGAAGGGATCCTCGGCGAGGGGGTGCAGCCCGGCGATGTCGTCCTGATCCGATACGAGGGTCCGAAGGGCGGCCCCGGCATGCAGGAGATGCTCAAGCCGACGGCCTTCCTGAAGGCGCGCGGACTCGATACGCAGTGCGCGCTCGTCACCGACGGGCGCTTTTCGGGCGCAAGCTCGGGCCTGTCGATCGGGCACGTGTCGCCCGAAGCGGCCGAAGGGGGAACGATCGCCCTCGTGCAGGACGGCGACGCGATCGACATCGACATTCCGGCCCGCACGATCCGGCTCGACGTCGACGCGGCGGAACTGCGGCGCCGGCGCGAAGCGCGCCTTTCCCGCGGGGCCGGCGCCTGGCAGGCCGAAGGCCGCGTGCGCCCGGTCTCGGCGGCGTTGCGGGCCTATGCGGCGCTGACGACCAACGCAGCACGCGGCGCGGTCCGCGATTCGACGAAGCTGTAGAAGACACAACGCGACGGCGACGGCAGCCCCGGCGCCGCATCGAGCCGGCTTCAGGCGTGCGGCTGCGGCTTCGCCGATCCGTCCGTGCCCACGGTTCCGGGCAGCGCGCCGCCTTCGCCTTCCCAGCGTTCGATGCGCTCGCGCCGCTCGCCGCGACGGCGGTGCTCTTCGCGGTACCAGGACTGCACGAAGGCGGCTCCAGCGACGACGCCCGCGAACAGCGCGAGCGCCATCAACGGCGTGCTGCCTGCGCGATCGGCTTCGTCCGCCTCGGTGCGCCCGCTGTCTGCGCAATGCCTTGTCATGGCGTTCTCGCGCGCGGGCGCGACGTGTAGTCGCGTTCGGCGGGTGCGCGGTATACCGGCTGCTGCTGGCCGGACATCATCGCGACGATCCGCGGGATGACATTCGCGGCGAGCGGCAGCAACACCGTGTAATCGATCGCTTTCGACAGCCGCGAGTTCGAGCGCCGGCCGCGGCGCAGCAGCAACGCGCCGACGATGCCGACGGCTACCGCCGCCGCGCCGATCTGCGCCAGGCGCGGCGTGGCTCCGCTGCTCAACGTCTGCACGGCGGTTCGTACGTCGTGGTCGGCGCTGCTGACCGCTCGATCGGCGCGTGCGAGACGTTCTTCGTAGTCGAGTTCCTTCATGCGCGCGGTCCTAGCTGACGCCCGTGGGGCCTGCCGCCGTCCCGCCGGCGACGTTGTCGCCGTCGGTGGGCAGCGACGAAGCGCCGGGGGGATTCTTGACTTGGAGGTGTTTCAGCGTGGCGGGGAACAGCAAGCGTTGCGCGAGCTTCTTCACGGCCATGACGCAGATCCAGGCCCCGATCAGGTTGGCAGCGACGACGAGAATGATGGCCAGCCACGGCGCGAGCCCGAGCGCCATCAGTCCCCAGGTGATGCCCCAGATGGCGACGAGCCAGGCGGAGATCCCGAGGATCGCGCCGAGCACGCCGACGAGAAGCATCTGCGCCAGCGCGATGCCGGCGCGCCGGCCCTCGAGCGCGACCAGCTCGAGCCGCGTAGTGAGCGACGCACGCAGCGACTCGAAGAGGTCGAGCACTGCCTCGCGCAGCGACAGCGTGCTCGGCGGGCTCGGGTACCGGGCGACCATGACTCAGTGCCTCATCCGGCCCAGCAGCAGTCCGGCGACGGCGGCAATGCCGATGGCCGCGATCGGGTTCTCACGCACGTAGCTGCGCGTGGTCTCGAGCGCCGCTTCCCCGGAGCCCCGAAGCTGATCGGCGCGCTGCGAAACCGCGTCTACCGCCTGCGAGGCTTTCTCGCTGAGGGCATCGACCGCGGGCTGGACTTTCTGGGAGAGCCTGTCGACGGCATCGTGCGCCTTGTCGACCATGCGGTCGGCGCCGTGCTCGGCTTGCCGCTTCATCTCGTCGGCGGTCGGGAAGCCCGTGCCTTGTGACGAAGTGTTTGTTCCAATGGTTTGCGTGCCGGTCTGCATGCTGCGCTCCTGGTTTGCGGACGTGGACGGGATGGCCAAGGTGAGCGTGAACCGAGCAAGTCGCGTACCCGAAGCAATCGTAGCGCGGGTGGCGCTTTGGGAAAACATGTAACGATGTCGGCGAAGGAGACCATCGATGTCGACGACGCGAACGATGAAGCAGGCGATCAGGCGAACGGGCCCGCCGACTCCGGGACCCGCAACCGCCTGGCCGTGGGCGAAAGTGTGGCTGCTTTGGCTCGAGACCGGTTGGGCGGCGCCGCAGGTGATCGCCCATCGCACGCAACGGATGCTGCGCAGCGGTCCGTTTCCCGCCGCCGTCGACCGCGACGAATTCCGTCGCATGTTCGACGAGAAGGCCGAAGCCTGGTTCGAGTCGACGCTGCGGATGTCGGGCGAGGTCTGGAAGCAGTGGTTCGAGATCGCGACGTCGACGATGCAGCCGTGGTGGATGGCGCCGACGGCGTCCTCGCACGCGGCCCGCTGGCGCTCCGTCTGGTGCGGCGCCGCGCGCCGGTGGATGAGCTCGGCACCGCACATCGCGCGCGTCGGACTCGGCCCGGTGCATCGGCGCGCCACGGCGAACGCCCGCCGCCTGGGGCGCGGGGGCGGCTGAACCTTCTATCGGTCGAGCGCGAGTAGCTCCGTGCGCATGCCCAGGTTGGTCAGCAGTTCGCCCAGCATCGCCGACGTGACGGTTTCCTCGCCGATCGCCCGGATACCGCGGCTTTCCATGCACAGGTGACGGCAGCGAACCACGACGCCGACGGCAGTCGGCGACAGGTGCGACATCAGCGCGTCGGCAATCTGACGCGTCAGCCGTTCCTGCACCTGCAGTCGCTTGGCGAAGCAGTCGACGAGTCGGGTGAGCTTGGACAGCCCGACGATGCGACCGGCGGGCACGTAGCCGACGGTGGCGGTGCCGAAGAACGGCGCGAGATGGTGCTCGCAATGACTGTAGACGGGAATCCGGCGCACGACGATCAGTTCGTTGTACTGCTCGGCGCCGTCCTCGAACACCTTCAGGATGTCGGCCGGGTCCTGCAGGTAGCCCGAGGTCCAGTGCTCCCACGCGCGCGCCACGCGGGCCGGCGTCTCGCGTAGCCCCGGCCGGTCCGGGTCCTCGTGAAGGTTGCGCAGCAGTCGTCGCCAGTCCTCGCCGGTGAACGGTCGCTCCTCGGATGCGTCGCTCATCTCCCCTGCCTCCTCGTCGTTCGACAAGCGCAGAGTCTAATCCGGGGCTCCCCCGTACAATGGCCGCTTCGTCGCCCGATCCCGCGCATGTTCGATCGTCTGTCGAGTCTCCTCGCGCGTTTCAGTCCTCGTGCGCACGTCGATCGCAGCGGCGCGTTGCAGTCCGCAATCCGCTTCGGCGACGAGGGTGACGCGGGTCGCCTGCACCTGCTGCGGGCCGGTGCCGTCCTGTCGCGGCATCCGGGGTGGTCGCCGCTGCGGCTCGCCCGCGCATCGCTGCTGTTCTATCCGCGTCCGTTCGCGCATCAACTGCAGCCCGAAGACGGCACGCGGTGCGACGTCGTCAGCGCGTCCATCGCGTTCGACGGCGGCTCGGTCGGTCCGCTGGCGGCGGCGCTGCCGCCCGTGCTCGTGCTGCCGCTCGAGGCGCTCGGCGAAGCGCAGCCGACGATCGCCCAACTCTTCGGCGAGATCGATCGTGCGCTTTGCGGTCGCCAGGTGGCGCTCGATCGACTGTGCGAACTGCTGCTCGTGCAGGTGCTGCGCCACGTCATCGATCACGGCGTGGTCGGCGCCGGCATGCTCGCCGGACTCGCCGATCCGCGGCTGTCGAAGGCGCTGGTCGCGCTGCACGACGAGCCGCAGCGCGATTGGCGTCTCGAGGACCTCGCTGCCGTGGCCGGAATGTCGCGCGCGCGCTTTGCGGCGCGCTTCAAGCAGGTGCTCGGCCTGGCGCCGGGCGAGTACCTCACGCGCTGGAGAATCGCGCTCGCGCAGCATCTGCTGCAGCAGGGGCGCGCAGTGAAGCAGGTGGCGGGCGAGGTCGGCTACGCGAGCCCGGCCGCGCTCGGGCGCGTGTTCGCCACGCGCACCGGTGCGTCGCCGAAGGCGTGGGCGAACACGCGGGCCGGCAACGGCGTCAACGGCGCCGCCGCGCACGCGCACGATGCGGCGGCGGCGAGTGCCGAGTCAGCGGCGAGCGCCGAGCCAGCGGCGAGCGCTGAGCCGGCGGCGAGCGGGTAGAATCGCGCGGTGCCCGAACTCGCCAACGACACTTTTCTTCGAGCGCTGCGGCGTCAGCCCACCGAATACACGCCGATCTGGCTGATGCGCCAGGCCGGCCGCTACCTGCCCGAATACAACGAGACGCGCCGGCGCGCGGGCAGCTTCCTCGCGCTGTGCAAGAACCCGGAGCTGGCCTGCGAGGTCACGCTGCAACCGCTCGAGCGCTTCCCGCTCGACGCCGCGATCCTGTTCTCCGACATCCTGACCATTCCCGACGCGATGGGTCTCGGGCTGTACTTCGCCGAGGGAGAAGGTCCGCGCTTCGAACGTCCGGTCCGGGACGAGGAGGCGGTGGCCCGGCTCGCGGTTCCCGATCCGTCGCAGGAGCTTCGCTACGTCACCGACGCCGTGCGAACGATCCGTTCGGCGCTCGCCGGGCGCGTGCCGCTGATCGGTTTCGCAGGCAGTCCGTGGACGCTCGCCTGCTACATGGTCGAGGGCGGCGCGAGCGCCGATTTCCGGCGCATCAAGACGATGCTCTACCAGCGGCCCGACCTGCTCGAGCGCATCCTGTCGGTCAATGCCGACGCGGTGGCGGCGTACCTGAACGCGCAGATCGAAGCCGGCGCGCAGGTCGTGATGATCTTCGATTCGTGGGGCGGGGCGCTCGCCGACGGCGCGTTCCAGCGTTTCTCGCTCGAGCCGATGCGCCGCGTCATCTCGGCGCTGCGCCGCGGTGACGCTTCGAACGGCGCGGCCGACGTGCCGGTGATCGTCTTCACCAAGGGCGGCGGCCATTGGCTCGAGGACCTCGCCGGCCTCGGCTGCGATGCCGTCGGCGTCGACTGGACCGTGAACCTGGGCCGCGCCCGCGAGCGCATCGGCCGGCGCTGCGCCGTGCAGGGCAACCTCGACCCGATGGTCCTGATGGCCGGCGAGAACGCGGTGCGTGTCGAGGCGCAGCGGGTGCTCGATTCGTTCGGCGCGCCGGCGTCGGGCTTCGGGCACGTGTTCAATCTCGGGCACGGGATCAACCAGTTCACGCCGCCCGAGAACGTGGCGGTGCTCGTCGACACCGTCCATTCCTACAGTCGCCGCCTTCGCGAACCTTGAAGCGGCGCAGCCCGCTTCATTGCCGAAAACCGCGAAAAACGGACCGCCCGATAGAGGGTGACCGCTGACTTATGCACAGAACCGGCCGGACCCCCGCTGTGCGCCGCGGGTTGCCGATCCTCTCGGAACGGGTGCAGTAAGTCATTGATTTTCAAGGGATTGACGTTGCTGAAAAAATGAGCAACCGACCGGGAAAGCCGATTCGGCGCGGCCTTGCGCAGGGTGTCGACGGCTTGTTCACAGTTTTGTCCACAGCTTTTGTGAACGACCCCGAAAAGCGCTTTGAGGGCGCGACATTGAGCGTCGAAGTTAAAGCGGTTTCTTATGAGCGTGCGCGCTGACGGCGCGGCGCCGGGCGCGCGCGCGGAGGGGAAGGCGTTCGTTCGCGTAGCACTCGACGTGCCCGCCGCGCAACTGGGAGTTTCTCTTTTCGACTACGCGATTCCCGAAGGTCTGGATGCCGGGACGCTGCGGGTCGGCACGTGGGTCGCCGTTCCGTGGGGACGCGCGCGGCGCATCGGTCTCGTCATCGCATCGAGCGCACAACCCGAGATCGATGTTGCGCGCGTGCGCGCCGTCGATAGCGTGCTCGCCGATGCACCGGTGCTGCCGGTCGAGTGGTTGGCGGCGGTCGATTTCGCTGCGCGGTACTACCACCGTGGGGCCGGCGAGGTTGCGATGCCGGCGATCCCCAAGCTGCTTCGCACGATCGGCGCCGCAGGCGCGGCAGGCGCGGCAGGCGCGGCAGGCGCGGCAGGCGGCGAAGCCGCTCCGTGCGGCACGCCCGGGCGCGCGCGCAAGCAGCGGGCGCGGCCCTCGGCCTTCGATCGCGCGCGTGCGCGATGGCAGTCGCAGGCGTCTGCCCACGAGTCGCCCGATCTCGAACGACGCGCCGCTCCCGGGTTGACCGATGCCCAGCAGCAGGCGGTCGACGACCTGGGCGCAACGAAAGGCTTTGCCGTGCACCTGCTGCACGGCGTCACCGGCAGCGGCAAGACCGAGGTGTATCTGCACTGGCTCGCCGCGGTGCTCGCCGCCGACCCGGCGGCGCAGGTGCTGCTGCTCGTTCCCGAAATCGCGCTCACGCCGCGCTTGCACGCGCAACTGGCGGCCCGCTTTCCGCACGAGCGTGTCGCGCTGCTGCATAGCGAGATGGCCGACGCGGATCGCGCGGCACACTGGCTCGCCGTTGCCGAGGCGCGCGCGCGCGTCGTGCTCGGTACGCGGCTGGCCGTGCTCGCACCCTTTCCCGCGCTGGCCGCGATCGTCGTCGACGAGGAGCACGACGCCTCGTACAAGCAACAGGAAGGCGTGCGCTATTCGGCGCGCGACCTGGCGATCGCGGTGGCGTCGCAGCGGCGCATTCCGATCGTGCTCGGCTCGGCCACGCCGTCGCTCGAGACCTGGTTCGCGGTGCGACGCGGGCGCTACCGTTCGCATGCGCTGCACGAACGCATCGGCAGCGCCGCGCTACCGGTCGTCGAATGCGTCGATCCGACCGGTGCGAAGCTGCTCCACTCGCTCGCGCCACGCGTCGTCGAAGCAATCGAGTCGACCCTCGCGCGCGGCGAGCAGGCGCTCGTCTTCGTGAACCGACGAGGCTATGCGCCGGTGCTTTCCTGCGCCGCCTGTGGCTGGCTCAGCCGTTGCGAGAATTGCTCGGCGTACCGGGTGCTGCATCGGATCGGTCCGGCGCCGGGAAGCGCGGCGGTCGATACTCCCGCGGGTGCTTCGCGAGGGTCCCGCTATCGGCTCGTCTGTCATCACTGCGCGGCCGAGCAGGCCGTGCCGCGCACCTGCCCCGATTGCGGCAACGTCGATCTCGAGGCGCTCGGTCGCGGCACCCAGCGTCTCGAGGAGGCGCTCGGCGAACTGTTTCCGCAGCGTCGCGTCGCGCGGCTCGACCGCGACGTCGCACGACGCCGCGGCGCGGCACAGCGCGTGCTCGATGCCGCGCACGCCGGTGAGGTCGACCTGCTCGTCGGTACGCAGATGCTGGCCAAGGGCCACGACTTCCGCCGCCTCGCGCTCGTCGTCGCGCTCGATGTCGACGCGGGCCTGTACGCCGCCGACTTCCGCGCGCCGGAGCGACTGTTCGCGACGCTGATGCAAGTTGCGGGTCGCGCCGGGCGCGGCGGCGGCGAGAGCCGCATGATCGTGCAGACGCGCTACCCCGGACACCCGCTGTTCGCGTTCCTTGCGCGTCACGACTACGCCGGCTTCGCCGACCGGCAACTCGCGGAGCGGCGCGAAACCGGTCTGCCTCCGTACCGGCACCAGGCGATGCTGCGCGCAGAGGCGCGCCAGCTCGCCGATGCGCTCGCGTTCCTCGAATCGGCGCGCCGGTTGGCGAGCGGCTGCCAGGCGGGCGGCGAAGTGCATGTCTTCGACCCCGTGGCGATGTCGATGAGCCGGCTGCAGGGGCGCGAGCGAGCGCAACTGCTCGTCGAGTCGGGGCGGCGTGCGTCGCTGCACCGCTTCCTCGCCGACTGGATCGCCGCGCTGCGCGCGACGGCGCCGCGCGTTTCGTGGCAGCTCGATGTCGATCCGCTGGAGATCTGAGCGCGAGGTCCGCGAAGTTCGATTGCCGGCGCGGCGCGAAGGTTCAGGCGGACGGCGCGGTCTCGCTACAGCTCGAAGTGGCAGGCGACGCGATGGCTGCAGCCGATCTCCCGCCGCCGCGGCGACTGCCGCCTGCACTGCTCGGTCGCATGCGCGCAGCGCGTGTGGAAATGGCACCCCGACGGCGGCGACAGCGGGCTCGGCACGTCGCCCTCGAGAACGATGCGCTCCTTGCGGCGACCGAAAAGGAAAGGAGGGAAGACCTGTCCCGCGCGCGCTTCAGCGCGCGCGGGCTCCCAGCGCGCGCATCTTCTCGAAACTCTTCTCGTGACGCGCGCGTCCCCCACCGTCGACCATCCCGATCAGCGTCTGGCGTACCGGACGCAGCCCGCAGACCGCAAGCACGTTGCGCTCCAGGCCGCGCACGCCGTGCGCGAAGAAGTACCAACGATACATCGGCGCCGGCATTCCCATCGTGACGACGACGCGCGCCGAGCGTCCGCTCAGCGAACGCTGCCACTGCCCCTGTTCGCTTGCCTGCACCGCGAAGCCGGGTCGGAGAACCTGCTCGAGGAAGGCCTTGACGAGCGCCGGCATCGTGCCGAGCCATAACGGAAAGAACAGCACGATGTGATTCGACCAGACGATCGCTTCCTGCGCCGGCTTCAGCGACGCCGGCAGTTCGCCCGAGGTCCAGTCTTCCTTCGAGCGGAGCATCGGAAAGTCGAGCTTGCCGATCTCGATGCGGCGAAGCGAGTGTCCCGCATCGCGCGCGCCTTGCGCGTAGGCTTCGGCGAGCGCGTAGCCGAGGCGGGCCGGATTCGGGTCGGGATGGCCCTGAAGGATGAGGATGTTGCGTTTCATGGACCGGGTGATCAGGAGCGCTTCCCGGCGACGGCGTCGCGTGCCTTCTCCAGCAGCGAGCGCACTTCGGCGCCGAGTTGCGTGACGTTCGGATCGCCGACGAGCGCAAGCACTGCCCGGGGATCCATGAATCCCACTGTCGTGCGTCCATCGGGCTCGCCGCGCACGATTACGTTGCACGGCAGCAGCAGTCCGATGTCGGGCTGTGCCTCGATGGCGCGGTGCGCGTAATGGGGATTGCACGCGCCGAGGATGCGGTACGGTCCACGATCGACGCCCAGCTTCGCCTTCAGCGTCTTCTGCACGTCGATGTCCGACAGCACTCCGAAACCTTCTTGCGCGAGCGCTTCGACAACGCGTTCGACGGTGGCCTCGAACGGCTGGTCGAGGGTGATGGTAAAGCCGTAGTCCGACATGATGATGCACCTCCGGGGTTGCGCAAAATGCGCTCGCGTATGCGAGCGGCGGCGGCCGCACGCGGCGCTCGAACACGAAGGCTCGCACGGATTTCGCCCGCGGCGCCATCGACACGAGACTCCCGGTCGCGCCTCGGGTCTTCGCTTTTCTGGCACGATCGTCGGCGCTGCCGGATCGATCATGACCGAACCCGAACCGCTTCGCTTCTATGTTCCCGAGCCCGCCGTGCGCCCCGGCGACGAGCCCGATTTCTCTACGGTGAAGCTCGCCGAAGCGGGATCGGTGACGCGCCCGCCGATCGACGTCGATCCGGAACAGATTCGCGGGCATGCGTATTCGATCATCCGGGTGCTGAACCGGCAGGCCGAGGCGGTGGGCCCGTGGGCCGGATTGCTCACCGATGCGCAACTGCTCGAGGGCCTGCGCGACATGCTCGTGCTGCGCGCCTTCGATGCGCGGATGCTGATGGCGCAGCGCCAGGGCAAGACCTCGTTCTACATGCAGCACATGGGCGAGGAGGCCGTCAGCTGCGCCTTTCGCAAGGCGCAGCGCAGCGGCGACATGAACTTCCCTACCTACCGCCAGACGGGGCTGCTGATCGCCGCCGGCTATCCGGTCTTCGACCTGATGTGCCAGATCTACTCGAATGAGCGCGATCCGTTGAAGGGCCGGCAGATGCCGGTGCTGTATTCGGTGCGCGAGCACGGCTTCTTCTCGCTGTCGGGCAACCTCGGTACGCAGTTCCCGCAGGCCGTCGGATGGGCGATGGCTTCGGCGATCCGCCGCGACACGCGAATCGCCGCGGGCTGGATCGGCGACGGCGCGACGGCCGAGTCCGACTTCCATGCGGCGCTCGTGTTCGCCTCCACCTATCGCGCGCCGGTGGTGCTGAACATCGTCAACAACCAGTGGGCGATCTCCACGTTCCAGGGCATCGCTCGCGGCGGCTCGGGAACGTTCGCCGCGCGCGGCCTGGGCTTCGGCATTCCTGCGTTGCGCGTCGACGGGAACGACTATCTCGCCGTCTACGCAGTCGCCAAATGGGCGAGCGACCGCGCGCGCAGCAATCTCGGCCCGACGCTGATCGAGCACGTCACCTATCGGGTCGGCGCGCATTCCACTTCGGACGACCCTTCGGCGTACCGGCCCAAGACCGAATCCGACGCGTGGCCGCTCGGCGACCCGGTCATCCGCCTGAAGAACCACCTGATCGCCAGTGGCGCGTGGTCCGAGGAAAAGCATCGCGCGCTCGAGGAGAGCGTGCTCGCCGAGGTCGTCGCCGCGCAACGCGAGGCCGAGCGCCATGGAACGCTGCACGCGGGCGGCAAGCCGTCCACGCGCGACATGTTCGAGGGCGTCTACGAAACGATGCCGGCGCACTTGCGGCGCCAGCGCCAGCAGGCCGGCGTCTAGGAGCACGACAATGGCCCGGATGACGATGATCGAAGCGATTCGCGACGCGCTCGACGTGTCGATGGGCCGCGACGATACCGTCGTCGTCTTCGGCGAGGACGTCGGCTATTTCGGTGGTGTCTTTCGCTGCACGCTCGGCCTGCAGCAGAAATACGGCCACGATCGTTGCTTCGATACGCCGATCAACGAATCGGGCATCGTCGGCACGGCGATCGGCATGGCGGCGTACGGACTGCGTCCCTGCGTCGAGGTGCAGTTCGCCGACTACGTCTACCCGGCCTACGACCAGATCGTCTCCGAAGCCGCTCGGCTGCGATATCGCTCCAACGGCGAGTTCACCGTTCCGATGGTGCTCCGCATGCCCACCGGCGGTGGCATTTTCGGCGGGCAGACGCACAGCCAGAGTCCCGAAGCGCTCTTTACGCACGTGGCGGGATTGAAGACCGTCGTGCCGTCGAATCCGATCGACGCGAAGGGGCTGCTGATCGCGGCGATCGAGGATCCCGATCCGGTGATCTTCCTCGAGCCCAAGCGCCTGTACAACGGACCCTTCGACGGCTATCCCGATCGGCCCGTGACGCCGTGGTCGAAGCACCCATTGGGCGACGTTCCCGCCGGACACTACACGGTGCCGCTCGGGCAGGCCGTCGTGCGCCGGCCCGGCGAGGCGGTCACCGTGCTTGCGTACGGAACGATGGTCCACGTCGCGCTCGCGGCCGCCGAAGCCAGCGGCGTCGATGCCGAGGTGATCGACCTGCGAACGCTCGTCCCGCTCGATCTCGACGCGATCGTCGCGTCGGTGAACAAGACCGGCCGTTGCGTCGTCGTCCACGAGGCGACGCTGACGTCGGGCTTCGGTGCGGAGCTCGCCGCGCTCGTGCAGGAGCACTGCTTCCATCATCTCGAGACGCCGATCCGGCGCGTCGCCGGCTGGGACACGCCGTATCCGCACGCGCACGAATGGGAGTACTTCCCCGGCCCGGCGCGCGTCGGTCGCGCGCTGCTCGAAGCGCTGGAGGACTGAATGGCCGAGCGCGCGATCCGGCTGCCCGACGTCGGCGAAGGAGTTGCCGAGGCAGAGCTCGTCGAATGGCTGGTCAAGGTCGGCGACCACGTGCGCGAAGACCAGTCGCTGGCGATCGTCATGACCGACAAGGCCAGCGTCGAGGTGCCTTCGCCGATCGCCGGCGAGGTTTCGTGGCTTGCCGGCGAACCGGGCGAGAACATCGCCGTCGGCAGCGATCTGGTGCGGTTGAAGATCGAGGGCGAAGAAGGCGAGGGGCGCGCGGAAGCCGCGGCGCAGGGCGCCGACGTGCGCGAAGAGCGCACCTCGGCGCCGCCTGCCGCTGCATCTGTCGCGGTCGACTCG
>JAEWFA010000058.1 GCA_023389055.1 Pseudomonadota bacterium | reverse complement strand
GGCGACGCCGGCGACGGCACCGGCCGCTGCACCGGCTGCACCGGCACCGGCTGCGTCCACCCCCGCGCCGACCGCATCCGCTCCCGCCGCAGCGCCTGCTGCCGCCGCCCCGGCTGCCGCCGCGCCGGCGACGGGTAACGGCGACGTCGCTGCCGGAGAGAAGATCTACAAGGCCACCTGCGGCGTCTGCCACGAGAGTGGCGTCGCCGGCGCGCCGAAGCACGGCGACAAGGCCGCCTGGAAGCCTCGCCTCGACCAGGGCTTCGACGTGCTCGTGAAGCACGGCATCGAAGGCATCCGCGCGATGCCTCCGCGCGGCGGCAACGCAAAGCTCACCGATGCCGAAGTTCGCGACGCCGTCGCGTACATGATCGCTGCGGTCCAGTAGGCAACGGCGCGCGACGCCGCGCGCTTCAGCGACCGGGCGCCGCAAGGCGCCCCAGCACCTTCTCCAGCGCGATCCCGATCGCAACGAGCCTGCGGTCGCTGCCTTCCGGGCCGTCGACCTCCAGCCCCACCGGCAGCCGCGTCGTCGCACCGAGCGCCACCGGCAACGTGATGCCGGGCACGCCGGCGTTGCTGCCCGGATCGGTATTGCGGATGTAGCGCACGAAATTCTCGATGCTGCTCGATTCCGGGTTCGCCGGCATCGCCACCGCGGACACCGTCGGGAACACGATTCCGTCGAGCCGGTGCTGCGCGAAGGTGTCCGCGTACAGCTTCTGCAGCGCCGGGCGCGCATCGCGCATCGCCGCTTCGTACACCGGCTGCGCGTCGACCGTGGCGCCGTCGGGACCCGGCAGCTTGCGCGGCAGCACCAGGTTCTCGTAGGTGGATTTCACGTCGGGGCTGGCGATCTGTGCGGCCAACTGCTCGAGCGTGACCCCGGTGGAATAGTGTTTCAGATAGCCCGCGACGTCGTCGTGCGCCTCGAACAGCGCCAGCGGAAAGCCGATCTTTGCGTTCAGCTCCATCAGCTGCGGCATCTCGACGTCGACCAGTGTCACGCCCGCCGCGCGCAGCTTTCCGAGGGCCGAGTCCATTGCCGCCCGCGTATCCGCATCGAGATCGGCGAACAACGGCGCGACGATGCCCAGACGCACGCCGCCGATATCGGCCGACTGCACCGGCGAATCGCCGCTGATCACCCGGTCGAGCAGTTCGACATCGAGCATCGACACCGCCATCGGGCCGGCGGTGTCGCGCGTATGCGAGATCGGCGTGATCCCGGACTGCGGATAGCGCCCCACCGTGGGCCGTAGTGCCGCGCATCCATTGAACGAGCAGGGAATGCGCACCGAGCCGCCGGTGTCGGTTCCGATTCCGGCCGGCGCGATGCGCGCGCCGATTGCCGCGCCGTTTCCGGAGGACGACCCTCCCGCCATCCGCGTCGGATCGTAGGCGTTGCGCACGCCGTACGACTCGCCGGTCTTGAATGCGGTGTTGTACCCGCTGATGCCGAACGCGAGTTCGTGCATGTTCGTCTTGCCCATGACGATCGCGCCCGCGTCGCGCAGCTTGCGCACGACCGGCGCGTCGACGGTCGGCTCGAAGTCGCGCAGCGCAGGCGTTCCCGCCGTGTTGCGCAGCCCCGCGACGTGGATGTTGTCCTTGACGACGATCGGAAGCCCGTCGAGCGGCAGGCACTTGCCGCGCGCGCTGCGCGACGTGTCGGCGGCGCGCGCCGCGCGCAGCGCCGGCGCCTCGTCGAGCGTGATGAACGCGTTCAGGTCGGGACGCGCGCGCGCGCGTTCGAGGTAGGTCTGCATCAACGCCTGGCTCTCGAAGCGACCCTCGCAGACGGCCTTCACGGCCTCGGTGGCGGTCAGCTCGTCGATCGGCGGCTTCGGACCTGCCGCCAGCGCCGTCGCGCAGGCGGCGAACGCAACTGCGCCGGAAATCGCTGCACCGACGGCGCCTGCTCGGTGGTACCGGCGCACGCCCGGTTCGGTTGACACGGCATGCATCGAAGCCTCCCGGAGAACGATCGGAGCGGGCCATTCTCCCGCAATGCGCGATCCGGGTACGCAACGGGCGAGCGGTTCGCAGGGCCGTCGTGCCCTGCGTCGTCCACTCGGTGGTCCCCGCAGCTGCCTCCTCAGTCCCGATACGGCTCGCATGCGCGCAGCTGACGCGCGACGCCTTCGCGCGCTTCTGCGCCGCCGACCGTCGCGACGAAGCACCGGCGCTCCGCTTCGAGCGCCCGCTCGACCGCGTCGAGGTCTCCCGCGAGCAGCCGCTTGCCCTGCTGCATCGTCGATCGCGGCGCCGCCGCTATGCGCAACGCGGCTTCGCGCGCAAGCTCGGTGACGCTTTCGCGCGCGGCGAGTTGCGTGACCAGACCGCAGGCGAGCGCTTCGTCCGCGGTCAGCGGACAATCGAGCAGCAGGCATGCCGAGGTGCGTCGACGTCCGACGACCTGCGGCAGCAGCGCAGTCCAGCCGCCGTCCGGCGTCAATCCGGCGCGCGCGTACTGCGGGTCGAAGCGGCAGTCGTCCGCGGCGACGACGACGTCGCATCCGAGCACGAGGCCGATCGCCCCGCCCGCGACGATGCCGTGCACCGCACCGACCACCGGTTGCGGCAGGCGCAACAGCGAGACGATCGCCTGGTTCAGCAACCCGGCGTACTCGGCCGAATAGCTCGACAGCGTCGCGCCGCCCATCTCGTGCATGAACCGACGCAGATCGCCACCGATCGAGAAGGAGTCGCCTTCGGCCGCGAGCACCACGGCGCGCGTCTCGTCGCGACGGCCGATCTCCTCGAGCGAAACGCACAGATCGAGCAGCAGGTCGGGAACGAGCGCGTTGCGCATCGAGGCGCGCGCCAGCGTCACCGTCGACACCGCGCCGGCGTGCACCACGCGGACGCAAGGCGTCGCAGCGCTCATCGCAGGCGGGGCGCCAGGGCGCGTGCACGCAACCGGCCGACGATGCCGGTCGGGAAGTAGTACACCGACAGCACGAACAACAAGCCAAGCCACAACAGCCAGCGATCGGGCGAGAACAGCGCTGCGGCGATCGGAACCGCCTCGAACGTCCCGGAGACGAGCCGCATCAGGTCCTGCAGGTAGCTCTGCGCGAGCACGAAGATCGCGCTGCCGATCACCGCCCCGTACATCGTTCCCATGCCGCCGATGACGACGATCAGCAGGATGTCGAGCATGATCTCGAAGGACAACGACGTGTCCGGGCCGTTGTAGCGCAGCCAGATCGCGAGCAGCGCACCGGCGAGCGTCGCGAACAGCGCGCCGAGCACTGTCGAAACGGTGCGGAAAACGACCGTGCGGTAGCCGATCGCCTCGGCGCGGAAATCGTTCTCGCGGATCGCCTGCAGCACGCGTCCGAACGGTGAATTGACGATGCGCAGCAGCACGAGGAACAGCACCAGCACCGAGAAGAACACGAGGTAGTAGGTGAGGAAGCGGCCGTCGATCGACGCGCCGAGCACCGTGTCCTCGAACAGCTCGAACGACGGCTGCAGCACCTCCGGCACCTTGAAGCTCAGGCCGTCCTCGCCGCCGGTGAATTCAGAGAGCTGCGAGGCGAGCGTCTGGAACGCTGCCGCGACGGCGAGCGTGATCATCGCGAAGAAGATCGCCTTCACGCGCAGGCTGAACAGTCCGATCGCGAAAGCGAGCAGCGCCGACAGCGCGAGCGCCAGCAGCACGCCGACGGCGATCGCATCCCACCCCGGTCCCATCCGCGTGCTCGCGATCGCCACGCCGTAGGCGCCGATGCCGAAGAACATCGTATGCGCGAACGAGACGATGCCCGTATAGCCGAGCAGCAGGTCGTAGCTCGCCACCAGCAGCACGAAGACGAGCACCTTCGCCGCAACCGACAGCGAACGCGCGCCCGGGAACACGAAGGGAACGAGCAGCAGCACGAGCACGATCGCCACGAGGATCGCGGCGACGATGCGGCTGCGCGGGTAGTCGCCGGAGAGCAGCGTGCGGATCATCGGTGCGCTCCTTCAGCGGCGAACGACCGGGAACAGCCCCTGCGGGCGCCACAGCAGGATCGCCATCATCAGGAGGATGTTCGAGAACAGCGCCACCTTGGGCGCGAGAAAGCCCGTGTAGTTCGCCATCAGTCCGACCAGCAGCGCGCCGACGAAGCAGCCGGTGGTCGAACCGAGCCCGCCGATGATGATGACGATGAAGATCAGGATGTTGACCTGCGCGCCCATCTGCGGGACGACGCTCTGTTGGTACAGCCCCCACATCACGCCGCCCAGCCCGGCCAGTGCGGAGCCGACGACGAACACGCCGACGAACAGCCGCCGGATCCGGTAACCGAGGCTCTCGACCATCTCGCGGTCCTGCACGCCGGCGCGGATCAGCAGCCCGATCTTCGTGCGCTCGAGCACGAAGAGCAGCGCGAGAAAGACGAGCAGTCCGACGACGACGGCGAGCAGCCGGTATTTCTCGATCGCCGCCTCGCCCACCACGTAGGCACCGCGCAGCGCCGCGGGCAGCGGCAGCGGAATCTGCTGCGGTCCCCAGATCACCTTGATGAGCTCTTCGCCGATGATCATCCCGCCCATCGTGATCAGGATCTGCTTCAGGTGGTTGCCGTACACCGGACGCACGATCAACCGCTCGAACACGACGCCGATCGCGGCGGCGACCGCCATCGCCGCGAGCATCGCCAGGCCGATCGCGCCGAGGTTCGCCGCGAGCGACGCCGACTCGGTCCAGGCGCCCAGCGGCGCCAGCACCGACATCGCGACGAAGGCGCCGAAGGCGATGAACACGCCGTGGCCGAAGTTCAGCACGTCCATCAGCCCGAAGACGAGCGTCAGGCCCGAGGCGATGATGAAGATGATCATCCCCATCGCCAGTCCGGCGACGGTGAGCGTGATCCAGGTCGGTGCGCCGCCGAGGAAACGCCCCCCCCCCCCCG
>JAEWFA010000023.1 GCA_023389055.1 Pseudomonadota bacterium | reverse complement strand
AACGAAGCGCGCTTCGCGCGCCGACCCCGATGCTGCGCTGCTCGGCGCCGCAGACAGCGCCCCGTCAGCGCAGCCTCAGCCCGTTGCGCCTTGCAGCGCCAGCGAACGCACCCAATCGGCCGGCCCTGCCGCCTGTGCTGTTTCGGTCCAGGACGGGATGTTCGCTGCGCGAACAGCCAGCGTCTCTTGCAAAGGTGCGGGCCGCCTGCGTCTCGTCTGGTACGCAGACGAGCCCCCGCCCCCCGGCGCGGTATTCTCGGCGCCCATGAGGGTATTGCTCGTCGAGGACGACCGCATGATCGGGCAGGCGGTCCAGACCGCGCTGCGGCAGGACGGCTATGCGATCGACTGGGTGCGCGACGCCGAAGCCGCCGACACCGCGCTCGCCACCGCCGAGTTCGACCTCGTGCTCCTCGACCTCGGGTTGCCGGGGCGCGACGGCATCTCGCTGCTGCGCGCGATGCGGTCGCGCGCCGACAAGACGCCGGTGCTGATCGTCACCGCGCGTGACGAAGTGCAGGATCGCATCGGCGGACTGGACGCCGGCGCCGACGATTACCTCGTCAAGCCCTTCGACCTCGAGGAGCTCGCCGCGCGCATGCGCGCGCTGCTTCGGCGCAGCGCGGGGCGCGCCGCATCGGTATTCGAGCACGGCGGCGTGCGGATCGATCCGTCCACGCGCGAGGTCACTCGCGACGGCGAGCCGATGACGCTTTCGTCGCGCGAATACGCGGTGCTCGAGGCGCTGATGATGCGTCCGGGTGCGATCCTGTCGCGCGCGCAACTCGAGGACCGGCTCTACGGCTGGGGGGAGTCGGTCGAGAGCAACGCGGTCGAGGTCTACATCCACGGGTTGCGGCGAAAGCTCGGGCACGACTTCATCCAGAACGTTCGAGGCGTCGGCTACTTCATCCCGAAGCCGGAATCCCAGGAAGGCGGATGACCGGCTCCTCGATCCGCACGCGCCTGCTGCTCTCGCTGCTGCCGCTGTTCATCCTCGCCGAAGCAGTCATCGGGACGGTCACCTATCGCTACGTGCTGCGAGACAGCCACGAGCTGTTCGACTACCACCTGCGCCAGATGGCGCTGTCGCTGCGCGACCAGGGCGCGGTCCTGCCTCCGCCGGGTCCTCCGGAAGACCGCGAGCAGTTCGATTTCGTCGTGCAGATCTGGAGCGCCGACGGCTCCAAGATCTACCTGTCGCACACGAGGTCGCGTGCGCGCCTGCCGGAACGCGCCACGCTGGGCTTCTCCGACGTCGTCACCGGCGGCGAGCGCTGGCGCGTCTACAGCACGCTCGCCCGCGGCCGCGTGATCCAGGTCGGCCAGCCGTTCGAGGTACGCGAGCGAATCGCAGCGGCGGCGGCGCTGCGCAGCCTCACGCCGCTGCTGTTCTTCGCGCCGCTCGTCGCGCTGGCGATCTGGTGGCTGGTCGGCAAGTCGCTCATGCCGGTCGAGCAGATCGCCACCGAATTGCGTCGGCGCGACGCGAATCGGCTCGACCCGGTGCCGGAGGGACACATCCCGGTGGAGGTCGAGCCGATGGTGACTTCGCTCAACGGCCTGCTCGGACGTCTTCGCGCGTCCTTCGCCGCACAGCGCGCCTTCGTCGCCGACGCTGCCCACGAGCTCAGGACCCCGATCGCCGCGCTGAAGCTGCAGGCAGGGCTCATGGCACGCGCACGCGACGACCGCGCCCGCGCGGAAGCGCTGTGCGAGCTGAACGCCGGCATCGACCGCTCGGCGCACCTGATCGACCAGTTGCTCACGCTCGCGCGCAGCGAACCGCAGGCGCGCAGCGCGCCGGACGATCGGATCGACCTCGCACGCGTGGCCCGAGCCGTGGTAGGAGAAATGACGCCGCTGGCGCTCGCGCGCGGATCGCGCATCGAGTTCGACGCGCCCGAGACGCTCGCGCTGCGCGGCGACGCGAGCGCCTTGCACAGTCTGCTGCGCAACCTCGTCGACAATGCGCTGCGGCACACTCCGGCGGGCAGCATGGTCTCGGTGCGCGTCGACACCGACGACGACCAGGCGCGCGTGAGCGTCGACGACGACGGTCCGGGCATCGCCGTGGAGGAACACGAACGCGTGTTCGACCGCTTCTACGGTCGAACCGCCGGCGGAGACGGCGGCAGCGGGCTGGGCCTCGCGATTGCGAAGGCAGTCATCGACCGGCACGCAGGACGCATCGAGCTCGACCGTTCACCGCTCGGAGGCCTTCGCGTGCTCGTATCGCTGCCCCGGATACACGAGAACGCGGCCTTAAGCACTTCCTAAGACGCACGTCGCAGCATCTCGTCGTCGGGGCCGCACGGCCTTCCACCGAACGAGAGGCAACGAACGATGAAGCCTAAACTCCTGGTCGCCGCACTGGCGGCCGCGGGCATGATCAGCACCGGGACCGCGTACGGCCTGTCGCTGAACCCCAGCGACTGGTTCCGCGACGGGCACGCAGCGCAAGCCGACACGCCGCACAAGCTTGCGCAGTCCGGCGAAACGCCCAGGCTCGCGCAGTCGGCAGACGCCGCAACCCGCGCACCGACGACGACTGCGTCGGCCGCATCGAACGCCGGCGACGCGCCGCCGGCCACGAAGATCGAGCCGCCATCGACCACCGGCTCGGTCGTCATTGCGCCGACCACCGCGCCGAACTGGACCGAGATCGTCAAGAGGTTCGGCCCGGCCGTGGTGGGCGTGGAAGTCGAAGGCACGCGCGAAGTCGGCGCCGGCGACGCGCCTGACCTGCAGAACGATCCGTTCTTCCGCTTCTACCGAGGCCTGCCGATCCCGCAGATGCCGCAGGGCAAGGTTCCCGTGCGCGGTCAAGGCTCGGGCTTCATCATCGGATCCGACGGAATCATCCTCACGAACGCGCACGTCGTGCGCGACGCGGACAGCGTCCAGGTGAAGCTCGCCGACCGGCGCGAGTACTCGGCCAAGGTGCTCGGCGTCGACCCCGCCACCGACGTCGCCGTGCTGAAGATCGACGCGAAGAACCTGCCGACCGTGCAGGTCGGCGAATCCGACCGTCTGCACGTCGGCGACTACGTGCTCGCGATCGGCTCTCCGTTCGGCTTCGAGGAGAGCGCAACCTCCGGCATCGTCAGCGCGAAGGGCCGCTCGCTGCCGGGCGACACCTACGTGCCGTTCATCCAGACCGACGTCGCGGTGAACCCGGGCAACTCGGGCGGCCCGCTGTTCGACGCCGGCGGTCGCGTCGTCGGCATCAACTCGCAGATCTACTCGCGCACCGGTGGCTACGAAGGGCTGTCGTTCGCCATCCCGATCGACGTCGCGCTGCGCGTGAAGAACCAGATCATCGAGACCGGCGAGGCGAAGCATGCGCAACTGGGCGTGACGATCCAGGAACTGAACCAGGCGCTGGCCGATTCGTTCCAGCTGAAAAGCCCGAACGGCGCGCTGATCTCCAGCATCGCGCCGGACAGCGCCGCGCAGAAGGCCGGGTTGAAGCCCGGGGACGTGATCCTTTCGTTCAACGGTACGCCGGTCGAGCGCTCGGGCGACCTTGCCGCGATGGTCGGGATGTCGAAGCCCGGTGCCAGGGTATCGCTCGAGGTGATGCGCGACGGGAAGAAGCAGGAGCTCGACGCGGTGCTCGGCGAAGCGAAGCCGGAACAGGTTGCATCGGCCGAGTCGCAGAGCGCCAGCTCGAACTCGGGCCGGCTCGGGCTGGCGGTCCGCCCCCTCGATCGCGACGAGCGCAAGAGCGCGCACATCGACCAGGGCGGGCTGCTCGTCGAGGACGCGACCGGCGCAGCGCGTCGCGCCGGCATTCGTCCCGGCGACGTGATCCTCTCGGTGAACGGCCAGTCGGTCGACAGCGTCGAATCGCTGCGCGAAAAAGTGAGCGGCGACAACGACAAGCTCGCACTGCTCGTCCAGCGCGGCAACACGCGGATATTCGTGCCGTTGAACCTCGGCTGATTTCGAGGAGGTGAAGGGGAAAGGGTGAAGGGCGAAGGGCCCGGCAAATGCGGCGTGCATCGCAGCCGGCCCGGCCCCTTCACCCTTCACCCTTCACCCTTCACCCTTCACCCTTCACCCTTCACCCTTCACCCTTCACCCTTCACCCTTCACCCTTCACCCTTCACCCTTCACTTCCCTTGAGCGTAAAGCCCGCCTCCACCCCCCCCGCCACGTCGCGCACGAACGCGTGGCCGCCGTGGAACTCGCCGACCAGCCGCACGAGGTACAGCCCGAGTCCCAGGTGCGTGTCGGCGGACGCGCGGTGCACGCGTACCGAGACCATCGAGTCGAACAGGCTATCGCGCATCGCGGCAGGTAGCGCGGGGCCGCGATTGCGCACGGCGATGGAGAACATCGGCACGCCGGCCTCGACGATCGCGCGCAGCGAAAGCACGATCGAAGTGCCCGCTTCGGCAAAGTCCACCGCGTTCGAGACGAGCTTGTCGAGCGCCTGCGCGATCGCCTCGGGCACGACCGGGCACGGCGCGCGCTCGATCGCGCAATCCAGCTCGAAGGCGTGCGGGGCGAACGCGTCCCGGTAGCCTTCGACGCATGCCCTGAGCAACGCGACCAGGTCGACCGTCTCCAGTTCGCTGTCGGCCAGCATCGACTCCAGGCTCGACGCCTCGCCCATGCTCGCGACGATGCGCTCCAGTCGCTGCGTGCCGTCGCGCGCGCGCGCCAGCCAGGAATCACGCTGCGCACTGTCGGCGTTCGGCGTCTCCGCCTCGGCGGCGAGGTTCTCCAGCGAGGAACGCACGACCATGATCGGCGTTCGCAATTCGTGCACGAGCCGGCCGCGAAGATTGCCCACGTACTGCTGGTGCTGGCGCAGACGCTCCAGCACGCTGGCGTAGCTCTGCGCGAGCGCTCCGATCTCGTCGGCGACGACCGGTTCGCGCACGCTGTCGACGACGCGCCCGCGCGAGTCGATCGCTCGCTCGGCCTGCCCCCGAAGGCGCACGATGCGCGCGACCGTCACCGATCCCACCGCGAGCAGCGCGAGCGCACTGGCCGCCATCGCTGCAGCAGTGAGCAGCGTGAGCCGTTCGATTGCGCGCGCATGCGCGTCGATGCGCGAGCCGGTGTGCTCCTCCACGACGAGCGCGCCGACGACGCGATCATCGGCCCACACGGGTTGCGCGCTGGTCAGCAGCCAGGCGGGCAGCCCGGTTTCCGAGTCGGTGCGCTCGGACTGCTGCGCAGCGAATCCGGCAAGCGCGCGACTGAGTGGCGACTGCTCGCTGGGGTCCGGCGACGCGGCGTCGGGTGCGAAGGCTTCGAAGCGCGCGGGGCGCAGATGCACCGTCGCGGCGAGCAGACGCCGCGCGAGACGGCCCTGCCAGTCGTCGGGCGGAGGCGGGCCGCCGACGATCGTTCCGGACTGCACGAGCAACGCCCCGCTCGAGTCGAAGACCGAGACGCGACCGCTGGCACGCGCGAGCCCTCTCATCGCTTCGGCCCACAGTGCCGCGCGCGGATCGCGCGCCTGCTCCGCCAGCGGCTGCACCGGCGTGAGCAACCCGGAGTCGGCGCGTCCTTCGATGCGCCGCGAACCGAGATAGTCGACGTCGACGACGTGCACGCGCAGGAAACGCGGCTCCTCGTCGAACTCGATCTCGGCGATCCAGCCACCCGAACGTTCCGTCGGCGTCACTTCCCGCGGGCGCATCTGGTCGGGCGCGGCGCCCGACTCCACGATCAGGCGGTCGCCGGAACGCTCGGCGCCGCCCACCCGCTCGGGCAGGACGAGCCGCTCGTCGTCGGCATCGACGAGCAGGAAGAAGCGGCCCGGACGCTCCTGCGAGCGTGCCGCAGCCAGGCGCACATGCATCGAGCCGGCGCCCGCGTTCGCACCGACGCCCGCCTGCGCGGGCCGAATCGGCAGGCCCCGTCCGGGGGTCTCGATCCACTCGCGTGCATCCTGATCGACGACGACATCGGCGAGCAGTTCGACCGGCAACAGTTCGGCGCCTGCGCGCCGACGCAACGTCGCCTGCTCGACGTCGAAGAGCGACCGGTGGTCGTGCAGCGACGCAGCGAGATTGCGCGCCGCCTGCCCCTGGTTCTCGAGCCGCTCGTTGCGCGCGAACTCGGCCATCACCTCGACGAATCGCAGCCCGATGGGCGGCAGCGCGAGCAACGGCACCATCGCCAACGCCAGGCTGAAGCGAAGACCGAGCGGGAGTCGCCAGCGGCGTCGCGCGCTTGTCATGTGGTCGCGCGTGCGCTCATGGATTCGCAGGACGGTCGACGAAGCGGTATCCGAGTCCGTAGACGGTTTCGATCGCGTCGAATGCGGCGTCGACGGCTTCGAACTTGCGGCGGATGCGCTTCACGTACGACGTGACCGTCTGGTCGTCGACGACGAGGTTGGCCTCGCGCATCAGCGCGTCGCGGTTCTTCACGTGCCCCGGATGACGCGCGAGCGCGTGCAGCATCCAGAACTCGGTGACGGTGAGCTCCACCGGCAGGTCGCGCCAGGTTGCCTCGAAACGCGCCGAATCGAGCACGAGCGGGCCGCGCACCAGTCGTTCGCCGCTCGTCGTCGGCTGCGACAGCGCATCGACACGGCGCAACAGCGCCGTGACGCGTGCGAGCAGATGCGGAAAGCTCACGTTCTTCGTGACGTAGTCGTCGGCCCCCAGTCGCAGTCCGGAGACGATGTCGATCTCGGAATCGCGAGCCGACAGCATCAGGATCGGCAGCGTGCGGGCGTGATCGCGCAACCAGCGACACAGCTCGAAGCCGCCGTCGGGCTCGTCGCCCAGGCCGACGTCGATGATCGCCAGGTCCGGAAGCCTCGCGGCGAGTGCCTGCTGGGCCTGTGCGCGATCAGCGTAGCCGCAGGCTTCGAAACCGTGGCGAAGGAAGGCGTCGCACAGGTTCGCGCGAATGGCGGGTTCGTCCTCGACGATGGCGATGCGGCGGCTCATCGAGGGAATGTAGCGCAACGGACGGCGCGTGCCGCTTGCCCGAAGTCTGCCCGAATCGTGCCCCTATGCATCCGGATCCAGCCCCGGCGCAGTCCCGCCGCCGGGCGCCCTATCCATCCAAGCCTGCCGCATGCACTCCCGCAGCGACGCAGGCGCCCACGGAAAGGTCATGGCCCGAGAGTCCACTCCCGATACGCTTCCCATCCCCGCCGATGCGCCCCGCTTCGACTGGCGCGAGTGGACGTCCTTCGTCGGTTCGGTGCTCGGTACCGCGCTGGTGGTCTCGATCGTGCTGGGCGGCATCGTCCTGCTGCTGGCCGCCTGAAGGCTGCTCCTGCTGCCTTCGCCTTCCCTCCTCAAGCGCCGCAACAGTTCTTGTACTTGCGCCCGCTGCCGCAGGGGCATGGCTCGTTGCGCCCGGTCTTCGGTGTGGTCCGACGCACGGTCTCGACCCGCATCGCGGCCGGCGTGGTTCCGGTCTCGCGCCAGGGCCGGAAGTACTCATGGATGTCGGCGACGTCGCCGATCATCCGATCGATGAGGTCGTCGCGATCGGCGCGTGAAAGGCCGGCGCCGTCCTCGTCGTCATCGATGCTGGCCGCCAGCGAGTCGATCGCATCGAGTGCGTCGGCGAAGTCCTTCTCGTCGAGCAGCGCTTCCCAGCTGTCGGCGTGCAACTCGACGCCGCGCAGGAAGCCCACCGCCCAGGCCACGCCATCGGCGTTGCCGTCCTCGTCGTAGGCGAGTACCGGCCCGAACTCGTCGGCTTGCAGCGCTGCGACGACGCGCCCGGCGTGTCGGCGCAGCAATGCGGCGATCTCCGCGCGCGTCGCGGGAGGCACGACCTGCAGCGCATCGCCGGCGGGCTCGTCGTCGAAAGGCTCGGCGCCGAGCACCTGCGCAAGCAACTCGTCCTCGTCGATCGGATCGGGCACGCAGGCGAGTGCCGCGAGGAAGCCGTCGACCTCCTCGACGACCATCGCGTTCTCGTTGCCGGTGGCGTCGAGCAACGCCTCGAGTTGCGAGAAATCGCTCTCGTCGAGCGGGCGCAGGTCGGCGGTGGAGACGGGAGAGAGGCGGATCATGGCGAGGATGGTACCGCCGCTCGACGCCCGGCCCCTTCCCGCCACACCCCGCCTCTGCGCCTGCGCGGTCAGCCGCGCGTGGCGCGCCGCTCCTGGCGCTGCTGCACCTTCGCCTGCTGCTCGGGCGTGAGCACCTGGTAGATCTCGTTCATGCTGCGCGCGCGAAGCTGCGCCATCTCGCTGATCGCCTGCGCATTCCGATCGGCGAGCGCCTTGGCTTTCGCTGCGTCATAGTCCGGCGACAGCGCCAGCTTCGCGAACTCGCCGCGCGTCTCGCGCAGCGCCTTTGCCTGCTCGCGCATCTTCGGAGCGGCGGCATGGCGGATCTCGAAGATCCGGTCGCGCTGCTGGTCGCTCAGCTCCAGACCGCGCAGGAAGCCGTCGCCGTGACCGCGCCGGCCGAACATGGCCTCGCCGCCCCGATGCCCTTCGCCGCCATGGCGCCAATGCGCGTGCTGCGACTTGACCATCGGCGCGGAGGTCGCCTGCGGCGCGTTCTGGGCCGAAGACTGCGCCGAAACGAGGAAGGGAACGGCGAGCGCCAGGCCGCCGGCGACGGTGAAGGCTGCGATGCGTGCGGTTTTCATGCTTCGGACTCCTGTCTCGAATGGCCGGCGCGAGGACTGCGCCGGTACGAGCCGAAGCTTGCCGCCGCAGTTCGTTAACCGCTGCCGGCAATGTGTAAGGGTTCGTAAAGAAGCGTGTCGATCGCGCGCTTGGGGCAATACCTGCGCGGCGGATCGCTATGATCGGCGCATGTCCAACGACCTCGGAAACGGCGCGGCGCCGCGCGTGCTGCTCGTCGACGACGATCTCGAGTTGAGCGAACTGCTCGTCGAGTACCTGCGCCGCGACGGCTTCGACGCGCAGGCCGTGGGCGACGGACTCACCGGGACGGCTCGTGCGCTGGAAGGCGACTTCGACATCGTCGTGCTCGACGTGATGATGCCCGGCATCGACGGCGTCGAGGCGCTGCGGCGCATCCGCGCAGCGAGCCGCGTTCCGGTGCTGATGCTCACGGCGCGCGGCGACGACGTCGACCGCATCGTGGGCCTCGAGCTCGGCGCCGACGACTACGTTCCCAAGCCGTGCAGCCCGCGCGAGCTCGCCGCGCGCCTGCGGGCGATCCTGCGCCGGATCGGAGAGGCGAGCCTCGCGCACGGCGCGTCGATCGTCGCGGGCCCGCTCACGCTGTGGCCTGCGCAGCGCCGCGCCTGCTGGCGCGACGCGCCGCTGGCGCTGACGAGCACCGAGTTCAACGTGCTCGCGTCACTCGCCCGGCAGGCAGGCCGCGTCGTCGAGAAGGACGAGCTGTCGAGGGACGCGCTCGGACGCCCGCTCGGACGCTTCGACCGCAGCGTCGACGTGCACGTCAGCAGCCTTCGACAGAAGCTCGGCACGCGCGCAGACGGGTCGCCGTGGATCGAAACGGTTCGCGGCCGCGGGTACCAGTTCGTGCTGCCCTGAACCCGGGTGAGCGGTTCCCCGATGATCTCCGTGAACGCCGAATCGCGCCCCGGCGTGCGCACGGGTCGCCTGTTCTGGAAGTTCTTCCTCGCATTCTGGCTGTCGCTGATCGTCGCGATCGTGCTCGTCGCAGCGCTCGTCTGGCTGCACCAGCAGCGGGCGCGCGAGGACGCGGTCTCGCCGGGTGCAGGCCCGCGCGCCGAACTTGCGCTGCGCTCGGCCGCGGCAACACTCGCGCACGGCGGCGTAGACGCGCTGCGCGACTGGCTGCGCGACGACGAGAACACGCCGGTCGCGTCGCGCGTCTACGCCGTCGACCGCAACGACGAGGACCTGCTTCACCGACCCGTACCGGCCGGGTCCGCGGCACTGGCACGCGCGCGGCTACGCGATGGCGATCGTCGTTCGCAGCGCATCGCGCGGCACGACGAGGCGAGCGGCCTGCTGCTCTTCGTTGCCACGACCGAAGGGCCGCGACGACCGCGACGCGCCGCGCCGCTGCCGCTCCCGGCACTCGCCGCCGCGGGGCTGCTCGCCAGTCTCGCGTTCAGCGCACTGCTTGCCTGGTACCTGACGCAGCCGATCCGCCACCTGCGGGACGGATTCGCGTCGCTGGCCGGCGGGTCGCTGGAAACGCGCGTCGCCGAGCGCATCGGACGGCGCAACGACGAGCTGGCGGACCTGGGCCGCGATTTCGACCGCATGGCCGGGCAACTGCAGCAACTGGTTGCCACGCAGCGGCGGCTGCTGCACGACGTTTCGCACGAGCTTCGCTCGCCGCTCGCGCGGCTGCGCGCGGCGATCGACATCGCCCGGCAGGAACCGACGCGGCGCGATGCGATGCTCGAGCGCATCGAGCGCGAAAGCCTGCGCGTCGACGGACTCGTCGACGAGCTGCTCACCCTGGTGCGGCTGGACGCCGGCGCGGCTCAGGCCGAATTCGAACCGGCGGACCTCGCCGAGCTCGTCGCCTCGATCGTCGACGACGCGCGCTTCGAGGCACGCACCGCCGGTCGCGAGCTCCACTACGAGGACCGGCTCGAGCCTCGGCAAGCGAAGGTGCACGCGGGCCTGCTGCACCGCGCCTTCGAGAACGTGATCCGCAATGCGCTGAAGTTCGCGCCGCCCGGTAGCCGGATCGACGTGCGCGCGGAGTCGCGCTCGGGTGAACCCTTTCGGCTGACCGTTTCCGACCGCGGCCCGGGCATCGCCGAGAAAGATCGCGAGGCGATCTTCGAGCCCTTTCACCGCGGCAGCACGGGCGGCGCCGCGCAAGGCTACGGGCTGGGGCTGGCGATCGCGCGCCGGGCGATCGAACTGCACGGCGGGCGCATCGAGGCGACGCCTCGTGCCGGCGGCGGCCTCGTCGTCACGATCGAACTGCCGTTGTGAGGACGTCGGGCATGCGCTCGTGCCGTCGCAGCCGCAGCAGCAGCCACGCGACGATCGCGACATTCAGCGCGTTCCACGCAATGCCGTGCACGAAGGCTGCGTCGTAGGAACCGGTGACGTCGAACAGCACGCCCGACAGCCATCCGCCCAGCGCCATGCCGAATAGCGTGGCGGTGATCACCAGGCCGACGCGCAGCGCCGCGCCGGAGGCCGGAAAGAACTCGCGGACGACGATCGCGTAGGACGGAACGATTCCGCCCTGGAACAACCCGAACAGCGCCGAGACCACGAAAAGCGATGCGAGCGAGTCGAAGGGCAGGAACAGCAGCAGCGCTACCCCCTGCAGCACGGAACCGAGCAGCAGCGTACGCAGGCCGCCGATGCGATCGCAGATCAGCCCGAAGCCGATCCGGCTCACCACGCCGAAGCCGAGCATCAGCGAGAGCATCTGCGCGCCGCGCGCCGGCCCGTAGCCGAGGTCGCCGCAGTAGGCGACGATGTGCACCTGCGGCATCGACATCGCTACGCAGCAGGCCACGCCGGCCACGCACAGCAGCGCGAGCAGCGCGCGCGACGAGATGCCCAGCCGCGCCAGCGGCGCCGTCGGCGTCGCCACCGCCGCCGAAGAAGCGGCGCCGACGAGCGAAGGCGTCGGCGCAGCCGGCACCGAGCGGCGACGCAGCAGTTGCGCGAGGGGCACCATCGTGAACAGGCAGAACAGCCCGATCCCCACGAAGGTCTGGCGCCACCCGACCGCGTCGACGAAATGCTGCACGACCGGCGGCCAGAAGGTGCCGGCCAGGTAGTTGCCGCTGGCGCAGATCGCCACCGCGATGCCACGGCGTCTGTCGAACCAGAACGAGATGTCGGTGACGAGCGGGCTGAAGGTGGCCGAGCTGCCGAGCATGCCGATCAACAGGCCCTGTGCGAGGCCGAAAGCCCAGAGGCTGCCCGAGGCGGCCGCGAGCATGAAACCGGCGGCGAGCGACACGCCGCCGATCGTCACCGGCACGACGATGCCGAAGCGGTCGGTGAGGCGACCCATCACGATCCCGCCGATGCCGAAGCCGATCATCGTCATCGTGTACGGGATCGACGCCGCGCCGCGCGCAACGTCGAACTCCGCCTGCACCGCCGGCAGCACGACGACGACGACGTACATGCCGCAGCCGCCGATCATCGCGAGCACGAGGCTCACGAGCAGCCGGAACCAGGCGTACGGAGAGTCGACTTCGTGCGAGCCGTGCATGCGCGCGAAGGCAATCACCACAGCGCACGAACGCGCGCAGCGACATCGACGAAAGGCGCATCGACCTGCGCGGTCGCCGGCGACGCGTCGTTGGAGGACGCCGCGGCAGGGGCGACCCGATCGAAGCGCTCGAGCAGCGAATCGGTGAGGAATCGACTGCGAGCGCCGTGCACGTAGGCGTCGCCGAACCGCGGCTGCTGCGTCGTGAAGTATCGCTGCGGCTCGAGCAGGTAGAGGAAGTCGCGCGCGCGCGTCATCGCGACGTAGAGCAGCCGCCGCTCCTCGTCGATCGACTCGGCGCGACCCGTCGCGTACTCGTTGGGGAAGTTCCCGTCGGCCACGTTGAGCACGAACACCGAATCCCACTCCTGCCCCTTCGCGGAGTGCACCGTCGACAGGATCAGGTAATCGTCATCGAGCAGCGGCGTTCCCGCCCAGTCGCCGCTCGCCTGCGGCGGATCGAGCGCGAGTTCGGTGAGAAAGCGCTCGCGCGTGCCGAACCGCGCGGCGATCGATTGCAGCATGTCGAGGTCGGCAGCGCGCACGATCGAATCGTCGTGCCGCCGCTCGAGCAGGGGCCGATACCAGTTCCGTACGGGCTCGAGCTGCGCCGGCCACGGCGCCGCCGGCTGCACCAGCACGCGCATCAGTTCGACGAAGGCGGGCCACGCACCACGCGACGCCGGCGGCGCTGCGAACGCCGCGAGCGCATCGGGCAGCGATCGGCTCGGATCCAGCGCGAGATCGAGACAGCGCTGCGCGTTCGCCGGCCCGAAGCCGCTCATCAGCTGCAGCGCGCGGAACGCCGCGATCGCGTTGCGCCGGTTCTCGGCCCAGCGAAGCACCGAAAGAAGGTCCTTCACGTGCGCCGACTCGAGGAACTTCAGGCCGCCGTGCTTGACGAACGGAATGTCGCGCCGCACGAGTTCGACCTCGAGCGTGGCGCTGTGATGCGCGCTTCGGAACAGCACCGCCTGGCGCTTCAGCGCTACGCCTTCCTCGCGATGGCGCAGGATCGTGTCGATGACCCAGTCGGCCTGCGCGCGTTCGTCCGGCACGGTGACGAGTTGCGGGCGCGCCCCCGCACCGCGATGCGCGACGAGCGTCTTCGGGTGGCGGCGCGTCGCCTGCCCGATCAGCGTATTGGCGGCGTCGAGCACGGGCTGCACCGAGCGATAGTTGCGCTCGAGCACGAGGCGGGCAGCCGGCGGCTCGAACTTCGCCGGGAAGTCGAGGATGTTCCCCACCTCGGCCGCGCGGAAGCCGTAGATCGACTGCGCATCGTCGCCGACCACCGACAGGCCCGCGCCGTCGGGTTTCATTGCGAGCAGGATCTGCGCCTGCAGCGCGTTGGTGTCCTGGTATTCGTCGACCAGCACGTGATCGAAGCGCGCGCCGACGTCGGCGGCGAAGGCCGCATCGCACATCGCCGCCTGCCACCACAGCAGCAGGTCGTCGTAATCGAGGACGCCGTTGGCCTGCTTGCGCTCGGCGTAGCGGCGAAACAGCCGCACCAGCTCGTCGCGCCAGTCGGCGCACCACGGGAAGTCCTGCCGCAGCACGTCTTCGAGCGCGCGGCCGCTGTTGACCTTGGTCGAATGGATCGCCAGGCAGGTTTCCTTGCGCGGGAACCGGCGCGATTGCGACGAGAAACCGAGCTCGTGGCGAACGAGGTCGAGCAGGTCGGCGCAATCGCCCCGATCGAGGATGCCGAACGACGGATCGAGGCCGATGCGCTTGGCGTATTCGCGCAGCAGCCGTGCGCCTATCGAGTGGAAGGTGCCCGCCCAGGTCAGATGCAGGGCGGCAGGCGGCGCGCCGCCGACGGCCCGGCGGGGCGCATCCTGCGCCAGCAATCGTTCGGCGCGACGCGTCATTTCGCCGGCCGCGCGGCGGCTGAAGGTGAGCAGCAGCACGCGCATCGGGTCGATGCCGTTGCGCACCAGATGCGCGACGCGATGCGCGAGCGTCGCGGTCTTGCCCGTGCCGGCGCCGGCGACGATCAGCAGGGGACCGGCGCGGAAGCGCCCTTGTTCATCAGGCGCGCCGAAGGACGCCGCGGCGCGCTGCTCGGGATTCAGCGAATCGAGTATCGGTGAAACGCAACGGGACGGCGACGCGACGGGCATCCCGGAAGTGTAGAGGAGCGCGGGGTGCGTCCGGGGGCGGCGCACGATCGTGGGAGAATCCGTCGATGATCTCCGCGCTTCGAAACTTCCTCGAGCGCCATCTCGGCGAAGGCGACGATCCCGCGCGGGAAGAACGTCGCATCGAACTCGCCACCGCGGCGCTCTTCGCCGAAACGATGCGCATCGACGGCGAAACCACGCCGGCAGAGCGCGCAGCCGCACGCGACGCCATCGTGGACCGGCTAAGCCTTTCGCCGACCGAGGCGAGCGAGCTGCTCGAGGCGGCTCGCGAGGAAGTGCACACGGCCACCGACTACTTCCAGTTCACGTCCGTGCTGAATCAGCACCTCGGCCAGGAACAGAAGATCGCCGTCATCGAGCGCATGTGGCGCGTCGCGTATGCCGATTCGCGTCTGGATGCCAATGAACTGCACCTGATGCGCCGCATCGCCGACCTGCTGCACGTGCCGCATCACGACTCGATCGCGGCGAAGATGAGGGCGAAGGACCGGGAAGGGGGAAGCGAGAAGGCGCAAGGGAGCCGCGCCGGGTAAGTGCGGGCCGCCGTCAGTAGACGACTACGCTGCGGATCGACGCGCCGCTGTGCATCAGGTCGAACGCCCGGTTGATGTCCTCCAGCGGCATCGTGTGCGTGATCAGCGAGTCGACGTCGATCCTGCCGTCCATGTACCAGTCGACGATCTTCGGCACGTCGGTGCGTCCGCGAGCGCCGCCAAAGGCGGTGCCCTTCCACTGCCGGCCGGTGACGAGCTGGAACGGGCGTGTGGAGATCTCCTGGCCGGCGCCGGCCACCCCGACGATCACCGACACGCCCCAGCCGCGATGGCAGCACTCGAGCGCCTGGCGCATCAGCTGGACGTTGCCGATGCACTCGAAGCTGTAGTCGGCGCCGCCGTCGGTGAGCTCGACGAGATGCGCAACGAGATCGCCGTCGACTTCTTCCGGGTTCACGAAATGCGTGACTCCGAGCCTGCGCGCGAGCGACTCTCGCGCCGGATTGCGGTCGACGCCGATGATGCGGTTCGCGCCGACCATGCGCGCCCCCTGCACCACGTTCAGGCCGATTCCGCCGAGTCCGAAGACGACGACGTTCGCGCCCGGCTCGACCTTCGCGGTGTTGATCACCGCGCCCAGGCCCGTCGTGACGCCACAGCCGATGTAGCAGATCTTTTCGAACGGAGCGTCCTCACGGATCTTCGCGACGGCGATCTCGGGCAGCACCGTGTAGTTCGAGAACGTGGAGCAGCCCATGTAGTGATGCAGCCGCTTGCCTCCGATCGAGAAGCGGCTCGTGCCGTCGGGCATGACGCCGAGACCCTGCGTTGCGCGGATCGCCGTGCAAAGGTTCGTCTTGCGCGACAGGCACGACTTGCACTGCCGGCACTCGGGCGTGTAGAGCGGGATGACGTGGTCGCCCTTCTTCACCGAGGTTACGCCCGGGCCGACGTCGACGACGATGCCGGCGCCCTCATGGCCAAGGATCGCGGGGAACAGCCCTTCGGGGTCGGCGCCCGAGCGCGTGTACTCGTCGGTGTGGCAGACGCCGGTGGCCTTCACCTCGACGAGCACTTCGAAGGCGCGCGGGCCGTCGAGCTGCACCGTCTCTATCGACAGAGGCCGACCCGCTTCCCAGGCGATCGCCGCGCGCACCTGCACGTCAACCCTCCGCCAGGGCGTCGGCGAGGTCGAAGGCGTCGGGCTTGGGCATGTCGGCGTAGACCGGGTTCGTCAGGTAGCGTTCGCCGAAATCGGGGATGATCGCGACGATCGTCTTGCCGCGGTTCTCGACGCGACCGGCGAGTTGCAGCGCCGCCCAGGTGATCGATCCGCCCGAGATCCCGCCGAAGATCGCCTCCTCGCGCGCGAGCACGCGCGCGGTATCGATCGCGTCGTCGTTGGTGACCCGCACGACCTCGTCGTAGATGTTCGTGTCGAGCACGCTCGGCACGAAGCCCGCACCGAGCCCCTGCTGCTTGTGAGGGCCGGCGTTGCCGCCCGAGAGAACGGCGCTCTCGGCCGGTTCGACGGCGACGATGCGCACCGAGGCTTTCTTCTCGCGCAGGTAGCGCCCCGCGCCGGTGATGGTTCCGCCGGTGCCCACGCCGGAAACGAGGATGTCGATCGCTCCCGCGGTGTCCTGCCAGATTTCCGGCCCGGTGCTGCGATAGTGGATCTCGGCGTTGGCGGGGTTGTCGAACTGGCGCGCCATCCAGCCGCGCGGGCCGAGCCTGGCGAGGATCTCCTCGGCGCGCGCGATCGCGCCCTTCATTCCCTTCGCGCCTTCCGTCAGCACGAGGACGGCCCCAAGCGCCTCGAGCATTCGTCGGCGCTCGATCGTCATCGTGTCGGGCATCGTGATCACGCAGCGAAACCCTCGCGCGACCGCCGTGTAGGCCAGGCCGATCCCGGTGTTGCCGCTGGTGGGCTCGACGATCACCATGCCCGGCTTGAGCACGCCGCGCTGGATCGCGTCCTCGACCATCGCGTTGCCGATGCGGTCCTTCACCGAAGCGAACGGATTGAAGCCCTCGTGCTTGACGAGGACCGCTCCGGGAAATCCTGCGCCGAGCTTCCTCAGGCGAACGAGCGGAGTGTCGCCTACGGTCTGGGTGATGTCGTCGTAGATGCGTCCTCTGGCCATGATCGCTCCTCACGGGATGGGTCGCGCGCCCCGGGTCGCCCGAAGCGCGCCGGCGTGCAGTCCGAGCGTAGCGCGATCTCGGCGCGGTGCATGCTCATCCCTGCTGCCGCGAGCCATACCACCGCGACGCCGATCGCGAACACGACGAGCAGCGTGCCGACGAGCCCCTGCTCGTCGAACCGGTAGCCGTTGCACAGGCGAACGGGGGCGTCCTGGTACAGCGTGCCGACCACCGCGGTCATCGGAAGGACATTGCCCAGGAAAAAGCCCTGCACGACGAAACCCGCGCGCCGCCACGACGCGCCGAGCACGGTGCCCGCGGCGAGCAGCGTGACGACCTTCGCGGCTTCGATCCGTGCATCGACGAGCGCGAGGTCGAGCAGTCGCGGGATCATCGCCACCGCGAGAACGCCCGCGCAGAAAGCGAGCCCGGCGATGCCGAGCCGGTTCCAGCCGGATCCACGATCGATGCCGGCTTCACCCGGGCTACCGGGTGCAGGCGCGAGCAGCGCGCCGGCAAGCATCAGCGCCGGGAACTGCACGAGCATGTGCGTGGCCATCCCGGCCTCGAGGAGCTCGCGCAGCGGCCACGAGACGCAGGCGACGGCGATCGCGGCGCCGGCGACGAAGCGAAGGCGATCGCGACTCACGAAGCCGGGAGCGCTGCGAGCGAGCGCGCAAAATGCAGCGCCTCGTCGAGCTCGTCGTAATCGAAGACGCGCACCAGTCGCGCATCGGCATCGACGACGAGCAGCGCCGCGTTGTGCTCGTAGCCGGCAAAGCCGTCGGGAATGACGACCACGCGAAAAGCACGCAACAGCGTCTGCAGCGCCGACGCGTCGCTCACCATGACGAAACGCCAGATATCGGGATCGGCCCGCATGTCATCGGCGTAGCGCGCGAGCGCGGCGACGTCGTCGTGCGCCCGATCGAAGCTCACCGACAGCAGTCGCACCGGCACGTCGCCCTGCCTGTCGCCCGCGGAGATGCGCCGTTGCAGTTGCTCGAAACCGCTGCCGAGCGCCGCGCAAACGCTTGCGCAGCGCGTGTAGACGAAATCGACGATCGTCGCGCCGCCGTGCGCCTTCAGCAGCGACGGCAACGCAACCGTCTCGATGCCGGGCCCGACGACTTCGACGGGCGGCGCCTGCACCGGCGCGTCACGCACCTCGATGCGTCGGGCGCCCTCGGCGGTGAAGGCGCGGAAGTCGTGCGTGAGCCAGGCGGCCGCCGCCCAGGCGAGGACGACTGCGGTGCAACTGGCGAGCGCGGTGCGCAGCATGGCGCCCGAGGAGGCCTGCGCTCAGGCCGCGCGCTCGGGCACCGGCCGGCGCAGCGGGCGCTCGCCGAGCGCATCGGGTGCGCCGAGGACCGGCGGCGGCAGCACGTCGGCGAGCGTGTGCGCATCGAGCCGCGCGAGAAAGGCCTGCAACGCCTCGTTCAGGATGCCGGTAAGCCCGCAGCTGCCGGTGAGCAGGCAGTGAGTGGACTTGCCGAAACACTCGGTGATCTGGAAATCGGACTCCATGCGTCGCACGACCGCGCCGACGTTGATGTCCTCGGGTCGGTGCGCCAGCCGCATGCCGCCCCCCTTGCCGCGCACCGTCTCGATCCACCCGGCAAGGCCGAGCTGATGCGTGACCTTCATCAGGTGCGCCTCCGAGATATCGTAGGCGCGGGCGACTTCGGCGATCGTGCACAGCCGCTCGGGGCGCTGCGCCACGTACATCAGCAGTCGCATCGCGTAGTCGGTCATCATCGTGAGCCGCATCGCACTCTCCTCCTAGGTGCCTGGCGTCTGCGCCAGTGCCTTCAACTGCGCGCCACCCTCGAACGGCTCGGTGCGCCGCTGCGCGGCCCGTTCCTGCGCGAACAGGGCAGCATCGACGGGATCCGCGCGATTCGACCACTGGCCGCGCAGCCACGTCGCGATGGCGGCGAGTTCGCCGTCGGACAGCCGCTCGAAGGAAGGCATCGCGCCCTTGTAGCTGGTTCCCAGCACTTCGATTTCTCCGTCGATGCCGTGCAGCAGGATGTTGGCGAGGACGCGCGGGTGGCCGCCAACCCATTCGGAACCGTCGAGCGGCGGGAAGACGCCTGCGACGCCCTTGCCGGTCGGTTGATGACAGGCAGCGCATTGCGCGGCGTACAGCGCCTTGCCGTCGACCGCAGCGCCGGCTGCGGACACGGCCGGTGCCAGGTCCGCGAGGGTGCGTCGATCGCCGAGATCGGCATTGCCGAACGGTTCGGAAAAGAGAATATATCCCGCGCCGAACAGCACCGCCATCAGCGTGAGCAGCGCGGCGACCGCGGGGATCGGGCGGATCGTCTCGGACGGTTCCTCGTGCTCGCGCTGCTGCGCGCGAGGCAGCGACTGCGGGTCGGTCAGCATGACAAGGGCCTCATTCGGTCGCCGCGCTTGCCGTCGGCAGGATCGGGTAGGTGCGATCGAGCGAGAGCAGGTATTCGACGAGATCGAGCGCCTCGCGCGTGGCGACGACGACCTTGCCGGAGGGCGCCACGCCCGGGGGCAGCGCGACGACGCGATCGTCCTCGCGCGCACGGTCGCGATACGTGAACAGGAACGGATAGGCCGGCATGTTCGACGCGCCCACGTACGCCCTGGGCTGGTACAGGTGACCCAGATGCCAGTCGGCGCTCGGCTGGCGTGCACCGATGTTCAGCAGGTCGGGCCCGGTGCGCATCGTGCCGAGCAGGTGCGGGCTGTCGTACGAGTAATCGGCCGGAACCGAGGGCCTGCCCCAACCGCGTTCGGCGTCGGGCGCGAGGTTGCGGTCGCGCGGCTGCTGGCTGTGGCAGTAGACGCAGCCGTTGGCGATGTACACCTGCCGCCCGCGCTGCTGCGCCTCGGTGTAGGGCTTCAACTGCGCCGGCGGCTCGACGTCGCGCACCTGCACGTAGGGCAGCACGACGAGCGCGGCGGTGGCGATGCCGAGCGAGACGGCCGCGCCCGCTGCCAGCTTCGCTTCATTTTCCATGGACGAGCCTCCCGACCGGATCCCAGAAGCGCGCTGCGCCCGCGCGCTGCGGACCGAAGCCGATCGCCATCGCCAGCACGTGGCCGACGAACACGAAGTGACCGATCGTCATCGCGGTGCCGGCGACGCTGCGCAGTTGCAGCCACGGCATCGTCAGCGTGACCGAATCGATGAACGGGCGCGTTGCGTCGAGCATGGCCAGGCCCTGCAGCCAGCCGCCGATGGACAGGCCGATCACGTAGACGAGGATGCCGAGCGCGGCGAGCCAGAAGTGCACGTCGATCAGCCGCGGATACGGCCATTCGCGCGCGAGCACCCGCGGCAGCATGAAGTAGACGGCGCCGAAGATCACCATCGACACGAAGGCGTACATGCCCAGGTGCGCATGCGCGACGGTGAAGTGCGTGAAGTGCGCCACCGCGTTCACGCTGCGCAGCGCCTCGAGCGAGCCCTCGACCGACGATGCGAGGTACATCAGGCCGCCGAACATCATGAAGCGCAGCGTCGGCGACCAGCGCGCGAGATGCATTCGGCCCCACAGCGTGCCGCCCTGGTTGATCGTGAACGCGATCACCGGGATCACCATCATCACGCTCTGCACGATCGACAGCGTCGTGAGCCATCCGGGCACCGGTCCGCCGATCAGGTGATGCGCGCCGACCTGCGGATAGAAGAAGGCGAGAGTCCAGAAGCCCAGCAGCGACAGGTTGTACGAGCGGATCGGGCGACCGATGATCTTCGGCAGGAAGTAGTAGATCGCGCCGATGCTCACCGGCGTGAACCACAGGCCGAGCGCGTTGTGCCCGTACCACCAGTTCGTCGTCGCCTGCTGCACGCCGTAGTGCACGTCAGGCAGGTTCGCGACGAGGAACAGCACTGCGATCCAGAACAGCGAAGCGCCGAAGTACCAGACGCTGACGTACAGATGATCGACCTTGCGATTCGAGAGCGTGAACAGCGCCGGCAGGATGATCATCGCGAAGCCGGCGAAGATGAAGACGTCGATCTGCCAGGGGATCTCGAGGAACTCCATCCCGTCGGACCACCCGGACGCCACCGCGCCGATGCCGGCCGCCACGCCGGCGTTGATGAAGGAGCCTCCGAGCATTGCCCAGCTCGCGCCGCGCAGCGGCGTGCGCAGCAACCGGGGCAGCAGCCAGACGATCACCGCCAGGCACCCGTTCGACGCGAAGCCGTAGATCACCGCGTTCAGGTGAACCGTCCGCATCCGCCCGAAGGTGAGCCACGCGGCGTCGACGAGCCAGTCCGGCTGGTGCAGCTTGATCGACGCGACGACACCGGCGAGCGAGCCGACCAGCAGCCACAGGCAGGCGAAGGCGATGAACAGGAACACCGGAAAGGCGCTCGAACGATCGGCCTCGATCCGGTCGTGCAGTTGCGAGTCGTCGGTCGCCTCCGGAGGCGGCTCCAGGCGGGCGATCTGCGCCTGCAGCGCGTCGTGCCCACTGTCATCGAGCGCCGGATCGTCGGCGCGGCCGATCTCGCCGCGCGCGAAGATGACGCTCGCCGCCCGCGGATTCTCCACGAGCAACCCCTTGCGCAACGACCAGATGAACGCGAACAGACCCAGGATCGAAAGAACGAACGCGGCAAGCAGACTTGCTACGGCGCTATCCAAATCGTGTCTCCTCTTCTTATGAAAGTGAAGGGGGAAGGGCGACGGGGAAGGGGGCCGAGCCGATGCAACGAGCGCCGCGTTTCGGCTTCCCCTTCACCCTTTACCCTTCACCCTTCACTGCCTCCTTCATCTCGTTGGACTCGGCGCCTTCCGGGCGCTCGTCGAGCATGGCGCGTTTGTCACGTACGGTGCCCCAGCGCTCGGCGTCGGGCAGTGCGGGCTTCTTGCGCGAGATCACCGGCCAGATCTTCGCGAGGTCGGCGTTCAATTGCAGGTACTCCTGCTGGTCCGGCGGGACGTCTTCCTCGGCGTAGATGGCTTCGACCGGGCACTCGGGGACGCAGACCGCGCAGTCGATGCATTCGTCCGGGTCGATGACGAGCATGTTCTTGCCCGCGCGAAACGCGTCGGTGGGACAGACGTCGACGCAGTCGGTGTGCTTGCAGGCAATGCAGGCTTCGGTGACGACATGGGTCATCTGATGCAACTCCCGATGGGTCGCCTAAAGATCTATTGGACGTGAATCTTATTCGTCGCGGCGATTCATTGTCAATCGGATGCGATAGTTTCGAGTGATCGGCTAGCGAGGCGGAGAGCGACATGCGGGTGCAGGAAATCGTCGGCGATTGGGGGCTCGATCAGGTGCGGCGAGGCACGCGCAACGACCCGGCGCCGCGGCGCGGCGAGGTGCTGCTGCGGATGCGGGCTTCGTCGCTGAACTACCGCGACCTCGTCGTCCTGCGCAGGGGGTACGGCAGACACACCGGCACCCTTCCGCTGGTGCCGCTCTCGGACGGCGTGGGCGAGGTGATCGCAGTGGGAGACGAAGTCGACCGCGTCGCAGTCGGCGAGCGCGTGTGCCCGCTGTTCTTTCCCCGGTGGCTGGCGGGCGAGCCCGATGAGGCGCGGCTCTCGCAGTCGCTGGGCGGCCCGCTCGACGGAACGATGTCCGAACTGATGGTCGCCTCGCAGGAGGCGGTGTCGCGAGTGCCGCAGGCGCTCGACGACGTTCAGGCGGCGTCGTTGCCGTGCGCGGCGCTCACCGCGTGGAGCTCGCTCGCCGTGCTCGCCGCGACCCGTCCCGGGGACCACGTGCTCGTGCAGGGATCGGGCGGCGTATCGCTGTTCGCGCTGCAGTTCGCGCTGCTGTTCGGTGCGCGCGTCACCGTCGTCTCGTCCAGCGACGAGAAGATCGAACGACTGCGTGCGATGGGCGCATGCGCTGCCGTGAACTACACGCGCACACCGGAATGGGCGCACGCCGCGCGAGACACGACCGGCGGTAGAGGTTTCGATCACATCGTCGAAGTCGGTGGCGAACGCACGCTGCCGCAGTCGCTGCGCTGCGTGCGGCCCGGCGGAACGATCTCGATGATCGGCGTGCTGAGCGGAGCGGCGATCGCCGGCTCGATCGGCTACGTCGTCACGCGCGCGGTGCGGATGCAGGGCGTAACGGTCGGCCATCGCGACGCCTTCGAAGCGATGTGCCGCGCGATCGAGCAGCATCGCGTCGAGCCGGTCGTCGACCGTAGCTTCGCCTTCGACGAGATCGTCGAAGCCTACCGATACCTGGCGAGCGGCAGGCATTTCGGCAAGGTGTGCATCTCGCACGCAAGCTGACGCCGCAGGCTTTCCCTGCGGACAGCCGGCGGGGCGCCTTGCAGGCGATCCGCCCGCAGGGCCGGCAATACGTGCCGCGATCGGGTAATGCTTGCCTGCGTCGCGGTGACGGGGCGGGTACGGTCATTGCGTCATCCAGGGTTCTGGTCCGGGTCAGCCCGGCGCAAATGAAGGAGAAGTTCATGAACCCGAAAGGAAGACATCTCGTTTCCGCAGGCGTGCTGTTCTCGGCTCTGGCCTTCAGCGGCGCGAGCTACGCGCAGTCGAGCAGCACCCCCGGCACGAGCAGCAGCGATCGCGCCACGTCGTCGCAGAGCGCGACTTCACCAGGCTCGAGCACATCGCAGGCGACGCCGAGCCGCTCGAGTTCGTCGATGAACGGCAGCGCGACCTCGAACTCGTCGAATACCGCCACCCCCGCAGCGAGCGCCAAGTCCGGCAACGCCGACACGCACGCGTCGTCGCGCCCGGAGCGCTCGCAGGCGAGCGCCGGCAGCGGCACCGAGAACGCGCGCGCCGCAGTGAGCGCCAATTCGATCACGCAAGCGCATGCGATGCGCGCGAGCAAGATCATCGGCGCGAACGTCGAGAACGCCAACGGCGACAACATCGGCGAGATCAAGGACATGATGGTCGACGCGCGCAACGAGCGGGTGCGCTACGTCGTTCTTTCGCACGGCGGCGTGCTGGGCATCGGAGACAAGCTGTTCGCCTATCCGATGTCGATGGTCGAGACCGGCGGCAAGAACGGCGACAAGCTGGTCATGAACGTGAACAAGGAGAAACTGGACAAAGCGCCCGGCTTCGACAAGAACAAGTGGCCCGACTTCGCCGACAGCAAGTACACCGGCCAGATCGACCAGTACTACGGAGCGAGCAGTCGCCATGACGGCGAGCAGGCCGGCAAGCTCGTGCGCGCGAGCGACCTGATCGGCAAGGACTTCGACGACGCCAACGGCAAGGAGGCCGGCGAGATCAAGGACCTGATCGTCGACTCGAACACCGGCAGCATCGAGTATGCGGTCGTCGACTTCGACGATTCATGGGCGAAGAAGACGGACGGCAAGCTGGTCGCGATACCGTTGAGCGACCTCTCGGTCAGCGGCGAGAAGAACGACAAGCTCGCGATCCGCACCTCCCCGGATCGCATCGACATGTCGCACGCGTTCGCGTCGAACCAGTGGCCCGACTTCAGCGACCCGGCCTGGGCGCAGCGCAGCGGCAGCACAGCATCGCATACGCAGGAGCGCGGTACCGCGCCGACGTCGCAACGCTCCAGCGGCTCGCCGCGATCGTAAGTTCCTCGTTCGCCCGAGAGCTGCCGGCAACCCCGGCAGCTTTTTTTTGGGGCCGCAATCGCCGGCATCGCGCACAGTGCCGATCCGGGTGCGCGCGACCGCGGCTCGCGTACCATCGGGACATGAACGACACCGTCCTGCACAGCACCGATTCGCGCGGCGTGGTCACGCTCACGCTGAACCGCCCCGACATCAACAACGCCTACGACGACGCGTTGATCGATGCCGTCCTGCATGCACTCGATGCGCTCGCCGGCCTCGACGCGCCGCGCGCCGTCGTCGTGCAGGCGAACGGACGCCATTTCCAGGCGGGCGCGGACCTCAAGTGGCTGGCCCGCGTCGCCGGACAGTCTGTGCAGGACAACCTGCGCGCCTCTCGTCGCACCGCCGAGGTGGTGCACCGGCTGAACACGCTGCCCATACCCACGGTCGCGCTCGTGCAGGGCGCCTGCTTCGGCGGCGGTACGGGAATCGTCGCGGCCTGCGACGTCGTGATCGCCGCGTCGAACGCGATCTTCGCGATCGCCGAGTCACGCTGGGGATTGATCGCCAACATCATCGTGCCGCAACTCGCCGACGCGATCGGCGTACGCCAGCTGCGACGATATGCGCTCACCGGCGAGCGCTTCGACGCCGAGCAGGCGCTGCGGATCGGCCTCGTGCACGAAGTCGTGGCGCCGGCCACTCTCGCGCAGGCAGGCGAACGCATCGTCGACCACCTGCTGCACAACGCGCCAGAGGCAACCGCGCAGACGAAGGCGGCCATCCTCGAGCAGGCGCTCGGCGACGTCTCGACGCAGTCGTTCACGCGCCTGGTCGCGCAGCACGCAGCGCGCCGGCAATCGGACGAAGCCGCCGAGGGCTTCGCTTCGTTCCGCGAGAAACGCGCTGCTCGCTGGTATCCGGGCAAGCCCGAGACCAGCACCTGAGATCGCCGTGCGTGCCGCGCTGATCCTCGCGCTGGCTGCAACGCTCGCCGCTTGCGGCGACACCGCCAAGGTGCCCTTCGACGCAGGCGTCGGACCGCATCCGCAACTGCCCGCGCCGAACCCGTCGCCGATACCGACGGTGGCGGCGGCGAAAGCGGTCGGCTGGCCGGCGGATGCCTCTCCCCGCGCTGCCGCCGGCCGGGCCGACTGCGGATCGGATAACGCTGCTGCGCGACGCCGACGGCCGTTGCCGAGACGCGAAGCACGTATCTGGCCGAGCTGCGTTCGCCCTTCGGCATGTCGCTCGTCGACGGATTCCTGTATGTGGCGAACACCGACGGCGTCGTCCGATTCCCGTACGTCGACGGCGCAACGCGGATCGACGCGCCGGCGCAGCCCGTGGCGGCGCTGCCGGCCGGGCCGATCAACCATCACTGGACGAAGAACATCGTTGCCAGCCGGGACGGGACGAAGCTGTACGCGAGCGTCGGCTCGAACAGCAACGTCGCCGAGAACGGACTCGAAGCGGAGCGCGGACGCGCCGAGATCCGCGAGATCGACCTCGCTTCCGGCGCGAGTCGCACCTATGCGTCCGGATTGCGCAACCCGAACGGCATGGACTTCGAGCCGGAGACGGGCGCGCTGTGGACGGTGGGGCGTCATCTGGCGGGTTTCGCCCGAGTGACGGGCGCAGGCGGCGTCCTTCACCCTACGCGCCCGGCTACGCCCACCAACCGCGCGAGCCGGGCGGGATCGCTGCGCAACGCGACGCTCGCTCCGTCGTAGGCCACTCGCCCGCGGTCGATCACGACGCAGCGCGGCGCGAAATCGAACGCGATCGCCGTCTTCTGCTCCACCAGCACCATCGCCATCTCGCTCGATCCGCGAATGCGCGCGAGCGCGCGAGCAAGCTCGGCGACGATCGCCGGCGCCAATCCCTCGGAGGGCTCGTCCATCAGCAGCAGCGCGGGGTTGGCGACCAGCCCTCGCGCGATCGCCAGCATCTGCTGCTCGCCGCCCGACAACTGCGTACCTCCGCTGGCGCGCCGCCGGGCCAGGCGCGGAAAAAGCTCGAAGGCGCTCTCGATCGTCCAGGGCCCGGGACGCAACGCGATGCGCAGATTCTCGAGCACCGACAACGACGGGAAGATCTCGCGCTGCTGGGGCACGTAGCCGACGCCGAGCGAGGCGCGCGCATGCGCGGGCGCCGCCGAAAGGTCCGCGTCGCGCAGGCGCATCGTTCCGCGCGCGACCGGGAGGTGCCCCATGATCGTCTCGAGCAGCGTCGTCTTGCCGACGCCGTTCCTTCCGACGACGGTAACCGCTTCGCCGGCGTGCACGCGCAGGTCGACGCCCTCGAGCACCGTCGTTCCCTTGTAGCCGGACCAGACGCCCCGCAGCGCCAGCAGCGGCTCAGCCATTCGAGCCTTCGCTGCGCGCGCCCAGGTAGACCTCGTTGACGCCCGGGTGCGCGGCGATCTGCCCCGGCGTTCCGCGCGCGAACACGCGCCCGTCGACCAGCACGGTGATCTCGCGCGCGAAGCGGAAGACGACGTCCATGTCGTGCTCGATGATCAGCACGGCGATGCGGGGATCGAGCGCGCCGACGACGTCGAGGATCACCTGCGTCTCGCCGGAAGGAACGCCTGCCGCGGGCTCGTCGAGCAGCAGCACGCGCGCCTCGGTGGCGATCGCGATCGCCATTTCGACCAGCCGTTGCCGACCGTACGGCAACTCGCCGAGCCGATCGCACGCGACGTCGGCGAGCCCGAAGGCGTCGAGCAGTTCGTGCACGCGCGAGACGATGGATGGCCGGGACGAAAGCGCTCGCCACAGCGAGCGCGCTGCCGCGTGGCGTTCCGCCACCGCGAGCGCGACGTTGTCGAAGACGCTCAACCGGTCGAACAGTTGATTGATCTGAAAGGTGCGCGCGACGCCTTCGCGCACGCGCCGCGCCGGGTCGAGGCGTGTGATGTCGCGCCCCTCGAATTGCACCGTTCCGGCATCGGGCAGCAGCGATCCGGTCAGCAGGTTCACCAGCGTCGTCTTGCCCGCGCCGTTCGGTCCGATCAGCGCATGCCGCGCACCCTCGTCGAGCGTGAGGTCGACGCCATCGGCGACGACGAGCGCGCCGAAGGCCTTGCGCAGGCCACGCGCCTGCAGCAGCGGCGCGGGCGGCTTCATCGGAGCTGCCCGCGTTCGACGCGCCTGTCTTTCGAAGCCGCCCCGGCGCGCGAGGCGCGCAGGCGTGCGGCTGCGTCGGCAAGCGACCCCGCAACGCCGCCGCGCAGGAACAGGACGCCGAGGATCAGCAGCATCCCGATGCCGAAACCCCAGAACTCGGGGCTGATCTTCGCGAAGCGGTCCTCGAGCAGCATGTACAGCGGCACGCCGACGATCGCCCCGTAGAGCCGGCCCGTGCCGCCGAGCACGAGCATCACGAGCGCGGTGCCCGATCGTTCGAAGCCGAGCAGGTTCAGCGTGACGAAGGCGTTGTACTGCGCGTACAGGCCGCCGGCGATGCCGGCGAGCGCAGCACCGATCGTGTAGGCGCGAACCAGCCGACCGAGCACGTCGGCGCCCACCGCCGTCATCCGGATGCGGTTCTCGCGAATGCCGACGAGCGAGCGGCCGAACGGAGAATGGGCAATGCGGCGCAGCGCGACGAAGGCCGCAAAGACGACGACCAGCGAATACCCGTAATAGTGGACGCCGAACAGGTCGTTCTCGAAAAGGCCGAGGATCGGCGCTACGGCGATACCCGCGAGTCCGTCGTGCCCGCCGGTGACCGCCGCCGCGCTGTTGCCCGCTTCCTGCAGCAGCATCGAGGCGGCGAGCGTGAGCATCAGCACCGCGAGACCGTGGAAGCGCAGGATCAGGCGCCCGGTGAGCCAGCCGAATGCAGCAGCGACGAGCGCGGCGAGCACGAGCCCGCTGATCGGCTCGGTCCAGCCGGCGCGCACCGACAACAGGCCGACCGTGTAGGCGCCGATGCCGAAGAAAGCCGCGTGTCCGAGCGTGACGATGCCGGCGTAGCCGAGCACGAGATCGAGCGAGAGGACGAACAGCACGGCGACGAGCACCTGCACGCCGAGCCCGACGTAGCCCGGAAACAGGAACGGCACGGCCAGTGCGAAGAGCCACGGAAGCGCTTCGACGGCGCGCCATCGAGCCGGCTTCGGCGGCGACTTCGTCGCCGGGCTCATCGCGCGACCCGTCCCATCAGCCCTTCGGGGCGCCAGACGAGCAGCGCCATCGTCAGCGCGTAGATCAGGAAGCCGCCCGCCGCCGGGAACAGGTACTTGCCGCCGGTGTCGACGATGCCGAGCACCAGCGATGCGGCAAAGGTGCCGCGCACGCTGCCCAGTCCGCCGACCGCGACGACGATCAGGAAGAGCACGAGATACTGCGTCGCGAAGCCCGGGCCCATGCCCAGCACCTCGATCGCCAATCCTCCGCCCAGCGCCGAGAGCGCTCCTCCCAGTGCGAACACGAGCGTGAACAGGCGGCGCACGTTCACGCCGACCGACGTCGCCATGTGCCGGTTGTCGACGGCGGCGCGCAATTGCGCGCCGATGCGCGTTCGCTCGATGCCCAAGCGCAGCAGCGCATAGAGCGACAGGCCGATCGCGATCAGGAACAGCCGATAGGCGGGAACCGCGCGGGCACCGATCTCGACGGTGCCGCGGAGGTGATCGGGCAGGCGGACGGTCTGCGGCGTCGGCCCGTAGAAGAACACGAGCAGCGCCGCCGCGCAGAGGATGACGCCGATCGAGGCGGCGACCTGGTCGAGCTCACCGGCGCCGTACAGGCGCGCGTACAGGATCCGCTCGAGCAGCGCACTCAGCACCGCGAGCGCGACGACGGCCGCGGCCAGCGCCGCGTAGAACGGCAGTCCGAAGCCCGAGGCAGCCGAGACGACGACGTAGCCGCCCACCATCGCGAACGCCGCATGCGCGAGGTTGACGACGTTCATCAGGCCCATCGTCACCGACAGGCCGACCGAAATGACGAACAGCACCATCGCGTACGCGGTGCCGTCGAAGACGATGCTGACGAGGGCCGCGCTCACCGCGCAGGCGCGACCCCGGGAATGCGCACTATTCCCCGCACTTGCCGACCTTGTGCACCTTGCACGGATCCTTTACCTGCGGGATGCGGTCGAGCACTTCGATGGCGAGCTTTCCTTTCTCGTTCACGAGCAGTTGCACGTGCTCGTCCTGGACGATGTCGCGCGTCTCGGGGTCGATCACGATGGGACCGCGCGGGCTGTCGTGCTTCCAGCCGCGGATTTCCTTCATCGCACGCTCGCCGTCGATGCGCCCGTCGAGCGTCTTCGCCAGATGCGCTATCAGCGCCATCGCGTCGTAGCCGGCCACGCCGGTGAAGTTCGGCACGCTGTCGGCGCCATATTCCTTCTTCCAGGCCGCGACGAACGCGCGGTTCTGCGGCGTGTCGTAGAACGACGAGTAGTGCGCCATCGTCACCAGTCCCGCAGCCGAGGCGTCGAGCAGATGCAGCTTGTCGTCCATCACCAGCTCGCCCGGGCCGATCAGCTTGATGCCGGCGTCCTTCAGGCCGAGGTGGCCCACGGTCTTCAGGAACGACGACGTGTGGTTGCCGGCCGGGATGAACACGTAGAGACAGTCGGGCTTCGCGTCCTTCACGCGCTGCAGGAACGGCGTGAAGTCGGGCACCTCCACTGCCCCGCCCATCGGGATCGCGTCGGTGACCTTCCCTCCGGCGGCCTCGAAGGCCATCCGGAACGCCTCGAGGCTGTCCTTGCCGGGCGGGTAGTCGGTGTAGCCGACCGCGGCCGTGCTGCACTGCAGCTTCGAAGCCGCGTAGTCGCCCATCGGATAGCCGGACTGCCACATCGTGAACGACAACCGGGCGATGTACGGCGAGAGTTGCGGCAACCATGCAGTGGCGGCCTGCAGCAGCAACATCGGCGTCTTCGCCTGCGTGGCGAGCGGCGCGCTGGCGATCGCATCGGGCGTATAGGCGAAGCCGGCGAGCAGCTGCACGCGCTCGCGCGTGACGAGCTCCTGCACGGCCGTCTTCGCCGCCTCGCCGTTGGGCGCGCGCGAATCGCGCTTGATCAACTGCACCGTGTGCCCACCGAACGCATCGGCATGCAGCTTCTGGTACAGCGCCATGCCGCGATCGAGATCGCGTCCGACCTCGGCACCCGGGCCCGAATAGCTGGCGACGACGCCGACCTTGATCGTTTCGCCTCGCGCCGGCCCGGTGGGCGCGGCCAGGGCGAATCCTGCGCACAGCGCGAGAACCGCGCTCGCCGCTTTCATGCGTCGCCCCACACTTCGCGCGCCGTCTCCACGACGAGCGCGAGCTTGGCGCGCTGCGCCTCGACCGCGATGACGTTGCCGTGCACGGTCGACGAGAAGCCGCACTGCGGGGACAGGCACAGCTGATCGAGCGGCGCGTAATGCGCCGCCTCGTCGATGCGACGCTTGAGCGTGTCCTTGGATTCGAGCTCGCCCAGCTTGGTTGTCACCAGCCCGAGCACGACGAACTTGCCCTTGGGCAGGAAACGCAGCGGCTTGAAGTCGCCCGAGCGTGCGTCGTCGTATTCGAGGAAGTAGGCGTCGACGTTCATCTCGGAGAGCAGCGCCTGCGCGACAGGCTCGTAGCCGCCCTGCGCGGCCCAGGTGCTCTTGAAGTTGCCGCGGCACAGGTGCACGGCAAGCGTCATCCCGCCGGGCTTGTAGGAAACCACACGGTTGACGAAGCTCGCGTAGCGGTGCGGCAGCTCGTCGGGATCGTCGCCGCGCTTGCGCGCCGCCTCGCGCATCCTGTCGTCGCACAGGTAGGCGAGATTCGTGTCGTCCATCTGCACGTAGCGACAGCCGGCGTCGTACAGCGAGCGCAACTCGTCGCCGTATGCGCGGGCGACGTCGTCGTAGAACTGCGGGTCGAGCTCCGGGTAGTGCTCGCGGCTGATCCCGGCGCGTCCGCCGCGGAAATGCAGCATAGTCGGCGATGGAATGCACACCTTCGGCACGTGCCCGGCCGAGACGCGGCTCTTCAGGTACTCGAAATCGGCGCGCTGGATGTCCTTCACGTGGCGAACCTTGTCGACGACGCGGATCACCGGCGGGGCCAGCTCCTCGGTGCCGTCGGGCTTCTTCACGGTGACCGGGATGTCGGTCTTGACGCCGCCCAGCTGCTCGAGGAAATCGATGTGGAAATAGGTGCGGCGAAACTCCCCGTCGGTGACGCTCTTCAGTCCGACGTCTTCCTGGAACTGCACGATCTCGGCGATCGCCTTGTCCTCGACGGCGCGCAGCTGCAACGCAGTGATCTCGCCGGCGGCGGCCTGCACACGCGCGTCGAGAAGGTATTTCGGCCGAAGGAAGCTGCCGACGTGGTCGGCGCGAAAAGGGGGCGTCGTGCGCGCGCTCATCTGCTTTCTCCTCGCGTTGTCGTTTGATCCGAATCGTACAGCGTAGCGCGAATCGCACTGCCCGCGACAGGGCCCGATCGCGCGGCGCCGGCGCCGATCGTTTACATCGGTGTACCCGCTCGGTAGCATCCGCGCCGGGAGGCGCGATGCACGAACGCGCCGCAGCGCGATGCACGACCGCGCCGGAGGCGCGATGCACGAATATCGAAGCGACGTCCTCGTCGTCGGCGGCGGCCTCACCGGGGTCGTCGCCGCCATCGAGCTGCTGTCGACGGGCCGCACCGTCACGCTGCTCGATCGCGACGTCGAGGCGAACTTCGGCGGCCTGGCGCGCGAGAGCTTCGGCGGCATCCTGCTCGTCGACACCCGCGAGCAGCGCCGCGCCCGCATCCGCGACTCGGTGCCTCTGGCATTGCGCGACTGGCTGTCGTTCGGCGCCTTCGGCGCGGACCCCCACGCCGAGCACTGGCCGCGACAATGGGCCGAGGCGTACCTGAACGATTGCAACGCCGACGTCTATCGCTGGCTGCTCGAACTCGGAATCCGCTTCCTGCCGATGCCGCTGTGGGTCGAGCGCGGCTTGTTCGGCGAAGGCAACTCGGTGCCCCGCTGGCACGTGACCTGGGGCAGCGGCGAGCGGCTCGCCACGCGGCTGGTCGAAGTGCTGCGCACGCATCCCCGTCAACAGGCTCTCACGCTGCGATTCGGCCACCGGGTCGAGTCGCTGTACGAGACGGGCGGGCGCATCGCCGGCGCGCGCGGCGTCACCGAGCAGGGCGCCGAGGAATTCCTCGCCTGTGCCGACGCGGTGTTCGTCGCCACCGGCGGCATCAACGGCAGCATCGAACGCGTTCGTCGCCATTGGCACCCCCACTGGGGGCGCCCGCCCGAGACGATCCTGAACGGCTCGCACCGATTCGCCGACGGGCGACTGCACGATGCGATCGAGGCGATCGGCGGGCGCGTGACGAACCTCGATCGGATGTGGAACTACGCCGCCGGCGTGCACCACTGGGCGCCGCGCAAGCCGCTTCACGGCTTGTCGCTGGTGCCACCGAAATCGGCGCTGTGGCTCGACTGGCGCGGACGGCGGATCGGCCCGATGCCGCTGGTGAGCGGCTTCGATACGCGCGACCTCGTCACGCAAGTGTGCGCGCAGCCGCGCGCCTATTCGTGGCAGCTGCTCAACGAGCGGATCGCGCGCAAGGAGCTCGCGGTGTCGGGTGCCGAGTTCAATCCGTCGCTGCGCGAGCGCAGCATCGTCGGCTTTGCGCGCGATTCGGTGCTCGGCAACCGCTGGCTCGTCGATCAGCTCGTGCGTCACTGCGCGGACGTCGTCGCGGCCGATTCGCTGAAGGCGCTCGTCGACGGCATGAATGAACTGCAGGGCGACACCTCGGTCGAACTCGCCGCCGTGCGCGAGGCGGTGAGCGCATGGGACGCGCAGGTCGCTCGCGGGCCGCTGCACAACGACGAGCAGCTGCGCCGCATCGAGCACCTGCGCCATTGGCGCGGCGACCGCCTGCGCATATGCCGGCATCCCCGCATCGACGATCCGCGTGCGCGGCCGCTGATCGCGATCCGCGAGTTCGTCATCAGCCGCAAGAGCCTGGGCGGCATCCAGACCGACCTTTCGTGTCGCGTGCTCGACGCACAAGGCACCCCGGTGCCGGGGCTGTATGCCGCCGGCGAAGCCGCGGGCTTCGGCGGCGGGGGGATGCACGGGCTGCGGGCGCTGGAAGGCAGCTTCCTCGGCGGCTGCATCTACGGCGCACGACGCGCCGCACGCGCGATCGTGGGCTGACGCCCGCGGCACCCCTGTCGGGAGATCCCATGAAGAAGACCGCCGCCTGGCTCGCCGTGCACGCGCTGCGGCAACTCGGCATCCGCTACACCTTCGGCATCCCCGGCGTGCACAACACCGAGCTGTACGACGAGTTGAATGCTGCCGGCGGCTCGCCGGAGCCGGTGCTCGTCACGCACGAGGGCGGCGCCGCGTTCATGGCCGATGCGGTCAGCCGCGCGGCCGACGACACGATCGGCGCGCTGATGATCGTGCCGGCAGCGGGATTGACGCACGCGGCCAGCGGGATCGCCGAAGCCTTCATCGACGGCATCCCGATGCTCGTGCTCACCGGCGGCATCCGCACCGACACCCACGATCGCTTCAAGCTGCACGAGATCGACCAGCTCGCGATCGCCGGCCCGATTACGAAGGCGGCATTCCGGGTGATGCGCCACGGGGACGTCGTGCCGACGATCTTCGAGGCACATCGCATCGCGACCACCGGCGTACCGGGACCCGTGCTCGTCGAAATCCCGGTGAACCTGCAGCTCTTCCCCGGTGAGGCCGGCGAGTTGCCCGTCCGTACCGCCCCGGAAGCGCCCCCGCCGCCCGATCCGGCGCGCATCCGCGAGGCGGCCGAGCTGCTGCTCGGCGCGGCGCATCCGGGCCTGTTCGTCGGCTGGGGCGCACGGCACGCGATCGACGAACTCGTCGCGATCGCCGAGCGGCTGCAGGCGCCGGTATCGACAACGCTGCAGGGGCTCGCGTCGTTCCCCGCCGAGCACCCGCTGCACACGGGCTTCGGCTTCAGCGCTTCGTCGGTGCCCGCCGCACGGAACGCCTTTCGCGACTGCGACGCGATGCTGGCCGTAGGCACGCGCTTCAGCGAGATCCCCACCGGCAGCTTCGCCGCGAAAGTGCCCGCCGCGCTCGTTCACGTCGACATCGATCCCGCAGTGTTCGACGCCAATCATCGGGCGCGCGTCGCACTCGCCGGCGACGCGAAGCCCGTGCTCGCCGCGCTCGCCGAGGAGCTGCGCCGGCTCGGCGCGAGGCCGGCCGACGAAGCGCTCGCGGCTCGCATCGCGCGCGACAAGCAGGCGTATCGCGACGAATGGCTGCGCCACGACAGCGGCGAACGCATCAACCCGCTTCGCTTCTACGACGAGCTGCGCCGCTGCATGCCCGACGATGCCGTCGCCGTACTGGACGACGGCAACCACACGTACCTCACCGCCGAGCTCTTTCCGATCCGCCGCGGCGGGCGGCTGCTCGTGCCCACCGACTTCAACGCAATGGGCTACGCGGTGCCGGCGGCGATCGGCGCGAAGCTCGCGCAGCCGACGAAGGACGTGTTCGCGATCGTCGGCGACGGCTGCTTCATGATGACCTGCATGGAGATCGTCACGGCCACCGTGCGCGGACTGGGCATCGCCTGGTTCGTCTTCAACGACGGCGAGCTTTCGCAGATCGCGCAGGCGCAGCAGATGCCGTACAACCGCAAGCCGTGCACGACGCTCGGGGGCCTGAACATCCAGGGGGTGGCAGCGGCCACTGGCGCAGCGTACGTGTCGATGGAGTCGGAGGCGCGCATCGGCCCGGCCATCGACGAGGCGCGGCGGCTCGCGCGCGAGGGGCGACCGACGATCGTCGATGTGCGCATCGACTATTCGAAGCGCACGGCCTTCACCAGCGGCACGGCGGCGTCGACGTTCCGGCGTTTTCCGCTGTCGCAGAGAATCCGCTTCGCGACCCGCGCACTGGTGCGGCGCGCGACGGGGTGATCGTCGTCATGACGGCTCGGCGTGGTGGGAACCGCCCAGCCGCGACTGCTCGACCTTCGACTCCTCGATCCACTCGCGCCAGACCGCCATCAGCACGGCGAGGATCACCGGCCCGATGAACAGCCCCACCAGGCCGAACGCTGCCAGGCCGCCGAGCACGCCGAACATCACCAGCAGGAACGAGATGCGCGTGGCGTTGCTGATCACCAGCGGTCGCACGAGGTTGTCGACCCAGCTGACGATCAGCGTTCCGTACAGCAGCAGGCCGATGCCGTTGAACATGTCGCCGTGCGCGATGAGCCACACCCCGATCGCTCCCCAGACGAAGGGCGTACCGAAGGGGATCAGCGCGATCGCCGCGGTAATGGCGCCCAGCAGCACGGGCGCCTGCAGGTCGAACCACCAGTAGCCGAGTCCGGCGACGATGCCCTGCGCGATGGCGGTGAGGAGCAGGCCCCAGACCACCGCGGTCGTCATCGTTCCGACGGCCGCCAGATAGGGGTCGACGCGTGCACCGAGAAAGCGATGCAAAACGAGTTGCGCCTGCTCGAGCACGCGCTCGCCGTCGCGGTACAGGAAAAAGACGGTGATCAGCGCGAAGCCGAGCTTCGCCGCATTGCGACCCAGCCCGCCGACGAGGTTCAGCGATTCCGCCGCGCGCGCCTCGACCCAGCCGGCGACCTGGCCGCGCAGCGCAGCCGGGTCGCGCGCAAACTCGTCGAGCAGCTGCTGCAGCCATGCGCCCACCAGCGGGATGTCGGCAACGAAAGCGGGCAGCCGGAACTCGCCTCTCGCAAGCAGGCTCGCCGCATCGGTGTAGAAGCCGGCAAGCTCGCTGCGCAGCAGCAGCCCCACCCACAACAGCGGAAGGACGAAGGCCGCGGTGAGCAGGATCGTCATCACCAGCGCGGCCAGCGTGTTGCGTCCCCCGAGCACCTGCCGCAGCCGCACGACGAGCGGCCACGTGACGTAGGCGAGGATCAGCGCCCAGGCGATCGGCGCCAGGAACGGGCGAACGACCGCGTACGCCAACAGCAGCAGCCCGCCGAGCAGGATGCCGAGCACGATGCGATTCGACAGATTGCGAGAGGCCACGAGAGTCGTCACGTCAGCGCGACCGGGCTCCCCGGGTAGGGCGCACGGCTGCCGAGGGACGAACTTTCGCACGAACAGGCGGGCATTGCCTCGCTTTGGGCTACGCTTCCGATCCCAGCCGCAGGGGAGAGCCCATGAAAAAGGTCGAGGCCGTGTTCGAATCGATGCTGTTCCGCAGCCGCTGGCTCCTCGCCCCATTCTTCATCGGACTGATCGTCGCGATCGTCGCGCTGCTGCTGAAGTTCGCCAAGGAACTGGCGCTGCTCGTCGGCACGCTCCTGCACCTCGAAGGCAGCGAGCTGATCGTCTCGATCCTCTCGCTGGTCGACACCGCACTGATCGCGAGCCTGCTGCTGATCATCGCTTTCAGCGGCTACGAGAACTTCGTCTCGCGCATCGGGATCGGCGAGCATGAGGACCGGCCCGCATGGATGGGCAAGGTGGGCTTCGCGGACCTGAAGATCAAGTTGATGGGCGCGATCGTCGCGATCTCGGCGGTCGAATTGCTCAAGGGATTCATCAACGTCGAGCAGTACACGAACGAGCAGCTCGGGTGGAAGGTCGGCATCCACCTGACCTTCGTCGTCTCCGGCGTGCTGTTCGCGGTCACCGACCGGATCGCCGAAGGCAAGGGCAAGCACTAGGGTCTGCCGGCGGCGCTGAGCGGACGGCACGGGCACTTCGGAGGCGCCCGTCGCAGTCAGCGGCGCACCGCAGCGCCCTTCGGCGCGTCTTTCGCGTACAGCTTCCACAGAAAGCCGACCACGTCGTCGCCGTAGGAGATCGCCTTGCGCGGCAGCGCCAGAAGATCGAAGTCGCGCGTCGCCGCCGCGCGCTGGCAGGTGACGGCGCTGACATAGCCCGCTTCGGCCACCGCGTGCAGCGCGGCGCGATCGTGCGAGCCGTACGGGTAGCAGAAGTGCGCAACCGCCCGCCCAAGCGCGTCCTCGAGTCGTGCCCGGCTTCCCGAGACTTCGGCGCGCAGGCGGTCCGCCGGCATGCCTTCCAGGCGCAGGTGGCTCGCGCCGTGGCTTCCGATCTCCACGCCGCGACGCGCGATCTCGCGCAGGCGCGAGAAGCTCATCAACGCGGGCGTGGCGTGACCGTCGGATGCCATCCAGTCGGCGGTGCCGCCCGCCAGCCCGGCGATCGCATGGACGATCGCCGGATATCCGAACGACTCGAGCACGGGCAGCGCATTCTCGTAGAAGTTCTCGCACCCGTCATCGAAGCTGAGCACGACGGCGCGCTGCGGCATCGGCGCGTGCCCGGCGAGGCTGGCCGCCGCCTCGGTCATCGACAGCACCGGAACGCCAAGCGCGCGCAGCGTGCGCATCTGCATCCGGAAGCGGCCGACGTCGCAATAGACCGCCCGATGCGTCTTCATCGGCGCGAAACGCCCGACCTGGTGGTACATCAGGATCGAGATCCCGCTCATCGCAACCTCTGCGCGCGCGAGGCGCTCGCGTAGACGCGCAGCGTACCGTCGAGCATCGCGTCGAGCGTGAACGACTTCTGGAAGCGCTCGCGCGCCGCGCGCGCCAGGCGCGCCCGCAGCGCCTCGTCTCCGCCCAGGCGAAGGATCGCCTGCGCGAGCGCGTGCGAATTTTCTGCGGGGAACAGCAGCCCGGTTTGCCCGTCGGCGACGACTTCGGGAATTCCGCCGACGTCGGCGGCGATCGCTGCGCGGGCGACCGAAGCGGCCTCGATCAGCGTGAGCGACAGCGCCTCGCGTCGCGACGGGGCGAGCACGATGTCGGCGAGCGCCAGCGCCGCGCCGGGATCGTCGGTCGCGCCCCGGAACTCGACGCGGTCGTCCACGCCCAGCGAAGCGGCGAGTTCGCGCAGTCGCCGCGCCCATTCGGAATCCGCCGGCCCGAAGACGAGAAGCCGGCACGGAAGCCGATCGACGACTTCGCGCAGCGCCTCGAGTGCCAGGTCGTGCCCCTTCACACGTTCGAGCCTCGAAAGCATGACGAGCGTGAGCGCGCCGTCGCGTCCGCCCGGCGCCGGCGGGCGAGCGCCGAGATCGCGCACGCCGGAGTGCACGACGTGCACGTTCGCAGCAGGCGACCCGCGGGCGAGCAGCGAAGCCCGCACGGCCTGCGATACGGCAATGACGTTCGCGGAAGCGTCGAACCACTTCCAGGCATTCGTCGAATGCGCCGTGGCAACGCACGCGACCCCCGCGCGGCGCGCCGCCCAGGCCGCATAGCGGGCACCGCGCTGTGCCTGGCCGTGCACGATCGACGCGCGCTCGCGAACGCAGAAGCGCGCGAGGCGCCAGGCCGACCACGGGTCGTACATGCCGTGCATCGCCAGATGCAGGCAGCGATGCCCGTCGGCGACCATCCTTTCGCCGAGCCAGCCGTCGAGCGGACCGGCGAAGGACACCCGATGGCCGCGATCGCGCAGTGCGCGCGCCAGCTCGACGACGTGCCGTTCGATGCCGCCCACCACGTGGCTGTGCGCGACAAGCACGACACGCTGCAGGCGCTGCCCCTGCGCGTCCTCCGCCACTGCTGCCCTCCGCGTCAAGGTCGACGCGCGATCGTACGTCGTCGCGCGCGCGATCATCGCCGGCGCGGCGTTTTCCGGTCAACCGCAAATCGATCGATTCGCTTGATCCAGATCGTATTGCCGAGCGACCAACGCCGCCTAGCATCCGCGGCATGCGCCTGTCGACGCGTCACCTGCGGCTGTGGAGCCTGATCGTCCTCGCGACGATGCTCTACGGCACGCTCGTCCCCGGACTGGCGCGCGCCTTCGGCGAACCGTCGGCCCCATGGGCCGAGATCTGCTCGCCCGGCGGCACGAGGTTGGTCGCCGTCGCGGGGCCGGCCGACGCCGCTCCCGGCGAAGGCGCCACGGCAACGCGCGAGACCTGCCCGTACTGCCTGTCGGGCGCGCACGCAGCCGTCGTGCCTGCGACGCCGCGCGTCGCGCTGCCCGCGCCGGCGGCATCGATACGACTGCCCCAGCGCGCGGGCGTCGATCCCTTCTCCGTCCCAGCGCGCACCAGCGCACAGCCCCGCGCGCCTCCTGCGCGCGGCTGATCCCGCCCAGCGCGCGTCGTTCGCACGGCGGCCCCTTCGGCCGCGAGCGCCCGTCGTTCGCGCACTCCCCCTGCGCCTGAACGCGGCCCCGACCCTTCGGGCGCCGCACCGGGCGATTCCGATGCCGTCCGTTACGCGGACGCGAAGGCGCAAGCCTTCGCATGAGTTCCAGGAGCACTGCGGGTGCTGTTCGATTCACGAAGGAAGGCGGCGTGCGCCGCGCTGTTCGCGCTCGCTGCGCCGGCCGCGTCGGCGCAGACGACAGAAGAACCGGCCACGCTGGGCCGCATCACGATCACCGACTCGGCAATCGAGGATCGCTTCGATCCCGACAAGACCGACCCGACGTCGCGCGCGCGCTTCGACCAGACGCAGGTCGAGCGCCAGCACGCGAAGAACCTCGTCGAGATCCTGCGCTCGGTCAGCGGCGTCACCGCCGACCTGCAGGGCGACGGCGAGACGATCAAGGTCAAGCTGCGCGGCATCGAGAACCAGCGCTTCATGGGCGAGAAGCCCGGCGTGGCGATCGTCGTCGACGGCGTGCCGGTTTTCGAGCGCACCGGCAAGGTCAACATCGACCTGGACAACATCGAGCGCATCGAGGTCGTCAAGGGCGCCGCCTCGTACCTGTACGGCGACGACGCGCTCGCCGGCGCCGTGATCGTCACCACGAAGCGCGGCGCCGGGCAGCGCGGACTTCGCCTGGACGCCGATCGCGGTGCCTTCGGCTATCGCCGGCACCTGCTGCGCGCCGGATTCGCCGGCGACGCGGTTTCCGGGCATCTGCAGTACAGCGAACGCGAGCAGGACGGCTACTACTACCTGTCGTCCACGCACACGCGTACCTGGTCGGGGCACCTGCAGTACGCGCTCGACGCGAGCAGCGAGCTGTCGCTCGGCTTCGAGAAATCGGAGCGCTTCCGCGACCGCGAAGGCAGCGTCACCGGTGCTACGGCGGCCTCGCTCGATCCGACCGGCAGCAGCGAAGGGCGCGGCTACACGCGCAACTTCGACGTCGACCTGTCGCGATGGAACCTGCGCTGGTCGCGCGACCTGGACGAGCGCAGCCAGCTGATGGCGGTCGTCTACGAATACCGCGACGACACGACCTTCTGGTCGGCGCCGATGCGCTTCGACGCGGCAGGTCGCCCGACCACCGGCGTGAACGACTACAGCACGTCGAACGATTACGGGCAGACGCAGCGCGGCGCGAAGGCCGAATACCGGGTGAACCTGGACGCGCTCGCGCTGATGGGCGGCGTCGACCTGCGCCGCAACGACTTCGACAACGACAACCGGGCGCTGAACAGCTTCCGCACGACGCCGCGCGGCGCAGTGACGGCGGCCGGGACGCAACTCGCCGACGACCAAACGCGCGAGCGGATGCGGGCGTTGTACGGCGAAGCGAAGTTCGCGCTGGGAGAGGCAACCGTCGCGACGATGAACGCGCGCCGCGATCGCGTCGACGTCGATTTCGACGCGGCGCCGGTGCTCGGCAACGGCAACCGCGCGGTATCGGCCGGGCGCTCGTTCGAGGTCGACAGCTACCGCACCGGCGTCACGCGCGCGCTGGGCGCATCGAGCTCGGTGTTCGCCGCGGCGTCGACCGGCTTCCGGCTGCCGAGCGCCGAGCAGCTGTTCCGGGGCGAAACGACGACCAACGCATGGGTGCACAGCAATCCCGACCTGCGGCCCGAGAAGTCGCTCGGCCTGGAGATCGGTGCGCGCCATCGCAGGTCGATCGCCGGCTGGGACACGCGCTTCGGCGTGTCGGTGTTCCAGATCGACCGTGACGACTTCATCCTCGACTCGAACGGGCAGTACGCGGCGATCAACACGACGATCGGCGGCGGCTCGCAGTTTCGCAACGTAGGCGGCGCGCGCAGTCGCGGTCTCGAACTCGAGGCGAGAACCGCGCCCAATGCCGGCTGGGCCTTCGAGGCAGCGTTGACGCTGCTCGATGCGAGTTTCACGCGCTACGACAACTTCTTCCTCTCGCTGGGCAACGCGAACGGCGCCTTCGTCGCGCAGCCGAGCGCCGCGCAGCGTTCGGATCGCGCGTTCTGGCGCAGCAACTACACGGTGGTTGCCCACGACAACACCGGAAAGCGCATCCCGCGCACGCCGGCGCGGATGCTCGACGTGCGGGCGCACTGGTTCGCGGCGCCCGGCTGGACGCTCACCGGCGAGCTCGACGCGAGAGCGCGATCGTGGGCCGACGAGATCAACCAGGAGCGCTGGCCGGGCTTCGCGCTCCTGCACGCGGGCGCGCGCTACGAGACGAAGCTGCCCGGACCGGGCGGCACGCGGCTGATGCTGTTCGCCCGCATCGAGAACGTCTTCGACAAGCGCCACTGGCTGATCGCGCGCGGCACCGGAGACGCGAACTACGACGGCCGCTACGACCGCGAGGACCTGTCGATCGTTCCCGACCCCGGCCGCCTCTGGCGCGTCGGCCTGTCGCTGCAGTACTGAAGGAGCCGTGCAATGGACTCGATCCGCGCAGTGCTCGACTGGGGCGTGATCGGCACGCTCGTTGCGGCGAGCGTCGTCGCGCTGGCCGTCGCCATCGAACGCTGGCGCTACCTGCGCCGCGTCGACGCGGCGTCCTACGACAGCCGCGTGCGGCTCGAGTCGGACCTCACCGCGCGACTGAACTGGATCGCGACGATTGCCTCGAACGCCCCGTACCTCGGGCTCCTGGGGACGGTGCTCGGCATCATGCTGACCTTCCACGGACTGGGCGCGGGCGAGGCGCTCGACGCGCGGACGATCATGGCCGGGCTCGCACTGGCGCTGAAGGCCACTGCCGCGGGCATCGCGGTCGCGATCCCGTGCGTCGTGGCGAACAACACGTTGCGCCGTCGCGTGCGCGAGCGCCTCGTCGATTTCGACGAAGCGCGAGGCAGATGAGCGCGATGGACGACCGTGAATTCGACGAGATAAACGTCGTCCCGCTGGTCGACGTGATGCTCGTGCTGCTCGCCATCGTGCTGATGACGGCGAGCTTCGTCGCCAGCGGGCGCATTCCGGTGGAGCTCGCGCAGGCGCGCAGCGCGCAGCCGACGGAGCACGCGCCGCTCGTGCTCACCTACACGCACGAGCGGCGCCTGTACCTGGGCGACGCCCCGGTGGACGACCTGTCCGCGGCGCTCGCGGGGCATTCGCGCGACGAGAGCATCGTCGTTCGCGCCGACGGGCGGCTCGCCTTGTCCGCGTTCATCGAGCTCGCCGACCGCGTCCGGTTGCTCGGTTTCGAGCGGGTGAGCGTCGAGGTACGACGTCCGTGAGTGCAGTCGCGCTCGGACGCATCGCGCCGGGGCCGATCGGCGCGCGCGACTGGCTTGTGTCGGTAGTCGCGCACTTCTCGGTGCTGGCCGCCGTCGTGGCGTGGACCCTCCCGGATCCCGCCCGGCACGCGCAACCCGCGCCGCGGCCGGTGCCGATCCGGTGGGTCGAGGCGACGGCGCAGGCCGTCGCTGCACCGCCAACCGTGGAAACGGCTTCGGAACTGGTCGAAACTGCCGTTCCCGCTGCGCCGGTCGTCGCGCCCGCGGCATTGCCGGCCGCCTCGGCAGCGCCGGCGAGGACGCCCGCGCGCAGTGCAGCGGCGCCGACTGCAACGGCGAGCAGGTCGGCCCGCGCCCGACCGCTCGCCCAGCCGCCGAAGTCCGCTCGCACGGTCACGACAACGCGGCCGGCGCCGCCGGCGGACGCCGGCAACGTGCTCGGCGAGACGTCTCGCACAGCCGCGAACGCCGCGTCGACGACGCTCGCGGCATCGCCCGACTCCGCTTCAGGCGCTCCCGAGGCGTCGGCGGCCTCTCCGCTGTCGGCGACGGCCCGCGCCGTTGCCCAGGTCCCCGAAAGCGCGTCGCCCGTCGCCGCCGGCGACGCGCCGAAGCCCGCCACGGAGCGACCTGGCGCCCCTTCTTCGGCAGCGCCGCGCTGGCGCAGCGAACTCGAGGCGCTGCTCGTCGCGCACAAGAGCTATCCACGCCAGGCGCGACGCATGGGCCAACAGGGCGTCGTCACGGTGCACGCGCAGTTCGCCGCCGACGGCGAACTGCTGGGTTGCGAGGTGGCGGCGAGCTCGGGCTTTCGCACCCTCGACGAAGCCGCGCTCGCGCTCGTACGACTGGCGGCCGGGCAGTTGCGTGCGAGCAGCGCACCCGGCAGCGGGGCGGAGCTGCGCATCCCGATCGCCTACGAACTGAACGGACGCGGCACATGAAGATCCTCCGAACCCTCGCGCACTTCGCAACCGCGGTCGCACTGCTCGCCTCGTCGCCTGCCGTTGCGCTTGCCGCCGGTGCCGACGCATCGAAGAACGCGACGTCGTCGCCCTCCGCGAACGCGCCGACGAAAGTCGCGCTGCTGTCGACGAAGATGGTGCTCGAGCGCAAGTTCCGGCTGCTCGAGGATGCCGCGCGAACGCAAGGCGTCACGCTCGCCTGGACGCAGGTCGACGTCGAAGGCGAAGCGGGCGTCGCTCGCGCGCTCGACGCAGCCAGCTTCGTCGTGATCGACGCACCGCGCGCAGACGACCAGGCGCTCGTCGAACGCATCGCCGGCGCGCGATTGCGCGACGCGGCGTTGCCCGGCGTCGGCATCCACGTGATGAGTCCGCCGACGCGGATGCGTGCGTGGCGCATCGAGCCGGAGGAAGCGCAGCGCGTCTTCGAGTACTACGTCGCCGGCATGCGCGAGAACCGCGAACGGCTCTTCCGCTACCTGCGCGCCCGCTCGGTGGCCGATGACGCGGCGACCCAGGTGGCGCCTCCGATCGCGCTGCCCATGGCCGGCATCTACCACCCCGACCATCCGGCGGGCGTGATCCAGACGCTGCCCGCGTACCTCGACTGGTGGCAAAGCCATTCCGGACGCGACTGGCGCAACCGTCGGGTGATCGGCATCGAGATCTCGTCGAGCTACCTGTCCGATGGGCAGACGCGCCCCGTCGACGAGACGATGCGCGCGATCGAGGCGGCGGGCGCGCTGCCGGTCGCGTTCTATCGCGCATCGCGCGTCGCGCGCGCACGCGGCGACGCCGCTCGGCCCTCGTCGCAGCCGGCGCAGCGCGCAAGCGACGACGGCTTTCCCGATCCGAAACGCGTCGAGCCCGCCGCGCAGGGCGAGCCGCTCGTCCTGCTCGACGGCCGGCCGATCGTCGACGTGATGCTGGTGAACACCTTCCTCGGAATCGATCCGGACGCACGCAAGGCCTGGCACCGCTCGCTCGACGTCGCGGCGATTCCGGTGCTCGGCTACCGCAACGGCAACCGCGCCGACTACCTGGCCGACCCGGTGGGCGTGAGCCGTTTCGAGCTTCCGTTCACGCTGACGAACGCCGAGTACGCGGGGCTGCAGGATCCGGTCGTGCTCGCGGCGAACGAGGGCGGCGAACTCGTGCCGATTCCCGAGCAACTCGAGATGCTCGTGGCGAAGGCGTTGCGACTCGCGCGGCTGCACGCGCTACCCAACGCCGACAAACGCCTGGCGCTCTTCTTCTGGAACCACCCGCCCGGCGAGACGAACCAGGGCGCCTCCAACCTGAACGTGCCGCAATCGATCGAGCATCTCGTCGAACGCCTGCGCGCGCTCGGCTACGCGATCGACGCGACGACCGAGCAGGCGCTGATCGACGCCGGCAAGGCGATGCTGCGTCCCGCCTACCGGGCGGGCACGCTCGATTCGCTGACGCAGACCCCGCACTGGGCCTTCCTGCCGCTGGCCGACTACGAGCGCTGGTACGCGAAGCTGCCGCAAGACGTGCGCGCGCGCATCGACGGGGCATGGGGAGCGCCCGGGCGCAGCGCATGGATCGCCGAACGCGACGGCGTGCGCGGCTTCGTCATCCCGCACCTGGACCTCGGCGCGCTCGTCGTGCTGCCGCAGCCGATGCGCGCCGAGACCGCCGCAGGCGGCGACGAGAAGAAGCTCTTCCACGACACGAAGATGCCGCCGAACCACTTCTACCTGGCGACCTATCTGTGGGTGCGCGAACGGCACGCGGCCGATGCGATCGTGCATTTCGGCACGCACGGCACGCAGGAGTGGCTGCCCGGCAAGGAGCGCGGGCTGTGGGCGCACGACGATCCGAACCTGCTCGTCGGCAACATTCCCGTCGTCTATCCGTACATCGTCGACAACATCGCCGAGGCGATCCACGTCAAGCGCCGCGGGCGAGGCGTGATCATCAGTCACCAGACCCCGCCATTCGCGCCGGCGGGACTTGCCGACGAAACGGCCGCGCTCGACGCGTTGCTGCGCGAGCACGACGCGGTGGACGATGGTCCGGTGCGCGAGCGGCTGCGCGAGCGCATCTCCGAAGCGGCGCGCCAGGCGGGGCTGCTCGCCGACCTGGGGATCGACGAAAGCGCTGTCGCGGGCGACTTCGATCGCTTCGCGCGCGCGCTGCGCGACCACCTCGAGGAACTGGGCAGTGCGATGCAGCCGCTGGGCCTGCACACGCTCGGCCGCGACGCGCCGCGCGAGCATCGGGTGAGCAACGTGATGCAGATGCTCGGCGACGCGCTGTACGCGCGCACCGCACCCGAAGGCGCCGCCGACGCGTTCCGCGGCGACTGGCGCAACCTCGCGCAAAGCGCACCGTACCGTTTCGTCGACGATTTCGTCTTCGACGACGCGCGGGCGCTCGAGTCGATCGAAGAAGCCGACCTGCGCGAGCTCGCGGCGCGCGGGCGCGACTACCGCAAGGCGCTGCAGGCCGGCAGCGAAATCGAGGCGATCGTCCGCGCGCTGTCGGCGCGCTGGGTCGATCCCTCCTATGGCGGCGACCCGATCCGCAACCCGGACGCGCTGCCTACCGGACGCAACGTCTACGGCTTCGATCCTTCGCGGATTCCGACGCGCACCGCATGGGAGGCGGGCGTGCGCGCCGTCGACGAACTGATCGAGGCGCATCGCGCGAGCCACGGAAGCGCGCCGCGCAAGCTCGCGTTCACATTGTGGAGCACCGAGACGATGCGCCACCTCGGCATCCTCGAGGCTCAGGTGCTGTACGCATTGGGGATGCGCCCGCAGTGGGACGCGGGCGGGCGCATCGTCGGCGTCGAGCCGATCCCGCTCGCCGAGCTCGGTCGCCCGCGCATCGACACCGTCATCTCGATCACCGGCCTGTACCGCGACCAGTTCCCGAACGTGATGGAGTGGCTATCGCGCGCCGTCGTGCTCGCCGCGTCGCTCGACGAGCCGCAGACAGACAACCCGGTGCGCGCGAACGTCGAGCGCGTGGCCGCGACGCTGCTGGCGCGCGGCGTCGATCCGCAGGTGGCGCGCGACTCGGCGCTCACCCGCGTCTTCGGCAACGAGAGCGGCGACTACGGCACGCGCGTTCCGGAGGCGACGCTGGCGTCCGATCACTGGGAGGAGGGCGACGGCAAGCTCGAGCGCCTGTATCTGTCGCGCATGTCGTGGGGCTACGGTCCCGATCCATCGCGCTGGAGCACCAAGCCGCGCGACGGCGACGGCGCGACGGTAGACGCCTATGCCGAGCACCTGAGCGGCACCGACGCAGCCGTGTTCTCGCGCTCGTCGAACCTGCGCGGACTGCTCGACACCGACCACCCCTTCGAATACCTGGGCGGCATCTCCAGCGCAGTGCGCTTTCTCGACGGCCGCAGCCCGCAGTTGTACATCTCGAACCTGCGCGACGCCAAGCGCGCGCGGCTGCAGAGCGCATCGACCTTCCTCGCCACCGAGTTGCGCTCGGTCTACCAGCACCCTAACTGGATCGCGCAGATGCGCGACGAGGGCTACGCGGGAACGCTGCAACTGCTCAACGCGGTCAACAACTTCTGGGGCTGGCAGGCGATGGACCGCAACGTCGTGCGCGACGACCAGTGGCAGGCCTTCCACGAGGTGTACGTGAAAGACCGCTATCGGCTCGGCATCCGTGAATGGTTCGAGCAGGCCAACCCGGCGGCGCTCGCGCAGATCGCCGAGCGCATGCTCGAGGCGATCCGCAAGGGTTACTGGCAGGCCGACGAGGCGACCGAGCGCGAACTCGTGCAGGCGTGGCGCGAGATCGCACAGCGGCACGACGTGCACACGGCGAACGAGACCTTCGTCGCGCACGTCGAGAAGCTTGCACAGGGCTACGGCCTCGACGCCAGGCCGGCGGCGCAGGCGTCGGCGCCACAAGCTGCAGCGCAGGCTGCGACGCCCGCGCCGGCCGAATCACGGGACCCTGCGCCGACCGTGGACGCGGCGTCCGAGGCGCCGCTCGAGCGCGTGCGCGGCCAGGAAATGCGCGAGGTGCCGCGCGAGCCAACGGCCGACACGCCAATCGCCTGGACGTACGCCGCATGGCTCGCGCTGATCGTCGCCGCCGGTGCCGCCGCACAAGCGGGCGGTGCGTGGCGCGACCGCCGCCTGCCGATGCCCACCGCCCCTTCACCCTTCACCCTTCGCCTCCGCAATGAACGCAATCGAATCCTTCCTCTACGAGATCTCGCGCTTCTTCCTGACGCCGGTGCTGATCCTGCTCGCGGCGATGTTCGCGTACGCGCTGTACTGCCTGGGCGCACTGCTCGCGGAAACTGCCCTGCGCGCGCTGCGAGGACACGGTCGCCGGCCGCTCGCGCGCTGGCTGCAGGCGCAGCCCCACGCGAGCCCCGAGCGGCTCGAACTGCACGTGCTGCGCCGCCTCGAGATGCAGCGCATCGTCAGTCGCACCGCTCCGATGCTCGGGCTGGTGGCCACGATGATCCCGATGGGGCCTGCACTCGTCGCCGTCGCTTCCGGCGACGCGCAGGCGATGGCGCAGAACCTCGTGGTCGCCTTTGCCGCCGTCATCGTCGCGCTGCTGTCGGCGGCGATCACCTTCGTCGTGCAGTCGGTGCGGCGTCGCTGGCTGCTCGAGGAACTCGACACGCTGCTCGGCGCGCGCGGAGCCGGCCATGCGTGAACGACGCATCCGCATCGACATCCTGTCCGACGACGACGGCGACGACCCGATCCTGAGCGTCGTGAACATCGTCGACGTCTTCCTCGTCGTCATCGCCGTTCTGCTGATCGCGGTGATCGAGAATCCGCTCAACCCCTTCGCCGAGCAGGACCTGGTCGTGATCCGCAACCCCGGCAAGCCCGACATGGGAATGCTCGTGCGCGAGGGTCGCGAGCTGAAGGAATACCGCTCGTCGGGACAGATCGGCGAGGGCGAAGGCGCCAAGGCGGGAACCGCGTACCGGCTGCGCGATGGCTCGATGGTCTACGTGCCGGAACAGGGATCCGCGGAGGTCGGCGCCTCGAACAGCCGACCGGCGCAGGACGACAACCAGCTGACAAAGCCCTGACGACAACAGGGCGAATGCCGAGCGATCGTTCGCGTTCGTTAAGCTATATATAGGATATATCTATACCAGGAACGGATTCGAGGCGAGGAGACCTGCATGCCGCATCGCTGGACGGACCTGTCGATTTCGCTGCTGGCCAGCGTGGTCAGCGTCCTGCTGTCGTGGCCCTACTGGCGCGACTACCAGTTCTGGCCCGAGTCGCAGTGGGCGTGGCAGATCTACTTCGCGCTGGGCTTCGTGCTCGCCGTCTACGTCTTCCACGCCTTCCTCGGCAGCCTGCGCGAACTCTTCGAACACGAGGAGGGCTGAAGCGATGTGCAACGACGAGCCGCGCAAGCGGCACAACGCGCTGGCGGTGCTCGGCTTCATGGTGCTCCTCTTCGCCCTGCTGTCGGTCTTCTCGTTCACCGGCTCGCGCGAGCAGGCGCTGCCGCAGCAGGTGTCCTTCGACGGGCATTCGGCGGTGGACGGACGGCGCGTCTTCCAGGCGTACAACTGCATGGGCTGCCACACGATAGTCGGCAACGGCGCCTATTTCGGCCCCGACCTCACCGACCTGTATCGGCGCACCGGACCGGCCTGGCTCGCCGCATTCCTGCCCTCGGCGAATGCGTGGCCCACCGCTGCCGCGATCCGGCTGCAGCTGCGCAATTCCGCCGTTGCCGAAGCCGCGGGCACCGCCGACTTCGACGACTACCTCGAGCGCTATCCGGCGGCGCGCGAGCGCATCGAGCGCCGCGGCGGCAGGAGCACCCACATGCCGACGCTTCCGTTCACGCGCGACGAGATCGGACAACTGGTCGCATTCCTGCGCTATACCTCGGAGCTGCACACCGAGGGCTGGCCGCCGGTACCGATGCCCGGCGTGCGCGAGGCGGCCGCTGCCGCGCGCGGCGCCGGCGCGGGCGCGACCGCGACCGCGACCGTACACGGCGCGCCGGCAACCGGCTCGTCCGCTGAAGCGGGCGCGACGGCACCCTCGGCGGCGAGGGCCGACCTGCCCGCGCAGGGCGCACGACTGGCCACCGAGCTGGGCTGCCTCGCCTGCCACTCGAAGGGCGCCGAGCGCGTCGTCGGGCCGGGTTGGGCCGGGCTGTACGGCTCTCAGCGAGCGCTCGCCGACGGCTCCTCGGTGAAGGCCGACGATGCCTACCTCATCGACTCGATCGTGCACCCCGACGCGCACGTCGCGCGCGACTACCCATCCGGCGTGATGCCCAGCTACGAGGCGATCACCACCACCGAACAACGCGATGCGCTCGTCGCGTACATCCGCAGCCTGGGGAGCAAGTGATGCGCATCGAATACGCCACGCAGCGCCTGAGCTATCGCTTCTTCGCGCTGATGCTCGCGCTGTTCGTCGTGCAGGTCGCCTTCGGACTGATCATCGCCGCGCAGCGCGTCGATCCGTCGCTGCTCGCCGGCACGCTGAACTTCAACGTCGCACGCAGCGAGCATACGAACCTGGGCATCCTGTGGATCCTGTGCGGCTTCATCGGAACGATCCTCTTCGTCGGGCCGCTGCTGTCGAAGCGCGAACTCGCCTCGCCCTGGCTCGTCAAGACGCTGTTCTGGGCGCTCGCCGCGGTGGTGGCGTGGAACGTGTTCACGCTCGGGCTGTCGCAACGCGGAATCGCCGGCTGGTGGGCCGGACAGCCGTGGCTGCAGGAAGGACTCGAATACATCGACGCCGGTCGAGGCGCCGACGTCGTGATCCTGATCGGCTTCGCGATGCTCGCGTCGATCGTGCTGCGCACCTTCCCGCCGGTGCGCCAATGGAACGAGATCCATTGGGGGCTGGGCATCGGCGTGACCGCGCTCACGGTGGTATGGATCTTCGGTTTCTTCTTCGTCGCGCGCATCGACGGCCAGGAGTACCTGCGCTGGTTCGTCGTGCACTACTGGGTCGAAGGCGTCTGGGAAGTGATCCACATCAGCCTGATCGGTTTCCTCATCGTGCTGATGTTCGGTGCGAACGTGAAGACCGTCGGCTATGCCGTGTTCTGGGGCGTGACCTTCGTCTGGCTCTCCGGATTGCTCGGCAATGCGCACCACTACTTCTGGATCGGCACGCCCGACTTCTGGCAGTTCTGGGGTTCGCTGTTCAGCGCGCTCGAACCACTGCCGCTGGTCTTCTGCTTCTGGCACATCTACCTCGATGCCCACCTGAACCGCAAGCCGCTGGCCAACGCGCCGGCGTTCTACTTCATTCTCGGTTCGGTCGTGCTCGAGCAGGTCGGCGCCGGCATCCTCGGCTTCACGATGACCTTCGCGCTCACCAACGCGTGGTCGCACGGCACCTGGGTCACGCCGAGCCACGCGCACCTCGCTCTGTTCGGCACCTTCGGCATGCTCGGCCTGGCCGCCGCCTACTATGCGATTCCGCTCGTGCGCGGCATCGAGCGCTTCGACCAGCGGCTGGGCAAGCTCGGCTTCTGGCTACTGTTCGCCGGCATGCTCGGCATGTCGCTGTCGTTCGCACTCGGCGGAACGGTGCAGGTACACGTCTATCGCACGCTCGGGCTCGACTGGTTCGGCGGCGACGTCTACACGGCAATGATGCCGTACCAGATCCTCGTGCCGGTGTTCGGCTTCGTGTTCGCCATCGGCGCGATCGTCGTCGTCTACGACCTGTACACGCTGGCGGCGCGGACGTCGGCGCACGAGGCGCCGGCCGCCGCTCCGGCATCGGCGCAGGCGAGCGCCGGCGATCCTGCAGCGCGGCACGCCCCGATCGGCGCAGCAAACCCCGCTCGGGCAGCAACGGGATGGGGTCGCGAACTCGGCGGCTTCGAAGCGGGAACCTGGCTGCTGGCGATGTGGATCTTCGGCGCGATCATCACGCTCGGGCTGCTGGCCTTCAACCTGCCGAGCGTGCGCTCGGGCGAGTCGTACCTGCCGCAGGTGCTCGCGTTCATCGGCTACCCGGGACTGCTCGCGACGACACTGCTGTTCGTCTGGCGCTTCCTGGCCTCGATGGAGGCGCGCAGCGGCCTGGCAACGACTGGCGAGCAAACGCCCTCCGCAGCCGAACTCGCTGCCGGTGGCTTCGTCGCGCTCGGTCCGCTGTCGGCTGCGCAGAGCGGCGAAGCGGCGAAACCCGGAGCGGCGGCGCCGGCATGAAGCTCACGCGCGCGTGAAGCTCACGCCGGCGTGTAGCTCGCCCGACCGTGGCGCTTGCCGGGCGCGGCCTGCGGGACCGGGCGAACGCGCGCAGCCAGCCGGCGTAAGCCGTCCGGTCGATCGTGCGCGCGGCTACACTGCAGCATCCTTCTCCGGTCCGCTTGTGCGCCGGTGCACGGAGGCCCCTCCGGTGAACGCCATCGTCGAACCCACTCGTCACAGGTTGTCGATCGACGACTTCGAGCGGCTCGTGGCGGCCGGCGTCCTCGCAGAGGACAGCCGCGTCGAGCTGATCGAAGGAGACCTGATCGACATGCCCCCGATCGGACCCCGCCATGCGTCGGTCAGCATGCGCCTGACCCGCCTGCTCGTCCGCCGCGCGGGCGACGACGCGATCGTCTCGGTCACGAACCCGATGCGGCTGCCGCCATGGTCGATGCCGCAGCCCGATTTCCTGCTACTGAAGCCGCGCGCCGACGACTATGCCAGCGGACATCCGGGCGCGGGCGACGTCCTGCTTGCCGTCGAGGTGTCGGACACCTCGCTGCGTTACGACCGCGTCACCAAGGCACGCGTCTACGCCTCGCACGGCGTGCCGGAATACTGGGTCGTCGAGGTCGAAAGGAAGCGATTGCATTCGTTTCGCGATCCGCTGCCCGGCGAAGGGCGCTATGCCTCGGTACGCGAACTGCAGGCCCCGTTCGTCATCGACGTCTCCGCATTACCGCAGCTTTCGCTGCGCTCCGAGGAAATCTGGCGCTGAGGCTCACCGAAACGCCGCCGGCGAGGCCGCTCGTCTTCACATGCTGCGCCGGTACTGCCCGCCGACCTCGAACAGCGCGTTCGTGATCTGCCCCAGCGAGCACACCCGCACGGCGTCGATCAGCACCTCGAACACGTTGCCGTCGGCGATCACCGTGTCCTTCAGCCGCTGCAGCATCGCCGGCGCCTCGTTCGCGTGGCGTTCATGGAAGTCGGCCAGCCGATCGAGCTGGCTGCGCTTCTCTTCCTCGGTGGAGCGCGCCAGCTCGATGTGATCGGGCACCGGCTCGCCGTGCGGGTTGCGGAAGGTGTTGACGCCGATGATCGGGTACTCGCCGGTGTGCTTCAGCGACTCGTAGTACAGGCTCTCGTCCTGGATGCGGCCGCGCTGGTAGCCGGTTTCCATTGCGCCGAGCACGCCGCCGCGCTCGGAGATGCGCTCGAACTCGGCGAGCACCGCCTCCTCGACCAGCTCGGTGAGCTCGTCGATGACGAACGCGCCCTGGATCGGGTTCTCGTTCTTCGCCAGCCCCCATTCGCGGTTGATGATCAGCTGGATCGCCATCGCACGGCGCACGCTCTCCTCGGTGGGCGTCGTGATCGCCTCGTCGTAGGCGTTCGTGTGCAGGCTGTTCGCGTTGTCGTAGGTGGCGATCAGCGCCTGCAGCGTCGTGCGGATGTCGTTGAACGCGATCTCCTGCGCGTGCAGGCTGCGTCCGCTCGTCTGGCAGTGGTACTTCAGCTTCTGGCTGCGCTCGTTCGCGCCGTAGCGATCGCGCATCGCCACCGACCAGATGCGCCGGGCCACGCGACCCATCACGTTGTATTCGGGGTCCATTCCGTTGGAGAAGAAGAACGACAGGTTCGGCGCGAAATCGTCGATGTGCATGCCGCGCGCGAGGTACGCCTCGACGAAGGTGAAGCCGTTGGACAGCGTGAACGCGAGCTGGCTGATCGGGTTCGCGCCCGCCTCGGCGATGTGATAGCCCGAGATGCTCACCGAGTAGAAATTGCGCACGTCGTGATGCACGAACCACTCGGCGATGTCGCCCATTACCTTCAGGCTGAACTCGGTGGAGAAGATGCAGGTGTTCTGCCCCTGGTCTTCCTTCAGGATGTCGGCCTGCACGGTGCCGCGCACGGTGGACAGCGTCCATTCGCGGATCTTCGCGAGCTCGTCGTCGGTAGGCTCGCGCGCGTTGTCGGCGCGAAACTTGTCGAGCTGCTGGTCGATCGCCGTGTTCAGGAACATCGCGAGGATCGTCGGCGCCGGGCCGTTGATCGTCATGCTCACGCTCGTGGCCGCGTCGCACAGGTCGAAGCCCGAATACAGCACCTTCATGTCGTCGAGCGTCGCGATGCTCACGCCCGAGTTGCCGACCTTGCCGTAGATGTCCGGCCGCGGATCGGGGTTGTTCCCGTACAGCGTCACCGAATCGAAGGCGGTCGACAGGCGCTTGGCCGGCATTCCCTGGGAAAGCAGCTTGAAGCGCCGGTTCGTGCGGAACGGGTCGCCCTCGCCGGCGAACATCCGGGTCGGGTCCTCGTTCTCGCGCTTGAACGCGAAGACGCCCGCCGTGTACGGGAACGAGCCGGGCACGTTCTCCAGCAGCAGCCACTTCAGCAGTTCGCCGTGGTCTTCCCACGCCGGCAGGACCACCTTGCGGATCCTGGTGCCCGACAACGACGTCCAGGTGAGCTTCGTGCGGATCTCGCGATCGCGGATCTTCACGACGTACTCGTCGCCGGAATAGGCCTTCTGCATCTGCGGCCACATCGCGAGCAGCTTGCGCGAAGCGGCGTCGAGTTCCTGTTCGCGCCGGTCGGCCAGCGCGGCCACCGTGTCGCGCGCCCCGCTGCGCGTGGCGTCGTCTTCCTCGAGCATCCGCGCCGACGCGCGCAACTGCTGCACGTCGCGCGCGCGTCGCGCCTGCTCGCGCGCACGCCGCTTGTAGCCGCGCACGGTTTCGGCGATCTCCGCCAGGTAGCGCACCCGCGCGGGTGGCACGATGACGACGCGGCTCGTCGAATGGCGCACTTTCTCGCGCGGCAGCCTTCCCTTCGGCTTGCCCTCGTCGTCGAGCGAAACGTCGAGCCCGAGCTCGATCAGGCGAGGCAGCATCGCCTGGTACAGCGCCGTGACGCCGTCGTCGTTGAAGCGCGAGGCCTGCGTGCCGAAGACCGGCATCTCGTCGGGGCTGCGGTCGAAGGCCTCGCGGTTGCGCTGGTACTGCTTCGACACGTCGCGCAACGCGTCCATCGCGCCCTTGCGGTCGAACTTGTTGATCGCGACGAAATCGGCGAAATCGAGCATGTCGATCTTCTCGAGCTGGCTCGCAGCGCCGAACTCGGGCGTCATCACGTAAAGCGATGCGTCGACCAGCGGAACGATCGCCGCGTCGCCTTGTCCGATTCCCGAGGTCTCGACGACGATCAGGTCGAATCCGGCCACCTTGCACGCGGCGATCGCGTCCGGCAGCGCCGGGCTGATCTCGCTGCCCGCATCGCGCGTGGCGAGCGAACGCATGTAGACGTTCGGATGGTCGATGGCGTTCATCCGGATGCGGTCTCCGAGCAGCGCTCCGCCGCTCTTGCGCCGGGTGGGATCCACCGAGAGGATCGCCAGGCGCAGGCGGTCGTCCTGGTCGAGCCGGAAGCGGCGCACGAGCTCGTCGGTGAGCGAGCTCTTGCCCGCGCCGCCCGTCCCGGTGATGCCGAGCACCGGCGTGGCGATCGTGTCCGCACGCCGGTGCAGCTCGTTGCGCCACGCGGCGAATTGCGCCTCGTCACGCCCTTCGGCATGGCCGAGCTCGAGCGCGGTGATCGCCTGCGCGAGCTTGCGCCTCGAACCGACGATCTCGTCGGCCGTGCGCGGCGCAAATTTCGTCAGATCCTCGTCGCAGCGCGCGAGCATGTCGCGGATCATCCCCTGCAGGCCCATGCGCTGGCCGTCCTCGGGGCTGTAGATGCGCGCGACACCGTAGGCCTGCAGCTCGTCGATCTCGGAAGGAACGATCACCCCGCCGCCGCCGCCGAACACCTTCACGTGGCCGGCGCCCGCCTCGCGCAGCAGGTCGAGCATGTAGCGAAAGTACTCGATGTGTCCGCCCTGGTACGACGAGATCGCGATCGCGTGCGCGTCCTCCTGCAATGCACAGTCGACGATCTCGTGCACCGAGCGGTTATGCCCGAGATGGATCACCTCCGCGCCCAGGCCCTGCAGGATGCGGCGCATGATGTTGATCGACGCGTCGTGGCCGTCGAACAGGGACGCGGCGGTGACGAAGCGCACCTTGTTCTTCAGCCGGTAGTCGGCCAGCTGCTTCTGGTCGGACAAGTCGGTCATGCGAGTCCCCGCGGAAATGCCTGCGAACCCGTAGTGTAGGGGCGGGCGGCCGCAGCGTCCGGACGCAGACCGCCGACGCCGTGCACGCCGCCATGTAGTATCGGCTGAAACCCGAAGCCGATGCCCCCGCATTCCCCTCCCGACTCGCTGATGCTGCGCCGAGCCTTCGGCTGCTTCCCGACCGGGGTCACCGTGGTCACCACGCGCTCGCCCGACGGAAGCTTCGCGGGACTGACCGTCAACTCGTACACCTCGCTGTCGCTCGACCCGCCGCTCGTGCTGTGGGCGCTCGGCTCGCACAGCGCCAGCCTGCGCGCCTTCGAGGCGGCGACCCATTTCGCGGTCAACGTCCTGGCCGAGGACCAGGCGTGGCTGTCGCGGCGCTTCGCGACGAAGTCGCACGACAAGTTCCACGGCGTGTCGACCCGCCCCGGCATCGAAGGAGTCCCGCTGCTCGAGGGCTGCTCGGCGCACATCGAATGCCGGATGCACTCGGCGCAACCCGGGGGCGATCACCTGCTGTTCGTCGGCGAGGTCCAGCGCGTCGACGTGCTCGCGCGGCCGCCGCTGTTGTACGCGAACGGGCGCTATCGGAAAGTCGGGCTGCCGGCAGACTGACGCGCGGCAAAGGCGCGGGCCCACGGCCGCGGGCGCGCCGATGCGCAGCCCCGCTTCGCGGGGTT